>DASRGC010000034.1:0-70879 GCA_035651235.1 Acidobacteriaceae bacterium
GTGCGACAGAGTCGTCATGTCTTCTACGCTGACGACACGCTGTTTGTAGAGAGCCTCCCAAATCTGGCGGGCACGGTATGGCTTCTGCCCGAGGCTGTTCATCAGCTCCGTAAGCTGAGGGAGAGTCATCCCGAAAAGAGCACGCGTTTCCACTCCTTCTAGGATACTGTTTTCCCAATGAACCATCACATTGATCCGGCCGCGGTGTACGCAGAAGCACGCACCCTCAACGCCACTTATGGAATTGGTGCGGAGACGGAGGCGCTACGCCGCATCCTGGAGGCGAATTCAAAGGGAGATGCGCAGCAAGAGGCGTTCTGGCAGGAGGTCTCGAGGGCTCTTCAGTTGCCGGGATACTTTTATCCGGGCCTCTGAAGCGTCTTACGAAGGACGACACCTCGCCCGCTGCGCGACAAAACGCAGCAAATGGCCAATGAGCGATTACCCGCTACGCGGCGGCGAGCACGGCGACGCGGCGGTCAGCCTCGACGACCCCATCGGCGACGCCCGCGTCCATAAACAACGCGCGAGCTTCAATCCAATGGGAGACGGCATGGTCTCTTTCGCCGGCGGCCATCTCGGCCAAAGCCGCTACGCGGAGCGCGTTTGCCATCTCGAGGGTACTGGGCGGTGAACTTCGGTAGTACTCGAGAACGGCACGTGCCTCACGCAATCCGGTTGCGCAATCCCCTGCTCTGACGGCGAACTCGGCGGCGTGTCGCAGAGCGTGGGCCCAACGTGCAGGTTGTTGTTCCGCCTGGAAGGATTCTGCTGCTTCCTCATACAGCGCCGTAGCGTCGGATAGCCGACCCTGGCGCCGCGCTGACTTTGCTTCAATCACGCAATCGTCACCGCTCATGCCGACAGCGTACTCCCCCGTCCCGCTGTTGAAAACCCCGTCCCGTGAAAGAATATAGGGGATGGCTATTTCCGTCCCGGTCGCCGAGAACGCGACACCCAGCACACCCCATACGCGCGATATCCGCTCCACCCGGCTCCCCAACGGGCTGCTTGTACTTACCGAGCGCATGCCCCATCTCCGCTCGGTTTCCATGGGTGTCTGGCTGGACGGCGGATCGCGCGATGAGACCCCCGCCACGAATGGTATCTCTCACTTTCTAGAGCACATGGTGTTCAAAGGCACCACGACCCGGAGCGCCCATCAGTTCGCCCGGGAGGCGGACGCGCTGGGCGGCAACATCGATGCTTTTACAGGAAAAGAGACGGTCTGCTTCTCCATCAAGGTGCTGGACGAGAGCGTGCCGGCGGCGCTGGATCTGCTGACGGATCTCGTTCTGCACCCGACGTTTGCGCCGGACGACATCGTGCGCGAGCGGGGCGTGATCCTGGAAGAGATCAAGATGGACGAGGACAACCCGGACTACCTCGTCCACGAGCTGTTTACGCGCAACTTCTGGCCGCACGACGCGCTGGGCCGGCCGATCCTCGGAACGGTGAAGACCGTCTCCGGCTTCACGCAGCAGGTCGTGCTCGAGGAATACGCGAAGCGCTTCACGCCAGCAAACATGGTCTTCGCGGCGGCGGGAAATCTGCAGCATGACGAGTTTCTCGCGCAGGTGGAAGCGGCGTTCGACTCGCTGACAGCGAGTTCAGGCCAACGGCTCCTGCATGGCAATGCGCCAATTGTGAAGCCGCACATCACGCTGAAGAACAAGAAGTCGCTGGAGCAGGTGCAAATTTGCCTGGCGGTTCCGGGGCTCCCGGTCGCGCACGAAGACCGCTACGCGGCGTTCCTGCTGAACTCGATTCTCGGCGGCGGGATGAGCTCGCGGCTGTTTCAGTCGATCCGCGAGGAGCGCGGGCTGGCGTACTCGATCTACTCGGAGCTGAGCCCGTTCCGCGATACCGGATCGGTGGCAGTCTATGCCGGCTGCGCGGTGGAGCGCGCGCGCGAGGTGTTGGATCTGACTTTGGCGGAGCTGAACCGGATGAAGAGCGAGCCGGTGGCTGACGACGACCTGAAACGCGCGAAGGACCAGATCAAGGGCAACATGGTGCTGGGGCTGGAAAGCTCGTCGTCGCGCATGAGCTCGCTGGCACGGCAGCAGATGTATCATGGCCGGTTCTTCTCGGCCGAAGAGATTACGGCGGAGGTCGACCGGGTGACCCCTGGAGATATTCGCCGGCTGGCAGGCGAGCTGTTCCAGACGGAGCGGCTGGCGCTGACGCTGCTCGGCAACCTGGGGTCGCTGGAGATCAAGCGAACGGACCTGGTCTGTTGATCCCAGCCTGTTGAGTGCCTCTTTTGGGTCACGGGGAAGCTGCATGCCGCTGCATGACTAGCGGAGACCCGGTACGTCTATACTTTTGAGTTGTCATTCATCATGAGGATCCCTGCCTTGCAAACCGCATGTTCCGAGCGCGCTTTATCCGAGATTCGGTTTGAATCTTCATACTCCGACGTTTGCTCGAAGACTTCTGCAGCAGAGGCTGGCTTTACGCTGGTCGAGCTGCTCATCGTCATGTCCGTGATCCTGATCCTCATGACACTGGCGATTCCGGAGATGCAGAAGGTCATCAAGAAGAGCAATGAGACCTCTGCGATCCAGTCGCTGCGCGATCTGAACTCGCAGGAGGGGACGTACAACTCCACCTACCCAACACACGGGTTTGCCTGCACGCTGGCCGAGCTCGGCGGCAAGACGGGCTCCGGGGCACCCTCGCCCGAGGCGGCGCAGCTGATTCCGGAGGATCTCGCCAGCGGCGTAAAGGCGGGCTACACCTTTACAATCACGTGTGGATCAAAGACGACCGTCAATAACGTCGACCAGTACAACAGCTACACGATTACCGCTGTTCCCAATGCGGTCGGCAAGACCGGCGACCGCGGCTTCTGCACTGACGGAAACGCGATCCGCTTCGATCCGAAGGGTGGAACGAACTGCACCGATCTGCTGCAGTAGGCGGCGCGATGGTGTGGGCTGCTCGATGGGCGACGCTGTTGTTGCTGGCAGTCGCCGCTGACATGTTCGCGCAGTCGCCGAGCGCGGTTTCGCTCGCGAAGAAGGTCGACGCACACTACAACCATCTGCACTCACTGGAGGCTCGTTACACGGAGCGCTACCAGGGTATGGGCATGGACCGCACCGAGAGCGGGACATTGACGCTGGAGAAGCCGGGGCGCATGCGCTGGGCGTATGACATGCCGGCGGGCAAGGTGTTTATTCTCGACGGGACGAATGCCATCTCCTACACGCCCGGCGATGCGGAGGCGACGAGGTTTCCGGAGAAGAAGCTGGATGATCTGCGCTCGCCGCTGCGGTTTCTGCTGGGGCATACCGAGCTCGAGAAAGAGCTGCGCGGCCTCAGCGTGACGCTGGTGAATCTGGATGGCCAAACCGGATACACGTTGTGGGGAACGCCGGTGGGCATACCACCCCTGCGAGCTGAAGAGCGCTCCCAGGGGACCCCGGGGATCGAGCAGAGGGTGCGATCGATTGGTGTGACGGTCGACGCGGCGGGGATGATTCACATACTGCGGATCGAGGAAACGGACGGCGCAATAACGACTTTCACCTTCTCGGACATGCACGAGAACGTGCCCATCACTGACGGTGAGTTCCGGTTCATTCCACCGGACGGCGTTACGGTGATTGACGGCGCAGCACCTGTCTAAAGCGTTTCAGACGCGGCGCCGGTAAGTTACCACCGTCCCGCACCAAGGTACTGAAATTCGTGCGCATGAACTCGACGCGTGCCCTGTGGGATCCCACCTATACGGATTCAAACTATCCGCAGCCCAACTACACCACCGACCCCAACTACACATCGATCTGCTCAGTGCCGCTGCAGGCACCGCAGATCATCCCGATGATGCAGTCGTGGATTACCACTGGATGGACGGGGACGACTTACTCCGCACCCGGAAAATCCATCGACGAGTACAACTTCGGTGGTCTGGAGTCCATCAACGGCGCCGTGACGCAGGCGGATGTGCTCGGCATCTTCGGTAAGTACGGGTGACGATGGGCGTCTTCTGGCCGACCAGCACCTATGCCAACTCATCCGGCACCATGCTTCAACCCGGCGCGACGATGGCCTCGAGATGTACCGCAACTACGACGGCAGCAAGTCCACCTTCGGTGATCAGGAACTGAACTCCACTACAGGCGATCAGAGCAAGCTCGCAGTCTATTCTGCCTCGCGCACTTCGGACGGTGCTCTGACGATCATGGTCATCAACAAGACATTCGGCTCACTGACTGACACCCTTTCCATCAGCAATCTCACGAGCACGGCGACCGCAGCGCAGGTCTACCAGTACAGCAACGCCAACCTGAATGCGATCGTCGCACAACCGGCGCCCACAATCACTGCGGGCTCCGGAAGGAATCCAAGCACGATCAGTAACGTGACCTTCCCGGCCCAGTCCATCACACTGTTCCTCATCCCATCTCACTAACGGGATAGTCGGCCGGATACCTCATGAGAGGTATTCAGCCGCATTCTTTCTTGAATCCGCCCCAGCCGTGTACCGTAAACGCATGCGTTTTTTTGCACTCGCTGTTCTCGCCGGGTTCACGGCGACCGCAATCGCACAGACACCCACCACTCCCCTTCACCTCATTCCCATGCCGCGCGAAGTCACCTTCAAGGGAGACCAGCCGGTGACCGGCGTGATCGTGGATTGCCCCAATTGCGGCCCGGAGGACCAATTTGCCGCGAGCGATCTGCGCAATGAGTTGTCAGCCCGCGGCATCCCGGCGGGCAACGGCCTCAGGGTTGTGCTGCAGCGTCTCGGACAGCATCCCGATCCCTCGTTTACGGCAGAGATGCAGCCGGAGGGCTACACGATCGCCTCTACGCCGGGCCTTCTGACCCTGACCGGCGCAACCGGCGCAGGTCTTTTTTACGCAGCCCAGAGCGTAAAGCAGATGATCGAGCGCCAGCCGAATGGCAGTTTCGTGCTGCATGCCGCGGAGATCCGCGATTGGCCGGCGATGCGCTATCGCGGGTTGAGCGATGATCTATCGCGGGGCCCGGTCGACACGCTTGAATTTCAGAAGAAGCTGGTTCGCACGCTCGCTGCGTACAAGGCGAATCTTTACTCGCCATACTTCGAGAACACACAGCAGTATGCGTCGAATCCGCTGCCCGCGCCTCCGGGCGGCAGCATCTCGGCGGATGATGCGCGTGAGCTGGTCGCGTATGCCGCGAAGTATCACGTGATGATCGTGCCCGACCAGGAGGCCTTCGGACATCTGCGCCACATGCTGGTTTACGAGCAGTATCAGCCGCTGGCCGAGACGCCGCATGGAGCGGTGCTTGCGCCGGGTCAGCCGGGATCTCTGCAGGTGATCAACCAGATGTTCACTGAGCTGGCCGCGCTTTATCCGTCGCCGTTCCTGCACATCGGTGCGGACGAAACGTTTGATCTTGGCGTGGGCCAGACGAAGGCCGCTGTCGATGAGCAGGGGCTTGGCCCGGTGTATCTCAACTTCATGCAGCAGATTGACAACACATTGCGTCCGCTGAATCGACGCCTGCTGTTCTGGGGCGATATCGCGGAACGCTCGCCAGACCTGCTTAAGGCGATGCCGGATGAATTCAAGAACAACACCATCGCGATCAGCTGGCACTACTCGCCGTCGGACACGGGATTCACGAAGTACCTGAACTACTTCAAGTCTGCCGGCTTTGAGACGTGGGTCGCGCCGGGCATCAACAACTGGTCGCGCGTCTATCCCAACTACAACTCGGCCCTAAAAAATATTCAGCAGTTCACGCGCGATGGCCAGCAGATGGGCGCGACAGGACAACTGAACACCAACTGGTATGACGATGGCGAAGCGCTCGCGGCCAACAACTGGTACGGAATCCTCTTCGGCTGCGCTGCGGCGTGGCAGCAGGGCGAGAGCTCGATCCCGCAATTTCAAGCCAACTATGGCCCGGTGTTTCAAGGTGATCTGACAGGGAAACTCAACATGGCCCAGGAGGAGTTGATGGCCGCCCACGACATCCTGCAGTTTGAAGCGAAGGTCGGCGACGGCTCTGATGGACTCTTCTGGATGGATCCATGGTCGAAGGACGGCCAACAATATGCCGACAAAATCCGCCCCTACTCACATGAGTTGCGCATGCACGCCGAACATGCTCTTGAGTTGATCGCGCAGGCTCGCGCGGCGTATCCCGCCCCGCCTCGACCTGTCGTCTATTCGCCGACCGAGGAACTGCCTTCCAATCCCACGACGTTGCGTGAGCCAAACGCAATTGATGCGCTGGAGCTGGGTGCGCGACGCTTCGATTTTATCGGTGAAAAGTTTCAGCTAGCCGACGAGATGGCTGCTGGTTATGCTCGCGCACAGGCCGACGCAACATCGACGGACCGCAAACAACGCATGCAGGTCGGCCGCGAGCTCAGTGACATCAATGGCGTCAACGGCCGCATCCAGGACATCAAGGATGGTTACTCGCTGATTCGCGATCTGTATGCACAGCTCTGGCTCCGCACAAACAGGCCATACGCCCTGCGGCCTGTACTCGCGCACTATGACTACACGATCGACATCTGGCTGGCAAGAATGGATGCAGTGCGCAGTGCGCAGCGGCAATGGGCGGACACGCGTACGCTTCCCAGTGCGTCCGATCTTGGCATCCCCGCCGCTCCGCCAGCCCCGGTACCCGCGCCGGTCGTGCCGCCGTCCGAAACTCCGGCTGCGCAACCTGCTGCGCCATCCGTTCCACCACCCGCAAAATAACTATGCCAACCCTCATCACAGCTCGACGACTCATAACGGACATCGGTTCGGTAGAGTTCCCTGTGCTCATCGTTGATGATGATGGCGCACTCACCGACATCAGCTCCGACCCCACGGCACTCGCGCGCGAAGAGGACACGCTCACCTGCGCGTTCTTTGACGTCCACACACATGGTGCGATGGGCCACGACGTGATGTCAGCCTCACCCGCGGAGATGCGCGAGATCCAGCGGTTCCTCGCACTGCGCGGCGTCGCGCAATACCTTCCCACCACCGTGACGGCGTCCGTTGATTCCACCTTGCGCGCGTTGGAGTCGCTCGCCAACGCGATTGAGGGCCAGCCGCAGCCGCTGCAGGCGCAGCCTCGCGGCATCCACCTCGAAGGCCCGTTCCTCTCGCATGCCAAGCGCGGCGTTCATCCGGAAAACCATCTGCAGACGCCGAGCATTGAACTCTTCGATCGATTTCAGCAGGCAGCTCGCGGGCACATCTCTCTGTTGACCATCGCTCCCGAACTCAGCGGCGCCATCGATCTCATCGTCTACGCCACGTCCATCGGCGTGCGCTGTTCCCTTGGTCACACCAACGCGCTCGCAGCCGAGGCTTACGCCGCCGTAGATGCGGGCGCCAGCAGCGCGACCCATACTTTCAACGCCATGCGTGCGTTGGGCCATCGCGAGCCCGGCGTCCTCGGTGTTGCGCTTGACGACGACCGCCTCTTCGCCGAGCTGATCTGCGACGGCGTCCACGTCGCACCCGAGCTCGTCAGGCTTTGGTTCAAATCCAAGGGTCCGGAATGCGGGATCCTGATAACGGATGCGATGTCTGCCGCAGGCATGCCCGACGGCAGATACAAACTCGGAGAGTTCGACGTCGATGTAGCCGAGGGCCGTGCATTTCTCACGGGTGATCTTGCTCGCGGCGCCCACACGTTGGCCGGTTCTGTACTCACCATGGATCGGGCGGTCGCCAACTTCTGCCACTTCACGGGTGCCACGCTCGCGGACGCAACTCGCCTCGCCTCCCACAATCCCGCAGCGATGCTCGGACGGCCCGAACTGACTCGCCTCGCGCCTGGTAGTGCGGCAAACCTGAACCGTTTCGATCGTAGCGGCCGACTCGTAGCAACGTACCTTCAGGGCGAACTCGTCACTTAGTCCGACTACCGGCCCTGTCTCGCACGCCACAGCGCACCTTCCAGCGGCTGCACTGCGTTTCCGTCCACATTGATCGCCGGCCACGCTGCGCGGACGTGCTCCTCCATTGCGCGAAGAACTCGCGGAATTCTGCCGAGCACGCTGCCGGTGAATGCAACCCGTGAGGCATCCTCCGTGGCACATTCCGCAGCCCGCATCTTCGAAATCACCAAGCTCACCTGCGTCGCAAGCTCCTCGCCGGCGTGATCCAGCACGCCCTGCGCAAGCGCATCACCGCTTTCCGCGCACTCCGCCACAACCGTGGTCAACGAAGCAAAGTCAGGCCGCTCGCGCAGATTCGCCTTTGCAACCAAGGCTGCCAATTCCTCAAGCCCCCAAGCCTGCTGTATCTCGCGGAGCAGGCACGTTTCGACTCCTCTATCGCGCGCCCGCAAACAAGCACGGATCGCCTCGAGCCCGATCCACGTCCCGGAACCCTCATCGCCCAGCACCGGGCCCCAGCCACCGGCGCCCACCGTTGTTCCGTTCGCGCAGCGGCCGGTCACATGCGATCCGGTGCCGGCAATGACGAGCACTCCCGCACCTCCCCGAAAGGCCGCATCCAGCGCAATCTGCTCGTCTCCGGTGATGATGGTCTTGCCACTCACCAGTTCAGCGAGGATCGTCTGCGCCCAGCGTCGCACCTCCTCACTCGAGGATCCCGCGAGCCCAAAGCAGGTGCCCGCGACGGAATCGCCAGTAATGCCGGCAGACCCGAGCGCCTCGCGCACAATCATCCGCAGCCCTTCCGTCGCCGCTCGTTCGCCCACATTCATCAGCTTCACAGTGGGCCCGGAAGACTGTCCCAGCACGCGCGATTCATCCGCAATCCAGCATTCCGTCTTGGTCCCACCGCCATCCAGCGCAACAAAATACGACATCCGTTCACAGCTCCCGATGGCGCTGACGAGCAAGTCTTGCGCCAAGCCCGTTATCATAACCTGCAACGTTGCCTCACGTCAGCGCACCGCACTGGAGAGAGTCCGCTTGCCCTGTTCCATCGACGCCCTTGCATCTCTTCTAGCAACCCAGCGGCTTAGCGCTTTCGATCTCACTCTCGTAGCGGCTTACCTCATCGGCATCACGCTCTTTGGCCTGCGCTTCCGCAAATCCCGCGGCGCCGCCGCAGCCGACCGCTCTCTCAAGTCGTACTTCCTCGCCGACAACACCATCCCATGGTGGGCCATCGCGCTCTCTGTCGTCTCCGCTGAGACCTCCACACTCACCATCATTTCCATCCCCGGCGTCGCCTTCGCCGGCGACTTCGGCTTCCTGCAGGTGGTCATCGGTTACTTGCTCGGCCGTGTCGTCGTGGCCGCGCTCTTCCTACCGCGCTACTTCGCCGGCGAGATGCTCACCGCATACCAGCTCATCGACCGCCGCTTCGGGCCAACCCTGCACAAGGTCACGGCCGCTCTCTTCCTCGTCACACGCGCCGCTGCAGAGGGCGTGCGCGTTTTCGCGGTCTCCATCGTCGTCGGCATTGCCATTGGCACACGTGACGTCCTCTCCATCGCCATCATCTCGGCGCTCACTCTGCTCTATACCTTCGAAGGCGGAATGGCTGCCGTCGTGTGGACCGACGTTGTGCAGATGGTGATCTACGTCGGCGGTACCGTCGTTGCGCTGCTCACACTCGGCTCGCACGTGCAGGGCGGCTGGCCCGTGATTCACTCCGTAGCCGCCGCTGCCGGCAAGTTCCACATGTTCAACTTCGTCCTGGACCTCACAACGACCTACACATTCTGGGCCGGCGTCCTCGGCGGCACCTTCCTCACCATGGCCTCGCACGGCACCGACCAGCTCATGGTGCAGCGGCTGCTCGCCGCGCGCAATCTGCGGCAATCTACAGTAGCGCTCCTCAGCTCCGGCGTCGTGATCTTCCTGCAGTTCGCGCTATTCCTATTGATCGGCGCCGGCCTCTACGTCTTCTATCAGCAACATCCTGGCGCAATTTTCCGCACAAACGACTACATCTTCCCCACCTTCATCGTCCGCGAGATGCCCATTGGCATCGCCGGCCTCCTTGTCGCTGCCATCCTCGCGGCGGCAATGTCGAACCTTTCTGCCGCACTCAACTCACTGTCCTCCACAACCGTCGTCGATTTCTACATGCGCTTCCGTCCCGCAGCAGATAACCGCGAGCGCGCGATGATTGCGAAATCATCGACCGTACTCTGGGCGCTCGTACTCTTCGCCATCGCGATCTATTCAGTGAAAGCTGGCGGCAAGGGCCACGTCGTTGAAATCGGCCTCTCAATCGCATCAGTCGCGTACGGCTGCCTGCTCGGTGTCTTTCTGCTCGGCACGCTCACGCGTTTCGCAACAGAACTCGGCGCCATCATAGGCATGATCTGCGGCTTCATTCTCAACCTTTGGATTTGGCAAGGAGTATTCCCTGTGCATCTCGGTCCCGTCATCATTCCGCACATCGCCTGGACCTGGTACGTCCTCATCGGTGCCGCCGTTACGTTCTGCATCGGCGCATTCGCGAGTCTCTTCCTCGGAAAACGCACGCGGACCGAGCGCACTGCGGCGGTCACTGCGCTCCTCTTGCTATGCCTCTCTCTTCCGATCGCAGGCGTAGCCGAGAAGCCCTCGCATCATCAAGCGTCAACACAAGGCCCAGCTACCGTTCCCGCACCGGACTTCAGCCCAGTCTCCGCGCTGATCAACGAAGGCATTGCCGAGCATCGCCTCCCCGGCGCCGTCCTCCTCATCGGCCACAGCGGCCGCGTTGTCTTTGAGCACGCCTACGGCGACCGCAAGCTCGTCGGCGAACCCGGCCTCAACGGCCAGCCTTCACCCGCCGAGCCCATGACCGAGGACACGATCTTCGACATGGCCTCGCTCTCGAAAAACCTCTCCACATCCACCAGCATTATGCAGCTCTACGAGCAGCACAAGCTCACCTTCGATGAGCCCGTCGAGCAGATCCTCCCGGAATTCAATCCGGATCACGATCCCGAGCGCGCGCAGGTCACCGTGCGTATGCTGCTCACCCACACCTCCGGCGAGCCCGCCGACGTGAACCTGAAAGATGCTTGGGGTCTTGCAAAGCCGGATAAGGCCGAGGGCATCCATCGCGCGCTCACCACACCTCTGCAGTCCGCGCCGGCCGACGTCTTCCGCTACTCCGACATCAACTTCATTCTTCTCGGCGACATCGTCGAAACACTCTCCGGCGAACCGCTCGATGTCTACGCCCAGGAGCACATCTTCAAGCCACTCGCCATGACCGAAACACGCTATCTGCCCATCGACAAAGCCTGCGGTCCGCACAAGATCATCGGGGCTGCAATCGTATGGGCACCACGGCCACGCGGTCACATGCACTACACCTGCCCGGCAGGCGACTGGAGCACTTCCCTGCTTTCGCGCATCGCTCCAACCACACACGATGACGAAAGCAAATCCGACCCCGCCGCCAATCCGCACTTTGACATGCTCACCCGCGGCACGGTACACGACCCCACGACGCGCCGCATGGGCGGAGTCGCCGGCCACGCAGGAGTGTTCTCTACAGCGCACGACGTCTCGCTCTTCGCGCAAGCATTGCTTGATCGTCTCGCCGGTCGCTCCAGCAACTTCCCGCTCCAACCATCCACACTCGAGCTGATGACCACGCCCGAGCAGCCCGGCCACTACGCCGGGCAACTCACGCTGGCCAACAGCGCGGAGCAGTACGCCATTTTGCAGGGCGAAAAGGGCGCTGCCCCGCTGCTCGCACCACGCTATCCTGCAATACATCACCAGGATTTACGCGGCTTCGGCTGGGACATCGATACGGCCTTCTCCAAACCACGTGGCATGATCTTCCCCATCGGGAGCTTCGGCCACACCGGGTTCACCGGCACGTCGCTCTGGATGGACCCCGGCTCTGACACCTATATCGTCCTGCTGGCGAACGCAATTCATCCGCGAGGCAACCCGCCGATCTCCAACCTGCGCGGCGAGGTCGCGACTACCGTTGCGCAAGCGCTGCATCTGTACCCCGCGACAGAGACTCACGCGCAGCTCGGTTCGACACAAGCAGAATCACCAACCGTCACCGGCATTGATGTTCTCGAATCAGACCACTTCAGCGAACTTAGTCAACTTGCGACAGAGCACAACAACACGCTCCGTCTCGGCATCCTCACCAATCAATCCGGCGTCGACGCGCACGGTCGCCGCACCATCGACATCCTCTCCACCGACCTCCCGAAAATCGTATCGGGCTCCAAGCTCACCACCATCTTCTCGCCCGAGCACGGCATCTTCGGCAAGCAGGACACCACCTCCTTCGGTCCCGAAACGGACCCAACCACCGGGCTCCGCGTCACCTCACTCTACGGCGCACATGATGCTGACCGCCGTCCCTCACACGATCAGCTGGCCAACCTCGACGCCGTCGTCATCGACCTGCAGGATGCCGGCGTCCGCACCTACACCTACGAGGCCGTCACAGGTTACTTTCTCGAGGCCGCCGCGCATGAGCAGCGCGACTTCCATCACACACTCAACGTCGTCGTGCTCGACCGCCCCGACCCCATCGATGGCATCGCGGTGCAAGGCCCCGTCTCCGACGCCGGCCACGAGAACTACACCGACTACGGCCAGATTCCAGTCCGCCATGGGATGACCCTTGGCGAACTCGCCCGCTTCTACAACAGCACGCGCCACATTGACGCCCCACTCACCGTCATCGCTATGCAGCGCTGGACGCGGTCCGAGTTCTATGACCAGACGGGCCTTCCCTGGATCAACCCGAGCCCTAACCTGCACAACCTCACCGCGACCATCCTCCTCCCTGCGCTCACGCTCCTCGAAGCGACCAACGCCACCGTCGGTCGCGGCACACCAACTCCGTTCGAGCTCATCGGCGCGGGTCTTCCGCCCAAGGACAAGACCACCGGCGCGCAACCGCCCGCATGGTTCCACGCCGTTGATGTCGCCGCGGCACTCAACACTCGCCACATCCCCGGCGTCACCTTCGCCGCGACAACAACAACCGTCGACAGCGATCCCATCCACCCGTATCACGGCCAGACCATTGAAGCCGTTCGCATCAACGTTACCGATCGCGACGCACTGGATTCGCCCGAGCTCGGCATCGAGCTACTCAGCGCGCTGCACAAGCTCTACCCGGAGCAGTTCCGTCTTAACCGCGCGGCAAACCTCCTCGCAAACCAGGCCACCCTCGACGCAATCACACGCGGCGACGACCCACGCTCGATCGCAGCCACGTGGCAGCCCGCACTCAACAATTACAAGAACGCTCGCGAGCCCTACCTTCTCTACAAGTAACTCTTATCTTCTCGATGGAATCGCATCCCAGATCGCCGGGTCTTCCTCGCCGAGCACCCACGAACATACGCCCTGCAAGCCGCGCTGCTTCGCCAGTTCATATCGATCCATGAACGCGCGCTTGTCGGTATAGAAGACCCACTCGCGCGTCTCGTCGCGCGTAATGTAAAACCACGGCGTGTGATCGTCATCATCCCACTGCAGCTTGCCGCTATAGCTCGCGCGCAAAAACTCCGCATTCGTAAACGAGATCGACTCCGCCGTCGGATTCGGATGCTGCTCCGCCTTGTTCAAGCCCGGATCACCGGCGAACCAGTGGTATCCATACAGCGCAATGCCGAGCGAGAGCTTCTCCTTTGGCACATCCTTCAGCGCGTACTCCAGGTTCGCAACCGTCCACTCCCATCCGTCCACGGGCCCCGGCGCCGTGTAACGCGAGTGCTGATCGTAGGTCATCAGGCAGATCAGATCGACGGACTCCGCCAGCGCCTTCAGGTCATATCCGCCGCGCCACTCCTCGAACATCCATCGCGCGTACGGCAGCGAACCGGCGTATCCCGGCGCATTCGGCACGGTCGCAATCTGCACCTGCAGCCCGGCCGCGTGCAGCACCTCAGCGCTGCGCTGCACCAGAGCGGATAACCCATCTCGCTCGACCCATAGCACATGCTCCAGGTCGAACTGAATCCCTGCATAGCCATGTTCTTTGCACTCGCGCACCAGCGCGCGGTTCATCACGTCCTGCGCCTTCACATCAGCGAACAGATCATGCAACTGCTGCTTATCGAAGAGCACGACAATCGGAATCACCTGCACATGCGCGGCCTTCGCCTCGCCCAGCACCTTCTCATCCGGCTCGCCTGAGACAAGCCCATGCCCATTCACCGCGTACCAGGTCGGCACGAGCATGTCGATCTTGTCCTTGTGCTGCTCAAACGAGTGTACGCCGGCCGCATTCTCCTGCATGTAGAAGAGCGTCTTCTGCGCCGCCGCGGTCACCACTGACACAGATGAGAACGCGCAAACCGCGGCTACAGCGGTCGATAGCTTCACTCGAGACCCCCTTGAATGTGTTCAACCCATTGTGGCATCCAGGTTTGGCGAGCGCCGGAATCGGTGAAATTTGCCAAACAAGCCTTGGAGTGGTTCTAATCTATAGGAATCGATTACGCTCCTCCTTCGGCATCTATGCCATTGAATCCTTGGGCTCTTTACACATTGAAAGGATTTTTCCAATGAGCTTTTCACGCAGGGAGTTCGTCGGCGGTCTGAGCACCACCCTTGCCGCTCTCGGAGCCGCGGGGCTGTCTACCCATAACGCTGAAGCTCAATTGATCTATCAGCGTGCCGACTGGGACTTCAACGAATTTCAAAAGCTTGTAGATTCTCCCGCCAAGGTCAAGCAGGTTTATGACATCCGCCTCGTTGGAGAAGGCAAGTTTCTCAACAACGTCAAAAATTCTCTCAACGGATTCATCTACGGGTTCGGCATTGCCGCCGCCGAAGTTAAGATTGCCGTAGCTCTCCATGGGCCATCGAATGCCGTGGCCTTTGACGACGCCATGTGGCAGAAGTATCGCCTCGGCGAATTCGTGGAGCTAAACGACCCAGCCACGGGCAAGCCGGCCACACGCAATGTCTTCTTTCGCTCCAGCGGCAAAGGCTCCGATAATCTACAGGAACGCTCCTCGAAAATGCAGGACCGCAGCGTCGAGGGCCTTCAGCATCGCGGAGTCAAATTCCTCTCGTGCCATACGGCGACCGAAGAGCAGGCGGAGGCGATGGTCAAGAAGTTTTCGCTCTCCTCAACGCCCGAGGAAGTCGTCAAGGATCTGCAGGCACACGTGCTTCCTGGCGTGCTCATCGTTCCTGCCATGGTCGCAACGGTCGCGTTGCTCCAGTCAGAAGGCCACTTCACCTATATCACCGTTTAGTTGAGCCACATGATGAAGCAGCTCGTCGCCCTGATCACGCTTTCACTGTCCGTTGGCATCTCTGCCCAGCAGACGACTCCTCCATGGAGCGGTGGTAGAAACGACCCTGCGCCCTCAAAAGGCTTCGTCTTCCACGTTCCCGACATCGACAATGTCCCCGACCTTCATGGCGATCCAATCGACGCCAAACTGGTCCTGTTCATCGGCGGCAATCAGTTCTTCGTGATGCCGCGTCTCATCGCTGGCTTTGAAAAACTTCACCCCGAACTCGCCGGGCACATCTTTTACGAGACGCTTCCTCCCGGTGTTCTGCTGAAGCAAATCAAAGCGGGAAACACTCTCACGCTGGGCAATCTCACTCTCGACATCGTGCCGGATGTTTATGAGGCCGGCGCCAACGCGATCAAGTCGATGAAGCAAACCGGCCTGATTGAGGAGTCCGTCAAGTACACAACGAACGATCTTCAGATTATGGTCCGCGCGGGAAATCCGAAGCACATCGCGTCTCTCAAGGACCTCGCCCGTTCTGATGTAAGAGTGGCGCTTCCCAACCCAGAGTTCGAAGGCATCGGCAGACAGGTGGAAGCTGCTTTGAAGAAGTCCGGCGGCGACGAACTTGCTACTGAGGTTTACAAGACGCGCGTCACTCAGGGCGGAGTGATTCTCACCCAGATCCATCATCGCCAGACCCCGATGCGGATTCTTAACAGACAGAGTGACGCCGGTGTGACCTGGACTTCTGAAGTTCTCTTTCAACAGAAGCTCGGCAACCCGATTGAAGGCATCAAAATTCCCGCCGCACTGAACACCCCCGCGATCTATGCCGCCGGTGTGCTAAAAGGCTCACCGCATCCAGAAGCCGCGCGCGCGTGGATACACTACTTGGGGTCGGACGACGCGCAGGCTGCGTACCGCGAATTCGGTTTCAAGCCGGTACCAGCGGAGAGTTCTAAACAGTGAGTTCCCGTCGCAACGCGGGGCTGGCGATGGCTGTAATCCTGCTGATCTATTGCTTCACCATCCTCGTTGGGTTTCTGGTTCATGATCTCTCGTTCAGTTGGTGGGACAATCACCTTCACGCCACAGATTGGCAGCCTCCCAGCTACTCATCGATTCCTGATGGTTCCTTGGGCAACAGCATCCGTCGTGGCGCGGCCATTTTCAATGAAACGCCGCTCTATGCCTCACAGAATACGGCCAGCAAAATTCGCTGCTCTGATTGTCACGCCGGAGGCGGCATTCAACCCTACTCGTCGCCGATGGTCGGGCTGCCGAAGCTCTTTCCGATGTACAACGCGCGCGCCGGCCACATGATCAGCATGAAAGATCGCATTCAGGAGTGCTTTGTCCGCAGCGAGAATGGCACACCTCTGGACTATGATGGCGACACGATGAAGAGCTTGGTCGACTACATCACCTGGCTCTCGCAACCTGAACCCGGCCATAAGCCGTTCAAGGGAAGAGGCTTGGTGAAGCTGCCCGATCTGACTCCCGACCCGCAAAACGGCGAACAGATTTACTACTCACAATGCGCTGGCTGTCACGGAAATGATGGCGCGGGCCGAGTTCCCATGTTCCCTGCTCTTTGGGGCCCGAACTCCTTCAACGATGGCGCCGGAATGAATCAGATTCCCAAGATGGCAGCCTTCGTTCAGCACAACATGCCGCAGAACCGCATGGGCATCCTCACCCCGCAACAGGCCTATGATGTCGCTGCATTCGTCCACGAACATCCGCGGCCTGCCTTCAACCAGGCCTATAAGCACTACTGAAAGAGCGTCTGCCCGAAGCGTCACGGCCTCAGCAGGAAGAGTTGGGCCGCGTCGCCGTCCCGCTTTCTTGGGTCGGTAGAGTCTGTGGATTGGGAATCGGATAAGCCATCGTGCCGAGGAGAGCGTTGATGCACCCACTGATGAGAGTAGGATCCGCCGCATTAAGCGTGGGCAGGATGGGTACAGAGGTGTCTGGCTTGGAGAAGTTGAACGCGGAGGTCATATCGCCAACCGCAGACCGACGCCAGGCGGAGAGGTTCGGCACTTCTGCGCCAAAGCGGGTTTCCAAGAAGCGCAGGACCGACGTGTGATCGAACGTATCGGATGAGATGAAACCGCCGCGGCTGAACGGAGAAATGATCAGCATAGGCACGCGGAAGCCGAGGCCGATCGGGCCGCTTATCCCGCCGAGCACTGACGCATCGGGGACGGGAGTCGCTGTAATGTACTCGCCGGCCGTGCCAAGGGGAGCAGTCGGCGGCGGCACATGGTCGAAGAAGCCGCCGTTTTCGTCGTAGGTAACGAAGAGCACCGTTTTAGCCCACTGGGACGCGTTGGCGGTAAGCGCGTTGATAATCGCGGCGACTGTGAGTTCACCAAGCAACGACGGTGACGGGGGATGCTCGGATTCAACAACCGAGGGAATGATCCAAGAGACTTGCGGCAGATTTCCCGTGGTCGCATCCGCGATAAAGTCGGTCGGGAACTGTGGGTCGAATGCATTTTTGTAAAGCTGCGTGGATGAATCCTGAAAGTTCTTGAAGTACGGCAGCACGTTGTTTGAACTGATACCGTTTTGGATGGTCTGGTCGGGTGTGCTGTAGATTTTCCATGAGACGCCGTGGGCCTGGAGCTGCTCGGGCATCGTGGTGTACGTGAGCTTTCCGTACATCGAAGAACGGTTTCCGACGAGTGTCTGGATCAGTGGCCCGCCATTCTTGCCGTCAGGATCGATGGACGCGGCCATCGTGTAGATGCGATTCGGATCGGTGGGGCCGATCACCGAGCAATGATAGTTGTCGCAGAGAGTGAAGGTGTCGGCGACGGCATAGTGATAGGGCAGGTCGGCGCGGGTATAGTAGCCCATCGTGAGCACCGCGTCGTTGGCGTTGATGGGAACGTGCGCTGTGACGAAGCCATCGTTTGCGCCGTTATCCCAGCTCTGGTGCTGCGTCACCCAGCTGTGGTCGATGTCATGGGTGCATGCCGCATTCCACTTCGAGCTGTCGAGATGGAACGGATAAAGCACGCCTGCAGGTGAGACCGTAGTGTTGCCCGGGTAGGACTGTTTGTATGCGTTGGAAGATTCGGAAAAGCCGCGTACGCCTTTATAGCTGCCGAAATAGTGGTCGAAGGACCGGTTTTCCTGAATCAGGATGACAACGTGCTCAATATCGGTGAGCTTCGCGCAGCTCGAGGTCGAGCCTCCGCTGCTTCCAGAGATAGCCTTGTTGATCGCGCTGCAGCCCGAAACCATTGAGTACGCACCGGCCGCGGCAGCAAACTTGAGAAGGTCGCGGCGGCTGAAGTGTCCCTGGCCCATGGTTCGTCGCATCTCCCGGTTGGTTAGATGCACGACGGCCTAGCTCGCGAGCGCCTCTACCCGGACCTGATCGGCGCCGTTTGGCGAATTTAATTGTCTTATCCTGCGACGATCTTAAAGGTGCGAGGGAGTTCGCTTTGCCCAAAAGAAACCAAGGTGCGCGGCTTCGCTTTGAAAGCCGCGCACCTGGACGAGATACCTAGTTTCCGAGATTGTCCACGTTCAGCGTGATGGTTTGTGTATGCACCACGCCTCCTGCAGTCGCGGTCAGGTTGAACGTGCTGGTATGCGTCTTGCCGGTAAGAGTCGCTTCGCTGCATCCGCTCAACGTCGATGCGGCAACAGCTGCAATCAACAGCAGCATAAGGCTCGCCAGCCGTTTGCGTTTACGCAAGCCGCCGAGCGAGAGAAGGAACACAACAGCCATAATGGGCGCCAGCTTGTCATGTTGCCTCAGCGAGGCTGTCTCATTCGCATAGATATTGAACGTTCCATAGTAGGTCCCATTCGGGTTCGTGGCATCAGGAAGAGTCCATACGTTGGACACGTTACCCTTTTTGTCGAGGAATCCGCACGTGTCTTTCGAGCTCATCCCCGTGCAGCTCATGGTGACCTTGCCGCTGAAGTCAAACAATGGCGTCAGTGTAACCGTTGCGCCGCCTCCCAACCCATTCGGGATGGTGAAGTTGTCGACATAGACCTTCATGGCGAAGTCGGGGTTCAATGTGTATACCGCCGTAGCCACCGCGCTCGTTGCATAGCCGGGCGCGCCAACTGCAATTGCCTTCAGCGTTGTTGTAACCGTAATGGAGATCGCCTGGCCGGTATACACCGGCGAGCTGGTCGTTGGCTTGTTCCCGTTGGTCGTGTAGTAGATGGTCGCTCCCTGGGTAGCATCACTAATCGAGACGGATTGCGCAGAGGTATACGTGCCGGCGGCTACGGAGAACGTAGGAGTAGCTACGGTCCCGATCGGGTTCACGACAACCGGCTGGGTTACCTGCGGAGCGGCTGAATAGTAGATGCCATTCGCAAGAGCACCCGCCTGGTTCGCAGCCACTACAGTCGTCCCAATATCCTTTACGGTCAGAGTAGTAACGCCACCGGAAACGTTCAGCGTGCCTGGGCCGCTGACGATGCTGAACACCACAGGCTGGCCACTCGGTCCTCCGGTAGCGCTCAGCGTCACCGTCTGTGCCGAGCCGGTCCACGTAAGAGCGGCCGGAGCCGGGAAGGTTATGGCTTGTGCCGTGAAAGGCACCACCGGATTGCCGCTCAAGTCCACTTGCTGCGTGCTGGCAGGGGTAAACGTACCAATCGCCTGACCGGTGGAAGCGGGGTTTGTAATCACTGCAATGGACGGGTAGGTGTCCGCAACACTAGCTGTTCCTGTGACCGCGGTGTATACCACCGCCGTTGAACTCGGCGTGAAATCCATCGTCAGCCCGCAGTTCGCGTTCGGCGTCAGCGAAGTGCTTGCCAGGCAGGCGTTACTCGGATCCACGGCAAACTCATTCGTCGCCGATGAGGTGTTATCCACCACGGTAGGTGCCGACGTGAAGTTCAGGGCCGCATTTCCGCTGTTGTAGATGTATGAGGTTTCGGTGCTGGTGTGCGAACCGGAGCTATCCGGCTTCAACGTGTCGGGGAACGAAGCGGCTGCCGGCGAATTGATGTTCAGTTCTACAACCTGGCCACCGACCGGATCGGCTACATAAATGTTGCCGTTCGCATCGAGGCTTAGACCTTGTGTGCTTGATAGTTTGATCGACCCCGTCGAGAGCACCGAAGCAACCCCGTTATCGATGAGAACCAGGCCAAGCGAGGAGTCAGCAACAACGAGGGCTCCTGAAGGAAGGACCTTGACGCTCGTCGGAGAGGCCAACGCCGTACCAGTGGCGTTCACGACGCTAGCCACACCCGTCACGCTGTACTCGACGATGCGCTTGTTCCCTGTGTCCGCAATGAACAGGTCGCCGGCAGAATCAACTCCCATTCCGGCTGGCGCGCTGAGTGGTGATCCTCCGAATGTGGTCGTGGACGAGACATACACGGTGTTTTGTGAGTACGCCGCGTTGTACAGCCGGGCCTGGACGATGCGATTGTTGCCAGTGTCCGCGATATACAGGTTGGAATAACCGTCGATCGCCAGCCCCTGAGGATTGCTGAACGACAGACCCCCCACAGTGGCATTGGCGGGGATCACCACCCGCGGGATCATCGTTGCATACGGCATAAGCGTAACGACAGCCGTGTTGGACCCGCTGTCCAGAACGTATGCATTGTTGGCGCCGTCCAGCACAACGTCCGTGGGGGTTGTAAAGCTCGTCGGGAACGTAACGCCCGCGGCGACGCCGGTGGCGCTCACTTTGAAGGTGTATCCGGTGAGGTTAGCCGCATTCGTAGCCGCGAGCCCATTCGTCAGGCAGTAGCTGTTCGCGTAGCCATTGCCTGCAGCGCCTGCCCTGTAGTTCTGCGCAGTGTTTGCTGTCGTTGCAAGGCAGTCAAGGTCAAGCGAGGTATTCGTTGTATCGGTGACGAAGATATCGCCGAACGTATCGATCCCCACACCGGAGGGCGTAAAGCCCACGGCTTTGGTTGTGTGAGCGTAAGACGTATAAAGCTGCGATACGGAGACCGCCTTGGATGCGGTGCCAGGCAGGAACATCGGCTGTGGCCCCACGCCGACACCCTGCAAGCTCGCGACGTAGGCTCCATTGTTGTAAAAGTCGCTGCTCGCCTTCGAATCGGTCGCACCGTAGAAGTTGGAGTATCCCTGCGGGGCGATCGCGCCCATCAGCAAACCTGGATGGGCGGGCTGGAAGTACATTCGCGAATAAGAGCCCGTCGTCCCCGCGGAATAGGGCGTACCACCGAAGTAGTTCTTCGCTCCGCTGAACGGAAAGCTCTGCAGGTAGGCCGCGTTTGCGGCGCTCAACGTGCTCGGCGATGACGTCGACACAAGCGAGGTCTGAAGTTCGCTGGGCAGATCCCAGGTGATGTTCAGGTACGGAGCTGCCGTGGTCACTTCCGTGCCGACGGGCACGTCGCCGAAGTTATGTCCGCCAACTTCGGTGAGCATAACGTTGGTCTTGGTGGCGAAATAGTAGTTGCCGTGGACATCGACCGAACCACCGTACGTGATGTTGTTTGAATATACGGGCGAGTTCGAGCCTGAGGCTGCAACCAGAAGGTTGAACTGATCGAGAAAGTTCAACGAGCCCTGCTCCAGCGGCACTTCAGATATCTGCACCGGGCCGGAGATGATCAGGTCTCCCCACGGGTCGGTAGCAATGCCGGTCGCGGCGGCGACCTTCACGATCGCGTTCAGCAGCGTGAGATTTGAGTTGGGCGTGTTTTCCACGGGGCTGAGTGCGCCACTGCTGACCAGCGAAACCTGGCCACCGCTTGCATTGCCGGCTGCGCAGTCACAGTAGTACACATTGCCGTCACCCGCAACGGTAACCTGGGCGTACGTGTTTGTCTTCAGATTGTCAGCGACGATACTGGCGCTGCTTCCGCCGGGACTGAACTGCACGATGCGGTTATAGGACCCGTTGGAGACGTTATCGCTGATGTCGACGACGTACACGTTGCCGGCGCCGTCCGAATAGATGTCGCCAACCTGCAGGGCGGTCAGCGTGGAATCTGTGCTGCCGGCCGACCACACGCAGGGGGCAGTCCCCGAAGCGGTGCAGGCCGTGGTGAGGCTGGCGAGCGGGAGCCCCGTCGACACATAGCTGCTGTTGCCGGTGATGGCACCCACATCAGGCACGCCATTCACTGCCGGAAGTTCGACGAGCGCGCCGCCGCTGCCGTTCCCATTCGACACCCACAGATTGCCCGAAGCATCGACAAAGGCGCTGTTGGAATTGAGCTGCCCCAGACCGCTGATCAGGGCTTTCGGTGTCGCCACGGTGATTGCGGGGCTAGCCGCAGGAATCTCATACAGCGTGCCTGAGCTGCTCGTATGACCGATGAAAAAGACGTTTCCAGCCTTATCTACGCCGACCCGTCCAGGCGTGATCGATGCCGATCCGGTGTACAGGGTCGTCGTAGCCGTTGGGACTGCCGTGGGGATGTACGGCGAGTACGGATTGTTCTGGGCTGCCGCCGGCAGCACCAGCGCGGCCGCGATCCCCATCGCCCCCAGCTGTACTACTCCCACCACCTGCGCCCAGATACCTGTCATCACCTTTGTTGAGAAATCCTTCATCACGCACTCTCCAATTTTGCTCGGCCGCTCTCCAATACCACACCTCCGATGACAAGGCCGCTTAGAACGCATACTTCACCGACACTTCCATCACTCGACGACCAGTGCGAATGGGTGCGAATCCGAAGTTTCCGTTCGAATTCGTCGCCGCGGACAGGTCTTGGTTGATATCTATGCCGTTCAGCGTATCCGTAAAGTTCAGCTGGTAGCCGCCCGGGAAAAGGTTCGAGAAGGTATAGTTCGCACGATTAATCACGTTGAAGGCCGCCAGGCGGAACTGCAGGGTCTGCTTGTCCGCTAACTGGAATTGCTTGCGGATGGCCATGTCGGTGTTGAAGAAGGCCGGCCCTCGCAGGTTGCCATAGTTTGGCTGGCCCTGGGTGCCGAGCGGCGCCAGCCGGAAAGCCGTCCCATCGATGTACTGGTGGGCCTTCTTGCCGGCGGGGTTGCCGGTCAAGACAGGCTGGAGTTGGATGTCCGGCGTGCCCAGCATGTACGCGTTGCTGAGCGGCAGCGTGCACTGGTTGGTCAGGGTGGCTGTTGTGCTGGCGGTGCAGACGCTGGTGTTGTTCGTGCCGGGAATGTTGCCGGTGGTCCCCGCAGGGACCGTCAACGTTCCGCCCAACTGGAAGTTGTTTCCAATCAGGCTCTGCAGGAGCGTGCCGCTCTGGTAATTCGCGATGCCCGAGATCTCCCAGCCATTCGTCAACCAGCCCACATAGCGTTCCTGGACCAGCGTGGGGATCGTGTACGAGTAGGTGAAGTTGAAGATATTGGTACGGTCAACGCTCAGCGGAAGGTAGTCGTTCTGGAGGTGAATGGGGTCGCCTCCGTTGATGATGCCCAGAGCACGGCTCCACGTGTAGTTCGCGTTCAGACGAAGTCGCTTGCCGTTCCAGATCAGCTGGTTCTGCATGCCGTTGTAGTTCGAGGACCCGCGATGACGGATCGCATTGATGCCGCTGTAAAGCGGATATGGCCGGTAGGAGTCGGTATCAGAGATCTGCAGATTTGACAGCGTAGGGACTGTGCCGTTGGTGAAAATCTGCCACGTCCTGCCGACGTTCGCTGCGGTGTCGGCGCGGCCCGCGTCGGGCTCCGGCCCATACAGCGCACCAAAATCGAGCGCGTTAATGTTGCGAAGGCCCTGGCCTTCCATCAGGTGGTCGCCATAATTGCCGACGTAGGCGATCTCCATGACGACGTTCTTGGGAAACCGCTGATCGAGGACGAGGTTGTAGGTCTGCACGCGCGACATCTCGTCATCGTTCGACATGCGGACGTTGATGCTGGCGTCCTTCACGAAACTGGTGGTGATGTTGGTGATGCCGTTCTGCAGCAGGTAAAGATTCTTGAACGTATGGCCGCTGTTGGGCAGGCTGTAGCTTCGCTGGCCTTCTGCCGTCTGATCGGCCGCGAGGCCGTCGTTGTACGAATCGTGCTGCCGGTAGACGCCGTAACCACCGCGAAGAATCGTCTTCGAGTCGCCGGCCAAGTCATACACAAAGCCGACGCGCGGCTCCACGAACGCAGGACGCGTCGGGACACCGGTCAACGGAATCGCTGAGTCGATGGCGTGATACAGCACACCCGGCGACGCCAAGGGCGTGCCGCTCTTGTACGCCACAGGGTCGAATACCGCGACGCCCTGGTTGTGCGGGTCGCTCCACGGCGTCAGATGCTCCAGCCGAATGCCCGCGTCGATGGACATGCGCTTGCCGACGAGCCAGTGGTCCTGGAGGTACCCCGAGAACGACCAGAAGTACACATTCGTTTCGACCTTCTTATTGACCTGGCTGATGTTGCCGATGATGCCACTGAGGATGTCAGCCGTGTTATTGCCCGTCGAATACACGGTCGATCCGTCGGAGTCGTTGAACGAGTTTGGATGATAGTAGTCGCTCAGCGAACCGTTCGTGTTCTGCGCGGACAACTGCGGGTTGCCGTCGAACTGGTAATAGACACCTCCGCGGAATGTATGCCGCCCGATGAGCTTGGTGACGTTGTCGCCGGCCACGCGCAGCTGCTTTTTAGTGAAATCGCCTCCGAACGTCGGGTCGGCGTAGCTCATGAATGGCAGCGCAGCATAGGTCGAGGCGCCGTAGGTCTGGTCGCTGGGAATGCCCACAGAACCGTTGTTGAACAATAGCCCCTGCCCTGAATACGGGTCTCCCTTCAGAGCGCCCGGATTGCGCAGGTTGAACGTCTGCGAGAAGTACGCGCCGCCGGCGTAAAACTGGTTCGTTAGCGACGGGCTGAAGGCCGTCGTGACTTCAAAGCTCGCCACATGGGAGGTTGCGGTACCAGTGAACCCCCCGCCCGGCGTGTCCAGGGCGCCCCCCATGCCGTTCGCGCCCGAGCGTCCGTACTCGCTGGCCGGTTCGTACTGCAGACCGCTTTCGAGCCCGTACGCCAGAAAAGCGTGGGTGTTCTGCGAAAGCGCGTAATCAAGCCGGGACTTGAATTGGTAGAGATTGTTGTTGGTGAAGTCTGTTTGCAGGTAGTTGTACGCGCCATTGGAGGGACGGTTCGGCAACGGGAGCGTATTGAAGATCGCCTGGCCGAGCGGATCGAGAGCGTCCCAGGTGGTGATGTCGCCATTCGTGATGGGCTCAGCGTTCGGGCCCTTGCGTCCTTGAAACGGCGTATTGCAGATCGAGTTGTAGATGGTGCTGCCCGCCGTAGTCGACGTGCTGCTCGAACCCGTCGGGGTGCCGGTGCAGACGAACTTCTGGTTTGTCGAAGAAAGCTGCGCGTTGGGATTGTAGGCAGGATTCGCCACACGGACCGGACCGAGCATCGCGTTGAGCTCGGTGTCGCTGAAGTCGCCCTTGCGCATGTTCGCCGTCGGCACCATCGCCGTGAGTGTGGCTGCGTAGGCGCTGTTGTAGGCATAGACATTGCGCTGCGCATATTCTTCAGCGCCAGCGAAGAACGTCAGCTTCTTCGAGCGGTTGAAACCCAACCCTGGTATCGTAACGGGGCCCGCAATGGTAAAGCCCGGATAGATCTGGCGGTCGTGAGGAGGCGTGCCGTTGGTATACTTCGCAATCCAGTCCAGCGAGTTGAGCTGGTAGGTACGCGCGTAGGTGTACAGGGATCCGTGGAACTGCTCGCCGCCGGACTTGCCGATAGCATTGACGACGATCGGTCCGTGCGCGGTGTCAGACGTGAAGCTGCCCGTCTGCACTTTCACTTCTGCGACCTGGTCGTAATTCACATTCTGGATCGCGATGCCATAGGAGCCAGGATCGGTGATGTCCATGCCGTCCGACAGGATGGCCGTCGAGTTCGTCTGCGTGCCGTTGCCCGAATACGCTCCGATCGCGCCCGTGAACGAAACCAGGGATGGGTCATACGCTGCGTTCGTGTAGGTGGTGCTGCTCTGCACGATGGCCATGCCGGGAAGGATCTTCAGCAACTCGGTAACGTCGCGCCCTTCAACGGCCAGGTGATCGATGTCCTCGGCGGAGATCAAGGAGCTCGTTTCTCCAGAGTCCGTGCTGATCTGCCCTTGCACATCCGTCACCGTGACGGATTCCGTCGCGCCTACCTTCAACTGGATATCCCGGAATGTGCGCTGATCGCCTGGGTTCAGATGGATGCCGGCGAATTGCTGGCTCTCAAAACCCGTCGCATCTACGGTCAGCACATAATCACCGGTGTCGAGACCTGAGAATGAAAAAACGCCGGCATTATTGCTGGTCGTAACCAGCACCTTTCCCGTAGCCGCGTTCTTCAGGTGGACCTTGGCCTTGGGCACCAAAGCGCCACTGCTGTCGTGGACGATCCCATCCACATTGGCGCTGCTCTGGGCCATTCCGCTCGACGCGCACCATACGATACCGAACAACATAAGCAGCATCCGTGCCACGGTGGTTATCTTGGCCAACGCAATTGGCTGGAAGAAGCGAAGGCCGGCCCCGCTGTCCTCGTGCCCTCGGAATTTATTCGTCATAAACGACCTCATCATCCTGTGATCAGCACGTACTCGCGCGCTGAAACTCCGTGCAACCCGGGTTTGAAACACCCGCCATCTGCTAAATAGAAGAAGTGTCGGGAGAACGACGCGCTGACCGACGACTCTCGACACAATCCGTTCCCGGCGGAATCCAGGCATCGATCTGAATCAAAGCGCTTTGTTTGCTAAACGTTTCCTTGCTGGCCCCTGCGAGTGTTTCGCTCATCTGTCCTTTCGCGGCTCGTACCTGTAGGCGGTAAACCTAAGACAGAGCTTTCCTTACGAGCGGCCATCGCCGTCCGTTCGATTCAGCTTCGCCATTAATCTTCGAGTCGCAAAAAAGATAGGTCGCGGAAGGTACACCTGTCAAGAACATTCCTTACAGCTGCATTGACAAGTACAGTGCGCCTCCCGCAGCGCAAAGATGAAGTTCACCCGCTTCAGCCAAGCAAGCGCCTCAGCCTCACGGTGGTATATATTACGACTCGCGATATTATCTCTTGACTAGCAGATAACCTGTTCCTATTGGATCAACACAGGACCAGACCTGATCCCGAATGTGACGGACACAACGCAGAGGCCCAAAACATGCATTCTCGTTCACGCGCAGCGATAACCGGGCTTTCCTGTCTCCTCACGTTTCTTCTCCTCGCCGGCAGTATCTATGCCCGGCAAGAGTCGCCTCAGCAAAGTTCCGCGACTTCTGTAACGCAAAGCGAGGAGCAAGGCTACAGGTTGAAGGTCCAATCTCAGATCGTTCAGCTCGACGTCGTTGTGCGCAATCGAAAGGGAGATCTGGTCCACGGCCTGCATGCAGACGATTTCACCGTCACCGAAGATGGATCTCCCCAAAAGATCGTCTCTTTCGACGAAACCTCACCCACGTCAGCCAATGAACGGGATAGATCCAACATTGATTCGACGGCGGATCTCGACCGCCGTGCACCGGACGCGCCGGTCACCATCATCGTCCTCGATGAAGTGACCGCGAAGTTTGAAGATCAATACTTCGCGCGGTATTCCCTGGACAAGTACCTGAGCCAACAAGGTGAGGTCCTGGATCAACCGACAACTCTTATCGCCCGCACCATCGATCGCACCATGGTGCTCACGGACTACACCACCTCTAAGAAAAAGATCCAGGATGCGCTAAACCGCCATTTTGTCGGAAATGATTGGCGCGTTGACAATCCAAACTTCAATGATGCCCAGTTGAGCGCCTCTTTCGCTTCGCTGCTGGAGGTTGCGAAAGCAACAGAAGGACACCCCGGCCATAAAAACCTCATCTGGATTGGCCGGGGATTCCCGACGGTGCAATGGGAAGATGTCCAGTCGGAACAGGTGGACAAACTGAAAAAGGCTGTATCAGACTGCATCGAGCTCCTTCGGCAAGCTCGAATCACGCTTTATGTCATCGACCCTGAGGGTGTTCAAGCCCCGTCGGGAACGATAGACGAGAACGGCATGACTGTTTTGCTAGATCCATTTGATCAGAGCGTCAGCTTCGATAGCCTCGCTCAGACCACGGGCGGCGCTTCGATGCATGGCCGCAACGACGTCGATCACCTGATTGGCTATGCCGTTTCCAATGGAGAGTCCTTCTATACCTTGTCTTATCGGCCTTCCACACCGGCGACCGTCGATCCTACAAAGTTCCGGACGATCAGGGTCACGCTCCGCGACAACGCCCTGACAGCTACAAATCGAGAGGGCTATTACCCCGCCGCTGAGCAAACTCCACTCGCGCCTTTCGCAAACCCCAAAGGCAAACTGACAGACAACACCGTGTTCGACCTTGCCTCGGCAAGCACCGGCCTGATGGTCTTTGATGGAATCCCGCTGACGTTGAGCCGTCAAAGGACGTTGACCAACGAACTGGAAATTTCTTTTCCTGCGTCTGCCATCGGGCTCGAGCCTTCAGATGGAAAGCTCAAGGCGGATATTACCCTCATCGCTCTCAGCTTCGACCGAAATGGAAAAGTCCTTGCCAAAGACGGCCGCATCATCTCCCTGCACCTGGCGGACCTGCCTGGCGATCAACCAGAGAGCAGGACGGTACACGTCACCACTCCGCTAAATTCTGCGCTTCCCATAGCCCGGGTGCGAATCGTGATCCGCTCGAATTCCAATGGTAAAACTGGCGCAGATAACTTCTTTGTGATTGACCGCTCAACCCTCAAAGACCGAGCGACGGGCGTTAAACCTCATTAGCAGCTATATCCTGTTGCTCGTAGGTCAGCCCGATCAGGGCTGCCCATAATAGAGCGCAAGACCAGTTCCTCCGAAGTCTTGCCAACCCGACCACAGGTTCCCATTGCCTGCCGTCGTCTGCCAATCGGAGACGATGTTGTTGTCCGCGCCGACGGCAAACAGTTGCATTCGCCCGTCTGCGGTGTTGCTTACCACCAGCCTGGAGAGAGTCCCAGCCCCGCCCAGAAAGTTCCACTGCCCATATTGGCCGCCCGGAGTCTGCTCCGCGAGACTCCAGATCCCATCACTGACGCCCGCAGGGTCGCCGCCGACACCCGCGAAGATTGTCAGGCTTCCCGTCGCATCTTGCCCAACCACGAAACCTGGCTCCAGAGCCGGGCCGTTCAGTCCAGCCCACGAGCCCCATGGGCCGCCGGGTGACTGCTGCGCGTTCTGCAGCAAATGGTGGTCCGGGCCGAGGACGAAAAGCTCCAACCGCCCGTTCAGGTCGCGGGCCACAGCAAGCCGTCCGGGATTGCTCGATGAAGACGACAGATGCGCACCGCCGCCGTGGATCGGAAGTCCACTCAATTGGCTCCAGCCGGCCCACGTGGCCGGATCCGACTGCGCGTTGTGCCAGACCTGGAAGTTGCTATCGAGTCCGAAGATTTCGAGCAGACCATTCAGATCCTGCCCAACCACATAGCCGGGTTCAATCGTTTGGCCGGTCATATCTGTCCAGTTCGACCACCCGACTTCCGGCGCACTCTCGCTCGCGTACCATAGGTCACCATTCGGTCCGATGCCGAAAAGGCTCAGACTGCCGTCGGAATTCGTAGCTGCCTGCAGGTGAGCCATACCACTGCTGCTCGCACCCATGTCAGTCCACCCGCTCCAACTGCCGTCCGGACTGGACTGACGGTTATAGAAGACGTCGCCTCCAGCCGTGGGCACGAAAACCTGAAGCGTGTTGTCGAGATTCTTCGCGACTGCGGGCGTGCCAGCCGCGACGACACCCGGCAATGCCTCACTCCAACCCGTCCAGTCCTGCGCGCTGCTGTTAGGCAGATCCGCAATCTGCTGCGAGTTGGTCCAGACATTCCCGGCACCATCCAGCACAAACAGTTGCAGCGCTCCGCTCTGGTTGATCTGGACTGGCCCTTCATACGCGCTCGCTGCGCGAATCTTCAAAACCATCGCCGTGGAGGCCGGAACTGCAACTGATAATTGACCACCCTGCACCGGTGGCATCGGTGTCCAAACACCCAGCCAGCGTTGATTATTCGAGATGGTCGCGCCACCGAGCGTCACGGCCGCCAGCGAAGGATCGCCGGGACTTCCGTCCGTTAGGGTCATCGCGGCCACACTCGCGGCCTGCACTCCTTGCAGAGCAACCGACGCATCCGCGGTTGTCGCATCGTTCGTCGTCGCATGCGTTTTGTTGATCAGCGTGAGGGCGAGATCTTGTCCTCCGCCCGATGCATACGCCGTGATGTTCGTTCCATCTGGATTCGTGAGTGCCACGTTCCGGATGTATCCATGGCCGCCAAGATCGAAGGCCTTAATGCCATAGCCCTTTGGAGTCGTCTGGAAGTTTCCGCACGTCCCCACGCAGGGATTTGGACTGGGAACAATCGTGTCGGTGAAGATCCACTGCTTGTTATGGAAGTTCACGCCCGCAGCATTGTGATCGGCCCACCAGTGCATATAATCCAGTGCCCACAGCGCTGATGCGAAAGCGTCGCTTGCTCCGTTGATACCGGTCAGGTAATCGTCCGATTCCGTCAGGCGGTACGCCACTCCGTCCGCCAGAGCAGGCTCAAGATTATTCGCATAGAGCCACGGATACGGCGTGTAGGTGGAGCTCCCTTCTGGGCCAGTCGCAATCGCGGTCCCGGTGATCCACTGGGTCGAGAGCATGTTGTCGATGGCCTGCTGTGCGGTTGTGGTTCCTGGGCTTCCTCCTACATAAATGTGCTGCGTGACATTAGCGAGTGTTCCGGTACTCCCGAGGTTGTCCGCCATAAGCTGCGTCCATGACACGCCGTTGTAATCGGTAAGCGTGCTATACGCACCCGTGTCGGGCGCCGAGAACTTCGCCCCCGGAACTGCGGCCGCGATGGTGTTCGCAAAGTTCTGCCAGTCGGCCAGGTATGAAGGAAACGCGGTGCCCGCAGTCGAAGGGCTGCCGACCTGCACGGTCTCATAAATAGCGGGATCGTTCGTATGCAGATTCGACGAAGTTCCCGTGCATCCAGCCGGATAGCTGCACGTGCAGCCAGCCTTTGTGCAGTACGTATGGTACGAGTGAAAATCCGGCTCATTGCCAATCGCAAAGGACGATAGCTGCGCCGCGTAGTTCTGTGCGATATGTTGCGCGACAGCCGCGTCCGTAGCCTGCAGATTCGGTATCGGCTTGGCTGCAGGATTGAGCAGGCGCAGAGAATAAATCACATGCACACCCGCAGCCTGCGCGAAGTTGAAGAGATTATCCACTCCCGTAAAGCCATCGCTGCCCGCTCCCGCGATACTCTCATCATCCACAGATCCGCCGCCGATGCGAAGATTCTTAATCCCGAGGTTTTGAAACAGCGTGACAAGCTGGGTGTTCTGCGGAGAAAAGAAATACCCGGAAACGCCCGCATTGCCTGGGCTCTCTGTTCCTCGCTCGAATCCGAGCCCGCTGAAGTCTGCCGGAATAGAGGCCCCTCTGGACGACGTATCCACGGTTACTGTTACCTGCGACTGTGCCGCTGCTACAGCAGGCACAACAGCGAAGCACCCCATTGCCAACCACAGAATTGTCGCTCTCATCATTGCCCTCAGTTGAGTGATGATTTTGCCCGCTGCCTTAGGTGATCTGAGCATCGGAACTAAGCACGCATGCGAAGCTGAAGATTAAGCCCGCCATCACCGAGCGACCGTAAATCCACCGATATACCGGTCTCCCGAGCGAGCAAGTTTCGAGGCAAAAGCACTATAGCTAGGACCATGAATCAATGTCAATTGATTGAGATCGATCTCAGTCTGCGGCCCCGCGGGACGAAGAGATATCCGCCCATCGTTCCGAATCCCCGCGTAAGGCTCGTGGCACCAACCCAGGCCGCAGTCAGAGCTGGCGCCACGTGCACTCCGCTTCCACCATGACCTTTCAATCAATCGCAAACGAGTCGATCAGTGGGATCTTTCGATTCCATTCCAAGGCTCGGTCGTTCAATTCTGTCTCTGGCACCATTACGCATCAACACCATTACCGGATCAATATGCCGCGATTCCGGTGACACTTTGACCTATGACTAGCGTGTGAATATCGTGGGTACCTTCGTAGGTCTTCACCGATTCCAGATTCATCATGTGACGCATGATAGGGTAGTCGTCCACAATACCATTCGCACCGAGGATATCTCGTGCCATGCGCGCACATTCAAGCGCCATCCACACATTGTTCTTCTTCGCCATCGAGACATGCTGAAATGCCGCCCTCCCCTGATCTTTCAGGCGGCCGAGTTGCAGCGATAACAATTGCGCCTTGGTGATCTCCGTAATCATCCACGTGAGCTTTTCCTGCACAAGTTGATGGCTGGCGATGGGTTGATCACGAAACTGCTTCCGCTGCTTCGCATACTGCAGGGCGGTGTCATAGCAGGCCATAGCAGCGCCAATTGCGCCCCAGCTGATGCCGTACCGTGCCTGACTGAGACACATCAGAGGAGATTTCAGCCCATCTGACTTCGGCAGCAGGTTGTCCGCCGGAACCCGGACCCCCTGCATGGCCAGGCCTGAGGTGACTGAAGCGCGAAGAGACCATTTGCCATGCACATCATGCGTGGAGAATCCGGGACGGTCGGTCTCAACAAGAAAGCCGCGAATACGCCAGTTCTCCGGAGCGACACCCGGGTCTTCGACCTTAGCCCATATCACGGCAACATCCGCGATGCTGCCGGAGGTAATCCACATCTTCTCTCCATCGAGAACGTAGTGGTCCCCATCCTTGCGTGCGCGCGTTCTCATGCTTCCAGGATTCGAACCAAAATCGGGCTCGGTCAGCCCAAAGCAGCCCAGCTTTTCTCCTGTAGCCATCTTCGGCAGCCAGTAGTCCTTTTGCTTCTCTGTGCCGAAGACAAAGATGGGATACATGACGAGCGCCGACTGCACGCTGACAAAGCTGCGCAGCCCGGAGTCCCCGCGCTCAAGTTCCTGCATCAGCAGGCCGTATTCGACGTTGTTCATTCCAGCGCAGCCGTACCCTTCAATGGTTGCCCCATAGAAGCCGAGTTCACCCATGGGACGCACCAGCTCGCGCGGGAAGCGGCCGTCGCGATTGCACTCTTCAATGATCGGGATGAGTTTGTCGTCGACAAAGAGTCGCGTGTTACGCCGAACGAGCAGTTCATCGTGAGAGAGAAGAGAGTCAAATTGAAGGAAATCAACTCCTTGAAACTTGAAGGCCATAGCAGTAGATTCTATTCGAGACTGACCAGCATCTCAGAAAGAGAAACGCGGCTGCACATCCGAAGGGCGAACCGGTCTTTCAGAGTTCATCCTCGGCCCAGGAGGACCACAATGGCGGATCCTGCAAAGACTCCGGACGAAGATATGCACAAGGGCGCGGTAGAAGACGATACTGTTCAGCCTGACTTCACGAGGCGCGCAAACAATTCCATGGCCGGTCAGCTTGGTCACCGGGATCAGGATGAGATGCTCAAGGAGCACGATACGGATTTTCCTGAGCCCGACGCAGAAGCGGAACACAGCGGCGAATAGCAGCCTGGACTTCAAAAACTACATCAACCTCTGCATCACTTCTTCGAGCACAGTCTTGCCCGGCCGCACGCGCGCATCCGGCAGGGTGGCCAGGGGCTCATCGACCAGGTTCAACAGTTCGGTGAACGTAGGCTTCGCGGTGTCCACATAGAAGACGCCGGTCAGGACTTCATCCTTTGCATGTGCGGCCATCAGTGCGGAAATCGCCCCGACGCGATCCGTCGGATCGAAGTCTTCATGCAGTTTGCGCAGGCGTAGATGACTGCCGTCATGCATCTTCACCTCGATCGTCGTGCCTGGATCGTACTCCACGTCGATCTCTTGAAAGTAAGGCACGAAGCCGACCTCGGAGATCGCCTCTTCATGCTCCTGCATGTATTTGTAGCTTTTCGTAGAGCCCTCGTGGTCATTGAACGTAACGCAGGGTGAAATGACATCGAGCACGACCGTGCCGTTATGCGCGATTGCTGCTTTCAGCATGGCAAGCAACTGCTTCTTGTCTCCGGAGAAGGACCGGCCCACGAATGTAGCTCCCAGTTGAACCGCGAGGGCGCAGAGATCTATCGCCTGCAGGTCGTTGATCACACCGGTCTTTAGCTTTGAGCCAATGTCTGCCGTTGCGGAAAATTGCCCCTTCGTCAGCCCGTAAACGCCATTGTCCTCAATGATGTAGATGAGAGGGAGATTGCGGCGAAGCATATGGACAAACTGCCCAATACCAATCGAGCCAGTGTCTCCGTCGCCACTCACACCCAACGCCTTCATGGTGTGGTTGGCCAGCAGAGCACCTGTTGCAACCGAAGGCATGCGTCCATGAACGCTGTTGAACGAGTGAGCTCGGCTCATGAAGTAGGCCGGGCTCTTTGAGGAGCAGCCAATGCCGGAGAGCTTCATCAACCGTTCAGGCTGAACTCCCATCTCGTAGCAGGCATCAATGATACGTTCCGAGATCGCGTTATGGCCGCAGCCAGCGCAAAGCGTCGTCTTGCCGCCCCGATAATCCAGAACCTGAAGCCCGATCCGGTTTGTCTTGGCTAGCGGCTTCAACGTCGCTGCATCGGATGTAGCTGGAGTCGTTGCCATCTAGATTCCTTCCTGGGTGACAAGGTCGTCCGTGATTGACCGCGCGTCGACCGGTAGCCCGTTGAAGTGACGGATGCTGCGCAGCCTGACAACATCCTCTGCTCTTATATCCAGCTTCAGCAGGCTCAACATCTGAGAATCGCGGTTCTGCTCAACCACGTATATCCGCTCGTGCGAGCCGATGAAATCGTGGGTCTCACTCGTGAATGGATAGGCACGAAGCCGAAGATAATCTGTTTCGATCCCGTATTCCTTGCGCAACTGATCGCGGCTCTCACGCGCTGCAAAATCAGAGGTTCCAAATGCAATCAGTCCGATCCTTGCCTTGCCCGTCTGCACGACTTCGGGTCGCGGAACCAGCGAGCGGGCCGTCTCGAACTTCTTTGCCAGGCGCTCCATATTGTTGAAATAGTCGTCGGGCCGCTCAGTATATTGGGATTTTTCGTTATGGCCTGAACCGCGTGTGAAGTAGGCTGCAAGCGGATGGTCGGTGCCCGGTAGTGTGCGATATCCCACGCCGTCACCATCTACGTCTTTGTAGCGAGCAAATCCGCCCAGCTTCTTCAGATCCTCCGCATTCAGCACTTTCCCTCGGTTCAACGGCTTGTCGGAGTAAGGAAAGGGGTCAGACATCCAGTTGTTCATGCCCAGATCGAGATCAGACATAACGAAAACAGGCGTTTGCAATTGCTCCGCGAGATCGAACGCCGCTTGGGCCATCTCGTAGCACTCTCGGACATTGCCCGGAATCAACATCACGTGCTTTGTGTCTCCGTGCGACAGAAACGCCACCGAGAGCAAATCGCCCTGCTGATTGCGCGTGGGCAGCCCAGTCGACGGTCCCGCGCGCTGTATATCGAAAATTACTCCCGGCAGCTCAGCGTAGTAGCCAAGCCCGGCAAACTCCGCCATAAGCGAGATCCCCGGCCCCGACGTCGCTGTCATTGCGCGCGCTCCGGCCCAGCCAGCGCCAAGGACGGCGCCAATTGCCGCCAGCTCGTCTTCAGCCTGCACAACTGCAAAGGTCGCCTTGCCGTTCTCTTCTATGCGATACCGCTTGGCGAGATCGATGAAGTTTTCGACCAGCGACGACGACGGCGTGATCGGATACCACATCGCCACCGTGCAGCCCGCAAAGACACATCCAAGCGCAGCTGCTGTATTTCCGTCGATGATGATCTTCCCTGCGGTCTCGTTCATCGACTCCAGTACAAACGGATCGTGCTTCGTAAAGTTCGCTGAGGCGTACTCGTAGCCCGCCTGGACCGCCGCCCAGTTGAGGTCCGCAGCCTTCACTTTCTTGGCAAACTGCCGACGCAAGGCCGTTTCGACGGCGCTGAGGTCGATCTTGAAAAGCTGCGCAGCGATGCCGACATAGACCATGTTTTTGACCAGCTTGCGCAGCTTCGCCTCAGGGCAGACTGCAGCGGTCAGCTTGTCAAACGGCACCGGATAGCAGGCTACATCGTTCCGGAGCTGCTGAAGATTGGCAGATTCTTCATAAATCGCTGCCGCTCCCGCCGGCAGCGAAAGCATGTCCTCCTGCCATGTTTCCGGATTCATCGCAATCAGGATGTCGATCTCCTTCTTGCGAGCGACATATGCATCTTTGCTGGCGCGGATCGTGTACCACGTCGGCAAGCCGGCAATATTGGAAGGAAAGAGGTTTTTGCCGCTGACCGGAATGCCCATCCCGAAGATTGACCGCAGCAACACCAGATTGGCTGACTGTGATCCTGATCCGTTTACCGTCGCGACCTGGATGCTGAAGTCATTAACAATGTTTCCCTGCGCAGACTGCCGAGGCATCTCTGTTTCAGTCTGGGTCCCGCCTTCGGTACTGGATGCCCGCGCGACGTGTTCTGCCGCCATGAGTACTTCTCCCTCCTTCAATGAAACCTGGGAGTTTCACGAACCAAGCCACAATACCATATACATTCCAACGCTCGGTTTTGAGCCACGCGCCACGCTCTGGCACCCATCACTTTTGACGCTTCGCATCTCAATTGATAACTTGATTTGTCCAACTGGTGACGGAGAATCAGGCTGCATAGCTGTTTTGAGCAATAGGTTCGGTTGATAACGTTTACCGGGTCAGGTGTTTATGAATCCTCCGGTCTTCGGTGTGTACCTTCCGATCGTGGTCCTTGCGATCGCCGCCGCAGGTTTTGCAATCGCTCCCCTCGCGCTTGCATGGCTCTGGTCAAAGAGCTTCTCTCCGCGCAAACCTGGGCCGCACAAAAACGCTGCGTATGAATGCGGTCTGGAAGCAAAGGAAACCACCTGGATACCGTTCAGACCGGAATATTACCTTTACGCGATCATCTTCCTGATCTTCGATGTAGAAGCAATCTTCCTGCTGCCGTTCGCCGTCGCCTTCAGCGGTCTAAGCGTTGGGGCTGCCGTCGCCATGCTGGTCTTTTTGCTCCTGCTGGTCGAAGGGCTTGTATGGGCATGGCAGAAAGGCGTATTGACGTGGGTGTGACGATCAAGCCACATTGCAGGGGGTCGCAGAAACAGGACGGCACGGGATCGCAATGGACCAGAAACTCAGAATCGAATTGAGCAAACAAGGGATCGTCACAACGACCCTTGAAGAACTCTATAACTGGGGCCGGAAGAACTCCGTGTGGCCAATGACCTTTGGCCTGGCGTGCTGTGCCATCGAAATGATCGCAACGAGCATGGCGCGCTATGATCTGGCCCGGTTCGGCGCCGAAGTCTTCAGAGCTTCGCCTCGTCAGGCGGACCTGATCATCGTCTCCGGCACTGTGACCAAGAAGATGGCGCCTCAGGTGGTGCGCCTCTATAACCAGATGGCCGAGCCAAAATACGTCATCGCCATGGGCGCGTGCGCCATCTCAGGCGGCCCTTTCAAGCAGGGGTATAACGTTTTGAAGGGGATCGACCGCTACATTCCCGTCGATGTACATATTCCCGGGTGCCCTCCGCGTCCCGAGGCTCTCATTGATGCGTTCATGACCTTGCAGAGAATGATCGACGAACAAACGCTGACAGGCGAAGGCAGACCGCGGCATCTGGATCCGGAGGCGCCCAGCGAATTTGTCGTGCCTCGGTTCGGCGCGCATGACCTCGAGCCGCCCCACAACCCTGAAGTCTTTCACATTCTCAACAACGTCGATTCATGCGAGGCGGGAGAGCTTGATGCTGGAGGAGATTAAAGTCAGGCTCGAAACTTCAGTTCCCGGTTGCGACCCAGAGATCATCCTCAATAGCAGCCCCTCAGGACAGCATTCCATGCTACTCGATGCTGCTCACGCCGTGGCGGCAGCAACGTTCCTGCGTGACGACGCAGAGCTTCGGCTCGACTACTGTTCCAACGTCACAGGCGTGGACTGGCTTGAAACCGAGCACTCTCACGGATATCTCGAAGCTGTCTACCACCTGTACTCGATGGAGAGGAAGCACGGCCCTGTAGTGCTTCGGCTGCGCACGGAGAACCGCACGGACAAAGTCCATTTGCCCTCGCTTACGCCGGTCTGGCGAAGCGCCGAGTTTCAAGAGCGTGAGATCTACGACCTTTATGGAATCATCTTCGACGGACACCCCGATCTGCGCCGCATCCTGATGTGGGATGAATTCGAAGATCATCCTATGCGCAAGGATTACGTCGAACCGAACGATTACGAATACGAGCCGACAGCACACGACGAGGTTTTGACGAAGGCAAAGCAGCATGCGGAGCAGCAGCCCCAGTAAACAGCGGTAGCCCCAGTAAAGAGTGATCAGCATGACCACAGCGCCGGTAAAGGAAGAGATGCACGAGGACCTTGCTGCTGACGGCAGCCAGGATGAACTGCTGGAAATTGCTCTGGGACCGCATCATCCATCGACGCATGGGGTCTTTCGCATGGATGTGGTGCTCGACGGTGAACGAGTGGTGAAGCTGAAGCCCGTGTTCGGCTACCTGCATCGCAACCACGAGAAGATCGCTGAGTCGGCCAGCTATCTTGCCTCGATGCCGTATACGGATCGGCTCGACTATATCTGTTCTCTGACCAACAACTGGGCCTATGCCCTCGCCGTCGAAAAGCTCGCCGGGCTGCAGGTTCCAGAACGCGCTGAATACATACGCGTGATCACTGCTGAACTCACACGTCTGGTGAATCACACCGCCACGATCGGGTTTCTGACGCAGGAGATGGGCGCCAGCGGCACACCGCTGATGTACGCCTTCCGCGAACGCGAAAAGATACTTGATCTGTTCGAATCACTCACCGGCTCAAGAATGATGTGCAACTACATGCGTTTTGGTGGTTGTCGCGTGGAGTTGCCCTCCGGTTGGCTCGAACAGACGAAGAAAATTGTTGAAGAGTTCCCACGCTTCCTGGATGAGTATGAGCAGTTGTTGACCGGAAATGAGATCTTCATGGCGCGCGCTCAGGGTGTCGGCGTGCTTGAAAGAGACCTGGCAATCAATGCTGGCGTGACGGGTCCGATGCTTCGCGCGTCAGGAGTGAACTATGACGTCCGTAAAGTGGATAAATACGGAATCTATGACCGCTTCGACTTCAAAATTCCCTTGGGTGAGCACGGTGATGTCTACGATCGCTACATGGTCCGCATGCTGGAGATGCGTGAATCGCTAAAGATTCTCAATCAAGCCCTGCGCGATCTTCCACAAGGCCCCATCATGGACCCCAAAGCAAAGATCCGCGGCTTCCGGCCAAAACCCGGTGAAGCTTACGGACGGATCGAAGCACCTAAAGGCGAGCTCGGCTTTTATCTGATCAGCGATGGCTCGCCCAATCCATACCGGTACCGCGTCCGGCCGCCGAGTTTGATCAACCTGACGGTCCTGGAAGATATGTGCCGCGGCTACAGTGTCGCGGACACCATTGTGATCTTTGGCACCGTAGATATCGTGTTAGGGGAGGTGGACCGTTAAAAAGACCCATACATATGTGACGAGTCACAATGGCTTTGCGGGAGACATTAGCCATGCTGGGTGAGGGCATCCTGAAAGGACTGGCGGAGACCGCCAGGAACTTCTTCGGCAGCTTCGTCAACAAAGACCGGCTGACCACCGTTCAGTTTCCTGAAGAGCGCCTGCCTCAACCTGAAGCTGCGCGCAATTTTCCCTTCCTCGTCTACGATGGCGGCGACTGGCAGGCAGGCATGCGCTGTGTTGCCTGTCAGATATGCGAAAAGGAATGTCCGCCCAAGTGCATCTTCATCGAAAAGAGCAGCGACAAAAAACCCGACTACACGGGCAAGCCACAGTTTTATCCTGCCGTCTTCAATATCGACGTCTCAGTTTGCATGAGTTGCCAGATCTGCGTTGAAGTCTGCCCGTTCGATGCTATCGAGATGGACAACGCGTTTGAGCTAAGCACCACCGATCGCTTCGGCGGACTTCTCTGGAACAGACAACAACTGGCGAAGCCCAACAGCTACTTTCATACGATCCATCCTGCTACAGCAACGGAAGTGGATGAGCGCCTGGCTGCAGCTAAAGCCAAAGCCGAAGCCAAGGCAAAACCCTCCGTGGATGCGGTCGCTTCAACACCTCAACGTGATCCTGCACCTCCGACAAACTGACAGCTATGACTGAAACGATGGACCAAATCTTCGTTCTGCTCAAACATTGGATCCTGGCACATTCGCCTGTCCGGGTGCAGCCTGTTCTTTCTGCTGTACTGTCCGCCGTCGCTATTCTTGTTGTGTTCGCTTCCCTGTTCGCCTTGACCACCATTCTTGAGCGCAAAGGACTAGGCCGCTTCCAGAATCGATACGGTCCGAATCGAGTCGGTCCCTTTGGCCTGTTACAACCGCTCGCAGATGGGCTCAAATCGTTGACTAAAGAAGATATCGTTCCGCACTCAGCCGATGGTGTCGTTCACATGCTGGCCCCGATCGCGCTCGTCGCCGCGGCCTTTCTTGGCTACGCCGTTCTTCCACTGGGCCGAAACATGACTGCGATCAACCTGGACGCTGGCCTGCTTTATTTCTTTGCCGCAGGCTCGGTTGTCGAACTCACTATTTTCATGGCCGGCTGGTCCAGCCGCAACAAGTACTCCCTGCTTGGCGCCATGCGCGCCATTGCGCAGATGATCAGCTACGAGATTCCGTTGATTCTTTCCACGATCACCGTTGTCATGGCCGCAGGTGCTCTATCAACTGTCGCCATCGTGGAAGGTCAGTTCGGGTATTCAGGAATCTGGCCGCACTGGTTTGTCTTCACGCCGTGGGGATTCGCGGGCTTCGTGCTTTTTATGGTCGCAGGCATTGCGGAATCCAATCGTTCGCCGTTTGACCTGCCCGAGGGCGAGTCCGAAATTATTGCGGGCTACTTCGTCGAGTACTCTGGCTTCAAGTTCGCGTTGTTTTTTCTAGGCGAATACATCGGTATGTTCGCGATCTGCGGATTGGCCATCACACTTTTTCTCGGAGGCTGGACCGCACCATTTTCTTTCCTCACCTGGGTCCCCTCGTACTTCTGGTTCTTCGCCAAACTCCTCGTGCTGCTTGCCATGCTTATCTGGATCCGCAGTACACTTCCTCGCCTTCGCATGGACCAGCTTATGAACTTTGCGTGGAAATTCATGCTGCCCATGGCCTTGATCAATCTGTTTACCGCCGCCGTCTGGCGTTTCATGCCGTCCGGGGCCATCCGATTGCTTGTTAGCGCAATCTTGGTTGCCGCCCCCTACCTCCTGCTTGGCCGCGGCCTCATGCATTCACAGAAGCTGGAAAAGCGGACCTATCGATTCGCCGATTAGGAGCGTCATGCATGGCATCTCATGGTGCAATTTGGCGTGGTGTAGAAGTATTTGTTGCTGGTGAGTGACGAAATAACGAAAATGCCATTGTCGCGACGGACGCAGGACGAAGGCCGATGAAAAAGGAGAAACCCCAGGAGAAGTGAGCTTGTCATTTGCCATCATCGCTGTGTTCACAGTTGCCGGAGCCCTCGCCGCGATGACTCTGCGCAACCTTGTGCACTGCGTCCTCGCGCTTGTGTTGGCCTTTACAGGACTAGCCGGCCTATATCTTCAGCTTGGCGCTCAATTCGTCGGCTTCGCCCAAATCCTGATCTATGTCGGCGCAGTAGCGATCCTCATCGTCTTCGCCATACTTCTTACCCGAAGCCACGAACCGTTGACCCGGTTGGCTGTTGCGCCCGGTTGGGTCACAAGCAGCCTGGTCGCCGCCGCTGTATTTGGAATCCTTGCCTGGGCAATCCGTTCCAGCGCGATATCGACGCTTCCGATACCACCGCGCCCCGAGGTCACTGTCAAGCAGATCGGTGACGCCTTGATGTCGCAGTTTGTGCTTCCGCTTGAGGTAATTGGCCTTCTCCTGACCGCCGCACTTGTAGGAGCGGTGACCATCGCCATGCGCGAACAGAGGAGGATGAAATGAGGGCGCCGGTCAGCTACCTTTTCGTCTCCGCAATCATTTTCGCCATCGGTCTGGCCGGCGCGCTAATCCGGCGCAACGCCATCCTTGTCCTCATTGGAATCGAACTTATGCTCAACGCTGCGAATCTGAACTTCATCGCTTTCTGGCGTTACGGTCCGCATCCCGAAGCACTGACAGGCGTCGTGTTTGCCCTCTTCTCGATCGGTGTTGCAGCGGCCGAGGCCGCTGTCGGTTTGGCTCTAATCATTGCTCTACATCGACACTTCAAGACGACAAATCTCGACCGAATCGATTCGATGAGGGGATGATCTGAAAGTGAGCTGGATCGTACATAACCTCTGGCTAGTTCCCTGGTTGCCTCTTCTGGCTGCCGGACTAACCGCATTCACCCAGCGCAAACACCGCCTATTTGCGGCATCCGTTGCGATCGGCTCCATGTCTCTTTCGCTGTTGCTTTCTCTGGCTGCATTTACAGAAGTTCTTCGATTCGGCAATCAGAACGCAACGAAGCAGGTCTTCAATTTCGGTTGGTTCCAGGTGGGGAGTGAGTGGCTCAAGGTGGGATGGGTACTCGATCCACTTACAGCCGTGATGTTGGTGATGGTCACATTCGTCGGCCTGCTGATCTTCATCTACAGCGTCGGCTATATGGCCCACGACGATAACTTTGCGCGCTTCTTCTGCTTCCTCTCACTCTTTGCCGCGGCAATGCTGGGCCTCGTCATCGCGAACAGCCTCCTGCTGCTCTTTATCTGCTGGGAGATCGTCGGCCTCACATCATATTTGCTTATCGGTTTCTGGTATCAAAAGCCGAGCGCAGCAGCCGCGGCAAAGAAAGCATTCATCACGACGCGGATCGGCGATCTCGCGTTCCTGCTTGGAATCGTCTGGCTGTATTCCCAGGCAGGTACATTGCTGTTCTACGACAATGGCGCTGGCTGTCTTGAGCACGCCATTCTCATCAGGCTCATCACGCAGACGACAATCTTCGGCATGGCCACTTCCACTGGAATTGCACTGCTGATCTTTTGCGGGGCAATCGGAAAGTCCGGTCAGGTGCCGTTGCATGTCTGGCTGCCGGATGCCATGGAAGGTCCAACGCCAGTGAGCGCGTTGATTCACGCGGCTACCATGGTCGCTGCCGGCGTCTTCCTGATTGCGCGAGTCTATCCGCTAATGAGCGCCCATGTCGGACTAGACTTGTCGTCTGCATCGGCAACTGCTCTGAAAGTTGTCACTTGGGTTGGCGCAATCACTGCTGTCTTCGCTGCGAGTATTGCCGTTGCTCAAGATGACATCAAGCGCATCCTTGCCTACTCCACCGTTTCGCAGCTCGGCTACATGATGCTCGGCCTTGGTGTTGGTGGCGTTGCTGTCGGAATGTTTCATCTCATCACGCACGCTTTTTTCAAAGCCCTGCTGTTCCTGGGGGCGGGATCGGTCATCCATGGCTGCGACGAGGAACAGAACATCCGTCGCATGGGCGGATTGCGCAAGCTCATGCCGATCACATTCGCCACATACGCCGTCGGTATGCTCGCGCTGTGCGGTTTTCCACTCCTCTTTTCGGGCTTCTGGAGCAAGGATGCGATCGTTCACGCAGCCTCCACCTGGAGTGGATCGCGGGCCCCGTTCTATCTAGCGATTATTGGTGTCCTACTGACTGCCTTCTATATGACAAGGCAGGTCATCTACGTCTTCTTCGGGAAATCACCGCGATTCGAACGGGCCGTGCCGACTCCGCACGAAAGCCCCGCGATCATGACACTCCCGCTCATCATTCTCGCGGCATTTTCCGTGCTGCTGGGACTGATCGGCACCCCTGCGTGGCCATGGTTCAGCAAATTTCTCAACGGCCAGCCGATACAATTCGACCTCCGAGGATTCTCAGAGAGTGGCATCCTGGCAACAATGCTTTTGTCGACGGCGCTCGTCCTGATTGGCTTGGGTATAGGCTGGTTCCTTTACGGCAACAAACCGGCTCCTGAGCCTGCAGCGCCCGATGCCGTCGAACAATTTTCTCCAAAAATCTTCAACCTCCTTCGTAACGGCTGGTTCGTAGACGCCTTTTATCAGGCCACTTTTGTTCGCTTCACTATATGGTTCTCCCGCGCATGTGACTGGCTCGATCGATCGGTCTTCAGCGGCGCGGTTCAATTCATATCCGCTCTTACAATCGGAGGTTCCCGGCTCAGCCGATCAACGGATATTTTCGTGGTAAATCGCATCTTTGATCAAAGCTGTCAGGAAGCAGTTCTCAGCGGTCGGCTTCTTTCGCGGCTCCAGGATGGCCGTGTGCGAAGTTATCTCCGAATCATCGGAATCGCCTTTGCGGCATTCGTCCTATTCCTCATCTGGGGTCATCGCGGATGAGGGTATTCCCATTCCTTTCGGTGCTGACAGCCGTGCCGCTGATCGGTGCCATTACAATTCTTGGCCTTGGTGAGAAGCAGAAGAACCGTGCTCGAATCCTCGCACTGGTTTTCAGCTTTATTGCGCTCGCTCTGACGCTTATCCTCTGGCACCGCTTTGACGCGACATCCGGACAGCTTCAGTTCCAGGAATGGCATGCATGGATACCCTCGCTTGGCGCGGAGTATCACCTCGGCATCGATGGGCTTGGGCTCGTGATGCTGCTCCTTTCGGCCATTGTCGTCACCATGTCCATTGCCGCATCCTGGCAGATTCGCGAGCGAGAAAGACTCTATTTCTCTCTGGTCCTGTTCCTTCAAGCGGGCCTGTTCGGAACATTCACAGCTCTGAACTTTTTTCACTGGTTCATCTTCTGGGAGCTAAGCCTCATCCCCGCCTTCTTCCTCATCCAGCTGTGGGGTGGGCCTCAACGAGCATCCGCAGCGACCCAATTTTTCGTTTACACGATGTTCGGAAGCGTGACATTGTTGCTCGCGTTTCTTGCCTTGTTTCATTGCACGGGAACATTCGATTTTCTTCGCCTGTCTGAATTGGCGCGAGATGGACAACTTGTCCCAGCACTGGCTGCGAATCTCCATTGGCACAGGTTTACGCCTGAACACATCGCTCTCTTGATTTTTGGCGGCGCATTTCTCGGCTTCGCCGTTAAGGTTCCCCTCATTCCATTTCATACATGGCTGTCTTCGACATACGCCGAAGCGCCAACTGGCACGACGATGCTGCTCACCGGCGCAATGTCCAAAATGGGTGTCTATGGGTTCCTTAGAATCATTCTCCCAATTTTTTCCCCACAACTTCGATCTCTGCTGACGGTGCTCATGTGGCTCGCCGTCTTCACAGTTGTTCTTTCCGCTTTTGCAGCCCTGGCGCAAAAGGATTTGAAGCGTATCTTCGCCTACTCCTCAATCAATCACCTCGGCTACTGCATGCTGGGAATCTTTGCAGTTGCAAGCCTCACCGGCAATTCCGTCGCTCTAACAACGACGAGGATCGCGGCTCTCGATGGTTCCATCCTCCAAATGTTCAACCACGGCCTGACTGCCTCGACGCTGTTTTGGTTTGTGGCGTTGCTGGAAGCACGCAGCGGAGGATTGCGTGGTTTAAACGATTTCGGCGGTCTTCGCAGGGTCGTTCCCATCTTCACCGGCCTGATAGGCATCGCCCTGTTTTCCTCTCTTGGCTTGCCTGGGCTGAACGGCTTCATCGGAGAATTCCTCATTTTTCGAGGCGTGTTCCCGCTAGCGACCTGGGCTGCTTCGCTCTCCCTCATCGGCCTGCTTGGGACTGCAATCTTCATGCTCACAATACTTCAACGTGTCTTCTCTGGTCCTCTGAATCAGCGGTGGTCTAACATGCTGGACCTGACAGTCACCGAACGGCTCGCGCTGCTGTCCCCAATTGGTCTCATGTTCGCGTTGGGTCTCTTTCCGCAACTCATTCTCGGCATCATCAACAGCACCGTCATGACACTGGTGCAGCAGGTGAGGTACTAGCTCTTGCTCGCCTGGACAATATACATATCGTTTCTTGGAGCACTGGCGCTAATGTTGCCCAAGGTGCCTGCTAGGGCTGCGCGCGGGATCGCATTGTTGGCGGCCATCACGGGATTTGCGATCACGGTCTCTGCGTTTCTGCGGCCGGCAAACGGCGTCATGACAACGATCCTTCATCGATCATGGGTTCCGTCACTCGGTATCGAGTACTATCTGGCGGCTGATGGCATCAGCCTCGTGCTGGTCCTGCTCACCGGAATCGTCGCTATCGCTGGCGTCCTTTTCTCGTGGAACATCGAACAGCGCTCAAAAGAGTTCTTCGCGCTTTATCTTGCTCTTATCGGAGGAGTCTACGGCGTATTCCTCAGCGCCGACTTGTTTTTGCTCTTCGTCTTCTACGAGATCGCCATCATTCCAAAGTATTTCCTCATTGCCATCTGGGGTTCCACGCAACGCGAATATGCTGCGATGAAGCTTGTCCTTTATTCGCTGGTGGGCAGCGCAATGGTGCTTATCGTTCTGATCGCGGCATACGTAATCGCTGGCGCGAAGACGATGAATCTCCTGACACTGTCACAATTCCGGTTCCCTCTCCACTTCCAGATGTGGGCATTTCCGCTGATGTTTGTCGGCTTCGGAATTCTGGCCGGTCTCTGGCCATTCCATACCTGGGCTCCCACCGGCCACGTTGCCGCGCCGACAGCGGCCTCCATGCTGCTTGCCGGAGTTGTGATGAAACTTGGCGCATACGGCTGCCTGCGCGTGGCAATGGTCCTCTTTCCTCACGGGCTCGATCCCTGGGGCTTTACAGTGCTCGGCCTAGCTTCCTGGCGCGATCTCTTTAGCCTGCTTGCAGTGATCGGTATCGTCTATGGCGCACTGGTCGCGCTCGTGCAGCAGGACTTCAAATTCGTCGTCGGCTATTCCAGTGTGAGCCACATGGGTTTCGTGCTGCTAGGCCTCATGACTCTGAGCCGTATCGGTCTCACCGGCGCTGTATTGCAGATGTTTTCTCATGGTGTCCTGGCAGCCCTGCTGTTCGCTGTCGTAGGGCGCATGGTCTACGACCGCACACACACTCGCGATCTGACCGCACTCAGCAGGATGCACCTCAGCAAAGCCCTCCCCTTCGCTGCAGTCACATTCGTGCTTGCAGCGATCGCTTCCATTGGAATGCCCGGCTTCAGCGGCTTCGTCGCCGAGCTCCAGATTCTCATCGGGGCCTGGAGTGCATTTCCGATCTATGTGGTTGGCGCAGGCATCGGGATTGTGATCTCCGTGGCCTACGCATGGCGCGCAATGCAGAAAGCATTTTTCTCCGACGCCGGCCCCGAGAGCACAACGACCCCACTTGCTCGCATTTCGATGCCCGAACGCCTCGGGGCTGCCATGTTAATCATCGCAAGCCTGACTGTCGGACTCTACCCGCAATTGCTCTTGAATCTGGTCATTCCAGCTCTGAACTCGCCGCTCTTTGACGGCTTGCGGAAAGGACACTGGCAATGAGCACAGTCTCCTATACCGCGCTCCTTCACCTCCTCCTGCCGGAGGTGATTGTGATTGCCGCCGCTCTGGTCGTGCTTGCTGCAGATCTCCTAATTTCCCGAACCGCTCCAACGCGCGTCCGGTTCATCACCGCAGCCATCATCTCTGCTATCGGCTGTATTGGCGCAGTCACAGAAATAGTGCGCAGCCCACAGCAAGCGAATGTCTTCAATGGAACCTTCGTCGTTAGCTCAGAAACATCTCTGGTTCAAATCGCCCTGCTTATCCTGACAGTTTTGGTCGTCATCCTATCGATTGAATCCTCTTTCACCTCGCATGTTGGCGAATACTTTGCTGTCACCCTGTTTGCAACCACGGGCATGATGCTCCTCGTGAGCTCAGAAAATATTCTCCTGATCTTCCTTTCTCTGGAATTGTTGAGCCTTTCTCTATATGTCCTCGCAGCGTTTAACAAGCGCAGCTCCCATTCAGCAGAAGCCGCATTGAAGTATTTTCTGTTCGGCGGAATGTCGGCAGCATTCCTGTTGTTTGGACTCAGCCTTCTCTACGGTCTGTCCAACTCAACAAATCTCCTGCAAATTGCGCACGCAATCAAGAGTCCGCCCCTGGACCCGCTCCTGGCTGTAGCAATCGTCATGATCGTCCTCGGACTTGGCTTCAAGGTCGCCGCGGTTCCATTTCACTTCTGGGCACCCGACGTCTATGAAGGAGCGCCTGCCAACAGCGCTGCACTCATCGCCTCCGGCGCAAAGGTCGCGGGCTTCGTCATCTTCTACCAGCTGATGATTACCGCCTTCGCAGGAGCAGAAGGCAGCGCCGACTGGAAAAACTTCACACCCGGCTGGGTTCCGGTCGTTGCAATCGTGGCTGCTTTGTCCATGGTTCTTGGAAACCTGGTGGCCATCACCCAAACCAGCGTTCGCAGGCTCCTTGCCTACTCTGCAATCGCGCACGCAGGATACACTCTGCTGGCGCTCGTATCGCACACCGAACAGAGCTTCGTTGCTCTGCTCTACTATGCGATCACCTATGCTTTAACCCTGATCGGTGCATTTGGCGTGGTCTCTATTGTGGAAGAACAGGTCGGCGGTGAGAAGCTCTCCGACTTTGCGGGGCTCAGCTCTCGGGCGCCTGTGCTCTCCATCTGCATGCTGATTTTTATGCTCTCGCTTGGAGGAATTCCGCCCCTGGCCGGCTTCTTCGGCAAGTTCTTTCTCTTTGCTTCCACGCTATCCGCTGGACAACATTCGCCGGATCTCCTTTGGCTCGTGGTTCTAGCCATCGCCATGAGCACCGTTTCGCTCTACTACTACATGCAGGTGTTGAAGCGTATCTATATCGTAAAACCGTCTTCCGAGGCCGACCCTATACACGTACCGATCGTCAGCCAGCTTGCTCTTTGCGCAATTGCGTTGAGCATTCTGCTGCTGGGTTGCGCGCCAAACCTCTTCCTGGTTTGGCTGCACCAACCGATTCTGTTTTGGCTGTGACGCTCTTCAAGAACCTGCGCTTCGGTGATGAACTCTTCGACTTCGGTTCCGTACCAATACTCAAGCAGAGGTAATGTCGAGTAGAAGACCCAACTGAAATATGCGATAAGTGGGTTGTCTTTCTATAAATGGTCGGGGCGGAGGGATTCGAACCCCCGACCCTCTGCTCCCAAAGCAGATGCGCTACCAGACTGCGCTACGCCCCGACACACTCATTTTCCCATAATCGGCTTGCAACAACTAGCGCCGCAACATCGCACCCGAACATCAACGCCAGCCCGGAGCCCCTGTGTGATGCAGCAGCGCTCCCGCCAGCCACAGCAGGAAGAAGAACGGCAGCATCGCCAGCGCCATCAAACCAACCGCCAGCAGCAGCATGAACACCCAATCTTTCCACGTGTCGCGCCGTCCGGCCGCGAGACTCCGCTCCAGCAGGTGGTAGTTGCGACGATTCGCGCGCCACGCGATGTCGAACAGATTGCCCGCAAACGGAATCGCTCCGATGCCCACTTCGATCCCGAGGTTCACCACCATCCTCGCAATCGTCACTAGCGGCACGCCGCGGAAGAACGCCGCCAGCACAATGATGCAGCTCGCCAGCCCCGCGAGAAAATCGCCGATGCCCGGGATGAATCCGATGATCCCATCGAGCCCGAAGCGAATCGAAGTTCCCGGCACGCGAAACCACGTATCCAGCACGCGTGAGAGCAGATCAAGATTCTCATCGCGGAACGCTCCGCCCGCTCCAAACCGCGGCTTCAGAGCACCTGAGTCCACAATGCCTGGACGCAACACCTCTCCATATCCCATCTTCGTTGCCATCGCTCTCCCGTGCCCCCTTCGTTGCCTCAGCGAATTGGATGCTACAATCGATAGCGGTACGGCGGCTATAGTTCAGTGGCAGAACGCCGCTCTGTGGCAGCGGATGTCGTGGGTTCGAACCCCACTAGCCGCCCCAAAATTTCCTCTGCACAGAGGCATCCTCCCTCAGCCGCTGCGCTCCATTTTCGCGCATTCCCTACTGTGCGCGTCATTTGTGAGATCGACGACCTTGCCGCGCGCCTCTAAAGCACCCGAGCCAGTCTCCGCGCCTCCCTCAGCCCCGAACCTCTTCGTGGGCACCTCCGGCTGGGCGTATCCCACATGGAAGCCGGCCTTTTACCCGGCCAAACTCCCCGCGCGCTCCTTCCTCAACTACTACGGCTCACAGCTCACAGCGGTCGAAGTCAACTACACCTTCCGCGCGCTTCCCACGAACACGCAGCTTGAGAACTGGCAGGCCGCCGTGCCCACCTGTTTCCGCTTCAGCTTCAAAGCCCCGCAGCGCATCACCCACTTCGCTCGCCTGCGCGACTGCGAAACGCTCGTCCAGAACTTCCTCGGTTCCCTCTCTCCCATGCGCGCCGGCAACCTCGGCCCTCTGCTCTTCCAGCTGCCTCCGAACCTGCACGCGAACCGCGAGCTCCTCGCGCGCTTCCTCGATCTTCCCGCATTCCACCACACACACGTCCAGCTCACCTTCGAATTCCGCCACAACAGTTGGTTCACCGACGAAATCTTCTCGCTCATGCGCGAGCACAACACCGCACTCTGCGTCGCCGAAAGCGACGACCTCTCCACTCCTGACATCCAGACCGCCTCCGTTCGCTGCTATCGTCTTCGCCACTCCGGGGGCTACGCCGAGCCGGAACTCGACAGACTCGCCGCCCGCTTCGTCTCTCTGGCGCAGAACGGCGAGGTTTACGTCTTCCTCAAACACGAGGACGAGCCGACCGGCGCGCTCAACGCCGCACATCTTCAGCGGCGAGCCGCCGAGCTGGCCACTCCAGCACTGCGAGGCAGCAACGGATGAGCTGTCCCTGCAATTGCAGTACCTGGCCGTCTGAATTCCCACCGTTTCACCCGCGCCGCTGGCTCTCCAACGGCCACCTGCAGACCATCGCCGGAAACTTTCTCCCCCGGCCCAATCATCTCCCTGCGCCTGTAGCCGAGTTCGTCGAGGTCTGCCCCGCACGCGGCACGCAAATCTCCAGCCAGGTCCTCTGCGACTGCCACTGGCAGCCGGCCGAAGTGCGCGCCCACCGGCCAACCGTGCTCATCCTGCACGGTCTCGAAGGCTCCTCAAACTCGCAGTACGTCATCGGCAACACCAGCAAGTTCTGGAAGGCCGGCTGCAACGTCATCCGCATGAACATGCGCAACTGCGGCGGCACCAGGTTCGAAACCGCAAAGCTGACGCCGACGCTCTACCACTCCGGCCTCTCCAGCGACGTCAAGCGCGTGATGAACTTCTTCCTCCAGCGCGAGCACCTGAGCTCCATCTCGCTCATCGGCTACTCCATGGGCGGCAATCTTGTGCTCAAGCTGGCCGGCGAACTCGGCTGCGATGCGCCACCCCAGCTCAACGCCGTCGTCGGCGTCTCACCAGTCATCGACATCGGTCCCTGCGCCGACGCGCTCCATGAGCCCAAAAACCGCCTCTACGAGCGCAAGTTCCTTCGCGAGCTCCTCAAGCGCTTCCGCCGCAAAGCCGCGCTCTTCCCGCGCGCCTACGACCCCCAGGTCGCCACCGGCATCGGCTCCCTCCGGGACTTCGACCAGCGCATCACCGCCCTCTACTCCGGCTTCCAATCCGCGGACGACTACTACTTCCGCGCCGCCGCCGCGCGTGTGCTGGACCGCATCGCCGTTCCCACGCTGCTCATCCACGCCTGCGACGATCCCTTCATCCGGCTGCTTCCCGAAACCCGCGCCATCATCGCCGCGAACCCTCACATCACGCTGCTCGAAACCCAGCACGGCGGCCACTGCGCGTTCCTCGCCGCGCCCGACCCTGCCAACGGCAACGACGGCTACTGGGCCGAGCACACCGCACTTCGTTTTGTCCTCACCCACACCCAGGGAACCCTCAACGATGCTCCCGCGCATTCATCTGCATCAAACCCTGTATCCTGAACCCCGATGCACGCAGAGTGGAGTGCCGAGTGCTCGTCTGAAGCTGCCGTCCTTGTCGTCCCGTGGTCTGACGCGGACGCGGGCGCACATTTCGTCAATCTTCGAACCGAGCCTTACTCCATCGCTGAAATCCCAGAAGCCGAGCGCTTCCCCGATCTCGCCCGCGCGCTGCGTGCGCTCAACGCAAACCGCTCGCCCTTCCTCACGGCCAAGTGTGACGCCTGGCCGCTCTCCGTCCGCGACAGCGCAGAAGATCTCGAGCTCATGCGCAAGGAGCTCATGCTTGAAGCCGACGAAGCCACCTACGCCTTCACCAGCTACATCGATCTGCTCTGGCGTGAGCGCGCCATCTTCGCCTCAGCCCACCAGCAGCAGGACCGCCTCGATCGCCTCGCACGCCGCGCCGCCAAACTCGCACACGCTGAATCCCTTCTGCAATGCGTTCTCCGTCCGGCCATCGTCGACCTCGGCGCTCCGCTCGAAGGCTTCGCCACCACCCTCTACGTCACGTCACTCGCGTCCGACCCCGAACTAGCGAACCGGCGCTGGGCCAGCGCGCTCGAAGACGTCGTCGATCTGCTTCGCAGCCGCGAGTTCGAGATCAATCGCACCTCCGCTACAATCGACCTGTAGCTCACGGGCGAGTAGCTCAATTGGATAGAGCACGGACCTTCTAAGTCCGGGGTTGCAGGTTCGATCCCTGCCTCGCCTACCACATCCCACCCCGAACCTCGCACAAATCCTCAAACTCAGAACTTCACCTTCAGCGCAAGCTGTCCAGTCCGCGGCTGCTGCGCGGCGGTGATCACACCAAACGTTCCCGATCCAAACGTTGTTCCCGGATTGTTCGGATTCGTGTGGTTGAAAACGTTGAAATATTCAGCGCGGAACTGGACTGTAACCCGCTCGCGAATATCAAAATCCTTATACAGCGCCACATTGGACACTTCGACTCCAGGACCCCTCAGCACACCGGCGCCGGCGTTTCCGTAGTAGCCATTCGCCGGACGCGCGAAAACAGGAGCCGATGCAGTTCCCGGGTTGAACCAGAACGCATTCGAGCCATACACGGTCGGCTTCCACGTCTTCGGATACGTAATCGTGCCAACGATATTTGGACGCGTGATCGGACCCAGGTTCGAGCCCGTGATACCGACGTTCAGCGACGATCCGCACTGCAGCGTCGTCATATCCGAGACCTTCCATCCGCCCAGCAACGTATGCGTGAGGCCTTTCCCTTCAAAAAGCGGAACACTGTAGATCACGCTCGCCGTGAACACCTGCGGGATGTTCAGCGTCGAATTGCCATAGGCACTGTGCAGGTTGTACGGATTCTGGAAGCCTCCAGTATTGTCCAGGTTGTGCGACCAGGTGTACGCCGCGGTCGCGTACACGTGATGGACTTCAGGATGCTTCAGGCTGAACTCCAGCGCGGTCCAGTGATCCACGCCGATCGGATTGTTCCAGCTGATCGATCCGTACCCTTGGTACGGCGCATAGTACGCCGACGAGTAGCCCGCAACATTGAGATTCGGATTGAAGTCGTAGACGCCCGTTGGCTCCGGCTGGTTGAGGTTATAGCTGGTGGAAAGATGGTTGGCGAAGTCTCCGGCGCCCGCTACCGTCATCAGGAAGGAGCCCGGCAACTGCTGCTGCGCACTCAGGCTGAACGTCCTGATCATCGCCACCTGGTAATCCTTCGGCATGCCTGTAATCGAGGAGGCTGTCGGCGCAGGTGCAGTCCCGCCTGTCACGTCAGGAAAAGTCGGGTCGGTAAGGTTTGTCTGATTGAGAATCGGGAAGCTGACGCATCCCTGCGAGCAGGCCGCACCCATTCCGCCATTGCGGTTGTAAACAATCGAGAAGCCGCCGCGCAGTGAAGTCTTTCCATCTCCGAACACATCGAGCGCGAACCCGCCCATCGGCCCGAAGTAGTAGTTGTGCTGGTTTGTAATGTTGAGCGGAACGCCATTCTTCCCATTCAGCTCAATGCCGTTCTGATATCCAACAGCATACGGTCCGGAAAGAACGCCGCCAATCGAGACCGTCGGCACATTCGCTGCATTGAACAGCGACGGATTGAAGTTCGCCGAGTACCCCGCCTGCGACCCAGGAAAGGGCATGCGGTAAAAGCGAAGGCCAACGCTCACAGTCAGGCGCTTGCTCGCCGTCCAGCGATCTTCAATGTACGGGCTCGTAATCGTGTAGTGAATGTATTTGCGAACGCCGTCTTGCCCTTGCGCAAAAGTGTTCGGCAGCCCCAGCAGGTAATCCGCAATTGGATTGCCCGTCGCATAACCGTTGAAGTTGACATCGCCCGTCGTGTTCGCCACAGTCGACCACTGCCGCTTCGTGCCGAACACAATCTCGCCGCCAGCCTGGATGAAGTGATGACCACGCAGCCAGCTCCAATTGTCCGCAACCGTATCCTCCAGGTCCGTCGCATCCGGGATCGTGTTGTTGGCGCTGGTCCCGAACTGCGACCAGCCATTCGAAAACGTGATGTGCGGCAGCCGGTTTTCGAGATATCCCCCGGTGTACGGCAACACCTGCGAATAACCGGAAATCTGCGAGCCCGAGATGATGCCGGCGAAGTCGTGTGTGATGACGTAATTGTTCATCGCAATCGACGTATCGTTCGCCATGTTCGCTGAATAGGTTTGCGTCAGTTGCACCTGGGCGAGCTTGTTATCCGAGATGAAAACGTCGTAGTTCGTCGTGAACGGAGATCCCATGCGCGATGCGTTCGGGTTGTACGCGTCCTGCGTCTCCCAGAACAACTCGCCCATCAAGTGAAGCTTCGGCGTGATGTAGTGATCGATCTTCCCTTCTTCATCTTTCTGGCTCGTAATTGCGGATTTCGTATTGATGTAGTTCGTCGCATTCGTCGTGGTGTAGTTCGGCAGCGGAGCCATCGCATTCAGCAGTGCCAGCTCCGAGGAGTTGATGCGGCTTGCCGGGATCACCCAGTTGCCGTTGCCGTCCGTGCCGAAGCACGCCGTCTTCAGCGTCGCATTGCAGCTTCCGCTGAGTTTCGGATCCTTGAGGAATGTCGTTCCGTACACGCCGGTCATCGGGAACAGCGCCTCATTGGCCGGCGTTCCAACGCCGCGCATCGTCGCCAGCGGCGTCTGTCCGGTCACAACTCCCTGCTGCTTCTCATGCAGGAACTGCTGGTTGAAGTAGAAGAACGTGCGTTGCCGGTTCGCGTTGTACACATGTGGAATGAAGACCGGGCCGCCGATGTGATAGCCGTAAATGTTCCACTCTTCAGGCGAGATCCCGGTGCTCACCGGCACGAAATAATTGCGCGCATCTAGGAACGTGTTGCGCAGAAACTCCCACGCGCCGCCGTGGAACTGGCTGGTGCCGCTCTTGGTCTGCACCACCATCACGCTCGCACCCATCAGGCTGTACTTCGCGTCATAGTTGTTCTGCAGAACTTTAACTTCCTCAATCTCATCCGGAACTGGCGTGATCGTTGTCTGCGTCATGTTGCCGGTGTTCTCGTTCCAGATGCCATCAAGCGTGTAGAACGTTCCGCTGGAACCCCCGCCGTTGATGTTGAGATAGTTCGACGTCGCAAATCCGCCCGGCCCCATCGAGTTAACCGGCGATGTGTTCACCACTCCGGGCATGAGTTGCCCCAGACCCTCATAGTTCCTGCCGTCCAGCGGCAGCGCCTCCGCCTCCGTGCCGGAGACGGTGTTCGATATCTCCGGCGTGACCGTCTGCACCGCCACCGGGCTCGCCTCAACCGTCACCGACGTGTCGACAGAGCCGGCCTTCAACGTGGCCTTGACTTGGAAGACTGCCAGCGGTTCCAGATCGATGCCCGTTTCACTGAACGTTGCAAAACCCGGCGCCGAAATGCTGACGTTATACCTTCCGTTGGGCAGACCTGCCTGCGTGAACGAGCCATCGGAGTTTGTCTTCGTCGTCGCGACCGACTTCGTTGCTGTATTCGTGAGCGTCACGATCGCGCCCGGAACGACAGCACCCTGCGCGTCCTCGGCAATGCCGCTGATCGTGCCCGTCGTCGTGATCTGGCCGGCGGACGGTCGCACCCACGCCATCAGCAGAACGACGCAAAGCAACACACGCGCACTCTGCCCAATATTCTTCACCGTTCGTGATACCGGTCTCTCGAAGGTCATCTGGCATTCTCCTTGAAAGCGCCCTGGAACATTGTCATCTCGCATTCTGCCCGGACAAGCGCGAATGATCTTGTTAGATAGCGCCTTGCCGTCCAGCTTCGCTGCAAGACAAGACGTCTGTATCCCACCGGTTTCCGGCACTATAGGTACCCCGAAATGCAATTGTCAAGAGAGCGGTTTCTCAAGGAGTTGAAATAACGGCCGCTCGCTGCGCGCGCGCCCCAGATAACGCCAAACTCATGTCGTGTCCCGGTTGTTGCGCCGGTCCCGCCTGTTCAGCCCTTACGCGCTCGTCTGGCAACCCGCGAAGCTACCCCTCACGCAGGTTCGCTCTCGCTCGCAGGCATATGCACCACCGGCTGCGGATGCCGCCTGCTGAACCCCGTCATGTGCCGCACCCCCGCCGCCGCAATGAACGTCAACTCCAGCGCACACACACCATCCCACTGCCACCGCGACCACGCGATGGACGCAAGCGCCGAACCCAGCGCTCCGCCGACGAAGTAGATCGTCATATAAATCGTGTTCAGCCGGCTGCGCGCCTGCGCGCCCAAGCCAAAGATCCGCGTCTGGTTGGCGACCTGCATCATCTGCGCTCCAACATCCAGCGCCACCACGCCAATCACCAACCCGAGCATGTGCATCGCCACGCTGATCGGTGCCCTCTCCGAAAACCACAACCACACATACGACCCGGTCAACGTCGCACCCGCCGCGGACACCACATATCGTGTTCCGCGCCCGTCCGAGAGCCGTCCGGCAAACGGCGCCGCCATCGCCCCCGCTGCTCCGACCACGCCGAACGTCCCGGCCACTCCCGGCCCCATGCCGTAGTGCGCTTCGAGCAGGAACGCCAGCGTCGTCCAGAAACAGCTGAATGATGCAAACACCAGCGCACCCAGCACAGCCGCCTCGCGCAGCAGCGGCTCCGTCCGGACCAGCGTCCACAACGACCGCATCGTCTCCGCATACGTTAGCGATTCCCGCGCCTTCATCCGCGGCATCACCCGGTAGATGAACGGCACAAAGCACGCATTCATCACCGCGGCAACAATGAACACCGTGCGCCAGCCGTTCAACCGGCTCAGCCAGCCCGCGAAGGTCCGCGCCAGCAGAATCCCCAGCAGCAGCCCCGTCATCACCGTGCCAATCGCCCGCCCCCGCTGCTCGTGTGGCACCAGGTCCGGCGCTATCGGCAGCGCCACATGAGTCACAGACGCCATCAGCCCGATCAGCACGCTCGCCGCTATCAACCATGTCAGGCTCTGCGCGAACGCCGCCAAAGCCAGCGCCACAGAAACGCCGGCATACATCCGCAACATCAGCTTGCGCCGCTCGGCGACATCGCCCAGCGGAACAAAGAACAGTAGCCCCGCGGCATAGCCCACCTGGGTCGCTACGGCCACAAACCCGATATGCCGCGCATCCTGGCCGAGGCTCTGGCCCATCACCGACAACAGCGGCTGGTTGTAATACATGGACGCCACGCCGACCGCGCACGCCACCCCTAAAAAGGGCAACGCCCACCGTCCACTCAGCGCTGCCTTGGTCCCCTCAGCCATTGCTCTCCAACCATTTGAGTCTACACAGACGTCCGACCCGACTCTTCCACTGTCTGCCGCAAACCTGTCTAACCGCTTTCGATAATTCCCGGAAAAGCTATCATTAAGAGTTGGGCCCTATCCAGACTGCGCCGCAGCCTGAGATGAAAAAGATGCAGACTGATATGGACAACCAGACCATCGCGATAGCCATGTCCGGTGGCGTCGATTCCTCGACTGTCGCCGCAATGCTGCACGCCCAGGGACACACCGTCGTCGGCCTCACCCTGCAGCTCTGGAACCAGCGCCGCCTCGCTGGCCGCGAGGGCATGCCCGAGACCGTGCAGGGCCGCTGCTGCTCCATTGACGATGTCTACGACGCCCGCCGCGTCGCCGAGCACCTCGGCATCCCCTACTATCTCGTCAACGCACAGGACCGCTTCGAGGCCGAGGTCGTCCGCCCCTTCGTCTCCGAGTACCTCGCCGGCCGCACACCCATCCCCTGCACCCTCTGCAACAACCACCTCAAGTTCGATCAGCTCCTCGCCACCGCGCGCTCCATCGGCGCCGACAAGATCGCCACCGGCCACTACGCGCGCAACCACTTCGACTCCGCCCGGCAGCGCTGGATCCTCTCTCGGCCTTCGGACCACTCCAAGGACCAGACCTACTTCCTCTTCGGCCTCACCCAGGTGCAGCTCGCGCACACACTCTTCCCCCTCGGCGACCTCCACAAGCCCGAGGTCCGCACCATCGCCGCCGACGCCGGCCTCGCGCTCGCCGCCAAGCCCGACTCGCAGGAGATCTGCTTCATCCCCGGTGGCAGCTACTCGCAGTTCCTCAAGGCCTACCTCGACGAGCAGGGCCGCGACCTTCCCGACTCCTCCGGCGAGCTCGTCGCCGCCGGAACCGGCGAAGCGCTCGGCCACCACGACGGCATCCACAACTTCACCGTCGGCCAGCGCAAGGGTCTCGGCCTCAGCAGCCCCGACCCTCTCTACGTTCTCAAGATCCACCCCGACTCCCACCGCGTCGAGGTCGGCCCCGACACCGATCTCTACTCGCGCACCCTGCGCGCTGATCGCCTCAACTGGGTCTCCATCGCCGCACCCGCCGAGCCCATCCGCGTCAGCATCAAAATCCGCCACCGCCACGAGCCCGCCCCCGCCACACTGCGCGTCCTTGATGACGACACCATCGAGGCCACCTTCGACGCCCCCCAGCGCGCCATCACGCCCGGCCAGTCCGCCGTCTTCTACCAGGACGACGAGGTCGCCGGCGGCGGCTGGATCTTCTAAATCTCCGCACTAAGATTCCTTCGCAGTCAGATTCCACGGATAAACGACCTTCCCATCCGGCCGAATCACCGCGCCCTGGGTGATCTGCGCCGGCTCAAATCGACCCGGCCCCATGATGTGCAAGACACTCTCTCCGCTCGCCATCAAATAATCCGCAATGATCCGGCGATGACACCGCCACCACACCGCCTCCGAACACATGATCGCGCAGCGGCGTTCGCGTCCCCGCTCCAGCAAATGCTTCAGCCCCGCGCCGAACTCCGCCGACAGCGCATAATCCGCGTAGTTGTGAAAGCTCAGATTCCTCCACAAGCCGTTAACATCCGGCGAAACAGACTTCACGATCCCACGCCGCCCACCCAGCACAGTCATCGGCTCATACGAAATCCCGAAAGGCGCCAGCGCCTCACCAACCGTGTCCTGGTTGAACTGCGGGTTCGCTCTCGATCGCGGAAACTTTCTCACGTCCGCAAGAAGCTCGATCTCTGCGCTGCGTAACAGCTCCACAAACTCTTCAAGGCTGCGATTGGAATGCCCCACCGTGAAGAACGGCAATCTTACTTCTTCCCGCGCTTCGGTGCGCTCTTAAGTGTTAGCGCGCCGCCCTTATGCGCCGCTACATGATCCGTCTTGTCGCTCTTGATCTCATACTGCGGATCGCTCTCGGAGGCGTGATGCCTATACCCCTTGTAGTCGAAATCCCTGGTATGAACAGCGATAATCTTCCCCGACACGCGACCCGCCTCGGAGTTCCAGCTCACGTTGTCGCCGATCTTGAACCTCTTCGCCATCTCACGTTCTGACGTTTAGCCGTACGGCGTCACGCGCTTCGTTTGGCTCACCGTGCTCGACCCAGGTGTCGTCGAGCTCGCGCTCCCGTAGCTTCTCGTCGCAGAGCCCCCGGCAACCGGCGTCTCATACTCCCGAAACTCTTCAACCACCACCGTAGTCTGCGGATGCCGCTTGAACGGCATTCGCTCCGCCCACGTCTCCGCCGCGCGCTTTATCCCGGAAATAATCCCGGCAATCTGCTGCACCGGCTTGCGCACGCTGTCCTGAACGGTTCGCGAGACATGATGCGCCGTGTTCAGCGCCTCGCTCACCATTCCATCCACGCGCGCAACCTTCTCCTGCGTGCGCTTGTTCGCGTCCTTCACCGTGCGATTGATCTCGTCGGCCGTCGCGCTGTACTCATCCACCTTCGTGCGCACCGTGTAGCTGATCTGCTCCACGTTCGTCGTGATGGTCCGCACCTTCGGTCCAAGCTCTTCCACCAGCGCATGCGTCTTCTCGAGCACCGGCGACACCTTGCCCTCCGCCCGCTCGGCCATCTCCTCCAGCTTGCGAAAGAGCTTCAGCCCCATCAGCCCCGCAACGCCAACGCCCAAAAATCCCAGGATCACCGCGATCGCGATGATGCCCATAAAAATCATCATCAGGTGGACGTCATGCTGCATCGTCCCCGCATCCTCCTGCAGGAAAGCCAACGCCAGGCAGCTAACTGCGTGCATCTCTTCACCCCTTCGGACTTAATTGTGAGCCTTCAATCGAGCCGTCGCAATCGTCATCGCACAAGCTCCGCCAAACAGAAGGGCCGGTCGCGACGAACCGGCCCTTCGCGTCCTTGCCGAAGAACCTTTACGCCTGCGGCGTCTCCGAGGTCTTTGACATGTAGGCCTGCTTGCCCGCATCCACCGCCGCGCTCACCGCGTCCGTCTGCGTCTGGACCAGGTCCTTGCCCTTGTCCACATACTGCGACCACTGAGTGCGGCCCTTGTCGTAGTATTCCTTGCCCTTGTCGACATACTGGCCCAGCGCATCGCGACCCTGCTGCACATACTGGCCGGCCTGCTCCCTGCCCTGGTTGTAGAGCTCGTTGGCCTTGTCGCGGGCCTCCATCGCGCTCTGCATCAGGTCGTCACGCGTCTCCTTGCCCGACTTCGGCGCATACAGCACGCCCACAAGGGCCCCAATCCCGAGACCCGCCAGAAACCATCCAAACCCACCTACGCTGCTGTCGTTATCCGCCATAGTCTTCTCCTGATCCTTCGATTTGCCACTCTTCGAACCCTGTCTTCCTAACTCAGGCTCGACAGAAGCGTCTTGCGGTATTACCTTGGCGCATTGCCAGGCACAGTGCCTCGCGTAAGGTACCCGTCCATGCGGGTAGATGCCTGCCGGGTCGCATTCGGTTGCGTTCTCCCGATGCTTCTCCGGTGCAGTGGAGAGTAGCACAAACATCTGCTCCGTGCACTCGCTCACCCGCATCCTACTGCCAAAGAATGTTTACGATCCGCCCTGGAGTGCAGCCTTGCTCTTCTCCACATTTGTGTCCTTTGGCTCACACTTCGTCCCGGTAGTACACTTCGCTCAGGAGCTATCCCGCTCCCCCTTCCGCGCGCCCGCCGGCAGGGCGCACCCAAGAGATTGAGATCTTGTGACTCAACCAGCGTCAAAGCCGCGTGGATTTCTTACCCTTACGCTGCACGCCCATCTGCCCTACGTCGTCAACCACGGCAGTTGGCCCCACGGCATCGAGTGGCTGCTCGAGGCCGCCGCCGAAACCTACCTCCCGCTGCTCCGCACGCTGGATCGTCTCGACCGCGACAACATTCCGCTCAACTGCAATCTCAATCTCTCGCCCATCCTGCTCGAGCAGCTCGCGCATCCTGTCTTCCGCGCCGAGTTTCCGCGCTATCTCGAACGCAAAATCCTCGCCGCGCGCGAAGACGAGTCCTTCTTCCTCTCCATCGGCGAACACACCTACGCCGAGACCGCGCGCTTCTGGCAAAGCTTCTTCACCGAAGCCCTTCAGCACTTCGAAGCACTCCATCAGGACATCGTCGCCGGCTTCCGCGCCTTCGCCGACCGCGGCATCGTCGAGGTCATCACCTGCGCTGCCACGCACGGCTACATGCCGCTGCTCGGTACAGACGAGAGCCTGCGCGCGCAGGTGCGCGTCGCCGTCGCCACACACGAGAAGCACCTCGGCCAGCGCCCTCGCGGCATCTGGGCGCCCGAGTGCGGCTATCGCCCCGCGGGCCTCTGGTCTTATCCCGTCGCTCCCGCAGGCGAGAGCGAACCCGCGGCCATCACCGAGCCACCCCCGTTCCCGCGCATCGGCATCGAGCAGGCACTCAGCGAATCCTCGCTCGAATTCTTCTTCGTCGATACGCACCTCGTGCAGGAGTCTGCGCGCGTCCACTCGCCGTACGAATTTCTCCGCCGCTCCGCAAATCAGGACCCTGGCTACAACGCGCCTGACGATCGCCGCCTCTATCACCCCTTCTACGTCGAGGGCCCTTACAAGAAGACCGAAGCCGTAACCATCTTCCCGCGCGATCCGCGCACCGGCCTGCAGGTCTGGTCCGGCGATGCTGGCTATCCCGGCGATGAAAACTACCTCGACTTCCACAAGAAGCGCTGGCCCGGCGGTCATCGCTACTGGCGTGTCACCGGGCCCCGCGTCGACATCGGCGACAAGCAGCCCTACATCCCCTCCGTCGCCGCCGGCCGCGTCCGCGAACATGCCAACCACTTCGTCGACCTCGTCTATCAGGCGCTCGCCCCCGGCTTCAACGACTCCGTCCCGCCCGTCCTCTGCTCGCCCTTCGACGCCGAGCTCTTCGGCCACTGGTGGTTCGAAGGCGTTGAGTGGCTCGAGACCGTAACCCGCATCCTCCACGACTATGACACCGGCATCGCCCTCACCACCTGCTCGTCTTACCTCGATAACTTCCCGCGCGGCGGCTTCCTCGCGCTGCACGAAGGTTCCTGGGGTGCCGAAGGCAACAACCAGGTCTGGCTGAATAACGAAACCACCTGGACCTATCGCCAGCTCTACGCCGCCGAGCTCGCCTGCCGCGAGATCTGCACTTCCTCTGAATGGCGCGATGGCGGCCTCGGCGAGCGCATCGTCAAGCAGCTCTGCCGCGAGCTCCTGCTCCTCGAATCCTCCGACTGGCAGTTCCTCATCACCACCGGCGCCGCGCGCGACTACGCCGAGCTCCGCTTCAACACCCACCGCGATCAGTTCAACGAAATCCGCTGGCTCTGGGACACGCTCCGCCGCGACGGCCATCTCACTGACGACCAGATGAATCGCCTTAACGCCATCGAAGAGCGCGACAACATCTTCGCCGAGATCGACCCTTCATTCTGGTCCTCCGGCGCTCACGCCAGCCGCCCCGGAATCCAGCTCAACGGCTCACCCAAAGTCTCCGGCGACACGCCACCGAACGACCCGCTCGAAACACCGATCGTCGACGGCACCGTCAGCGAGCTCCCCAAGTTCCTTCTCCCGCTCGACTCCAGCACCAAAGACGCCGACGACCCCGTCTGAAATCGCACCTGTTTTCGCTTCTAGGTAACCCGAGGCTTCAGCCTCGGGCCTCGCAAAATGTGAAAATGGGAGTGGGGCTTTAGCCCCTCTGGTCTGCCTCTGCTATCCATGCAACCTGCCCGAAAAACCAATCCTGTAACTCCACCGCGCCCCGCGCTCAGCATCGTCCCGCGCACGCAGCGCGCGCCCCGCAGCCCGCTCGCCCTCTGGCACCTTCTCTCGCTCGACGCACCCTCCGTCGCCAGCGTCTGGACCGTCGCCATTGCCTCCGCCGTCGGCCTTCATCTCCCCTGGACATCACCCGCCGCGATGTTCCTCGCCGTCTGGATTCTCTACGTCGCCGACCGTCTCCTCGACGCCCGCTCCCTCGACTCGCAGCAACCCGCGCCCGACCTCGAAGCCCGCCACGTCTTCCACCACCGCCATCGCCGCGCCTTCCTCATCGGCATCATCCTCTCCGCCTGCGCACTCACTGCTCTTCTGCGCACGCTGGACATGCACGCGCTCCGCATCTACGTTCTCCTCGCGACACTCCTCGCCGGATACTTCCTCGTCATTCACGCGCGCGCCGACAGCGCCCATCGCCTCCCCAAAGAGCTCGCCGTCGGCATTTTCTTTGCCGCCGCCGTCTTCATCCCCACTGTCGCACGCCTACCGCTGCCGGGGTCCCCAGCGAGCTTGCTCGCTGGGGTGGAACTTCGCCTCGACCTCCTGCCCATCGCCCTCCTCCTCGCCGCCACCTGCTCGCTCAACTGCCTCTTCCTCTACGCCTGGGAGCATCCTGGCCCACCCACCCATGCCCACTGGTCCACACGCTGGGCCACGCGCCACCTCGTCGCCCTCACCTGGACCGTCGCCGCGCTCTCACTTCTCGCGCTCTTCTGTCTACTGTCTACCCGTCTGTCCGGGACCTACGCCCTCACCGCCTGCATCCTCACCAGCTCGCTCCTGCTGCTCACGCTTCACCACCTGCGCCGCCGCCTTCAACCCATCCACCTCCGCGCGCTCGCCGACCTCGTCCTCCTCACGCCGCTCATCCCCCTCGCGCTCTCGCTCATTCCGCGATGAGTCCCGAAGCCACGATGAGCCCCAAATCCAGCATCAACACCCCCAACTTCGACCGCATCGCCTCGATCTACCGCTGGGCCGAATACATCTCCCTCGGTCCGCTCCTGCAGCGCACCCGCACACACTTCCTCAATCAACTCAACAACCCCCGCTACGCCCTCGTCCTGGGTGACGGCGATGGCCGCTTCCTCGCAAAATTCCTCCGCCGCTACCCCAACTGCACCGCGCTCGCCGCCGACATCAGCGCCGCCATGCTCTCGAAACTCCGCGCCCGCTGCCTGCGCTCAGTCCCCGGCGCCACCACCCGTCTCACCACGCTCCACCGCTCCGCGCTCGAGATCGAAGTCCCACCCCACACCGATCTCATCGTCACCCACTTCCTCCTCGACTGCTTCACCCAACCCGAAGTCGACGCCCTCACCGCCCGCCTCGCCCCGCAACTCGCCCCCGGCGGACTCTGGCTCGTCAGCGACTTCGCCCTCCCCTCCGCTCGCCTGCTGAGACCTTTAGCCCGGCTCTACATTACGTCGCTTTACGCTGCATTCCGCCTGCTCACCGGCCTCCGCGTGCGCCACCTTCCCGACCCCCAATCCGCCCTCGCCCGCGCCGGATTGCGCCGCATCGCCCGCAAATCCTTCCTCTTCGGCCTGCTCTACACAGAGCTCTGGCAGCGCGCGTAAACTGTTCCTTACGCAACCCACACGATTGCGCCGCACATCCACCCTCGTATGAGCTCCCCAACGCAGCCATCGCGGACACCGTTCAACGCTGCCGAACGTGATCCCGTCTCCGACCCCGAGCCGCCCGCGCCTCCGCTGCCCGAACCCGACCCCGGCGTCTTCCATCACGATCCCGCTCCAGCCCCTGCCAGGCCAGAGCCGGCCCCCGCCAAGTCAGAAAAAGCCCACGCATGAATCTGTTCCTCCTTCGCCACGCCAGCGCAGGCACCCGCCGCCCCAATCCAGCCGTAGACGTCAAACGCCCTCTCGATAAAGAAGGCAAGCGCAACTGCCTTCATCTTGCGCACGTCCTCAACGCGCTTAAGGTCAACTTCGATCTCATCGTCTCCAGCCCGCTCAAGCGCAGCCTCCAAACTGCCCAGCTCGTCGGTACCGAGACTGGCTACGAGACCCCCATCGTCATCTCCAAAGCCCTCGCCCCCGACGCCAACTGGGGGCAGTTTCAGCGCCTCCTGCATGAGAGCTCCGGCTACGAAAACGTGCTGGTCGTCGGTCACAACCCGAACATTACCGCGTTCCTCATTCATCTGCTCAGCACCAACGGACACGACGGAATGCACCAGCGCCCGCGCATCCGTCTCCGCAAAGGCGCCATCGCCCGCGTCAACATGCAGCGCGGTCCCGCCACGCTGCAATGGCTGCTCACCCCACCTGTTGTCAAAGCGCTCTACGCCACTTCCACAAAGAGCTCACGCCGGAAGACCTCGCGGAAATAAGGCGCCTCTTTCTTCAGCGACCACAGCTCCAGCTCTGCTCCTCCGCGCGACGGAATCAGCTCCATGATCACGCGCTTCGGAAACACTCGCGTGCGCACTCGCACCGCCGTCGTGTTGCCGCGATCCTGGTTCAGCGTCTGCGCCAGCCGCAGCAGCACCACCGCGCGAATCACATGCGTATGCTCCTCCAGCGGCACGGTGCGCATGATGCGGTCCATCGGGTCGGGGCGTGTCTTGCCCAGGTAGCGCGCAATCGCTCCTACAATCGCCCGCTGCTGTGGCGAGAACCCAAAAATTTCCGAGTTCGCAATGATGTACTGCGTGTGCCGGTATCGTCCCTGGTGGTTCATGTACTTGCCCACCCCCTGCATCATCGCAGCCGCACGCAGCCACAGCCTGTAGTCCTCCGGCAGCTCATGCACGCGCTCCAGCTGGTCGAAGATCTGCGCCGCCTGTTCGCTGTGCGGCGTCGCTTTCTTCAAATCCACGCCATAGTGCTTGCATACCTCCAGCACACCGCGCCACCGCTCCGCTTCCATCGTGCGATGCACGCTGGCCCGCGTGTCCGTCTCGGCCAGCATCTGCGCCAGCATTCCATCCCGCAGCCCCAGCCTCGAGTACCGGAATCCCTTCAGCTCCATCCGCTCCAGCAGCGTCGCGTACACCTGCGCTCCCCCGCAGATAATCTCCGACCTCCGCGGCCCGATGCCCGGCACCGCCGCCCGCTGCGCATTGTTCATCTTCAGCAGACGGTCGGCAATCCTCCGCACCGCCGCCGCGCTCGTCGCGATCTTCACATCGCGCACGGCGCGCCCACGCTTGCCGCGCGCGAACTTCGTAGGCGCGCGTTCAATCACATCCTCTGCCGGAAGCGAGTGTGAAGCTTCGGCCAGCGCCGCCGCCGTGCCTGATGTCGCAATCACAAGCCCTACGCGCGGGTGTCCCAGCTTCCGCTGCCCGCGACGCAGCTCACGGTCGATAAACTTTCTGAGCCTCGCCACATCGTCTTTGCTCGGCGGATCGCTCCTCAAAAACTCCTGCTGCAATCGCACCGCTCCCAGCGGCAGACTCACCATGCTCTGGATGCGCCCCTGGTCCGACAGCGTCACCTCGCAGCTTCCGCCGCCCAGATCGATCAGCAGGCACTTGCCGCGCGCTCCCGGCTCGTGCGTCACAATCCCCAGATGAATCAGCCGGCCCTCTTCAAGACCTGAAATCACCTCCACATTCCATCCGGTCGTGGACTTCACCCACGCGCGAAACGCCTCCGAGTTGCGCGCATCCCGCATCGCGCTCGTCGCCACCACGCGCACCCGGTCGGCAACATGCGTCTGCGTAGCACGATGAAATCTCTTCAGGGCCTTGATGGTGTTCGCCATCGCCTCCGGAGAGATAACCCCTGTTTCGAAGACACTTTCGCCGAGCCTTGTTACCTCCCGGTCCTCGTACAACGTCTTAAGCTTGTGCTGCTCTACCGACGCAATCGCCAGCCGACAGGAGTTGGAGCCGATATCTATGGCTGCGAACGTTGGCATTAAACTTTTGAATCCTTTTTGCGCTGAGTTCGTCCTTCTTTAGCAAGACACATAGCCCAACGATACATTGGCGGCCACATCCCCCCGAATGAGACGACCATCAATCCCTGCCTTTCCCGCGCAGTCCCTCACAGCAAATCCACAACTGCGTGCGGTTGTCGCCGAGCCGCTCCCTGCGCGTCCCGTTCTCTACGTTGACACGACAACACACACCACGCCACAGCTCGAGCCCTGGTCACGCCGCAGCATTCTTGTTCTTCTCGCGCTCTGGGCCGCCATCTTCCTCGCCGCCGCGGCCACACCCTCACTGCTCGACGACGCCGACGCCACACACTCGCAGGCCGCACAGGCCATGCTCCGCACCGGCGACTGGGTCACACTTCACGTCAACGGCATCCGCTATCTCGAAAAGCCGCCGCTGCCCTACTGGATCGCCGCCTCCAGCCTGCGCATCTTCGGCGAAAATTCATTTGCGATTCATCTCCCGCTCGCCTTAACCGTCCTCGGCCTCGCTCTGCTCGCGTATGCCTGGGGACGCCGCGCGTTTGGCGCCCGCGGCCAATTTAGCGCCCGCGGCCAATTTTCAGACCGCGCAGGATTTTACGCCGCGCTCTTCATCCTCACCTCCGCCGGCGTCTTCCTCTTCACCCGCATCTTCATCCCCGACGCTCTGCTCTCGCTTCTTCTCTCGCTCTCTATCTACGGCGCCCTCCGCGCACTCGACACCTCCACCTTGCACGCACGCCCCTGGGCCTGGCTCATGTGGAGCTCCCTCGCCTGCGCCGTGCTCACCAAGGGCCTCGTCGCGATCGTCTTCCTCTTCGCCTCCATCGGTCTCTTCCTCATCCTCACCGGCGAGTGGCGTCGGTGGCGCCTGCTCCATCCCTTCACCGGCCTCGCGCTCTTCCTCGCGATCGCCGCACCCTGGCACATCCTCGCCGCATTGCGCAATCCACCCGTGCCCATGCCCGCCAGCTCCGGCTTTCCCTCACACGCCGGATGGACATGGTTCTATCTCTATAACGAGCACTTCGCGCGCTTCCTCGGCACCCGCGTCCCCCGCGACTACAACAAACTCCCTGCCGCGCTCTACTGGCTCCTCCACATCGTCTGGCTCTTCCCCTGGAGCCTCTTCTTCCCCGCCGCCATCGCCGTCGCGTGGCGCTCACGTCACCGCCTTCGCGAGATCACCTGGCGCAGCTTTTCCGAACGCACTGTCCTGCTTCTGTGTATCTTCTCCGCCATCATCCTCGCCTTCTTCTCGCTCTCCACCAACCAGGAGTACTACACCTTCCCCGTCTACCTCCCGCTGCTCCTCCTCACCGCAGCCGCCCTCGCCCACCTCGAACTCGAACCCGCATCAAGTCACGGCACCATCACCCCGGGGTCCGCGGCGAACTCCGGGGTCCCCGGCGAACTTGTTCGCTGGGGTGGGAGCCCGTTCGCTGGGGTGGTCACGTTCGCCCACGCGACCTTCACCCTCCTCGGCCTCATCATCGCCTCGGCCCTCGTCTACGGCCTCTGGACATCGCGCCACCTCGCCTTCGTCCCTGACATCGGCTCGCTTCTCGCGCATCGCGGCGTGGGCGATTACACCCTTTCGATGTCCCACTTCTTCGATCTCACCGGCCCATCCTTCGCCGCCCTTCGACTCCCTGCCGCGCTGGCTGCGATCGCCTTTGCCATCGGCCCACTCGCCGCCTGGATCCTCCGCGCCCGCCGTCACGCATTCGCCTCGACGTGCACCATCGCGCTCACCGCCGCAACCTTCCTCATCGCCGCGCATATCGCGCTCGTCCGCTTCGCGCCCATGCTCTCCTCGCGCGACTTCGCCTCCACCATCCAGCGCCTCGAAGCCTCGCACGCCATCGCGCCCGACACCCAGGTCCTCCTCTACGGCGACCAGGCCTACGGCTCCTCCATCCCCTTCTACCTCGGTCACCACGTCTCGCTCGTCGACGGCCGCAGCACCTCCATGCTCTTCGGCAGCCTCTTCCCCGACGCGCCGCACATCTTCCTCACCCCCAGCGACCTGCTCGCGCAGTGGGGCCACGGCCCGCGCAAAATCCTCTTCGTTCCCCTTGAAAAGCGCGACATCGTCGACCACCTCCTCGGCCCGCATCAAATTCTCCTGAAAGAGACCTCCGGCAAAGCGCTGCTCACCGATCGCCCGCTCGATTCTTCGGCCCGCTAGCATCGTTGTTGCCTTGCCTTTCTTTCTGTCATCCTGACCCTGAGCTTGGTCAGCGAAGGACCTGCTTTGCCTTTGCTTTTGCCATCTCGCATCCTCCTCGTGAGACCATAAAAGGGACCCTCACGCGTGACCTCCACCACAGCAGCACCGATCCCGGGGCCCCCAGCCAGCTTGCTGGATGGGGTGGAGATCCCCTCACCGTCCGCCCGAGGCGCCTCCTCCCCGCCCCGCGCCTGGCGCTTCAGCTCCCTCGCGCTCATCACCCTTCCCTGGCTCATCCTCTACTTCGGCGGCATCTTCACCCCCGGCCTGCTCGACGACGTCGACTCCGTCTACATCGAAGTCGCCCGCGAGATGCTCCTCCGCCAGGATTTCGTCACGCCCTTCATCGACGGCATCCGCTTCTTCGACAAGCCGCCCCTCATGTACTGGCTCGCCGCCGGCTCCATGCACCTCTTCGGCATCCACGACTGGGCCGCCCGCCTCCCACTCGCCCTCGGCGTCCTCGCGCTCCTCTTCGCCGTCTACGCGCTCGGCATCCGCCTCTTCGCCACCATCTCTCCCGCCCACGCCCCCGACCGCGGCGGCCTCTACGCCGCCCTCGCCATGGCGCTCTCCATCGGCCCCTGGCTCTACACCCGCTTCTTCATCCCGGACATCCTCATCGCCCTCTGGATGACCCTCGCCGTCCACCTCTTCCTCATCGCCCTCGATCGCATTAATGCCCGGGCCAACGCCCGCACCACCACAAACCCGGATGCCCCACCCGTACGCGCAGCGGGGTCCCCGGCGAGCTTGCTCGCTGGCGTGCAAGCGGACGGGTGGGTCCGCACAATCTCCAACTCCCCGCTCCTCCCCATGCTCGGCTTCGCCGCCGTCCTCGCCCTCAGCGTCCTCACCAAAGGCCTCATCGGCCTCATCTTCCCCACCGCCTTCGCGATCCTCTACCTCGCCTTCACCCGCCAGCTCTCTCAGCTCCGCAACCTGAAGCTCCTCCCCGCAACCATCACCTTCCTCGCCATCGCGCTCCCCTGGCACATCCTCGCCGCGCTCCGCAACCCCGCCATCGCCATGCCCTCCGGCGTCGGCCTCCCACCCCGCGCCGGCTGGGCCTGGTTCTATCTCTACAACGAGCACATCGCGCGCTTCCTCGGCCGCCGCATCCCCCACGACTACGGGCAGGTCCCCATCCCGATCTTCTGGCTCCTGCTCATCCTCTGGCTCTTTCCCTGGGCCGCCTTCCTCTTCACCGCCGTCATCGGAGCCATCAAGCAACTCACCGACCGCGAAGCCAAATTGTTCCCTCGCGTCATATATCGCCGACATGTCCCGACGCCTCTCCGCTTACAGGAAGCCTC
>DASRGC010000035.1:0-96292 GCA_035651235.1 Acidobacteriaceae bacterium
GATGTTCCGGAACGTCAGATCGTCCGCATAGTACGGCACAATCTGCCAGAACCCCGCGTTCTGCACCGTGATGTCCTCCATGTGCACGTGCCTGGTGTGATCGAAAACGACACCCATCGGCCGCGGATGGTCCGTCCCCAGCACGCCCGAATCCTTCACTCCGCGCACATACTCCCACCAGATATGTCCATTCCCGTCGATCGTTCCTCCGCCCGTGATCGTAATGTTCTCCGCGTTCGACGAACTCACCAGCGGCTGCGCCGTCTCATGCCTCGCAAACGTGTACTTCGGGTAGTCCGCCCGGTCCGGCGACCCCAGCAGCGTCGCTCCCTTCTCCACATCCAGCGTGATGTTCGACTTCAGCACGATCGGACCACTCACAAACGTGCCTCCGCTCAACTTCACCGCTCCCCCACCATCCGAGCATGCCTCGATGGCTTTCTGAATCGCGGCCGTATCCTTCGTCGTGCCGTCACCCTTCGCTCCATAGGCGCGCACATCGCACACCTTCGCCGCCTGCGCCGACACACCCGCCATCCCCACACCCAACACACACACCGCAGTTAACAGCCGCATCGCTTCTCCTCTCAAAACCTGTCTGACAGCTAACCCGGAAAATACTACACGACCTGACCCACAACTGGCCCGTCCACCACCCCCTGAGCACTTTTTGCCACACCTGTGTCTATTTGGACACGAGGTCCACCCTCATGTCCTTTGTTTGGAAGATTTTGCGCAAGAAAGGGGGGAGGGGGGGGACACCCCCCTATTCACTCGCCGGCACCACCGGCAGGCTGATATAGCTGGCCTCTCCCGGTTCGTGCCAGATCCGCTGCGTCGCTTTTTGATAGTCGCTCGGCTTCGCGTCAAAGATGTTCGGCACAAACTTCTGCGGGTTGCGGTCATACAGCGGGAACGCCGTCGACTGCACCTGCACCATCAATCTGTGCCCCGGCAGAATCGTACGCTCCACCAGCGGCAGCGCGAACTTGTACTCCAGTGGCTCGTTCGGCTTGATCGCCTCCGGATGCTCAAAGCTCGTGCGGTACCGCCCGCGGAAGATGTCGATCCCGATCGGCAACTCATACCCGCTCATGTTGTACGGCGTCCCAATCACACCCGGAAACACTCCACCCGCATCGCCCGGCGCCACCTTCGTGTCCGGATACACATCGATCAGCTTCACCACCCAGTCCGAGTCCGTCCCGCTCGTCGATGCCATCAGGTGCACAATTGGCTCTCCTGACAGCTTCATCGCCCTGGTCAGCGGCTCCGACACATACGTCAGCACATCCGGCCGCCCATCCACGAACCGCTGGTCCGTCACCAGCCACGTCCGCCACCCCGTGCCATCCGAGTTCCCCACCGGCCTCGGCCTGTACGGCACCGGCTTCGCCGGATCCGACACATACTCATCAAATTGAGTCGTCTCGTCCTTCTTCGGCGTCTCGAAGGACAAGGTGCCTCCAGCATTCAGATAGAGTGGTTGCGTCTTCACCTCGCAGCCCTGCTCGCAACTCACCGGAAATTTATCCAGCCGGTCCCACTTATCCAGGCCCGCGTCATACATCAGCACCGGCGGCGTATCTGCTTTGGGAGATCCCGGCTTCAAATACTGATTGAAGAACGGCACCAGCACATCGCGACGCCAGTATTCCGAGGTATCGGAATTCCACTCGAATGGTCCTAATCCGCGCCCCTGGCGATTGATCTGGCTATGGAACCACGGCCCCATCACCAGGTAGTTCATCGTGTTGTTCGTATCCTTGGGCTCCCATGCGCGATACGCATGGTTGCCGCCGTACATGTCTTCCTGGTCCCACTCCCCCTGCTCCCACATCGTCGGTACAGTCAGCGGCGTCTTCGCAATCAGCTTGTCGAGTGCCTGGGATTGCCAGAAGCCGTCGTACGCGGGATGGTCCTCTACCGTGTGCCAGTACGGAAGCTGATCGAGGCCCGCGGCCCGCGCGTAATCTCCTGCGGATCCCGCCTCCAGAAAGTTTGAATAATCGTCCCAGTGCGGGCGATCGATAGGATGACCCAAACCACGCTTGGTCGTCTGCTCGGTGAAGTAGTCGAAGTTCGTCTGCCGGTACGCTCCATAGTGGAACCAGTCATCGCCCATCCAACCGTCCACCATCGGGCTCTCCGGCGCCGTCACCTTCAGCGCAGGATGCGGATGCAGGAGCGCCATCACGACCGTGAAGCCCTCATAGCTCGATCCGATCATGCCCACGCGGCCGTTCGACTCCGGCACGTTCTTTACCAGCCAGTCGATCGTGTCATACGCGTCCGTCGTATCGTCCGCGCCGCTCGGGTTGTAGCCCGAGTTCACCGGAGGCGGCGTCATCAGGTACACACCCTCCGACCCATACTTACCGCGCACATCCTGGTACACGCGGATGTAGCCGTTCTTCACAAAATCTTCATCGCTCAAGGGCAGCAGATCGATCATCTTCGTCGCGCCTCTGGTTCGCTCCGCGCGCGCAGCGGCGTTGTAGGGCGTGCGCGTCAGCACGATCGGCGCATCATGCGCGCCCTTTGGAATCACGATGACTGTATAGAGCTTCACGCCGTCGCGCATCGGAATCATCTCGACGCGCTTGACGTAATCCGTCTGCTGCTCCGGAGCTTTGTACGCTGGATTCAAATCGTCCTTCGGCATCTGCTGCTGCTGTTGCGCGAAGGCAAACGAGGTCGTCGCCAGCACGGCGCTGGCCAGAATCAAGCGGCAGATTGTCTTCATGGTGTCCTTCAAAGTCTCGTAGAATCAGCGGCTCCGCCGCTTTCGCCCAGACTACCATCGCCAATTACCGCCGGAATTACATATACTTGAGATGTTCGGGCTGCATCTGCGTTTTCGCGGAGCGGCACTGGAGAGAACATGAGTCTGACTACACCCCAGGACGGCGTACGTCCTGCCGCTGCGGCGAAGGTTACGCCGCAAAGCCTGCTCGCGCAAAAACAAAGCGCCGCTGCAATTTCCGCCGTCACAGCCTACGATTACCCGACCGCGCGCCTGGCCGATGAAGCCGGAATTGACGTTGTCCTCGTTGGCGACTCACTGGGCATGGCCGTGCTCGGGCACGAAAATACTCTGAGCGTCACGATCGAGGACATGCTGCACCATGCGCGTGCTGTGCGGCGGGGCACGCGGCGGGCCTTGCTGGTCGTCGATATGCCCTATGGCAGTTATCACGTCTCGCCCGAAGAGACGATGCGCAACGCGCTGCGACTGGTGAAGGAAGGCGGAGCGGAAGCCGTCAAACTTGAGGGCGGCGCGACACGGGCAGATACCGTTCGTGCGCTCACGATGGCAGAGATTCCCGTGGTTGCGCACATTGGCCTGACACCACAATCGCTGCATCGCATGGGCGGCTACCGTGTGCAGGGAAAGGACGAGGAAGCTGCCGCTCAACTGCGCGACGATGCCCTCGCGCTGGAAGATGCTGGAGCCATCGCGCTGGTACTCGAAGGCATTCCCAGGGAACTGGCGCTGCAAATCACTTCGCTTCTGAAGATTCCGACCATCGGCATCGGCGCGGGGCCGGATTGCGACGGACAGATTCTCGTGTTCCATGATGTGTTTTCGCTCTCCTTCCGCAAGCCGGCGAAGTTCGTGCGAACCTTCGGCGACGCGGCGTCATTCATCCGCAATGGCCTGAGCGCATATCGTGAAGCAGTAGAAACGCGGAAGTTTCCAAGCGATCAGGAGAGCTATCACTTTCCCGCGACTTTTTCGCTGGAACGATTCGGCGCCGAGGTCGTTGATGGCGTGGAGCACACAGCGTGCGTGTCCTGAGCACAGTGAGCTCGATGCGCGACGCGATGAAGACGGCGCGACGAGACTCTCCGGGAAAGATCGTTGGGCTGGTTCCAACGATGGGCGCGCTGCATGAAGGACACCTGTCGCTGGTGCGAGAGGCCCGCGCAAGCTGCGACTGCGTGGTCACCACCATCTTTGTGAACCCGCTGCAGTTTGGCCCGCACGAAGACCTCGGAAAGTATCCGCGGACCTTCGAGCGGGACTGCGAAATGCTTTCGGCCGAAGGCGTCGACGTGGTGTTTGCGCCCACGGTGGAAGAGATGTATCCCGCAGGAGCAGCGACGGTCGTGGATGTGCCAGAGATCGGCAGCAGGCTTGATGGCGCGTCGCGGCCCGGACACTTTCGCGGTGTTGCGACGATCGTAACGAAGTTGTTTCACATTGTGCAGCCGCACCGCGCATTTTTCGGGCAGAAGGATGCCGCGCAAGTGGCTGTGCTGCGGCCCATGGTGCGCGATTTGAACTTCGACCTTGAGCTGATCACCTGCCCGATCGTGCGCGAGGCAGATGGTCTTGCAATGAGCTCGCGAAACCGATATCTCAGCGCAAGCGAGCGTTCGCAGGCGCTCGCGCTGCATGCGGCGCTTACCGAGGTGGAGAACGAATTCAAGCGCGGGAACCGGGATGTGACGAGTCTGCGCAGTGTGCTGCGAGAGAGGCTGGAGCGCGCGCCGGGAGTGCGCATGGATTATGCGGAGATCGTCGATCAGCACACGCTGGGGCCCGTCAGCGATTCTCGCGCGGGCGCGCTGGTCGCGGTCGCGGCCTGGGTCGGAGAGACACGGCTGATCGACAACATTCTTCTGCCGGGAGAGGGGACAACGCGATGAAGATTCTCCTCGGTGTGTGTGGCGGGATCGCAGCGTATAAATCGGCGGAGCTGGTACGCGAACTGCAGCGCGGCGGCGCTGAGGTGCAGGTGGTGATGACGGCGAATGCGGAGCGATTCATCACACCGCTTACCCTGGCTGGCTTGAGCGGAAGGCAGGTGCTCAGATCGCTCTGGGAGCCCGAGACGAGTGAGACGGCCTTCAACGAGCCGCAGCGGTTCGACATGGAACACATTCGAGTCGCTCAGGAAGCCGACGCTATTCTCATTGCGCCCGCAACCGCGAACACACTGGCGAAACTTGCGCATGGGATCGCGGACGATTTATTGACGACCATCTCCCTGGCATCGCAGGCTCCTCTGCTGATTGCTCCCGCGATGAATGTGAAGATGTGGCAGCACCCGGCAACGAAGGCAAATGTTGCGACGCTGCGCGCGCGCGGCGCGGTTGTGATCGAGCCCGCGCATGGAGAGCTGGCCTGCGGCATGGTGGGCGAAGGCAGGCTTGCTCCCATTGAAGAGATTGCCGAATCCGTTTTCCGCGTTACGCGGCGTGGACGTGATCTGGCGCGTGAAACGGTGCTGATTACTGCCGGCGGCACTCGCGAACCGATCGATCCTGTCCGGTTTCTCGGAAACCGATCGAGCGGCAAGATGGGAGTGGCGCTTGCGGAAGCGGCGCTTGCGAGAGGAGCGGAGGTCATTTTGATTTCGGCTGCGAGGCCGCTCCCCGAATTGCCGTGCCGACAAATTGCTGTAACAACCGCAGAGGAGATGCTGACAGCCGTATTGCAGGAGCTGCCGCGCGCTTCGATGGTATTCATGGCCGCGGCGGTGGCTGACTACCGTGTGGCTGAACCGGCCATGCACAAGCGCAAGAAGACCGCGACGCTCACACTGGAGCTCGTGCAGAATGAGGACATTCTGATGCGGGCTGTGCGTGAGCGCAGGCACGGAACTCTGGTTGTCGGGTTCGCTGCGGAAACGCATGATCTGCTGGAAGAAGCTCGTCGGAAACTGCACAGCAAGGGCCCCGATGCCATTGTGGCGAACGATGTCTCGCGGCCGGATGCCGGCTTCGAAAGTGATGACAATGAGGGCTTCCTGCTCATGCGAGAGCGTGAGATTCCACTTCCGCATTCCTCAAAGCGTGTGATGGCAGATGCTCTGTTTGATGAACTTCTTCCGCTCGCTGAGCGGCTGCGATCTGAGTCACATCCGGTTGTGTCGATCGATGTGAGCGAATCGTTTTACTCGCGTCGGTAGCTGCAGTTATGCCGCACTCAGCGCTCGCAGAGCCATCACATTGCGCATCTCATCGCCGGGCTCATCCACCGGGGTTTCTGCGATAAAGGCGGCGTGCTCGAAGCGCTTGTCACAGAGCAGGCGCCGGAACGCGGCCGAGCCAATCGTGCCCTCACCTATATGCTCGTGCCGGTCCAGCTTCGATCCCGCGGGCGCCTTCGCGTCGTTGCAGTGCCAGACGCGCACGGTGTCGATGCCAACGGTCTGATCGATGAGCTTCGTCGTCTCCGCCCAGCCTTCGGTTGTGAGGATGTCGTAGCCCTTCACGTGCAGATGGCATGTGTCGAGACACACCGCGACGGGAGCGCACGCACGCAGCCGCTCGACTAATTCGGCGACTTGCTCCAGCGTTCCGCCGAGCGAAAACTCCGCTCCCGCCGTGTTCTCAATCAGCACCTTGAAGTTGTGGTCATGCCACGGCAAGCCGTCCGTCGCGCGCTCGATGCCCTGCACCGCGAGCCGCAAACCCTCCTCGCGCGTGAGCCCGTTCCACGAGCCCGGATGCAGCACGAGGTACTCTGCGCCCCAGGCCAAGGCGCGCTCCACCTCGCCGCGAAACGCGCTCACAGAATTTGCGCGCACACTCTCCACCTGGCTGCACAGGTTGATCAGATAGCTGGCGTGGAAGACCATCGGATTCACATCATGTCTGGCCCGCGCCTCGCGCATCTTCTTCGCGTCTTCCGGCTTCACCGGTGAGCTCCGCCATGTGCGCGGGCTCGAGCTGAAGATCTGAAATGTATTTGCCCCTGCATCCACCGCGCGCTGTACGGCAGTCCAGCATCCGCCGGCGACGCCCACATGCACGCCTATTCTCTTCTTCGCCATCTCCTCAGCCTAGAGCATTTCTCCTGATATTGCGGCCTCAGAAAAATCAACAAATGCCGTTTTCTTCGCGGGAAAACGGCACGAACGGTTGCCGCTTCGGTATACACCTTCAGGAGAAAGCTCTATCGCAAGGAAAAACGGCCGCCATCTCAGGCGGCCATCTTTCCCTTCTGTCGTGATCCTTAGTAGACGTCGCGCTGGTAGCGCTTCTGCTTCTTCATGTTGGCGAGATACTCCGCTGCGTGCTCGAGCGTTCGATTCGAGCCTTTCGCGACAACGTCCAGGAGCGCGTTCTCGACGTCCTTCGCCATGCGGCTCGCATCGCCGCAGACATAGAAGTAGGCTCCGCGCTCCAGCCAGTCGTAGAGGTCCGCTGCGTTCTCCTGCATGCGGTCCTGCACGTAGACTTTCTTCGCGGTGTCACGGCTGAATGCCGTGTGCAGCTTGGTCAGCACGCCTTCCCGCTGCATCTGCGCGAACTGCTCCTGATACAGGTAGTCTGAGATGCGCCGCTGCTCGCCGAAGAACAGCCACATCGGTCCTTTCTCGCCGAGCGCCTGACGATGCTCCAGAAACGCGCGGAACGGTGCAATCCCGGTCCCGGGCCCAATCATGATCACCGGAGCGTCAGGATCCTGCGGCAGGCGGAAGGCATTGTTCTCGTGCAGGAAGATCGGCAGCGTTGAGCCCACGGGCGCACGTTCCCCCATGTGACCGGAGCACACACCCTGCCGCTCTGCGCCGTGCGCGTTGTAGCGAACCACGCGCACTGTCGTGTGCACCTCATTGGGATGCGCGAGCTGCGATGAGGCGATGGAGTACATACGCGGCGTCAGCCGCTGCAGGATGTTGAAGAGCTCCTGCGGCTGCTTGATGGCGCCTGGAAAGTCCTTGAGGAGATCTACGAATTCGCGGCCCCAGACATACTCCTCGGCCGCGGCCTTGTTTTCGGTACCGAGCAGCCGCTTCAGGGTTGCGGGCACGTTCTCGCCGTAGAGCTTCGCGTACTGGTTCACGCTGCCGCGTGCCAGCTTGCCGATACCGAGGCGCGTCGTCAGCGCCTCATGCAACGAGATCTCAACCTTGTAGTGGTCGAGCACGCGTTCGGTACCGTTGAAGCCCAGCGCCTGGAGCACCTCGGCCACCTGGCTCTCGCGGTTCGTCGGCACGATGCCAACCGCGTCGCCGGGCGTGTAGGTCATTCCCTCTTCGAGCTCCAGCTCGATGTGGATCGTCTCTTTTTCGCTCTCAGTGCCGGTCAGGCGCTGGTTGGTAATGACGCGGGAAATGTATGGCTGATTGCGGGTGTACTTGGCGGCGTGCACCTTGGCAGGAGCCTCAGGCGCTGCGATCGTCGTTTCGGTCATCTTCCTTTCATTGTACGAAATTTCGCCGTGAAATCGCGCACATTTCGATCATTTCATGGGCGAGCATAATCACTTGCGCGACGCCATCCGCAGCGTATGCGGTCGAATCTAAACGGATTAAGGACGCAACTGAAGTGTTCAGCGCGAGTCTCCAATCACACACGATGGAACAACCCTCCAACCCGGTGCGCTGGCTGTTCGCGTCGGAGCAAGGGCCACGTACCGTTCTGCTCCCGCGGTGGCTGTGGCTGCGCGCCCTGGCTGCTATTTACTTCTCCGCTTTCTTTGCGCTGCTGTTTCAGGTGAAAGGCCTGATTGGCCAGAACGGCATCCTTCCCGCCGGCGAGACACTCGCAGCTGTCGCACATGCCGCCGGCAAGAGCCGCTTCTGGGTCGCGCCTTCGCTGTTCTGGATTTCCTCCAGCACCCACTTCATCGTGTTGGTGATGTGGATCGGTCTGCTTGCGTCCATCGCTGCATTCTTCAATCTCTGGCCGCGTGCGAGCCTGCTGATCTGTTTTGTCTGCTTCCTCGCGTTCGTCAGCGCTGCCGCGGATTTCTCTGGCTATCAATCCGACGGCATGCTGCTCGAGGCCGGCTTCATCTCTCTGTTCTTCGCTCCGCCCGGTGTGCGTCCTGGTCTTGGCGGCAATCATCCGCCCATCCGCCTCAGCCTCTGGCTGCTGCAATGGGAATGGTTCAGGATTTATTTTGAATCCGGGCTGGTGAAATGGCTGAGCGGCGATCCGCAGTGGCGGCACCTCACCGCAATGGATGAGTACTACCAGAACAGCCCGCTGCCCACCTGGATTGGATGGTATGTCCAGCATCTGCCGGAGTGGTTCCAGAAGGCCACCGCCGGCGGGACGCTGGTGCTTGAGTTCCTGGTCGTGCTGCTGTTCTTCTTTCCGCGCAAGTGGCCGGCTGGCCGCGCTGTCCGCGTGGTGTTGTTCTTTATCGTGACCGTGTGGGAGATTCCCGTCATCCTCACCGGCAACTACGCGTTCCTCAATTACATCGTCCTCTGCCTTGGCATTCTCCTGCTCGACGACCGAAAGCTTGCAGGCTGGATTCCTCTGCGGTACCGCAACAAACTCCTGCTCCCACAGCCTGACGATAAGGCGCCTGTGACGGAAGCCGAACACGGCGCTGAACCCCAACACGGCGCTATGCGGGCCTTTCACGCGCTCAAGCTCACCATCAGCACGCTTCTGCTCGCAGTCATCGCATACGACACCACCTTCGAGCTGCTCAACATTGTCGTTCCCGGGTTGCCGTTGCCAACAGCGCCGGTCGCGGTGCTGGAACCGTTTCGCATCGCTAATCAGTATGGCCTCTTCGCCGTGATGACCGGCGGTCGCTACGAGATCGAGTTCCAGGGCTCCAACGATGGTCAGAACTGGACCCCCTACCCGTTCCGCTACAAGGCGCAGGCGCTCAACGAGCGTCCACGCATCTACGCGCCGTATCAGCCGCGGTTCGACTGGAACCTCTGGTTCGCTTCGCTCGGCGACTGGCAGCAGAACGAGATTGTTCCGCTCACGGAAGAGCGGCTGCTCGACAACGACGGGGATGTGCTGAAACTGTTCCGCGGCAATCCGTTCGGAAATTCACCGCCGAAATACGTCCGCGCCGTGCTCTGGCAGTACTGGTTCACCACGATGGCGGAGAAGCGCGCGACCGGCAACTGGTGGAAGCGCAAATTGCTCGGCCTCTACGCTCCGGTACTTATGAAGGCACCGAACGGCCGCTACGCCGTTGTGCAGGAGCCCGAGCCGCTTCCGCCCCACACGTGACACGCACGATAGAGCATCTCTCCTGAAGGTGCCTTCAAGGCGAATACCGTTGGCGTCGTTTTCTCTCAAGGAAAACGACCTCGAAAGATTCCTGCCGAAACTAGGGGTTAGGAGAGATGCTCTAGACTGACGATGTGGATACGCACGGCTCGTCAACCATCGTCATTCTGGACTTCGGATCGCAATACACACAGCTCATCGCGCGCAGAATTCGCGAGCTCGACGTCTTCTCCGTCGTCCTTCCGTGTACCGCGCCACTTAGCCGCGTGCTGGAGTTGAAGCCGAAGGGCATTATTCTTTCGGGGGGACCGTCGAGCGTCTACGACGACACAGCGCCGAAGGCAGACGCAAAGGTGTTGGAGACGGGCCTGCCGACGCTGGGCATCTGCTACGGCCTGCAGTTCATGACGCATCACCTCGGCGGCCGCGTGGCTCCTGCGGCCGCGCGCGAGTACGGACACGCGGAGGTGGAGGTCGTCGCCCAGACACCGCTGTTTCAAGGGCTCCCGCAGAACATCGAGGTCTGGATGTCGCACGGCGACCACGCGGAGGCGATGGCTCCGGGATTTCGTGTCGTTGCGAAGACGGCCAACGCCGTTGCAGGCGTCGCGAACGAGCAGCGCAAGATGTGGGGTGTGCAGTTTCATCCTGAGGTGGCGCATACGCGGCAAGGAATTGAGCTGCTGCGGAACTTCGTCGTCGACATCTGCGGCGCAAAGCAGGACTGGACGCCCGCGCATTTCATCGAGACGACAGTCGCCAGCATTCGCGCGCAGGTCGGCGAGACGGGTCACGCGATCTGCGGGCTGAGTGGCGGTGTCGACTCGAGCGTCGCGGCTGTACTGGTAGCGAAGGCGATCGGTGATCGGCTGACGTGCATCTTCGTGAACAACGGCGTGCTGCGCAAAGACGAGTTTGAGCAGGTGCAACGCACGATGCGCGAGCAGCTCGGCCTCAATGTGGTCGCAGTCGATTCGAGCGACCGCTTCCTCGCGAAACTCGCCGGCTTCACCGACCCCGAGAAGAAACGCAAGATCATCGGCAACGAGTTCATCGCCGTATTCGATGATGAGGCGCGAACAATCTTCGAGGCCGAGAAATCCGCCGGCGAAGAGATCGCTTGGCTCGTACAGGGCACGCTCTATCCTGATGTCATCGAATCAGCCAGTGTTCATGGGCCTTCGCACGTCATCAAGAGCCACCATAATGTCGGCGGCCTTCCTGCGGACATGAAGCTGAAGCTCATTGAGCCGCTGCGCGATCTCTTCAAGGATGAGGTCCGGCGCATCGGCAAAGACCTTGGCATGCCGGCAGAAATTCTTGAACGCCAGCCGTTTCCTGGCCCGGGTCTCGCAGTCCGCATCCTCGGCGAGGTGACGCCGGAGCGCGTCGCGCTTCTGCAGGAAGCTGATGCCATCTGCAGCGAGGAGATCAAGCGAGCGGGGCTCACGACAAAACTGTGGCAGGCATTTGCGGTGCTCTTACCGGTGAAGTCTGTCGGTGTGATGGGCGACCAGCGCACCTACGCTTCGACGTGCGTGATTCGTGCGGTCGAGAGCGAGGACGGCATGACCGCCGACTGGGCTGCGCTACCGTACGACGTGCTGCGCACCATATCCAGCCGCATCGTCAGCGAGGTGCACGGAATCAACCGTGTCGTGTACGACATTACGTCGAAGCCGCCTGGAACGATCGAGTGGGAATAGCTAATTCAGAAACATCGTCCGGTAGAGCGTGTCGCGCTGCACAGGCTTGAAACCGGCGTCGCGAATGATGCGCCGCAGCTCCTCTTCCGTCGTGCAGTTCGATGTGCCGGCGGCCTTCACCACGTTCTCCTCGAGCATCACCGAGCCGACATCGTTGCCCCCGAAGCGCAGTCCCATCTGCAGCACCTTCAGCCCCTGCGTCACCCAGCTCGCCTGCACATTCTCAATGTTGTCGAGATACATGCGCGCGATCGCGAGCGTCTTCAGGTACTCGACACTGGTCGCCTCATCCCACCCGCGACCGCCGAGCGCTGTGTTCTTTGGCTGGAAGCTCCACGGGATAAACGCCGTGAACCCTCCCGTCTCCTCCTGCAAGTTGCGCACAACCTCGAAGTGGTTCACGCGCTGGTCCATCGTCTCGCCGACGCCAAACATCATCGTCGCTGTCGTGCGCATGCCCAGCTCGTGCGCGGTGCGATGCACGCTCACCCAGTCCTCGGTCCGGCACTTCAATCGCGCGATGCGATACCGCACCTCGTCATCGAGAATCTCGGCACCGCCGCCGGGAATTGAATCCAGTCCGGCATCGCGCAGCCGCGAGATCGTGGTGCGCAGGTCAAGCTCCGAGTACTCTGCAATGGCCAGCACCTCGCTCGCGCTGAGGCAGTGCAGCCAGATCTGGGGGAAGCGCTGCTTGATGCCCGTAAACAGCCGCTCAAACCAGTCGATCTTCAGGTCCGGGTGGATGCCGCCTTGCATCAGCACGCCGGTGCCGCCCATCTCCAGCGTCTCGCGAATCTTCTCGTAGATCGTGTCGAAGTCGAGGATGTAGCCCTCGGCCGCAAGCTTGCCCTTCAGCGGCCGGTAAAACGCGCAGAAGGTGCAGTACTCCGTGCAGAAGTTTGTGTAGTTGATGTTGCGATCGATGATGTAGCTGACCACGCCGTCCGGATGCAGCCTGCGCCGCACCGCATCGGCTTCCATGCCAATGCCGATCAGATCATCCGAGGCGAAGCAATCAAGCGCCTGCTGGCGAGTAATGCCCATGCGATTAGTTTACGCCCGGAGCATCGCCGGGCTCATCGATCAGGCTGTAACCAGCGAGCCGAGCTTTTCACCCTGCACAACACGCACGATGTTTCCCATCTCGCGCATCGAGAAGATGATCATCGGCAGGTTGTTGTCCTTGCACAGCGAGACCGCCGTAGTGTCCATCACGCGCAGGCCCAGCTTAATGATCTCCATATACGTAATCGTCTCGAACTTCGTCGCGTCGGCGACCTTCTTCGGGTCGGCGGTGTAGATGCCCTCGACGCTGGTCGCCTTCAGCAGCACGTCGGCGCCAATCTCCATCGCGCGCAGCGCCGCTGCCGTGTCGGTCGAAAAGTACGGATTGCCGGTGCCGCCGGCGAATATCACGATCCGGCCCTTCTCCAGGTGACGAATCGCGCGCCGGCGAATATAAGGCTCCGCCACCTCGTGCATTTCAATCGCGCTCATCACGCGCGCGTACAGCCCGGTCTTCTCAATCGCGTCCTGCAACGCAATCGCGTTGATCACGGTCGAGAGCATGCCCATGTGGTCGGCCGCCACACGGTCCATGTGAATTGCCTGCTCCGAAACACCGCGGAAGAAGTTGCCGCCACCGACAACGATGGCTATCTGGCACCCGGTGCGCACCACCTGCGCAATCTCATTCGCGATCTCGTTGATAAACACAGCATCGACGCCGAACCCGCGGCCCGCGGCCAGGGCTTCGCCCGAGATCTTGAGAAGAACACGCTTGTACATGGCTATTCAAGAGTGTACTAGGGTTCCCACGTTAGCGAGCCGCGAGGCAAACCTTCACCCAGTTCAGCTCCGGTGTCCGGCAGCTCCAGTGCTCTGCGACTCCCGCAAACAGCGGGTCTGAGTCTTCGGTAGGCGGTCGGCCTGCCTGCTGGATCAACACAAAATCAACCGTCGAAAGCAGGCGCTCTCGCAGCGCCGGCTCGTTCATGAGGTCCCTCCGCAGAATCGACGGAAACTCCAGCTCCTCCGGTTTCAAACCATCGATCGGCAGTTCTGGCCCGGCTCCCAAAGGAATGATGGCAAGGTCCAGCCATGGAGTGTTCGCCATCACGGCATCGTCATGCCGCAGAACATTTACCGCTCCCCAGAGGAATGGATTGAAGCTCAATGCAGACGAGCCTTCCGCCGGCCGCGCATCTTCCACGACCAGCCCAACCTCCCCAGGCCTCGCCACAATCTGGCCCGAAGCCGTGTCCGCAGCCGCAATCGCCGCAGCCGCAGGCCTGAGCTTCGCATTGGCCACCGTCAGGATGATCGCCTGACTGATCACCACAACACCGATCACGCTCAGCCGTGCTCGAAGACCCCACTCGGAACCTCCGCTCGCAGCGAACATTGGAAAAATCCAGACAAAGAGGAGGAGACGCTCCGCGAAAAAATGCGAGCCGTTCAGATCGTGAGGAATAAACGGCATCATTATGATGGCCGCAACCGTCAACACCAGCGCCCCATCCGCTCGGGTCCACGACCGTCCTCGCCAATTCCTGATGAGCTGGCGCACCGCAATCGCGAGTGGCACGAGCAGCCCAATGAGCAGGATCACTCGATACGCTCTCGGCCCGAGTCCCGGGCCCAGCAGAAATGCCACACCTTTTTCGGCGGTGTAATTGACGATGTTGTGTGCGATAACTGCGGCCGTTCCCTCAGAAGGATGATCCACGGCGGTCTGTTGCAACGGCCGGCTGACAGTGAACAGCTTCACGTAAGCCAGGGTGCACGCCGCTACAAACAGCGTAGCCACATCGAGTGCAAAAAAGGGCAGCGATCGCCATGCTCTCCTTTGCCGAACAACACGCAGAGCCAACTCCAGCCCCGCAAAGCCCAGAATCGCGAGCAGCGGAACAGGATGCGTAAACATCGCCACAATAGCCAGTACAACGAACAGAATTCGTGAACCAACTCCCGCTTGCCCGGCGAAACGCAACCAAAGCCCGATGGCCCAAAACGCAAAAGACACTGACAGGCAGAAGTTGACGAACCCCATGCCGAGCGGCCAGTTGAGCAACACTACCGTAGCGAACAGCGTCATCGCATCCGCATTGGGACCAAGCACGCGGGCAAGATACCGGAAACCGAAGACGAACGAGACAACATACACGCATACAACGATCTTGTCTGCAACCAGAAGCGGCACAAAATGGGAGAGACCCAGCAGCGCATAGTAATAGAGCGCGTACGGCGGAAGGAGATGCTTGACGCGATAAAACTCCGCATACACGCTCGACTGGTTTGAGAACAGAGCCTTCAGCACGTGCGTGTAGTACAGATGGATGGGCCCGTCCTGCGTCGGAAATGAAGGCAACGAAAGAACCCAAACCATATACACGGCAGTGATCACGCAGATCGCCGCCAGCTCCGGTGTGCGCCACGTCAGATTTTTTTGGGATACCGGCTCAGAAGCTGAGGTCATCGCTGACTCTCAGCCTACACTCGCCCAGCGCGCTCACTCGTTATGTTTTCGCTATCGGGCTGGATAGGCCGCCTGACCGCATGCTGAATGAACAGCGGTCTCTGCTTCGACTCCGTGTAGATGCGGCCGATGTACTCGCCGAGAATCCCGAGACACAGCATCTGCACGCCCGCCATGAAGAGGATGCCGATGAAGGTCATCGCCCATCCGCGCACCCACGAGTGCGTTAGCAGCCTCACCCACAGCGTGTAACCGATCCCAATGAACGCGGCGCCCGCCGAAAGAAATCCCAGCGCCGTCACGAGCCGCAGTGGAAACACCGAGAAGCTCACGATGCCATCCAGGGCCAGCCCCAACATCTTGCGCAGCGGATACTTCGTCTCTCCGGCGAAGCGCGGCGCGCGCTTGTACGGCAGTCCCACCTGCGGAAAGCCAATCCAGCTCCACATACCGCGCAGCAGACGATGCCGCTCAGGCATCTGCAGAAACACATCCACAACCACGCGGTCGATCAAGCGGAAGTCGCCGGTGTCCAGCGGAATCTCCACATCTGAAAGCGAATTGATCAGCCGGTAGAACGCCTTCGCCGTCCACAGCTTGAACGGCGTCTCGCCGTCGCGTCTCTGCCGGATGCCGTACACCACCTTGTACCCCGAACGCCAAAGCGCAAGCATTTCCGGGATGAGTTCGGGCGGATCCTGCAGGTCTGCGTCGATGATCACGACAGCGCTTCCCTGCGCCTCCGTCAGCCCCGCCGTTACCGCCGGCTGATGCCCGAAGTTGCGGGACAGTTGAACCACCACCGCGTTGGGATCGCCTTCCTGAATCTGCACCAGCAGGGCCACCGTCTGGTCGCGCGACCCGTCGTCCACATAGACGATCTCGTAGCTCTCACCGGCCGCGCCGAGCACCTCGGTCAACCGTTCGTGACAAGCCTGAATGCTCTCCTGCTCGTTGTAGCAGGGAACGACGACGCTGAGGATAGGCATGCGCATGCGCTGCGCTAAGAGTACCGCAGGAGAGACTCCGCAGCGCATCCCGTTGCTGGCCTCACTCAGCGGCATTGCCAGACTGCGTTGGCCTGAGCGTCAGCCTGTAGAAGTAGAAGTCCTCGGCGATCTCCTCTGCCTCCTTGAAGGTCGCCAGCGGCTGAATCTCAAAGCCTTCCTGCTTCAGCGCCGCTGCTTCCTCGGGTTTCATCTCATACTCCCGCAAAAAGAGCAGCGGCTGGTCATGATAGAACCGCTCCGCTTGCAGAATTCGTGCCGGCGCATCTGCATCCGTGAAGTTATCGCGTCGTGAAGAGAACAGCAGGTACGTATCGACGCATGAACACTCAATCATGTAGACCGGTCTACGAAGATACTCCGCCACCCCCACGGCACTTGTGTCGCCCTCCGCAACCAACGGCATGCCTTCCAGATGGTTCTGCACAATCCACTCCGCGGCCGCCTTGTCATACGAAAACGGACGCACCCATTGACCCGCGACCGCCCATATGCTGCACAGAGCCGACACGCCCAGAAGCACATACACCGGCCACGGCAGCAGCTCCGCCGGATGCTCCGCGCGCACAATCCACGCGGCTGCAACAAACGCCAGGAACACCACGCCAAAGTGCCGTTCGGAGCCCGGATAGATCAGGTGCGAGAGCAGCGTGCCTGCCACAATCGTTGCGCCGATCATCACCAGGAGATTCCATCTGCTCCGGAAGGCCCAGTAGATCATCGCGAGGATCACCAGCATCGGCAGCGTGTACGCCAGCAGATCGCGATGCAGCCACGGGTTCCAGAAGAAGTGGCTGCGAGGGCTCTTTACCGACAGAAACGGCAGTATCGTGTAGCGCAGAAATGCCTCATACAAGTGAGACATATCCTTCGCTTCCGCAAACGGCCGTCCTGTCGTGCGCCAGCTGATGTCCTTCGCAGGCTTCGCCGACCACACGGCAAACGCCGTAATCGCCGCGTAAACTCCCAGCGCAATCGCCGCCGCTCTTCGGCTGAAGAACAACCTGCCGCTCCTGTACGTCGCACAGGCGTACTCAAGCAGCAAGGCGAGCGAAAGAATGATGCCGATTGTATCGACGCTGGCCATCACGCCCAGCAGCACCGCGCTGCCGATCGGTGAGTCCCGATGCTTCACGCGGCGATACATATAGATCACGAAGGCCAGCAGCATCACGCCGTACATTCGCGACAGCACCGTGTATTCGAAGACGAAGAAGTAGCCCGCCAGCAGCAGCGCCTTCTCCCATCGCCTGAACGGCGACCGCAATGCAACAAATAGAATGATGGCTGTGCTGACAATGCCCTGCACCCACTTGAGCACCAGCACCGACTGCGTGAACCGCGAGGGTATCCACAGCACCATGTACCAGAGCCACGGATGGCCTTCATGGTGAACATGCCAGAACAGAGAAGGAATCGTGGGGCTCGCCCAGACAATCCCCAGAGCGTTCAGTTCGTCGCGCCAAAGAACGTGATGAACCAGCTCAACATAAATCACCGCGAGAAACGGCAGAGCCAGCAGCAGATCGCGTGTGGAGAGGCCCACACGCTGGCGCGGCTTTTCGGTCCGCGTGGATACGTCAACGCTCGATGCCATTCTTCAAAATGTTAGCAGCCCGGCGTCACTATCCTGCCGCACGCAGGAAGTCCGTGTGCACGCGGCGGTCGCCGGCTTTTGGGAAGTGCACAAGCGCGGCCGAACCCAGCACGTCACGGATCCTGCCCAGACCGAAGCTCCTGTGCCGGACGCGGTCGCCCACCGCAAACTTCGGCTGCTCGGCCTGCGGCAGCGTCTCCGGTGCCGTCGTACGAATCTCGCCATGGATTGTCTCGATCACAGTCACGCCGTTTCGATTCGCCGTCGCCGGCGATTCCTCGGTCACGCGCTTCTTACGCGAGCGCTTCGGCTTCGACTCGGTGAGGTCTGCATCTGCGTTCAATCCGCGCGCGCAATTGTCGCAGCGGCCGCAAGGTTCTCCGGCATCCTCGCCGAAGTACATGCGCAGAACCTGCGTTCGGCAAGTCACCGTCTGCGCATAGCGCATCATCTCCGCCAGCCGTTCCTTGTCGCGGCTCGCGCGCTCCGTGTACTCGCTGAGCAGCAACCCAATCTCCGCATCCGAGATTGGCTCGGTTCGCTTCAGCATGTAACCGTTGCGACTCCGCCGGATCAATCCGGCCTCTCGCAGCAGATAGAGAATTACCTGCGTGCGCCTGCGGCCGGTCTGCGAGAACTCCGCGACACTGGCCAACTGCAGCGGCACGGCATTCAGCGTGTTGAGCACCGCGCGGACCTCTTCCGCCTTGGGATATCGCCCACGCATGAAGAAGTTCTGGATGCGTTTGTCCTCCAGCCTATACAGCAGAATTGCGCGCGCGGGCTCGCCATCGCGACCGGCGCGTCCCGCTTCCTGAGCGTACGTCTCCAGAGAATCCGGAAACTCAAAGTGATAGACGAAGCGAATGTCCGGCTTGTCAATTCCAAGCCCAAATGCTTTTGTGGCGATCATCACGCGGTGCTCGCCGCGCATGAACTCCGCCTGGATGCGCTCGCGTTCGCGTGCCGGCATTCGCCCGTGGTATCGACCGACGGCGATTCCGTGTTCCTTCAGCCAATCATGCAGTTCGTTCGCAGACCGGATGCTGGCCGTATAGATAATCCCGCTGCCCTTCTCCTCTTCCAACAAGGAGCCTACTCGCGCCAGCTTCGCATCCAGGTTCACCGTGGGATGCACCGCGAGGAAGAGGTTCGTGCGCTCCGTTCCAGTGTTGATGACAACCGGGTCTTTTGCATGCAGACGCTCCAGGATCTCCTGCGCGACCTGCTCTGACGCTGTCGCGGTCAATGCCAGCACCGGCGGGTTTCCAAGCGCCTCGCGCGCGTAGCCCAGCCCAAGATATGCAGGACGAAAATCATGTCCCCATTGCGAGATGCAATGCGCCTCGTCCACAACGAAGAGAGAAACGCCACCTGCCTTCAATGAGTCCAGGAACTCGCGATTCTCCAAGCGCTCCGGCGTCACATAGATAAGTTGAGCGTTTCCCTCATCAATTGCTTCCGTGGCCGCCTCAGCCTCTGTGCTCGTGAGCGTCGAGTCAATCTTCTCCACGGCAATTGCAGCCTCGACCGCCTTCTCCTGCTGGTCCCGCATCAGCGCAATCAGCGGGGAAACGACGACCACCGGCTTCGGCAGAAACAGCGCAGGCAGTTGATAGGTAAGCGACTTCCCGGCTCCGGTCGGCAGAATTCCGAGCACATCCCGTCCGCTGAAAACCGCCTCGAGGATCTCGCGCTGTCCCGGCCGAAAGCCTCGAACATCAAACCGTTTCCGTGCCTCGCGAATGATCGCGGGCCATGGAACCGAGGCTGAGGACCGCTTGCTCTTTGACCTGGCTGGACCCGTGGAGACTGCTGGCATTCAGTTGTGGCTCTCCAGCCACAGTTGGATGCAGAAGGCGGTGCCGGGAACTTCGAAGGCCTCTCGGGCGTAGCATTAGAGCCAACTCAACGGTGACGAGTGTGCGCCAACTGAAAGGATGACTGTATGCAGAGCCGAATCGTAGGAACCACAATGCCGGTGCTCGAAGTGTTGCTGCAGCCGGGTGAGAGCGTGATCTCAGAGGCCGGCGAGTTGAGCTGGATGAGCCAGACGATCGCCATGACCACGCACACGCAGATGATGGGAGGCGGCGGGTTCTTTGGCGCGATCAAGCGCGTAGTGGGCGGCGGCAGCCTGTTCATGACCGAGTACACGGCGCAGGGCTATCAGGGCGAGGTCGCCTTTGCGACCAAGATTCCCGGCCACATCCTGCCGATCGAGGTCGGTCCCGGAAGCGAGTTCATGATTCATCGCCACGGTTTCCTGTGCGCCACGCCGCAGATTCAGCTGGGCGTTGGCTTCCAGCAGTCGCTCGGTGCAGGCATCTTCGGCGGCGACGGATTCCTGCTGCAGAAGGTCTCGGGCTACGGCACGGCGTGGCTCGAACTGAGCGGCGAGTTGGTGGTGCGCGATCTGCAGCCCGGTGAGACGCTGCGCGTGCATCCGGGGCACGTCGGCGCCTTTCAGGCCAACGTCGCGTTCAACATCACGCGCATCCAGGGCATCCGCAACATGTTCTTCGGTGGTGATGGCATCTTCCTCGCCGCGCTGACTGGGCCGGGCCGCGTGTGGCTGCAGACGCTTCCACTCGCGAACCTGGCGCATGCGCTCGAACCGTATCTGCCGCACAACCGCACCGAAACCGCCCGTGACGTTGGAGCGGGCGCGGTGCTCGGCGGAATTGTGGGGTCTATGTTCGACAACAACCGCTAAGTCTGTGTTCGACAACAACGGATCATTCGACCGGGCGGTTCATCGGGGAACGACGCGAATTTCCTGATAGCCGCCCTAACACTTCTGTGGTAGAAGTGGCTGCACACGAAAATCGGTGAATGCAAGGAGCGGCCCCGCAGTACCGGGCCGTTTTTGCGTTTGCACCGACCGTGATCCCCAGCCGGCCCACTCGGCTGCGGACCCAAGGAGGCAGTATGGACGAGCAACCGATCCGGGAGGTTCCCCCGCCATCATCTACAGGCAGCTGGCAGGCCCCTCCACCACCGCCAGGAAGCTATGCGCAACCCGCAGCAATTGCTCCAGCCGAGGGGCTGAGCGACACAGCCGCCGGCGCGCTGGCCTACGTCACCATTATTCCGGCGATCATCTTCCTGGTGATGGCTCCCTACAACACGAAGCCGTTTGTTAGGTTCCATGCCTTCCAGTGCATCGGCCTGGCGATCTGCTGGTTCTGCCTGGGGCTGCTGTTCGTTATTCCGATCCTCGGGTGGATCGTCGGCGGTATCGGCTTCCTGGCGCTGCTGGTCTGCTGGATCCTAAGCATCGTGAAGGCGTCGCAGGGTAGCGCATTCAAGCTGCCGGTCATCAGCGAGTTTGCGGCGAAGCAATCTGGTTATCAGCTCTGAGCTTGGGCTAAGATGCTCGCGAGGTGATGAAGCGGTATTGCGTGCACACGCAGCTTCATCACAGGATGTGCGCGTGTGGCGGTCGGGCGCATGCGGTGAAATTTGTATCTCTGAGGGGAAGACATGATCGACGAACCACAGACACCGGGTGCCGGGCCGGGGGGGACGGGCCAGGAGACAAGCACGGGCGGGGCCAGCGACTGGAGCACCGTTCCGCCAGCACAACCGCCGATTCCGCCCACGCCGCCGCCGCAATCGCTGGAACCGCTCCCCGCCCCGCCACCGCCTCCCCCTCCGCAGCAGCCTGTTGGAGGCGGTTATGGGCAGGTGTATGGGACGGGGCCCGGATCAGGGCCGCAGTATCCGCCGCCGGGCGGGTATGCGAGCGGGCCGGGTGGGTATCCGCCGCCACCGCCGCCGCCTCCGGGATATCCGGGAGGGCCCGGGCCGCAGTATCCGCCGGGAGCTCCGCCGCCGGCGGCGGGCCAGGGGCTGAGCAGTAATGCGGCTGCGGCGATCTCGTACATCACGTTCATCCCCGCGGTGATCTTCCTGGTGGTTGCGCCGTATAACCGCGACCGGTTCGTGCGGTTCCACGCGTGGCAGTGCATCGCGCTGACGGTGGTCGCGGTGGTGATCGGGATTGTGTTCGCGATGCTGGGGATCATCGGCTTCCACGTGATGTTCTGGATGCTGTTCCTCATCCACCGGCTGATCGATCTTGTGATCTTTATCTTCTGGCTGATTGCACTGATCAAGGCGAGCCAGGGACAGTGGTACAAGATTCCGATCGTCGGCGACCTGGCGACGAGCTTCGCGGGCAGTCAGGTCTAGACGTTTTTTTGGTGGTCGGGAGGGGGGTACCCCCCTCCCCCTGTTTTTTGCGCAAAATCTTCAGGCTTTTGGACTTAGGGTTGGACCTAAGTGTCTGTGGCTGTAACTGGTCTTCGCTTGCAGGGGGGGTCCGGCGGGGGTGTTTTGTCAAGTCGGGCGGACTGGTTCCTGAACGAGGAAACGGTCAAATTTTGTACTCTCGGTTTTCAGTTGTCAGTTTTTCAGTTGTGAGTTAAAGCCGTAGACTGGCGCGCATGAGAAGAATGGCGAGTGCAGTGATTTGCGTTGCGCTGGCGGCTGCGAGCAGCGCGGTGGCGCAGGACTGGGCGAAAGCGAACCTCGAAAAGAGTTCGAGGCATGGCGAGTTTGTGACCATTCATGAACCGGGCGGACGGGATCTGCAGGCGTGGGTGGTGTATCCGGAGGTGAAGGACAAGGCTCCGGTGGTGGTGATGATCCACGAGATTTTCGGGCTGAGCGACTGGGCGCGGGAGATGGCGGATGAGGTCGCGGGCGCGGGGTACATCGTAGTGGAGCCGGATCTGTTGAGCGGGTTGGGGCCGCCGACGGCGGCCAGCATGAACCGCTTTCCGGCTTTAAGGCAGGATGTGAATTTCATTTCGACTCCAGAGCAAGAGACGGCCCCTCCGAAGCAGCCGGCGCTTCCTGGCACGGGCTGCGATCCGATGGCGTGCCCACCGGGGAAGAAGCCGGCGGTCCGGGCGAGTTCGAGGAATGAGCAGCAGACGCAGGACCACTCGCACATGCAGATGCCCGGCAATGGAGCGCCGTATGCTCCGGCGCGGCCGGGAGGCACGAGTGCGTTTCCGGATCAGAGTGCAGTGACGCGGGCGGTGTCGTCGTTACCAGATGCGCAGGTGATGGCGGACCTGGATGCGGCGGCGGATTACGGGAAGAAGCTTCCGGCGGCGAATGGCAAACTGTTTGTCGCGGGATTCTGCTGGGGTGGCGGGAAGAGCTTTTTGTTTGCGACGCACCGGCATGATCTGAGTGCGGCGTTCGTGTTTTATGGGCCGCCTCCGGCAGAGGATTTGCTGAAGAACATTACGGCGCCGGTGTATGGGTTCTATGCGCAGAACGATGCGCGTATCACGGCGACCGTTCCGAAGACCCAGGAGGAGATGAAGGCGCTGGGCAAGACGTATGAGCCGGTGGTGTATGACGGCGCCGGGCATGGGTTCATGCGCGCGGGTGAGGCTCCGGACGCGAACGCGGCGAATAGTTCGGCGCGGCGAGAGGGGTTTAAGCGGTTGATTGATTTGATGGGTGGGGTGCGGTGAGGGTGAGTGGTTAGTGGTTAGTGGTGGTTACTCCTACGATCGGGTCGAGTACAGGGCCTCTTTTCAGGAGGAACTTATGAATACAGCAGTAACCGATGCCAAACAGTTCATTGATGAGTATTTCAAGAGTCTGAGCGGTCAACCGAAGACTGAGAAACTGCTTGACCAGTACGTCAGCGATCCGGGATTAAAGGAGCACATTCGCGTGGTTGAAGCTGCTTTTCCGGAGTATGAGCTGGTGCCGGATCAGCTGGTGGCAGAGGCCGATGTGGTGGCCGTCCGAGGCACGTTTCGTGGAGAGCATAAAGGCGAGTTTGCTGGAGTGCAGCCTACCGGCAAGACTGTTTCGGCGGATCTGATGATCTTCTATCGGATAAGCGAGGGGCGGATTGCGGAATACTGGCTGCAAATGGATATGGCGGGGTTGATTCAGCAACTGTCGAAGTGATTGCGCATCAGGGCGATCTTTCTCGCGCGTCTTAGCGCGCGATACCCCACCCTGTCTTCCTTCGGAAGCCGAGGATGGGGCACCCGGATCGCCGCCTCGTTGCTCAGGCATTTTCTCGTTTGCTGCCGCAAACGATACCCCACCCTTTCACTGCGTGAGAGGGTAGGCCACCCGATTTGTTGAGGTGTGAACTTTCTCGCGTCTTCCACCCCGTTCGTCGCGAAGATGGGGGACCGGGATTATTGGTGACTCTGGCATTCAGGCGTTCACGGGGCGAAGGTTTTTGGTGAAGCGCTGGTGAGGTGAATTGCTGTGGATGTGGCGGGGCCAGGTGATGGTGAAGGTGGCGCCGTGGCCGGGCGTGGAGTCGACGTGGATTTTGCCGCCGTGGCGGTCGACGATGTGCTTCACGGTCCAGAGGCCCATGCCGTTGCCCTGGGAGCCTTTGGTGGTCTGGCCGAACTGGAAGATGGTGGGGAGGACGGCGGGGTCGATGCCGGAGCCTTCGTCGGTGACGATGATGTCGACGTGGTCGGCCTGGCCGGAGAGGGTGAGGGTGACGTGGGAGCCACCACGCGGCGAGGCTTCGCAGGCGTTGCGGACGAGGTTGAGGAGGACCTGGCGAGCTTCGCCGGCGATGGCCTCCACGGCAACGTCGCCGGAGACACGGACGTTGAGGGTGATCTCGCGGCGGCGGAGGACGGGATCGAGAAGGAAGCGGACGCTTTCGGCGGCGGCGCGGAGGTCGACGCGCTCGGGTCTCGAGGACTGGCGGAAGAAGGAGAGCGTAGAGCGGGAGATGGTGAGGACGCGGTCGGCTTCTGCGGAGGCCATGCGGGTGAGGCGGACGACTTCGGGTGTGGCGGCGTCGGACTGGCGGATGAGATAGAGGATGTTCTGGATGGCTTCGAGGGGGTTGCCGATCTCGTGGGTGACGACGGCGGACATGCGGCTCCAGTCCTCGAGCTTTTGCGCGGCGAGGAGGTTTTCCTGGAGCTGGGCTTTTTCGTCTTCGGTGCGGGCGAGGCGGGCGGCGTAGTCGTTGATGCCGGAGGTGATGGTGCTGAGGCGGCGGATGAGCTGGAGGGTGACGTAGGCGGAGAAGACAGCGGTCAGGATGTTGGTCCAGGCGTCGGCCCAGAAGATGGGGGACCAGGTGGTGACGACCTCCATGAGGTGGGTGGTGCCGCAGGCGACGATGAAGAGGGCGAAGCCGGTGAGGAAGAAGACCCAGTCGCGGGCGATGATGATGCTGGTGCGGCGGCGGAGGGTGAGAAGAGTGACGCAGATGGTGGTGTAGCTGAGGAAGGTGATCGCGTTGGAAACGACCATGGTCCAGATGAGGTGCTGATCCGCGCGCCAACACACGGCATGCGGCATCAGCGAGCTTGCTGACATTCGGTTCCTCCTAGGATGTGCGGGGGCCCTGCGGGCAATCATAGGGGGAAAAGGGGATGGAGGAAGGGCTCCGCTAGTGACTGAGGAGTGACGCGAAGGTGGTAGGGATGACAGCCGGGGTCCGATTGGTGCTAGTCGGCGGAGCGCATGTGTTGGCTGGTCACGCATTTCTCTCGCGCGGTACCACGCGCGATAACTCGCCCTTTCGCGAGCGAAAGGGTAGGCCACCGGGTTCGTGGAACACCCGGCTTACCAGGACACCGGGTTTATAGGCTTGGACCGAGGCGTTTGCGCATGATGCGGACGGCGTCGTGGCTGGAGTCGATGAGGAGGAAGCGGCGGCCCAGGTTGGCGGCGGCCATGCCGGTGGTGCCGGAGCCGGCGAAGAAATCGAGGACGAGGTCCCCGGGCGAGGAGTGGACGCGGAGGATGCGCTCGAGGAGCTTGAGGGGTTTTTGGGTGGGGTAGCCGGTTTTTTCGCGGGAGTTGGTGGGGACGACGGTGATGAACCAGACGTCGGTGGGGATTTTGCCGCGGGCGGCTTTTTCGGGGCCGACGAGGTCGGGGGCCATGTAGGGGATGCGGTCGATGGCGTCGTAGTGGAAGGTGTAGTGCGTCGGGCTGCGGGTATACCAGAGGATGTTGTCGTGCTTGGCGGGCCAGCGGTCGCGGGGCTTGCCGCCGTAGTCGTAGGCCCAGATGATCTCGTTGCGGAAGTGGGCGCGGCCGAAGATTTCGTCCAGCAGAACCTTGGCGTAGTGGACCTCGCGGGGATCGAGGTGGAGGAAGAGCGAGCCGGTGGGGGTGAGGAGGCGGTGGGCTTCGACGAGGCGCGGGCGAAGGAAGGCGAGGTAGTCCGAGAAGGTGTCGGCGTAGTGAGGCGAGGCGTGCTCGGTGACTTCGTAGCGGGCGTTGCCGAAGCCGTTGCGGGTTTTGGCGGCGGTGTGTGGGGAGGCTCGGCGGGCGGTGATGCGGGTGCGCTTCTGGGGCTGGCCGGTGTTGAAGGGTGGGTCGATGTAGACGAGGTCGACGGAGGCGGAGGGAAGGGATTGGAGGATGGGGAGGTTGTCGCCGAGGTGGATCTCGCCAGCCGGAGTGGTGAAGGACTTGGGCGCGGTGGTGCGCTTCGGCATAGGGCGAGTGTAGCCGAGGGGTGTGTGGGTGCGGCGCGGACTAGAAGTGGTGTGAGAGGCTGGCGATGACGGTGTAGTCGGCGAAGAAGGCGTCACCGTTGGTGATGTGGTATTGGATTTCGGGGACGCTGGGCGGGCGGTCACGGTAGAGCGCCCAGGGGCCGTTGACGGAGAGGGTGGTGCGCTTGATGTCGATCATGAGGCCGGGGTCGAGCGAGAAGATGAAGCCGGGGCGGCGGAAGCCGTTGGAGTCGCCGAGGAGATCGCGGACGGGGACGCCTTCGCCGCGGATGCCGAGGGAGAGTGCGACGCCACGGAGGTGGCGGGCGGGGATGCTCTGCGAGACGCCGGCGCGGTAGAGGTATTGGTCGGTGACGGACATGACCGACTGGCCGGGCTGGGAGCGGAAGGTGGCGACGTTGTTGGTGTCTTCGGGATTGAAGAGGTAGCTGGCCTGGCCGTAGGCGGACGCGGTAGACCAGAGGCGCTTGTAGCCCTGGGTGCCGAGGACGAAACCCCAGCCGCCGTCGCCGGGCTGGAGGGATTGGTCGGCGGTGGCCGTAATCGTTTGGCCCTTGGAAAGAGCGGAGCCAGTCGCATTGTTGATGCCGGTGGGGATCTTGAGCTGGGCGCTGACGGCGATGTTGCCGCCGTTTTCAGTCGGTCCGCGGAAGATCCACGACTGTGCACCGACGAGCGTGTCACCGAGGCCGCTGACCTGGAAGATGCCGGCGGGCGGATAGATCTGATTGCGCGTGCCATTGAAGACGGGGACGTCGGCGATGAAACTCCAGTGCGGGGAGAGCTGGTATTCGATGCCGATGTCGAAGATGTTCTGGTGATTGCGGACGGCGTTGGGGCGCGCGATTTCGGTGGACCCCTGGAAGTACTTGTTGGAGTTGAAGACGCGGTAGCCGATGTTGAGCGTGAGGTTGTGGATGGAAAAGCGCGAGGGTGGGCGGCTTTGGTCCGCGGTTACGAGCTCGGTGAGGACGCGCTGGTTAGTGTGAGCGGCGACGCAGCCCTGGGCGAGGGCGCTGCCGGTCGCGAAGAAAACGCAGGCAGAGGCGAGAACAAGGAGCGGCTTCGGGGAATTCATAGAGGACTCCACGCGGTCGGGCGCAGTGTTTCCGCGCCGCGTAATCGATGCAGATCGTTAGCGTGTTCAACGGTACGGAGCGGTGAGCGTGTTGTCATCCATCAAAGGGTGGAGAGCGGGCTCAATCTGTCTGGAAGACGACATTTGCGGCGGAGAATCGCACGCAGGGAGTTATGCGCTTGACATTGCAGAAGGTTGAGTTCAGAGTGTGGCTCTCAGGAAATGGGCAGGCTGTGCGTCGACAGGTGAGGGGGAGACTGTGGACCAGGGCCAAGGGACCAAATTACGCGGGCTGCGTTTCTTTTGAGGTGGACGGGCTCAAGAAGCTGCGAAGACGCTGATCGATGAGAAGTCGGTTCCGGGGCAGGATGAACGAGAAGTCGACGTCCGTGTACGAACGGCAGTAGATGTCCAAGGCCGGCCTAGAACGGCGCGAAGTGCCTCCTTGGGAAGCAAGGGCCGAGTGCGACCGCGGCCCTTGCTGTTTTCGCGGATTTCAATCAAGCGGACTGCAATTGCGATAACAGATACCGTTGCGAGGTTTCGTATGACGATTCGAATGTGTTTAGCCCTGTTGGCACTAACTATTCCTCCCTGTATGGCCCAGGGGCAGTCATGGGATGGGACATGGAAGTTGAACGTAGCCAAAAGCCACATAACCGGTTCGACCTTCGTGATTGAGGACAAAGGAAACGGAATGATGCGCCAGGACGATGGAAGTCTGGCGTATGACTTCGCGTGCGACGGGAAGCCTTACACGATGGTGGCGAACCGGACGGACACGTGTACTGGATCGACCGAATCCGGCTATGACGACGTGATCAGGGCTGGAGACAAGGTTCTCGCCCGGCAGCACACGACCTTCTCGGCGGACGGGAAGACGATGACCGTGCATGAAACGGGCATCCAGCCAGACGGAACGACCTCGGAGGCCACAGCTGTATACCGGCGTGTGTCGGGTACAAGCGGGCCTGTAGGCAAGTGGATGAACACGAAGGCCGATTTTCCGGCAGAAAGCAGCGTTTTTATCATTGAGACCAAGGGCGATTGGATCAAGATGCACGATCCGAAGAATACGTGGAGTACCGAGGGAAAGACCGATGGCAGCAATCTCACGCTGACGGGGCCGGATCTCCAGCCAGGAGTAACCCGGTCGATCACACGAGAGGGGACGAACAAGCTTCACGAGACGATCAAGCGCGACGGGAAGGTCACGACCGAGTCGATACAGACGCTGAGCGCAGACGGCAAAACTATCGTGGAGGAGACGTGGACACCAGGTAAAGCAGACGAGAAGCTAACCTGGGTGTGGGAGCGGCAGTAGAGTTTCGGCGCAAAGAACAAGAGCCCGGACTTGAGTCCGGGCTCTTTGAAGTAGCAAAGTTCCAGATGGCACGGCTGAAGCCGTGCCCCTTCGTTATGCGGCTGACTCGTCGGTTGTGGAGGGCTTGGACTGGGCGATGGTGTAGTTGGGATCGCCGATCTTGAAGCGGGCGAAGCGGCGAACGCTGATGTTCTCACCGAGTTTGGCGATCTTCTGCGCGATGAGTTGCTGGATGGTGAGCGATTGCTCCTTGATGAAGGGCTGCTCGAGCAGGCAGACCTCTTCGTAGAACTTGCCCATCTTGCCCTCAAGCATCTTCTCGATGATGTTGGCCGGCTTTCCGGTGGCGGCAGCCTGCGCGCGGAAGATGTCCTTCTCGCGGTCGACGTCGGCGGCGGTCACCTCGTCGCGGGAGATGTAGCGCGGATCGACGGCGGCGATGTGCATGGCAATGTCCTTCAGGAGCTCCTGGAAGTCGTCGGTGCGGGCGACGAAGTCGGACTCACAGTTGAGCTCGAGGAGAACGCCGATTTTGCCGCCGGCGTGGATGTAGGTGCCGACCGCGCCCTCGTTGGTGGTGCGCGAGGCCTTCTTGGCGGCCGAGGCCATGCCGCGCTTGCGAAGGACGACGAAAGCTTCCTCCATATCACCCTTGGCCTCCTGCAGGGCCTTGAGGCAATCGCCCATGGGGGCGCCGGACTTTTCGCGGAGTTCCTTGACGAGCTTGGCGTCGATCTTCACAGCTTCGATGGTAGACATAGTTCTTCCTTCCAGTAAATCGATGGGTGGGAGCGCGGCGGGCGCTCAAGGCGGAAAGAGCGTGGCGCATAGGCGGCCACGCTCTCTCGATAGAGTGTTGCGTGACGCTTAGGCGGAGACTTCGGCGGGCGTCGGCTCGGCTTCGGTTTCCGCTGCGGGGGCTTTGCGGATGCCGCCGCCGAGGGCAGCGTTGAGGTCGATGTCCTCGTCCTCAGTGTCCTCAACGGAGTCAGCTGCGGCGCCGGCCGAGATCTGGATCTCGTTGCGGGCTACGTCGTCCTCCTCGCCGAGCAGGTGCGACTCGGGGGCAACTGGTGCAACGTCGGCGTACTCCTGCGCGAAGGCCTTGTCGGAGACCATTTGCGTTCCCTCGTAGGCGGCGTCGGCGATCTTCGTGGTGAAGAGGCGGATGGCGCGGAGGGCGTCGTCGTTGCCGGGGATGACATAGTCGACGACGGTTGGGTCGCAGTTGGTATCGACGACGGCGACGACGGGGATGCCGAGTTTGCGGGCCTCGGAGACGGCGATGGCTTCGTTGTTGGAGTCAACGACGAAGATGGCGTCGGGAAGGCGACGCATGTTCTTGATGCCCGACAGATTGGTCGAGAGCGACTTGCGCTCGCGCTCGAGCTTGATGACTTCCTTCTTGGTCAGCAGCTCGTAGCGACCGTCGGTGGACATGTCGTCGAGCTCCTGGAGGCGCTTGACGGACTTCTGCACGGTGACCCAGTTGGTGAGCAGGCCGCCGAGCCAGCGCGAGTTGATGTAGGGCATACCCGCGCGGGTGGCCTCCTCGGCGATGGCATCCTGCGCCTGGCGCTTGGTGCCGACGAAGAGGATCAGCTTGCCGCCGCTGGTGAGGTCGGTGACGAACTTGGACGCTTCCTTAAACATTTTCAGCGTCTTCTGGAGGTCGATGATGTAAATGCCGTTGCGCTCGCCGAAGATGTATTCCTTCATCTTTGGGTTCCAGCGCTTGGTCTGATGCCCGAAGTGAACGCCAGCTTCGAGCAGCTCCTTCATGGTGATGCTTGCCATAACTTCTTCCTATCTGGGCATCGCTGTCTGTGGGTCCGGCCGGATTCGGACTGGAAGACGGCCTCGGCGACAGTGATTGATCCCTGGGGTGGGAGATTTGGTTCCTTGCCACTCGCGCGGTGCGAGTGGGTGAAGCTGGGGTGCTTCTGGTGCCATTGCCCGGAGCGCGTGAGAGCGCTCCGGGCGGATACAAAAAGCAAGCTGAAGACTCTGCGGTCTCTTATTAGCGCTTGCTGAACTGGAAGCGGGCGCGCGCGCCCTTCTGGCCGTACTTCTTGCGTTCCTTGCCGCGGGCGTCACGGGTGACGAGGCCCTCGGTCTTCAAAGCCTTGCGGAGCTCGGCATTGAACTCCATGAGTGCGCGGGCGATGCCGAGCTTGACGGCATCGGCCTGTCCGCAGACGCCGCCACCCTTGACGGTCGTGATGACGTCGAAAGTCTCGTTGATGTCGGCGATGCCGAGCGGCTTCTTCGCGGCGGCGCGCTGCGCCGGAGTCACGAAGTAGGTCTCGAACTCTTTGCCGTTGACGGTGAACTTGCCCGAGCCGGGGCGGAGGAAGACGCGAGCGATGGAGCTCTTGCGCCGGCCGGTTCCGTAGTATTGGATCAGATCTGCCATAAACTTTGTCCTTTATCCCTGTCGTCGTTAGGCGCTGAGCGCGGTGGGCTGCTGGGCCTTGTGCGGGTGGTCGGCACCCTTGTAGACCTTGAGCTTGGTGGCCATCTGGCGGCCGAGCTTGGATTTGGGGAGCATGCCCTTGATGGCCTCTTCGACGATCTTCTCGGGACGGCGGGCGAGCAGCTTGGTGAAGCCCTCTTCGCGCAGGCCGCCGGGGAAGCCGGTGTAGCGGCGGTACATCTTCTGGCTCGCCTTCATGCCGGTGACCTGGATCTTCTCGGCGTTGATGACGATGACGTGGTCGCCCATATCAATGTAGGGCGTGTAGAGCGGGTTGTTCTTACCCGTGAGAACATTAGCCGCGCGGGAGGCGAGACGGCCGAGGGTTTGGCCGCTGGCGTCCAGGACGAACCACTTGCGCTGGACGTCCTTGCCGCTGGGAATCGTCGTTGTCTGATTCAGATTCACGTTTACTCCATCCATCTGCCGTCTTCGTGGCCGGCGTGAAGCGCGAAGATATTGTGCCTGGTTGGACGGCGCCTTCGGGCGACGTTCCGCGCGCAGCACGATTGCTGCGACGGTCGCCTCACAAGGAGCCGGAGTTGCCTAGTGGCGCACAGAGCCTGTAAAGCCTTGGCCGGGGAGCGGGGCTTCGAACATCAGTGCCGAACAGCGACACCGGCGGAAGCCGGAGTCAGCGGGGGCGGCGTGAGCCTCGCCTCAGTGTCCTGGGCCCGGCTGCCTCAACACCGCCCGAAGCGGGCGGGCTTAAAGGCGTACCACGGTGCAGGCGCAGGACTGCGCGAGTTCTCAGAATAACCGGCACTGGATGGGAAGTCAATGATTTCCGGTGCGGGTTTTGGGGCGAGACGGATGAGCTTAGGCAATCGTTTTCAGCAGATTACAGGGATTACAGGGATTTTTCAGCGCATGAGGAGATGGACGATCACCGCAACGAAGAGGGCGAGGATGCCGGCGGCGGTGAGGAAGAGCGCGGAGCCGATGAAGATGGAGGCGGCGCGGCGGCGCTCGGGGCGGGGCGGCGTGATGCCGAAGGTCATGATGAAGGCGTCGGCGATGGAGTCAAGCAATTTCATGGGCTGCCGATATTCATTGTAGGCACTTCTGCGGCCGGAATTTGAGCACGGTACAAAGGTAACGCTGCCGATGGGTAGCACAGGTGGCGCGAACTTGGGAGTGTCTGGAGGGGTTCAGGCAACGGAGACTGACCCTGCAAGCAACGAATTCATAACGGGACTCGGGTGAGGTGAGGATGCGTCGACTGTACGCCGCAGTGGCGGGACTTGTTTTTGTGGCGGCGAATGCTGCGGCGCTGGGCGCGGACGTGCAATCGAATGGGCAGGCGATCGCGGAACAACTGATCGGCAAGCAGCTTTTTCTGCGCGGGTTCTGGGCGAGCGACCACCTGAAGTTCGATGCACAGGGGCAGATTGAGTCGCCGGCGGATACGGTTCCGTTTACGGAGTCGGGGATTGATGTGCGGTCGGTGCAGGTGAATGGGAACTCGCTGATGATTCAGGGCCAGCGGATGGCGCTGGAGTTCCTGCCGAATGATGAGATCCGGCGTGTGCCGGCCAAGACCGAGCAGGATTCGGGCGCGATCAGCATGGAGATTGCGGGCAATGGCAGCGGCAACTTCGACCGGGCGCTGGATGTGGTGTTCGCGAGGAATCTGGCGGCGCTGGCGCCTTCCCTGCCCCAGTACTGGCAGGCGTACGCGATGCAGCATTTTCTGCCGGTAAACTCAGGGCCGAAGCTGCAGAAGGAAAGCTTCACGATGGAAAGCGCGACGCCGGTGACCTTCACGCCGGAACAGAAGAGCGCGCTGCATGTGGGTGGCTCGGTGAAGCCCCCGACACTGATCCGGACGTACAACCCTACGTTCACGGATCTCGCCAGTGCGCAGAAGTTTACGGGGAATGTGAAGCTGTATCTGTGGTTCGACTCGGACGGCAAGGTGTCGCACGTGAGCGTGGCGCAACCGGCGGGACTGGGGCTGGATGAGGCGGCGATTGCGGCGGTCGAGCAGTATCAGTTTGAGCCGGCGACACTGAACGGCAATGCGGTGACGGTCGATCTGTATCTGAATGTGAGCTTCAAGTCGCTGCAGTCGCAGCTTTGGTAGAGGCTGGCGAGAGCATTGCGTCGATGCTTTCGATGAGCAGCCAGGCGTAGCCGGCGACGAGCAGAATCTGCGTGATGAGGAAGACGATGGCCATCGGCTGGCCTTGAGCGAGCGCGTGGTGGAAAGGCTCGGCGAGGAACTGACCGAAGATGGTCGCCCAGATGCTGTGCGTGGTGACTGCGATGACGTTGAACACTGCGAAGCAGGCGAGGCGAAGACGCTGGCGCGTGCCTTCGCCGAGAAGAAGGCAGAACGGAAACAGCGTGAGGATGAGGTAGGGCGGCCAAGATTTCTTCGAAAAGATGAGCAGTGCGAGATTGAGCGACGCGCAGCCGAAGACGGCCAGGCGCAGCAAAGGTGCGGTGGTGCGGGCGCGAAGGCGAGCGCGCACCATGACCGCGATGATGACGAGGAGTACGAGGCCGAGGAGGCCGTCTTCGAGTTTCATCGGGGCAGTGTGGCCGGCGGCGGACTCGAGCAGGTAAGGAAGATCGCTGGCGGTGCGAAGGCCGCCCTCACGCGACAGGGGCTCGAAGATGGGCAGGTGCAGGAGCGCGAATGCTCCGTATCCGGCGGCGACGATGACGACAAAACCCATGAGCCAGCGGAACCAGCCGCGCGCGGCGAGGATGAATGCGGGCGCGAAGAGCATGTTGAGGAACTTGATGAGCACGGCGCTGAAGCCGACGAGTGCTCCGGAGAGCATGTCGCCCTGGCGGGCTATGGCGAGCACGCCGAGGCCGAGGAGGAGAGCGGTGACGACGTTGTCCTGGCCGTCGATGGTGACGAACTGCAGGCTGATGGCGCTGGTGACGTAGAGCACGGCGGCGATGCGGACGGCGCGCTCGGCGGCGAAGAAGCGCGCGGCGCGGAGCCAGACGGGGAGGGTGAGGAACTCAACGAGGATGGCGAAAAAGATGATTGCGAGCGGCGAGTTCCAGAGACGAAGGATCGCTGCGTCAAGGAAGGTGTGGAGCGGGGCGTAGCTGGATGGGAAGTCGCGATACGGGAGCTGATGCTGGAGCAACAGGTGGGCTTCGGGGACGTAGAACGCGGGAATGTCGCCGCGCACGGGAAGGTGAAGCACGAAGAAGACACCGAAGAAGATCGCGAGGCGCGACAGGATGAAGGCAATGTTGACGGTGCGGTCGAAGGTGGGATGAGTGGGGCGGTGGATGGATTTGCTGGAGGCCGCGAGGAAACCAACGATGGCGAACGCGCTGCCGAGTGCAATGCGGGCCTCAAGGCTCTGGATTCCAGTCATCCGATGGTTCGTCCTGCGCGTGAGTGCATGGGGCGAGTATACGGAAGGGCGTCCGAGAGTTTGATAAGAGCCGGCGTGACTTGCATGGTGCAGTAGGATGTTGCGCATGCGGAGAGTGGTATGGGTTCTGTTGTGCGTTCTGAGCACAACGGTGGCGTGTGCGCAGTCGGCGAAGGAGGCGGTGAACGCGTTCCGGGATTCGCTGGGGAATGGGCAGTTGGTGCTCAAGAATTTCAGCGGCGAGGAAAAGGTGAACGCGAGGTGGACCGGCAGCGCACTGGAGCTCAACCTGCCGCGTTGGCGGACGATGGGTGTTCTTACGATCGATTCAGTGAAGCTCAAGGGACATACGCTGGTGATAAGGTGCGCGCGTCACGTTGCGGTGCGCGACGAGTCCGACAAGATTGTTCTGTATCAGCGGCCTAGCGAGATGACGATCGAAGTTGATCTGGGCAGCGCCGATCCCGCTACGGCGCTTCCGGAGATAAAAGAATCTTTGTTCTATCCGTCGATTGAACTTGCGCTTGCGGCCCTGCCGAAGTCGGTGCAACAGATCATCCCTGCTCGTCTCGACCGAACGGCGCCAAAGGTTAAGGATGTTGCGACCGCAGTGAACCCGGTGTGTAACTGCGCGGAGCAAGACTGCAAAGCGGGTATCGAGGAATTCCGGGGAGTAGTTCCACCGAAGTTTTTGGGAGGAGTAGATCCGGGCTACTCAGAACAAGCGAGGAAAGCGAAGCTGAACGGATCTGTCAACGTGCGATTGATCGTAGATAAAAGCGGCCGCCCTACGGACGTCTGGGTAGCGCGGCCGGTCGGTTTGGGACTGGATGAAGAGGCGGCGAAGTCTGTTCTGACGTATCAGTTTCGCCCGGCAACGTGTCACGGCAGCCCGGTCAAAGTGTACCTGGCCGTCGAAGTGAACTTCGAGATTCACTAGCGTCAGTGCTGCAGCTGTGTGGTGGCGGGTTGCTGGCCGAGTTTGGTTTGGAGCGGTTTGGGGATGTGGCGTTTGTGCGGCGCGACCTCCCGGGTGGGCTGCTTGGGGTCGAGGCGGTAGACGATGAGAAGGTTGCGGTCGGGGTCGTCGAGTGCGGGGAAGGCGGCGACGCGGACGGGGTTGTAGAGCGGCGTGATGTCGGCGGCCTTGTCGTCGTCGAGCTCGTTCCAGGCGATGTACCAGCCGGGGTGGTATTTGGCGACGCGTTCGTCGAGATTAAGCGTGCCGAAGTCGTCGTCGATGGAATGCAGGCCGGTCATGAGGGAGATGTCGGAGCCGGAGATGGAGAGGATGAGATGCGAGTGGTTGGGGTCTGCGTCGACGATGCGCTTGACGGATTGTGCGGCGGCTTCGAACTGGAAGGTGGGGTGACGCACGAAGTCGAGCTGAAGGAGCGCGTCCGGGATGATGATGGCGAGCGTGACGGCGGCGACGAGGATTGAGGTGATGGTGGTCGCGAGGCGGCCGCGGGCTGATTCTGCAGGGCCGCTGGCGCTGCGGAAGTTGTCCAAACCGAGCGCAACGGCGGCGGTGATGGGAACGGCGATGACGAGGTAATACCGCGGCTGCAGATTGTTGTGGTAGACGAGGAAGGCGAAGTAGCCGCCGATCCAGAGCAGCAGCGCGGGAAAGAGCGGCTGAGTGAAGAGACGCGGACGCCAGAAGAGTGCGAGAGCGAGAACGACGAAGAATGCGGGGTAGAGGACGTGGCCCATCCAGAGGCCGTCGTGGATGGAGTTGAGCACGACGGTGGCGAGCGGCTGGAGCTCCAGGCCGGTGTAGGCATTGGCGGAGAAGAGATAGCGGTAGTCCTCGAGATAGTGCGGACGGACGAAGCCGACGAAGTAGACGACCCAGAGCGCGAGGCCAAGTGCTGCCGGCGGGAGTGCAGTGCGAAGGTACCGCGGAGCGCTGTAGCCGGCGCGCGCCCAGACCATGTAGAAGATGGCGGGCATGAGGAAGAGGCCGGTGGTCTTGGTGAGGACGATGCCGGGGATGAGGATGCCGAGGGCGAGGGTGCACGCAACCGCGCGGACGGTTTTGCGGCGAGGAGAGGAACGGAAGAAGCTGACGCTGAGCGGCTCAAGGTGCTGGGCGGCGATGAGCGCGAGTGCGGTGAGCGCGATGAGCAGCGGCTCGAGGATGGCCATGCGTTCGAACGCGTAGATGTACGGGCTGAGACAGAGGAAGAGAACGCAGAGCGGGCCGGCAAGTGGCGTGGAGTTCGGGCTAAGGATGCGCGCGGCGCGCTGCAGAAGGATGTAGAACGCGGCCAGTGTGAGGGCGAAGACGCAGAGGGTGAGCGCGCGTGCTGCAACGGGGCTGACGCCGGTGAACTTGAAGATGACGAGCTCGATGGCGGGCCAGACGGGAAGAGCAACGGCGGGGTTGAAGTCGCCGGACCAGTACCAGTGGCCGGTGAGGTAGTGGCGGATGGCGGCGTCGCCGTACCAGCCCTCGTCGGTGTACTTGGCCCAGTCCATCCACGGCGAGCTGTTGGGGAAGTCGGCGGTGAGGTGGAGGAAGTGGAGCGCGAAGAAGACGGCCGCGACTGCGAGCAGCACGAGTCCGGGAAGGTGCCGGAGGATGGCGGGTTTGTGATGTCGACCGGCCGGCATCGACTCCAATCTACCTGAGATCAGCGGGATGCGTTTGGTTGCGAGCGATGGGTCGCTCGTTCTGGTGCGGGCTTATGAGAGGCGTTTTGCGCTACTCGTAAGACAAGGCGTCGATGGGGTCTTTGCGCGCAGCTTTGAGCGCTGGATAGAGCGCGCCGAACAGAGCGCCGACAAGCGCAATGATGACAGCGCTGAGGACCCACTTTGGGGTTATCTGAAAGCTGAGGGTCGGAAACTTTGCATGCAGCAAGATGCGCAAGACGTAGGTGGCGACGACGCCAAGGATCACGCCGACGACGGCAAGCAGGCCGGTTTCGCGCAGGACGACGGACACAATGCCGCCGCGACCGGCGCCCATGGATTTGAGGATGCCGATCTCGCGCGTGCGCTCCATCACGGCGGTGTACATGGACTGGAAGATGACGAGGAAGCCGATGACGATGGCGATGCCGATGACGACGCGAAGCGCGATGTTGAAGCCGGGCATGCGCTCCGGCGTGAGCGTGGAGAGGAACTCCTGGATGGTCTGGACGCTCCAGTCCTCGAGGCCAGGGGTGGAGAGGATCTCCTTACGCACGGCCTCCTGATACTGCGGTTCGTTTTCAGTGCGGAGGAAGAACTCGGCGGCCTTGCCGGGGTTGCCGTCGAGCTGGTCCATGGTGTCGAGCGGGATGAACTTGCGGCTGCCCTTGCCGTGCTCGACGATGCCGCAGACGCGGAAGTTGTGGTTCAGCGCCTTGATGGTGTCGCCGACGTGAAAGCCCTTGCCGCTGGCGGCCTGCAGGTCGTCGATGATCATGTCGAAGGGGCCCTGAAACGGACCGCCCTGGACAAAGATGAAGGGCCGGAGCGCGTTGTAACTGGCGAAGTCGATGCCATAGATGTTCTCAAGCGAAGAGCCGGCGGTGAGCTTGATGTTGGTGGGAGCTACGACCTCGACGTGCGGAAGCTTGCGCAGGACGTCGGCGACGCGAACGTCGGCGGCTGCGGCGGAGGTGTTCATCAGCGCGGTGGATGCACCGGGATGCACCATCACGTCCCAGCCGGCGCCCATGGTCTGCTGACGGCTGCCGTTGAGGATTCCGAACATGATGGCCGCAATCGAGAGGATCATGATGACCTCAATCGCGACGGCGAAGGCGCTGATGATGGAGCGCAGAGGACGATGGACGAGATTGCCGAGGATGAGCTTGTTCATGGCCGCAGTTGCCGCAAAGAAAAGTGTACGCGAGTGGCGGAGCTTGACTTAGGCATCGGCCGCCGACATCGGCAGGTTTTCAAGACGAGCGAGACGGGGTTCCTGCGGGCCTGAGAGCAGTTGCCCCAGGATCGGCGCAAAGTACGTGCAGAAGAAGATGGCCATGACGATGCCGATGTCGCCGAAGAAGATGAAGTAGACCAGATTTCCGATGAGGCTCTCTGGTGCGACGTGGGCGAAGGCAACCACGGCAAAGAGGCCGATGGGCGACTCACGGACGTCGCCGCAGACAAAATCGACAACGATGAAAAGCAAGGTCCAGACAAAGCCGCCGACAACGACAATCCCCTCCCACTCATCCATGTGAAAGGCTTCCGCGGAAGGACTGAAGGAGATGCCGGTGTAGAAGTCGTCCGGTGACAGCAAGCCCCCGATCTGATGGGCGTAGAAGTTGCCCGCGTTGACGACTCCGGGCGGGAACAACGCTTCCTTGTTGGGAAGGATGAAGTGAGGAAACCAGTTCAGGAAGTAATAGACGACACGCGTCTTGCCAACTGTGTGTCCCTGAAGCGTGTAGGTGACGAGGCGATCGTCGGCACGGATCATGTTGAGACGATCCAACAGGCCCTGTGGCGTATCAAAGTAGCCCGCCGCGAAAGCGGGGCCCTGTCCGCCCTGGTTGGGGGTACCGACGGCGTCGAGGTATTGCTTGCGCAGGGCCGTTGGATGACTCAGGAGATCCACGCTGAGCATCAGGCGGTCCCATGCGCCCGCGTTCTCCGGAACAATAGCGCGCCCGACCTGGGAGAGCGGCGTCAGGATCTCGACCGAATAAACGGCAAACGCCAGCAATACGACGATCTGCCACTTTCGGAGGCGGTAGCGCTGTGAGCTGGCGGCTACTCCCCAGCACACAACCGGCATAAACATCCCTAATTTGGAGTACCCGACGAGGCCGCCAAAGACGAAGATGAGGCTCATGGCGGCGAAGGTCAACAGGCTTATGCTGCGGCGTCCGCCGGTTGTGCGAATGGTATGGATGGTGCCGAGAAGGATGCAGACGGGGAGGAAGAAGTCTTCCTGGTTGAGGATGCTGACGAGGCTACCGTTTCCGTGAGGAAGATACTCGTTGGCCCAGCTGACCGACTGATTGGCAATGAAACAACCGAGAGCGGCATGCCCGAGATTGATCCTGTCGGCGTGCACGAGAACGCTCAGGCCGCGAGTTTTGCGCGTGAACCTGTGGCTGATCTGCAGAGCCGCAAAGATGCACATCATGCTGACGACGTAGGTTGCCAGAGTGACCGTAGGCGACACCAGGTTCGAGTCTCCGGGCTCATTCAGCACGATCTTCCAGAGACCGCCGAGTATGCAGGTAAACAGGGCAAACCAGAACACATAGGCGCCCGAAGCGCGCGAAAAGCCACCTGCGGCGTTGAACGCAAACACACTGGTCATGATGTAGATAAAGAAAAGCCCGGCAAAGACCGGATCAGTGCGCTGCAAGAGTTGAGCGACGAACACGGCTGCCGCGAAGACAAGAGTCTTCTGAATGGGAATCCTGGTCGGAAACGGCAGGCGCATTGGTTTCAGAGTACGCGAAACAGAGCCTTGGGGCATCCAGGTGCCATCGATGTGATGCGGTAAAATCGCCACACGGAATGGAGCCACCTCTGCGAAGCGAGACTGCGCCGCTTGAGCACAGCGCAACGGGGATCGCGAGCCCGGAGCCGGGCACGAGGATGCTCAGGCCGCAGCTACTGACGCGCGTGCTTCTGCTTGCCGCGGTGCTTGGGGTCTGTGACCAGAGCTATTGGCAGTACAGCGATATCGACCACTATTTTAAGGGCTATTGGATGCCGTTTGTGCATGGCACGGGAGCGGCGCCCGAACAGTACAGGATCGGCGTGAAGATGGCTGCGTGGTGGCTGGTCGAGCACCTTTCCTGGGAGTTTCGCTACGGCTTCACGTTGATGGATGTGATTGCGTCGGTGGCAGGGGCGCTGCTGGTCTATGACCTGCTGCTGCGCAGGCCGGCGATTCGGGAATCGAGTACGGCGTTCCAATGGTTTGGCTCAGCAGGGTTTGTGCTGCTGGTTTGTTATTACATGGCCTGGGTTGGCTTCTTCTTCCGGCCGGAGACGTTGCCAAGTTTCGGCCTGACTGCCTGCATGGCTTGGCTGTGGACGCGCCGGCGTGACGAACGAGGCGGAACGGTGCTGACGATCTGCGGGCTGGTCGCCGCCGCTGCCGCGCAGGCATGGATCAGAGCGGATGTTCCCTGCGCTCTCAATGCTGGAATCCTGCTGGTGAGCCTGATCGGAGCAGGACCAGGTTTATCAATCTCCAGGCGTGCATCGATCGTCACCTCAGGCGCGTGCATCGCTGTTGCGGCAGGCACGCAGTTCTACATCATGCGCGGTCTGTATCCGCACGCGAGCTATGGCAACATTCCGGTGTTCATGGTGACGCATGATCTTCACCAGCCACTGACGTATCCGCCGTTTCTAATCTTTACCCTTCCGCTGGTGTGGACCGCGGTGCAGGCGTGGCGGCAGCGAGCCGTGCTGGATACCGGCAGCCGAGGGCTGCTGCTGGGAGCGGCCATCTATCTCGTTCTCTGGATTGTGATGGGCAAACTGGATGAGGTGCGTATCTTTATCCCATTTGCGGTGGTGCTGATCCCGATCACAATGGAGCTTGCAGTCCGGCGGATCTCGTTCGGGGCGCCACTGAATGGCCGCGGGGCCGAGGTTTAGCGAATGCGAGTGGCCGGACGGGAGCGCCGCGCAGCCGCGGGCCTTACGCTGCTTGTTATCGCACTTCGGGTATGGTTTGCGCGCAAGGTAACGTTCTGCGGCACACCGGACTCTTGTTATGCGTTGGGCTTGGCGCAGGATCTCGCGCGGTATCACGCGTTCCACGTGCCGTTTCTGTTTGATCTGCAACTGAAGCATCTGCAGGTCCCGAATACCGGGCTGGAGTACTGGCGCCCGGGCGTTTCTCTGCTGTTTGCGTTCCTGACGCCACTGGGTGGCGTGACGCTGCACGGGGCGCTGGTGATTGCGACAGTGGCGGGCGTGGTGTGGGCGGCGGCCGCGTGGTTTATTGCGGAACGGGCGACGGGCAGCAGGAAGATTGCGCTGGCGAGCTACGCGGTGTGCCTGCTTCTTTCACCGGGATGGGGTGGATCGCTGACGCCCGACCCGACGTTGTTCTACGCCGCAGCGATCGCCTGGTTTCTGGCGCTGTTCACGGTCCGGCGACAGGGGCTGATGCAGGATGTGCTCGCGCTGTTTTGCGTTGGCGCCGCGTACATGATTCGCAATGACGCCGGGCTGTTGCTGGTGCCCCTGGTTGCAGTTTTATGGCTGCGGTGGAGGGCTGCGAAAGAGGGGCAGAGCCGTCGAGACAGCCTTGGGGCTGGCGGCTCCGCCGCATATGCGGTCGCGATGCTTGTGGGCTTCGCGCTGGCGCTCGTGCCGATGCATCTGCTGTACCGGCATGTGCTGGGAACGGCGTTTCCGCGAGGTGCAGGGCAGGCACTGTATCTGAACGACCTGAGCGACTTCAGCAGCTATGGTGTGCCGGTGAGCCTGCATACGATGCTGTCGCACGGGATCAAGCACCTGGTAACGATGCGGGTCGGAACGACAGCCCTGATCGTCTATCGGGTGCTGGCGCTGGTGTTGGGCTATCCGGCCCTGGTGTTTCTGCCGGCGCTCGCGGTGCGGCGGGATGGGGACGCGAAGGGGCGATGGCCGATGCCCGAGCTGGCTGGTCCGATCGCGTTCGGCGCGACGGTGCTGGTGGTCTACTGCCTGGTGCTGCCGGCGGTGGGGGTGTTCTCGGCGCTGCGGAGTTCGACGGCGCTGCTGCCGGTGGTCTCAGTTGTTGTGGTGGTGGCGATTCTGAGAGTGGCGAAGACGCAACGGCTCGCGGGAGTGCTGATGGCAACTGTGGCGGCGATCTACCTGGTCAGCGGAGTGATGGATGACCGGCGCGCGATCGATCCGATGAACCAGATTGGGGATGCCGACCGGGCGCAGGCGCGTGCGCTGGGGGCGATGGGGGCGACCGAGGACCCGCGGTCGACGATTGTGATGACGCAAGATCCCGTTCAGTTTTCAGTCACTACGGGATTGCCTGCAATCCCGATGCCGGCGAATGGGTTAGACGCAATCACGAACGAGGCATTGGACTTACACGCAAGTCATGCAATTCTGGACGGCGAACATCTCCCCGGGAGTCCTGCTGAGGTGACCGACAGGCTTCATCCGGTCCAGACCAGGACACTCGAGGGGCAAACGGTGCTCCTGTTCGAACTCCCCCGGGAGTCCAAACAGCGTTAGCCATGGGTCTCGCGACAAAACGGCCATCGTCAGAAGGCGGGCTAAGAAAACAGCGGAGATGCACGTGGGGTTTGGAAGGGATCTTCAACAGCAGCGGGTGAAGCGCGGCGTCGAGCTTGAGGCGATTGCCGCAAGTACGCGCGTCTCGATACGGTACCTGCGCGCGCTTGAGGACGAACGCGGCTCCGACCTGCCCGGCGGCGTATTCAACAAAGGAATTCTGCGCAGCTATTGCCAGTTCATCGGCCTGGAAGAGCGCGAATGGATGGACCGCTTTACCTCAAGTGAGCTGAGCACGAGCACGGAGCCGGACTGGGAGACGTTCGCCGAGAGTGTTCGGCAGCATCGGCTGAGCAGTTCCGGTCCGCAGCAGCGGCGGTGGTTCGGCGTGCTGCTGATGGTGCTGGGGCTGGTGGCGCTGGCCTGGGTTGCGTGGCATTTTACGGTGCGGCCACGGCTGATCGCACAGCCGAAAGCGCTGCCCGCGGCGACCAGCGGAGTCTCGAAGGCTCCAGTCCTTCGCACCTACGACTCGGTCTGATACCAGCGATAGCCGTGCTTCTGCTCGAAGTCGGCCTCCCGCAGGCGGTCGACGACCTGTTTGCGGCGCAGACTGCCCACACCTGCAGTAATCAGATCAATCAAGGCAATGGGCGCTACGTAGCTCGCGGCGAATGACAGGCTGTTAATCGGCACAATCACCAGCTCGTCGGAGAAGCGCGCCAGCGGCGACAGCGGCGAATCAGTGACACCCACACAGTAAGAGCCGTTTTCTTTGGCCCGCTGCACGCCTTCGATGGTCATCCGGAGACCGCGGCGGAAGCTGATTCCGACAGCAAGATCTTTCTTTCCGGCCGAGCGCGCCAGATGCGTTGCGCGACCGGGAGTGGTCGCGGCGACGACCGGGAGTCCGGCGATGGTCAGGTGGTACTCCATGTAATCGACCAGCGGCGCGGCCATATCGCCGCCAAGGAGCAACGTGCGGTCGGCTTGATCGATGCGGGTGGCGATGTTCTGAACCTGATGCAGATCCAAGCGCTCGAGGACGAACTCGATATTCTGCTGAATCTGGTTGCGCGAACCGCGCAGGATCTTGGAGGTCTCGGTGATGTTGCCCCCGGCCTGCATGCTGTCGAGGATGGTGGCGCTCGAAACGGACAGGTAGTGGAGATAGTGCTGGAAATCCTTGTGGGTGTCGAAGCCCAGCGCCCGCACGATGCGGACGACGGTGGCGGGGCCGGTTTCCAGCCGGCGGGCCATGTCGCGGACGTTCAGGAGAACGAATTCGCGGGGGTTTTCGAGGACCGGGCGGATGATGTCACGGCGGGCTTCGCTGAGTTGCTGCAACTGGAGAGCCATGCTGGTGGGAAAGTGTGGGTGTTTGGCTTCCCTCTTGATGGACATACGAGTGGATCCCCTCGTGACGTACCGGAGCTAAGTGCGAGCCGGACCGGCGTAGCCCAGGCGGAACCCCCGAAGGGCGGGAGGAGCGTGCATTGGTTCCGCTGGAGGTGGCCTTGGCTTCCCAAGGTATACGAATTCGTGAAACATTTGTACCGCTCTGGAAAGAGCAGGCGGAAAACAGGTTCAGGGACCGGTCGGACCGACTCGGAAAACCCAACCATACGGGCCTATGGAGGATTGTTCCCGATCCCATCGGCAGAGCACGCAAGTTCCGCAGAATATTAGGGAAATCGGCGTATCAGAGAGTCTCCGGCACCTTTCCCGGCGCCCCCCGGCAGAATGCGCTTGACACCATGGGGGCGTCAGCATAATGTTCGGCTTGAACTCTGAAAAATTTATACCGCGTGAAACAAATGCTCCACCTCGGAGCTGAACGAGCAGGACACGTGGACGTTGTGAACGGATTTGCCCGATGTTCCTTGAGCCCCAGCGGCTTGGGGGGCGTTTTGCTTTTTCTTCAGCCCAATGGGGCGCGGAAATTTGCCCTCAGGATGTAAACGGGTCCCGAGCGCACTCAGTTAGACCGGCAGTTCAGATTTTTTTTGGAGGCAACAGATGACTCAAAGCATGCGAAGGATGGGAGCGGCGCTCTGTGCTGCTTTTCTAGCTACCGCTCTGGTCACTGCCGGAGGGCAGGACACGACCAGCGGAAGCATCAGTGGAACGGTTACGGATTCGACTGGAGCTGCGATTCGGGGCGCGACGGTGAAGCTGATTAATACCGAACGCGGCGCAACCGTGGCCACTGAAACGACGAACAGCTCTGGTTACTACACGGCGACTCATCTGCCGCTGGGCACGTACACGGTGGAGATCGCCGACCAGGGGTTCAAGACCGAAGACGTGCGCGGCGTGGTGCTTCATGTGAATGATGCGCTCACGATCAGCCGGTCCATGGCTCCAGGAAGTACGGGTGAAACGGTCTCAGTAGAGGCCAGCCCGGTGCAGTTGAACCTTCAGGATGCGACGTCCGCCGGCCTGATCAACAGCACGCAGATCAACGAGCTCACGATGGTCTCCCGGAACTATGAGAGCCTGATGAACCTGCAGCCAGGCATCGCGTATGGCGGCACGACAGACGTGCTGCAGCGCGGACCTGTGGGCGTGAATGGTGCGTCCAGCGTGGTGAATTTCTCGGTGAACGGCGCGCGCGACACCTCAAACAACTGGACGATCGACGGCGCGGATAACGTGGACCGCGGGGCGAACTTGACGCTTTATGTCTATCCCAGCCCGGACGCCATCGCCGAGTTCAAGACGCTGCGCGGGCAGTACAGCGCGCAGTACGGACGCAACTCTGCGGGCCAGGTGGATGTGGTCACGAAATCCGGCACAAACGTGATCCATGGCAGCGCGTATGAGTACTTCCGCAACAACTACTTCGACGCGAACACCTATATCAACAATTACAACGGCGGGGATTCCAACCCTAAGTACCGCGTCCCGAAGTACCGTTACAACGACTTCGGCTTCACGCTCGGTGGACCGGTGATCATTCCGAAGATCTACAACGGCAAGGACAAGACCTTCTGGTTTGTTTCAGAGAATTGGCTGAGGGAGATCACCTACACGACCGGCACCGGGCTCGTGCCCACTGCTGCGGAGCGGAAGGGCGATTTCAGCAACGACTGGTATCAGGTTCCGAGCGGCCCGAACAATGCTCTCGTCTGGACGCAAGGGCCGGTGAATGTTTGCACTGCCTTCACCTACAACCCAACCAATCAGACCAATACCTGCACGGCCACTGGGACGCAGGTTACCAATATCTCTCCGACTGCCGCAGCCTATCTGAAGGATGTCTACAGCATCATTCCGACACCGAACGAGCAGGCGAACGCCGGTCTCGGCCTTGATCCGCACACCATCACCACGACATTGCCGAACCAATATCCAAATCTTGATACGGTGGTTCGCATCGATCAGCAGTTCGGTCAGAAGCTGAGCTTCATGTATCGCTACATCCATGACACGTTCCCGGATTTCATCGGCGCAGGTACGTTTGTTGCGGTACCTATCCCCGGTCTCTCCGGCACGGTGTCGGACAACCCCGGCACGCAGCATCTCGCCAAGGGAACATGGCTTTTTAGTCCGACACTTGTAGCAGACATCGGCTACGCCTACTCGAACGGATCGATCATGACCGTACCGCAGGGCGCTCTACTGTCGGCTGCATCGCCGGACATCAAGGTACCAATGCCTTATACCAATATTGTTGGCTTGGTGCCCACACTTAATTTCAGCGGTCTCACGCAGCTCGGTGGTAGTGCCGTTTACAGCGACCACGGCATCAATCACCAGGCGTTCGGCGATGTCACCAAGACTCTGCACAACCATACGTTGATTTTCGGTGTCTCATACGACCACTACGAGAAGACGGAGAACAACGCAACCAGCGGCAACCAAGGCACCTTCGCCTTCGGTGGCGACGGACTCTTCACCAACGTCACGCAGCCTGTTTACAACAATAAGCCGATTGGCCAGACAGCCGCTCTTTCCGAGGACCAGGCATTCTCGAACTTCCTGACCGGTAACGCGAACGGCAATGGCGGTAACGGCTTTAGTCAGGCATCAACGAACAACCGAATCGACGTAAACATGAACGTCTTCGAGTTTTACGTCCAGGACAACTGGAAGATATCCCCGCGGCTGACATTGAACCTCGGCGCACGGTACACCTACGACACTCCGTACGTGGATTTCTCGGGGCTGGGGAACAACTTCGATCCGGACACCTATTCGGCATCGAAGGCCCCAACGATCAACAACGATGGGTTCATCTGCTTTACGGCAGCGAATTGCACCCAGGCCGGCAGCAATGCGGGACAGTCTACGTCGCCAAATCCGAATGCTGACTACGTAGGCCCGAACTATATCAACGGTCTGATCTTCGGCTACCCAAGCGCGAAGAACAACAACCAGGCGTCGCCGTGGGGCAAGTACGTGAACACGGTCCAGAAGATCAACATCGCGCCGCGCTTCGGCTTTGCTTACGATCTGTTCGGGAATGGATGGACTGCACTCCGCGGCGGATATGGCTGGGCTTATGACGAGTTGGAGACCAGCTTTTGGGAGACGACCGACTGGGGCAACCCGCCGGCGATCGCCAACTATGGCCAACTGAATGCCGTGCTCGATAATCCAGCAGGCGGCGTAACCGCAAGCACGCCCTCGGTGACCCCTGTCGGCGTTCAGGGCGTGCCGCTGCACCTGCAGACGCCTTACATGCAGCAGTACTCGCTGGATATTCAGCAGGAGATCAGCCCGAGCTTCATGCTCGACGTGGGTTATTTCGGCACCCACGGAACGCATCTATCGGGCCTGGAAAACATCGACCAACCGAAGCCGAATTCATGGCGGGGCGTGGTTGATCCGCGGACGGCAAACACGGGCTGCGTGGTGAACGGGTACTCCGGACCGGCGTTCATTACCTCGGCGTGCGACAACGTGCTGAACCAGATCAAGCCGTACCTCGGTTACGGCGGCATCAACGCAATGCGCACGATCTTCAGCTCCAACTACAACGGCCTGCAGGTGAAGGCAACCAAGAAGTTCAGCGGTAAAACCTACATCGATGCAAACTTTACCTGGTCGCGCGACCTTACCAACGCACCCGCCGATTACTCCGGCGCCATCATGGACATTTACAACCCCAATGGCGATTATGGCCGGGCCTCGGATGACCGCAAGCTGATCCTGAACCTGGACGGTGATTTCGAACTGCCCTGGTACCGCGAGCAGCACGGCTTCAAGGGACACATCATCGGCGGATGGGAGATCGCGGCGATCTATTCTGCAGCCACGGGACTGCCGCTGACGGTAAGCGCGAGCGGTGGCGTCTCAGTCCAGAACCCAGCCGGGTTCCCAACCATGTTGCCCGCCAACAACACGAATAACGTGATGAACGACAACACCGGTCTGGGTGTTCTGAGCAACTACGTTAGCGCGGGCCTCCGGCCGAACCAGATTGGCGATCCGCGGAACGGAAATGGTATCCCCCTGAAGACCAGCAAGGCATACGAGAAGTCGTCCGACCCGTGGTTCAACACGGGCGTATTCCAGGCGACTGATCCGGCCAGCACGTTGGCTGGGAATGCGCATCGCGGCTCGATTGATATGCCGGGCTATCAAACGTTGGATCTTGGTATCTTCCGCAACTTCAAGATCTACGAGAACCTGAAGTTCCAGTTCCGTGCCGAGGCGTTCAACGCGGCCAACCACACGAACGTGAATACGGTTTACGGCGTCGCAACCTCGACCATTTTCGGAACGGTTACAGGTTATCGCGATCCTCGTATTCTGCAGTTCGCGGGACGGTTCGACTTCTAGAGCTGGCTTCCGAATGTACTCAGGCGCTCGCTTCGGCGGGCGCCTTCTTTTTTGGCGCGCAGCGGATCGCCGTCGAGTGCACAGGAACCCCGTTCAGTGCAGGAATTTCACCAATGCGTGTTCTCGCGCGGCAGCGAACCGGTTTGCAGAGTAGAATAAGAAGGTTCCACAGATCCGATTCCCGTCGGCTGTAGAACGACCGGAGCCCGCCAAGTCTGCCTGCCTTTGGGGGTGGAGCGTGTGCGGCGGAGGAGACCGGTCGTCGGGCGTTCCGTGCAGAAGTGCTTGCAAGAGCGGCACGGAGCGGGTCCGGCTATCTCATTCAGGAGTCTTTCGCTTTGGCGAATACAACCGATCGTTTTCTCTTCACCTCGGAGTCCGTGACCGAAGGTCATCCGGACAAGATTGCCGATCAGATCTCCGACGCGATTCTGGATGCCTGCCTAGAGCAGGATCCGCTGAGCCGCGTGGCGTGCGAGACGCTGACCTGCACCGGACTCGTCGTTGTCGCCGGCGAGATTACTACCCAGGCTTACGTTGACTTTCAGACGCTGGTTCGCGAGACGGTTCGCGAGATCGGCTACGATGACGCGCTCAAGGGATTCGACTGCAACACCTGCGGCGTGATCTCGACGATTAACCGCCAGAGCCCCGACATCGCGCAGGGCGTGGACACTGGCGGCGCCGGCGACCAGGGCATGATGTTCGGCTACGCGACGAACGAGACGCCGGAGTTGATGCCGACGCCGATCTCGCTGGCGCACCGCCTGACGGAGAAGCTGACCGAGGTTCGCAAGAATGGCAAGCTGCCGTATCTGCGGCCGGATGGCAAGAGCCAGGTGACGGTGGAGTACGACGCGAACTACAGGCCGGTGCGGGTGGATGCGGTCGTGATCTCGACGCAGCACGCGGAACACGTTGGCAACGAGCAGCTCCGCAAGGAGATTCTCGAGCAGGTGATCAAGGCAGTCATTCCCGCGGAACTGCTCGACGGCAAAACGAAATACCACATCAACCCGACAGGCCGTTTCGTTATCGGCGGACCGATGGGCGACACGGGGCTGACTGGACGCAAGATCATCGTGGATACGTACGGCGGGATGGGCCGGCACGGCGGTGGCGCGTTCTCGGGCAAGGACCCTACAAAGGTCGACCGCTCGGCGGCGTACATGGCGCGCTATGTGGCGAAGAACATCGTGGCTGCTGGACTGGCGGATCGCTGCGAGGTGCAGCTTGCTTACGCCATCGGTGTGGCCGAGCCGGTGAGTGTGCGCATCGATACGTTCGGCACTGCAACTGTGAGTGAGCAGCGGCTGATCGACCTGATCCGCGAAAACTTCTCACTCACTCCCAAGGGCATCATCGAGAGCCTGAACCTGCGCCGCCCAATCTTCAAGAAGACGGCGGCGTACGGACACTTCGGCCGCTCGGGCGAGACCTTCACGTGGGAGGCGACCGACAAGGCCGAGGCGCTGAAGGCGGGCGCGCAGGCGGAGCTGGCCGCGAAATAAGAGATCTCAACCAAGAACGCGAAGGGGAGCCATTGGGCTCCCCTTCCTGCTTTGTCTTGGGACCGTTGCTAAAACGTGAACGTCGAATGCAGCAGAATCGTCCGGTTGGCAGCCGTGAGCGGGCTGAAGTCCGGTGCAAGCGAAAGCGAACGCCCGAACAGCGGCGATGAAAGCACGCCGACAGGGAGAGAAGGGTTCACGTGGTTGAAGAGGTTCTGCGCTTCCACGGAAAAGCTCAACGTCCACGGGCGCTCCGGATGAGGCGCTTGCTTTGGGGCCGCTCCTGCGGCAGGTTGCGGAGCAGCCTTCATGGCTCGCCGAGGACCAATGTGAAGCGCTTCGCTCACCTGCAGATCCACCCAGACAAGCGCCGGTCCGTGGCCGTAGTTGTAGGGGATGATTGTTTGCGTGGGTAGCGGATTCGTATCGAAGTTGCCATACGCTGTGCGGACGACCGACGCGCGTGAGAGATTCGTCGCGAAGGCGGGCCGGTCGTTATAAATCGTGTCGCCGTTCAGGTCGGTGCCGGTCGTGATGTTGAATGGCCGGCCACTGCGTGCCGAGACGAACGGCTGAACAGCGAGGCCGTGCGGCAGATTTACGCCCGCACCCATGAAAAAGTCCTGAGCAAGCTCCGAGTCATCCCGGCCGTAATCCTGCCGGATGTTGTACGGGTTGGAAGCAAACGAGGATGGTCCGTTGGCGTCGCTGTTATCACGCTCTGCAACGTACAACCCGAAGAGGAAGAATCGCCGGCTCGGGTTGAAATTGAAATTGCTGAAGAACATCTGCTCGTGGCCAGTTCCCTCAGCCGTGTACTGGTAGACGTTTTGATTGCCTCCTAGCGGCCTGACCCCGCTGCCCGGCAATGGAGCGTTGGCATTAAGCAGAAGATACTGATGCCTTCCTTCAGCCTCGACGTAGTTTGCGGTGATCGTGCCGATATGGCCGATCATACGTTCCACACCAATGTTGCCGAGGAGCGTGTGGGACGTCGCGAAGTGTGGATCAAAGCGGTAGACTGTCGGCTCGGTTGCCGCGAGCGATGACACGGGCGGCGCCAGGTTGGGATCGTAGAAGCCCGGATTCTGGACGAAGTACGCGGTCTGGTTAATGCCGTTCTGCCGGACGGTGGGCATGAGGTCGGCGGCGGCGAGGCGCTGATAGAAGAGCCCGACTCCTCCTCGCAACGTAAGGAACGGGGTCTTCGCGGTCTTGCTGCCGATCGCCCACGAGAAGCCTGCGCGCGGAGCAGGATCATTGTGGTCGGGAACCGCTGACTGCGTCTCGTAACGCAGCCCGTAGTCCAACGTGAAGGTGCGTGTGAGTTTCCACTCGTCTTCGGCGTAGAGGCTTAAATCAGCCGTGCTGACGGCACCGCTCGACCGGCCTGCAGTGAGATTGAATTGTGTGGGCATGCCGGCCTCGTAAGAGGGTACGTCCGGAAAGATGTACTGGCCGTTATAGCCCGCGGTTGAGTCGTTGCTGTCGCGAAGCAGTCGATACCGCAGACCGGCGCGGATGAAATGCCGCCCGCGATCCATGGAGAGATTCTCCTGCAACTCATATTGGTCCTGGTTATCGCGCAACTGCTGCGTCGGCGCTCCACCGCCGGCGAACGAGCCTTCGACGATGATCGTTGGCTTCGTGCTGTTGGGGTCCTGCATTATCCGCGTGCGGATGTATTGGAATCGAAGATCATTGACGATCTTCGGATTGAAGATCTCGTTGTCGGCGAGTTGCAGCGTCTGGGTGAGCGAGTTGCTCGTGTAGCCTTCCGTAGGCAGAACCAGCAAACCGACACCGGCATTCGCCTGATGCAGGCGGTGAATTTCGTAGCGGCCGTTGATCTGGTTCGCTTGCGAGAAGCGGTGATCGAGCCGGAAGCTGTAGTCGTCGTCGCGCAGCGGATCGGCGATCGCCTCGGACACTGTGGCCCGAGGCGCCAGTGGATCGACGGCATTCACGATTGCGTTGTTCTGGAGGTCGCTGCTGGTCCCCGCGACGAAGTACGAAGTAACCTTGCCGATCGGACCACTGAGATTACCGCGAAAAATAAATTGATGGTACGGCGGCTCTGCGTTGGCAGTGAAAGGATTCTGCGAGTTGAAAGCGCTGTCGGTTCCCCCGAGGTCGACCATGCCGTGAAGCTGGTTGCCGCCCGCCTGCGTCTCAATCTCTACCCTGCCAAATCCCGGATGATCATAAAGAACTGAGTAGGGATCGCTGTTGATATGGATTGCGCGGATGGCGGACTTCGGCGGAATCTGGCCGTTGCTGAAGCCATCAACGAGGAATTCCGGCGCGGAGGGGCCGACACCACCGCCGGCCATCGCGGTGAGTTGTTCGCGCAGCGTCTCGGGATCCTCCGAGAGGATGTCAAGCTGATTGCCGGAGAGGTTGAGCGCGCCCTGCGAGCCGCCCGCGCCAGATGCAGGATCAACGCTGATCATCTCCTCGGCGGCGTCGATTGAGAGTTTGAAGTTCAGGTGGCGATAATCACCGGGTTGGACGCTCGCGTCGCGGCTGAGCGCGCGAAAACCCGATGACCGTACCGTGAGCATATAGCTTCCGCTGGGAAGCGTAACCGTGAATACGCCGGCAGCATTCGTGATCGTATCGCGATCCAGATTGTCGCCGTGTACATGGACGGAAGCGCGTTGGATTCGAGCGCCGGAAGGATCGCTGACGGTACCCGTGAGCGTAGCGGGCGCATCGCGGCTCTGCGCGTCCAATGACATGCCGCCAAAACACGATCCCAAAACCAGAAGTAGACTAAGACACCAACGCAGAAGCGGCATTCAGTGGACCGTAACGAGCTAGCTAAACGGGGGACATCTCTACTTGGCCGCACCGCTGCGGTAAGACTACTGCAATCAATGTCAAACGAGTACACAAAAGTAGCGGGTCACTCCAAAATAGGAAGGGTCGCTCAAGCGACAGATGTGCGACCGGCTCAGCCTTGTCAAAATCGATTTGCGTGCACGGAACGGAGTGCGTCGTAAAACCCGATTGAGCGACCCTCATGGCATGGGATTTATGACTGCAATATCGGAAACACGCATGCAGAGACCAGCCGAGTTCGACAACGAAACCGCGTGGCAGCAGGTACTTGCGCGCGATGCGAACGCCGAAGGCCAGTTTGTCTACGGCGTACAATCTACTGGAATCTATTGCCGGCCCGGGTGCCCCAGCCGTCATCCCGCTCGGCAGAATGTGCACTTTTTTGCAAGCTGCGAGGAAGCAGAGGCTGCCGGGTTTCGCGCGTGTCTGCGTTGTCAGCCCACGCGCCGGAACGGCCGCACAGGACCGCACTCAGACGCAATCATCCGCGCCACGCAGATTCTGCGCGAAGCTGATGGATCCGTATCTCTGGATTCAGTGGCGCGGTCGGTGGGTCTCAGCCGGTTCGCGCTGCTCCGCGGATTTCAACGCGTGCTCGGCGTCACGCCGGCGGAGTTCGCGAGGGCACAGCGCCGCGAGCGTTTTCGCCAGCGGGTGCGCGAGCCTGCCGGCTCGGTGACTGAGGCGTTGTATGCTGCTGGTTTCGGCTCGTCGAGCCGCCTGTACCAGGATTCGGAGAGCATATTCGGCATGCGACCTTCGGCAATGAAAGCACATGGCGCGGGCGAGACGATTCGCTGGTCAACGGCAGCCTCGCCGCTTGGACGCGTCCTTGTTGCGGCAACTGATCGCGGGCTGTGCGCTGTGCTCTTCGCCGACTCCGATAAACAAGCGGAGCGCGAGCTGCAGTCGCGGTTCGCAAAGGCGACGCTGCAGCGGGATGACTCTGGCCTGGGCGAGGCACTGCGATTTGTGCTCGCCCATTTGACCGAAAGCGCGAGGGCCGCTTCCCTGCCCTACGATGTGCGCGCGACGTCGTTTCAGCATCGCGTGTGGGAGGCGCTCCGAGCGATCCCGCGCGGCGAAACGCGAACCTACTCCCAGATTGCGCAGATGATTGGTGCACCGAAAGCAGTGCGTGCCGTCGGCGCAGCATGCGGCGCCAACCCGCTGGCAGTTGTCGTTCCATGCCACCGGGCAGTGGGTGCGGACGGCCGGCTGACGGGATATCGCTGGGGTGTGGACCGCAAGCGGCGGTTGCTGGCCATGGAGCGCGGCGAGCCAACGGAAGAGACGAACTGATTCCATTGCACTTGTGCAGTTCAGACTTCTACTGAAAAGCGGAACAGAGGCCGCCCGGAATCCGTAAAATCATGGAAGGGCGCTGTGTGCGTCCAAGAAGGTTATCCATGAAGCTGCGTTCCGTCTTGCTTGTTCTCTGCATCCTCTGTGGTTTTTATCTGCTGACCACACACTTCTTCCCCATCGGCACGATCGCCAACCTGGTGCATGGCGCGCAGGCTCCGGACGTAACCACCTCCACCCTGAATGGGCCGATGGGAACATTCAAGCTGACCGAGACCCAGGCTGCGCCAACGCTTGACGCTGAAGAGCAGGAGAACATCTCCGTCTACAAGCGCGGCTTGCCGTCGGTCGTGAACATCACCTCGACCCAGGTGGCGTATGACTTCTTTTACCAGCCCGTTCCGGAACAGGGCCAAGGCTCCGGGTTCATTATCGACAAGCAGGGTCACATCCTGACGAACAACCATGTTGTCGAGGGCGCGCAGTCGGTCGAAGTCGCACTTGCTAACAAGAAGAGGTACAAGGCCACGGTGCTCGGAACCGATAAGGCGCACGACCTGGCCTTGCTGCAAATCAATAACGCCCCCGATCTGCAGCCGGCAGTGCTTGCCGACTCGTCTCATCTCGCCGTCGGCCAGCGCGTTTATGCGATCGGGAATCCGTTCGGCTTCCAGGGCACGATGACACGCGGCATCATCTCGGCGCTTCGGTCGATCGAATTGCCGTCGGGAGTGAAGATCGACAATGCAATTCAGACGGACGCCGCGGTCAACCCGGGCAACTCGGGTGGCCCTCTGCTCAATTCACACGGCGAGGTCATCGGCATCACAACGATGATTGCGGGCAATCCGAATGGCGGCGCTGCGCAGTCGGCCGGCATCGGCTTCGCCATTCCGATCTCGACCGCAAAGGCCGTGCTCGATGACTTCGCGCGTTATGGGCGCGTGCGCCGGCCCTCGATGGACATGGTCACGCTGGAGATCAGCCCCGATCTCGCCCAGCAGATTGGCCTGCCTGCAGACTACGGCATGCTGATCGAGCGCGTCCTGCCGGGCGGTGCCGCCGAACGTGCAGGGCTGCGCGGCGGATCACAGCGCGCCTACCTCGGCTTCACCCCGATCGTGCTCGGAGGCGATCTCATCACCAAGATCGATGGCGAGGACATCACGAACAAGCAGGATCTCTCCAATGTACTCAATGAGCATCATGCCGGAGACACTGTCACCGTGACGGTATTCCGCGGCCAGCGCCAGTTCAACGTGAAAGTCACGCTCTCCGATGCGACGCAGCAGCCGACCAATGGACAGGACACTTAAGAGCACTGCACTCGCACTCGCACTCACACAAAAAGAATGATGGCCCGGATCTTTCCGGGCCATCATTGTTTGTGTTCGCGTGAGCGGTTAGAAGATAAATCGTCCGAGAAGCTGGATCTGACGCGGACCGTAGATGACGTTCGACGTGCTCGACGGCGTCATGAACTGCGCAGCCGAGCTCGGCAGTGGACCCAGCGTTCCGTTGCAGCCACCAGTCGCTGCCGTGCCCAGCACGCACGGGCCTGTGCCGGAGGTCGCTGCCGCCGTGTACTGCACCAGGTTCGTGTTCACAGCAAGGATATTGCGGTGATTGGCCAGGTTGAATGCTTCGGCCGCAAGCTCGAAGCTGAACCTCTCCTTGATGGGGAAGCTACGCGAGAGCCGTGCGTCAAGATTGTGAACACCGGGGCCTGCGAACGCGTTGCGCTTCGCGATGAAATCCGGAACGCGTGCAGACGGGCCGGAGGTGAACGAGGCGTTCGCCGGGCCGGCGTCCGTCGTGATCGCGAGCCCTGGAGTGCCAAGCGCGCCGCCCGAGATCGACGTGTAGCTTCCGCTGACGGTCGCCGTAACCGGCTCGCCCGATTGCGCGGTGTAGGTACCGGACAGCAGCCAGCCATTCGTCGCGTACTCGGCGAACTTATTGCCGAGCGTGAAGTTCGACTTGCCGACCAGCGTCACAACCACACGGCTGCGGATGTCGAGATCCGAACGAGCATACTCGTCACCGACACCGGTGCGGCCGCCCGTGAAGAACGGAATCAGCGGAGCGTCGGTACCGTTGAAGGTTCCATTGGTGCCGTAGGTTTGTCCGCCATCCATCGCCTTTGCCCACGTATAGTTGGCGAGCAACTCGACGCCGTGCGCCATCGGCTTGCGGACGGTTGCCACCATGGAGTGATACCAGGAGTTGACCGCCGAAAAACCAGTAGCCACAGTGCCTGTGGTCGAGTAGAGCTTGTTCACGTACGTCGGCTGGATAGCCGTGCCCGTCGCTCCTGTGATCGGGTTGGTGTAGGCGTAGAAGCGATTGTTGAGAACCGACGCCGGATCAATATTTGTATCGATGTAGACAGGCAGGTGGTTGGCCCGATTACCTACGTAGCCCAGCGTGAAGGACGAGTGCAGCGGCAGAGCCTGCTCCACCGTGAGGTCCCATGATTGCGAGACCGGATTGGTGAAGCTGGGGTCCATGCCGCGGATTGTAATGCCCGTCCCCAGCGCGGGGTTGATGCTTGACGGAATCGTGATCGGCTGCCCTATCACGTAGTTAAACGGTGCCGGTCCCGGCGGAGTATAGATCGGAACGCCACCTTGAGGACCGTACGAGTGGTACTGGCCGTTGTTGTTGTAGCACACGGTAGCTGGAGCGACCGGTACGCACTTCGTCTGACTGGCGGCTGGCTGTCCACTGTACGTTGGGCCTATAGCCACGCCGCTCGCCACGTACGGAAGATTCGCGACCGGGGCGCTATCGGCGTATTGCTTCTGGTAGACGCCGTTCTCACGCCGCAAGGTGTAATAGGAGGAGTTCCCAATCTGGCCGTAGAACATGCCGTAGCCGCCACGAACAACCGTACCGGTCTGGGGGTTCCAGTTGAAGCCGATGCGCGGCTGGATCATGTGCAGGTTGGGATTGATCTGCGAGGTCGCGTTGAACGCAACCGGGTTCAGCGTGTTTGGCAGGTCCGGACCGGGCACAAGCTGCACGTCATAACGAAGGCCCAGCGATAGAAGGAACTTCGGCGTAGCCTTCCACTGGTCCTCGGCGAAGAAGTCGAGATTTTGATTCCAGAAGTCGTCGGCGCCGACGCCGGTGAGCTGGTCGACTGTCTGTGAGAAGCTGACGAAATGCCGGCCGGTTCCTGCCGTCGGGGCAGTACTGGCGCTAGTGTACGTGTACGTCGGGTTCACTCCGAGCTGGTCCTGAATCCAGTTAGCAAAGTTGATCTCAACCGTGCCGTTCGAGTAGTTGAAGGCACCGTCGCCGCCGAACAGATTCGCAATCTGCTCGTGCACGAAGAAGGCGTCGAAGCCAGCCTTCACCGTGTGGTGTCCCATCGTGCGCGAGTAGACATCAGAGACCTGCCACTTATGCTCGTCCGGGAATGCCCCGCGCGGGAGAGCGGAGGTTTCGCCATAGCTGAACAGGTTCGTCAGGTTATTCGCCGGGCCGCCCTGATTGGTTGATGCCGTCTCGAGATCGCGCCCCCACTGAAAGTGCACCACGTTGGCCGAGTTGGAGCTCAGTGCAGTCTCAGCATTCGCAATAATGATGCGCTCATGGAAGCTCGCCGTACCGTTCTGCGACTGGCCGCCGTTGTTGATGGTCGTGGAAGTGTTGTAGCCGTTCGGCTGGTTATAGTTCTGCCACAGGAACTCGGCGGAAAGATGGGTCTTGGAACCGAGTTGATAGTCGAGGCGCGGGAAGAAGATATCCTGCTTTGTGTTGCGCGGGAACGCGCCGAGGTTCGACTGAACAACAGCGACCGCCGCAGCACACTGGGTCGGGGTCACATTCGGAATCGACGTGGGATAGGTAGTGCCGCCATCGACCAGGTGGACAGTGCCGCCGTCGCAGAGGTGCACCAGGCTGCTGACGTTGGTTGAGGTCGAGTTATAGGTCGACAAATAGGTGATCGGATTAGCCCTGCGATACCCGTCGTAGCTGAAGTGGAAGAAAAGCTTGTCCCGAATAATCGGACCACCGAGCGACAAGCCGAACTGGTGCTGCACCTTTACTGGCTGGGTCAGCAGGAAGTGGTTGTTGGTGAGGCGACCCTGGTACTTGTTCAGCGGGTCAAGCGCATTCCAGCCGGGCGTGCGGTAGTACTCGTACGCGTCACCGTGCCACTGGTTTGTTCCAGACTTCGTGATCGCGTTGATAATGCCGCCGGCAGCTCCGCCAAGCTCAGCCGAATAGCCGGTCGCCGAAGACTCAAACTCACGAATGGCATCGACGGGCCAGACATACGGCGAACCAATCGAACGCCCGCGCGCTTCCGAGAAGAACTGCTGGTTGTTGTTCGCGCCGTCAATGATGTTCTGGTTGTAGACGCCGGATACGCCGCGATAGCCGATGAGACCCGTATTGCCGTCGGGCACAACGTTGGGTGTAAGCAGCACGAAGCTTTCAAAGCGGCGGCTGTTCACCGGCACGTTCGATACAACAGCCTGGTCGACAACCTGTGACTCCTCGACCTTCTCCGTGTCGATCAACGGAGCCTCGGAGCTGACCGTCACCTCCGTGCTCACGTTGGCAGTTGGAAGCTCTGCGTCCACCGTGATCGGCGCGCCTACTGTTACAGCCACGCCTTTCCTGTCCACCTTGCCGAAGTTGCCGTTGCCGCCGAGCACAACCTCGTACGTTCCGGGCTGGAGGAACTGCAGCTCGTAATGGCCCTCGCCGTCGGTTGTCAGTGTGCGGCTGAACCCGGTCGCCGGGTTGCTCACGACCACCGTCGCTCCCGCAACCACCGCGCCCGTGCTATCCCGAACGACACCGCCAATTCCACCAAGAGCGGCGGACTGGGCGTGCAGCCGAACTGTAGCGAATGGCGTACTGAGAAGAAGGACCGCGAGCAGTCGGATGTGTGTCCGAAGCGTGTGTTTCATATGCGTCGTGTCTCCAATCGAAGCGTAAAACGTCCGGCACGGCGGGCCCGGTTCATATAAGGCGGATCCGTGAAAATATCGCGCTCACCCAATTCGGGTACTTGCTCAATTCCGCACGGAAGCGTCTTTTAATTGTTTGGACTAGATTCGCCCTTTGAGCAAGGCAATGTCAAGATAAACAGACGGCGCCTATAGCCACGATCGTAAGCTTCGGCAAAAAAACCACACGATAAAAGAACAGAAGCCCGATTCCGAAATACCCGCCGTCATTCCGTTGAGCCGGCGGAAGCATTCATCAATGCAGCGTTTCAGGAATCACTGCATACTGCAGCAGCAGATCGAAGGGGACAATCTCCAGGGTTGCCTCGTGGGTCGCCTCAAGAACCACGGGACACGCCGCTCCGGCCCGCTGCACCTGCAACCATCTCGCCGCGCACACGCACCAGCGGTCGCCGGGCTTCAGTCCCGGAAATCCAAACTGCGGCATCGGCGTTGAAAGATCGTTCCCCAGCTGCTTCGAAACACTCAGAAACTCCTCTGTCACGACACAGCAGACGGTGTGCATTCCCAGGTCCTCTGGTCCGGTCTTGCAGCAGCCGTCCCGGAAGAAACCCGTCGTCGGCTCAGAGCCACACATCTCCAGCGGCTGACCCAATACATTCTTCTGCACAGAACCGTAGCGCGTTTCCATGGCAGGATTCTAAATCCCGCCCCCGAAGCTGTCTTGTCGCAACCGATTCAATTGACCAGCGCCGCCGATTTCAACGACGCGCTGGACTGATGCACGACCGGAAGCTCAATTCGCACCGTCGTTCCACGGTGCCGGCCGCTCGTGCAACTGCGAAGCCGCAGGCGCCCGCCCTGCTCTTCCACGATGCCCCGCGTGACCCAAAGGCCAAGACCGGTTCCGCGCTCACCCTTCGTCGTAAAGAACGGCTCAAAGACGGAGCGCATATTCGCACGATCGATTCCATGTCCCGTGTCGGAAATCAAAATCATCGCATGCGATCCCTCGATTCGCGCGCGGATATTGAGACGCCCGCCGATGCTCTCCATGGACTCGAGCGCATTCGCCACAAGGTTGGCAATCACCTGGCGCAGTGCCGGATCGTAGCTCGCCTCGCGCACCTCGTCGCTGAATCGCGTCTGAATGTCGATGTGATGTTGTGTCGCACGCGACGTAAAGAGCTGCACCACCTCATCCAGCATCGTGTACAGATCGAGCGTGCGCCCCGGCGCCTTGCGGTAGAAGCTCAGTGTCGATCGTGTGATGTGACCCACTCGTTCCAGCTCGCGCGACGCCACCGCGGCCAACTCCCGCGCCGAGGGCGGAAGATCATGCGTCTGCAGCAGGTAGACGACATTCGTCAGCGCCTCGAGCGGATTGTTAATCTCATGCGCCAGCGTGTTCGCCATGCGCCCCGCGGCGGCAAGCCGCTCGGAATTGATCAGGCGCGTCATCAGTTCCGACGTCTCGCGCTCCGCGGCCTTGCGCGCAGAGATGTCCTCCACCACCCAAAGAATGCTTGGCGCTGTCGAGTTATCGTGCCGCAGCACCGATACAGTAAGTTGCGCCGGAAACGTCGTTCCGTTGTAGCGCAGCAGCTCGCGCTCGACGCGGTGCCCCGCCTGTCGCCCGGCGAGCAGCTCCAGCAACTCCGCCGACTCCATCTCGCGCTCCGACGGCAACATGAAATCCGTGATCGACAGCGAAACAAGCCGTTCTACGGATACGCCCAGCATCTCCGCGAGGCGTTGATTCACCAGCTGAAAGTGGCCGCTAGTCGTCGTGTGCGCCATACCGACCGCAGCCTGGTTGAACGTAGCGGAGAACCGTTGCTGCGCCAGCCGCAGCTCGGCCTCGGTGCGCAGCCGCGCCCGTCTCCTTTCCGCGTCCGCAAGCTCGCGCTCGATCGCGGGCAGCAGGCGGTCCAGATGTCCCTTCAGCACATAATCATGCGCTCCGGCCCGCATCGCGCTGACAGCCGACACCTCGTCGATCGTCCCCGAGACGATGATGAACGGGATCTCGACGCCGCTGTCCTGAATGATGGCCAGCGCATCGCGTGCGCCGAAACTCGGCAGCGTGTAGTCCGCCAGCACGAGATCAATCGAGCTCGGCTCCGTCAGCGCATCGCGAAGCTCGTCTGCCGTCTGCACACGGCGCGCGTCTACCGGATATCCGGCTCGGGATAGAAAGCGCTCGAGCAGCAGAGCGTCTTCCTCATAGTCTTCGATGAGGAGCACTCGGAGCGGCTTCTGCGGCGCGTTTATTGGGGCGGTGGACATTGGTTAAGCAACAGCCAATACATGCCGAGTTGACGTGTCGCCTCGGCAAAATCCGTAAAGTTGACCGGCTTGCGGATATAGCTGTTCACACCCAGCCGGTAGCTGGACACGATGTCTCTCTCTTCATCAGACGAGGTAAGCACTACGACAGGTAGCAGCGCCGTCTTCTCTGCCCCGCGAATGTTCCGCAACACCTCCAGACCATCCACCTTCGGCAGTTTCAGATCAAGCAGGACCAGCTGCGGCATCGGCTTCGCTCCGCTGGCTGCGGCATTCACATACTCCACCGCCTCGGCGCCATCACGCGCCACCTCAATCTCGTTCGCTACATTGGCCTTACGCAACGCGCGGATCGCCAGCGCTTCGTGGTCCGGATCGTCTTCAACAAGAAGAATCATCTCACTCTCGAAATTCGTTCGATTTCTCCGCGCTCGAATGCAAGGTCAGGGCGCAAGCGTGAAAAAAAATGTGGCTCCCTTGCCGGGCTCTCCTTCCGCCCATATGGAACCGTGATGACGGCGAATGATGCGTGACACAGTCGCAAGGCCGATACCCGACCCTTTGAACTCACGCTCTCCATGGAGACGCTGAAACGCAGTGAACAGGCGGTCGACATACTGCATGTCAAACCCTGCACCATTGTCCCGAAGGAAGTATACGGTCTCGCCATTTTGCGGGCTACTCCCGAACATGATCGTCGCATCGTCTGTTCGTGCGGTGAACTTCAATGCATTTCCAATCAAATTCTCAAAGGCAACGCGCATCAGACGAGGATCAGCGTCGGCAGTCAGTCCGGGCTCGGCAGTCCACCGCACCTTTCGCTGCGGATCCAGACCGTGAAGATCTCCAAAGACCGTTGTCGCGAGCTCCGACAGGTCCACTCGTTCGCGTTGCGCCTCATACCGCGTCACGCGCGAGAGCTGCAGCAGTGAGTCGATCAGCGTGCCCATGCGCTGCACGCCATTGCGCACCCGGTTGATGTAATCCCTTCCCTGCTCATCCAGCTTGCCAGCGAAGTCCTCCTGCAGCGCAAGCGAGAATCCATCGATGGTGCGCAAGGGCGCGCGAAGGTCATGCGACACCGAATAACTGAAAGCCTCCAGTTCCTCATTGGATTGCGCGAGCTCGCTGGTCCTCTGCGCAACTCTGTCTTCCAAATCCGCATTCGCCTCGGTCAACTGGCGATTCAGCGCGCCAATCTCTTCCGAGATTGCAGTAATCCGCTCGCGGTCGCGCCCCACGCGAACGAGCAGTTCAAACGCGGCTACAAGCAAAACAAAGTCGAGCACAAAGGCCAGTGTGAAGCTTCCCCATACGTGTCGCCGCGCCGAAGCCGCATCTGCGGTCCGCTCTGCAAGCAGCCGCTGTTCCTCTGCCTCAATATCGCGAACCGCCGCCTGTACCCTGTCCATGCGGTCCGGGGTTCCCTGAACGATCGGGGCCAGCAGCGCCGGATCAATCGCGCCCTGCGGCTGCACTCGGCGCACATCGAGCAGCGCCTCCAGCTTCGCCATCTTCGCTGAAATCCCATCATTCAGAGCCGCGATGCGCACCTGCTCGGAGCTGTTGTCGATCGTCAGCCGCTGCAGCTGGTCCGTGGTCTCGTGAATCTCTTGGGTAGACCTCGCATACTGATCCTCAAGCGCAGGCAGTCCGGTCATGACAAAGCCGCGCGCCGAGCTCTCCGCCGTGCGCACTTCCGCAAGCAAAGTCTCGGTCTGCGAGATCACTTCCAGCGTGTGCGAGTACCAAAACTGTGCCGCTATCAGCGTGTGCAGCGCGCGCGCTGCATACCAGGTGTTGAACAACACAATGGCAACAGCGCCCACCAGCGCAGCACGATACCAGGCTGTGTTTCTCATACGTTCAGAGAAGGCCGATGCCGGAGCGCCGGTCGAGGTTGTGCCTATGCTCGCGCAACGGGGGTCACCAGCGGAGCTGGCCGCGGGGCATCCAGCAGCTTTTCGCCCGGCCGATCTTCAAAAATCGCCGGCTTCTTCAGCTTCATTCGTTTCAACCGCAGATCCAGCGCGGTGCCCAGAACACCGAAACCATACTTCACGCTGCGCCGGAAATTAATCGACGAGGCCTCTTCAAAATACTTTGTCGGGCACGAAATCTCGCCCACGCGGAAGCCGAAATAGAACGCCTGCGCAAGCATCTCGTTGTCGAACACGAAATCGTCCGAGCAACTCAGCAGCGGCAGCCGCTCCAGCACCTCACGGCTCCACGCACGATAGCCGGAGTGATATTCCGATAACTTCTCGTGAATCAGAATGTTCTCGATCAGAGTGAGCACGCGATTCGACACATACTTGTACTTCGGCATGCCGCCCTTCAGCGCGCCGCGGCCAAGAATGCGTGATGCCTGCACACCGTCGTACTCGCCATACGCGATCATCGAAACCATCGCCGTAATCAGCAGCGGCGTGTACTGGTAATCCGGGTGAACCATCACCACAATGTCCGCGCCCTCATAGAGAGCCGCGGCGTAACAGGTCTTCTGATTGCCGCCGTAACCGCGGTTATTGTCGTGCCGCAGCGTAACCAGCCCCAGCTGCTGTGCGATCCGGACCGTATCATCCTTGCTGCAGTCATCTGTGAGAATCACCGTGTCGACAATGTCGCGCGGAATCTCGCTAACCGTTTTTTCCAGCGTCTTGGCAGCGTTGTAAGCCGGCAGAACGACTGCAACTTTTTTCCCATTCAGCATGATCAATTCCTTTGGATGCGCTTAGCCGGTGCGGAACTGCTGCACCCCCTGCTCAACCGGCGCTGGATGTATTCTCTCCAGTCTATAAACTTCAGGACTTTCTGCAATCAGCGGGCGTTTGCCACCATATCGCCGCTTAGTGCCCGACCGCATTTGCCATCTGCTGCCCTAACCGTACGCTTTCCGCAATTCCACGGTCCTCTGGGTAATAGAAGCAGGTGTCCGCAATTTGCAGGCCGGCAATCGGCGTCTGCACAGGCGGTATCTTCGCTGCAAATCCGGGCTCGCAGATCGGCTGCCCAAAGCGCAGACGCGCAACCTTTGTCGCAACAATATCTTCGCGCGTCAGCGCAGGGTTGATCTGCTGCAGACATGCAAAGGCCTCATCCAGCAGCCGCTCATCAGGCCACGAGAACTTCGGATGCGTTACCGGCATGTAGTACGGCACATAGACGATGTGGTCACCGCCAACATCACGCAAATTCGTGAACTCGATCACGCCCGGAATCTCAATACCCGGCTGCGATACATTTACCCAGAAATGCGGGCTGACGCGCTGCCGCAGTTTGAAGATGACGCAGATCACGCCGATGTTGTGAATGGACGCGTACCTCTGCTTCCAGTCCTCGGGCAGCGACGGAACGAGTGGGGCAATCAGCGGGGTTGGAGACGTGCAGATAACCGCGTCGGCGGGATAAAAGCCCTTCGACGTTCGCACGCCGGTGACCCGTCCGTTCTCTGAAGCTATCTCCGTAGCCGGCTCGCCGAGATGAACACGTCCGCCGTTCTTCTGGATCCCATCCATCAGCGCATTCACCAGCGTGATCGATCCACCGTCGATGTATCCAAGCTCCTCCTGCATCATGCTCTTGCGCGAGCGGCCGATGCGGCGGATCCGCGTCCATATCCATAGCGCCGATATGTTGTCCGCGTACTCGTAGAACTTGTAGTCGAACAACGGCTCCCAAAGCAGCCGGTACACCCCTTCACCGCACCAGCGCACGATCCAGCTCTTCGCGGACTCGTTCTCGATCGCTGGCCAGTGATTCTTGCGCACCGAAACCAACGCAAACAGACCGTATCGCAGCTTTTGCCACAACGACAGATGCGGGAATCGCAGAAGCGAAATGGGATCGCCCCAACCATGCAGCTTTCCGCCGGTGAAGACACCCATCGACGTGGGCCGCCACTGCATCGCGTCAGAGAGGCCAAGGTCTTTGAGCAGATCAAATGTCGGATAGTCGGTCTTGCAGACGAAGTGATAGAACCGTTCAACCGAGACGCCATCGAAGTCGAAGTGACCGGCCATGCCTCCCGGTTCGGGGGCGGCTTCGATCAGATCTACCTCATGTCCATTCTTCGCTGCCCGGTACGCAGCGGCGAGGCCCATTGCGCCGGCTCCAACAACTACAACCTTTGCCATTCCGTGGCGTTCCTTAGAGACCGGCGAAGACCTACTCCGGTGAATTGCGGGACTGACACTGTCTTTGGGCTGAGTGTACCGGAATCGCTACGCGCTCCCAAACGCGTCCGAGTGCTAACGAGCCGCTAATGCAAGCTGCTGTTCGTATTCTTCGTAGGGTCCCTTGTGATCGGTGATGTGGAAGTCCGTGGGTCCGCCCTCGAAGTGCCAGATGCGTGTGCCGACCTCTTCAATCAGGTCCTGATCGTGCGTGACCAGAAACACGGTGCCTTCGTACTTCTGGAGCGCTGTGTTGAGCGCCATGATGCTCTCGAGGTCGAGGTGGTTCGTCGGCTCGTCCAGCACCAGGATGTTTGGCTTCTGCAGCATCAGCTTGCAGAAGATGAGCCGCGCCGCCTCGCCGCCCGAAAGTGCCTCCGTCTTCTTCAGACCTTCCTCACCGCGGAACAGCATCTGTCCCAGCAGGCCGCGAATGTCTTCCTTGGCTGCCTTGGGATCGAAGCTGTGCAGCCACTCCGCGGCAGTGGTGCCCTTGGGAATGGAAGCGGTGTGGTCCTGCGCGAAGTATCCGATCTGCGCCTCGTGTCCCCACTTCACCTCGCCCGAGTCGATGTCGCTCTTGTTCGCTTCGTCCAGGCCGGTGTTGGCGAGGAGCGCCTTGAGCAGCGTGGACTTGCCTTGGCCGTTGCGGCCGACGAGCACAACCTTGTCGCCGCGCATTACAGAGGCGGAGAAGTTGCGGATGACATGCTCCGTTGAGCCGTCAGGCTGCGTGTAGCTCTTGTTCACGCCCTCGAACTCAAGCACGTGCTTGCCGCTGGGGCGCTCCATCTTGAAGGCGAGGTACGGGCGCTGAATGTTCGAGCGCGCGAGCTCCGTCGTCTGCAGGCGTTCGACTTCCTTCTTGCGGGAGTTCACCTGCGAGCTGCGCGTGCCTGCGGAGAATCGGGCGATGAACTCATTCAACTGCGCAATCTTCTTCTCGCGCTGTTCATTCTGCGATTCGATGCGGCTGCGGATCTGCGTCTTCTGCAGAACCATGTCGTCGTAGCCGCCGGTGTAGGTGATGATGGTCTCGTAATCGATGTCGGCGATGTGCGTGCAGACCGAATTGAGAAAGTGGCGGTCGTGCGAGATGGTGATGACCGTGCCGTTGTAGCGGTTGAGAAAATTCTCAAGCCAGTGAATCGAATCGAGATCGAGGTAGTTGGTGGGCTCGTCGAGGAAGAGGGCGTCGGGGTTTCCGAAGAGGGCCTGGGCGAGCAGGACGCGGACCTTCTGGCCGCCCTGGAGCTCGGACATCTTGCGCTCGTGGACTTCGTCGGGTATGTCGAGACCCTGCAACAGGATTGCGGCGTTGGGTTCGGCCTCGTAACCGTCCTCTTCGCCCACGATGCCCTCGAGCTCGCCGAGGCGGATGCCGTCTTCGTCGGTCATCTCGGGTTTGGAGTAGATGACCTCGCGCTCCTCGAGCGCGGACCAGAGGGCCTTGTTGCCCATGATGACGGTGTCGATGACGCGGAAGGCGTCGAACTCGTACTGGTTCTGCTTGAGGACGCCGAATTTTTTGGGGCGGACGACGGTGCCCTTCTGGGCATCCAGTTCGCCGGTGAGGACCTTCATGAAGGTGGACTTGCCCGAGCCGTTGGGGCCGGTGAGGCCGTAGCGGCGGCCGCCGTGAAAGGTGACGGAGACGTCTTCGAAGAGCAGCTTCGCGCCGTAGCGCATGGTGACATTGGAGACAGAGATCATCTCTATCATTTTCGCAGATTCCCTGTCTTTCTATCTCATGATTTGGGGCAAAGGGTGTGGGTACCCCCTCCCCCTTTTTTTGCGCAAAATCTTCAAAACATAGAATTTAGGTCCGGACCTTCCCAAAATGGGAATGAGGGGCCGAGGGCGAACAGGGGGTCTGCGGGACTGAGGTTTGTCAAGTCGGGTGGAGCTACTTTGGAGCGAGGATGGTGGTGCAGGTGACCCAGAACGAGTCGCCGCTGTGGGTGACGGAGGCGCCTTCGGGATGTTTGCCGTTGATGAGGATGGCGGACGGGGAGGGCGAGTCCTTGAAGGGACCTAGGCGGACAGGAACAGTGCCGATGGGTTTGTCGGCGGAGATGACGAGGCTCATCTGGCTGGAGGAACGGGTGAGGCGGTAGTTCAGCAGGGCGGTTTCGACCTTGCCGTCGTGCGAAAAGAGGATCGGGTATTTTTCGGTGGCAAGCTCGGTCCAGCCATAGGGCATGCGCGGGGTGATGCGCGGATGCTCGGGATTGAGGTCGTCGATGCCGAGGACGATGCGGAAGGCTTTGATGATCTCGTCCTCCTGCACGCCGTTGCCAGACTCGCCGGTGCGATAGATGAAGTGGCCGGTGGGGTCGAGCTGGGCGCCTTCAGGGACGATGAATTCGCGGGAGCCGAGGCGCGGGTCGTAGATCTCCTTGGCGGTCCAGTGGAACATTGCGGTCGCGTCGGTCATGCGGTCGAGGAGCAGCGCGGATTGGGTGACGAAGCCCTGGCCGTAGCCCATGGCCCAGCCATAGAAGCCGAGCGGCTTATAGGTATCAATGAGGCGCTGGTAGGCGGCCTGGTCTGCGGACTGCCAGCGCGGGTCAGCTTCAGGGGCGTAGGCGGTGTAGTCGGCCTGAAGGATGATTGGGCCGAGGACGGTGCTCTTGTTGGGCCAGCCGGCGTCGGCGAGGGTCCAGACGGAGCCGTACTTCGGATCCGAGATGATGTAGTGCGCGAACATGGCCGAGCGCATTTTGGCCGCGCGGTCGCGCCATAGCGTGGCGGATTGCGTCTGGCCGATGGAGTCGGCCATGCGGGCGAGGGCTTCGAGCGAGGTCATGCAGATGTAGTCGGGATAGACGGAGTAGCCTTTGCCGCCGGCGGATTCGCCGGTGGTGTAGAGGACGCCGTCTTTGGCGCCGGAGAGCTCGGGGTGGTTGAACTGCCAGGGAATCCAGTCGCCAGCCGCTTTGACATCGGTCCAGTGAGCGCGCAGCCAGGCGTCGCGGTCGGGGAGGCGCTGCCAGAGCTTGTAGAGGGCGAGGCTGATGAGGCCGTGACCGTCGTTCTCAAACGGCGTGGATGGGTCGGGACGGTTGATGATGCGGCTCCAGTGCGGGGGGAGCGGATGGCCGTGGAAGGTGAGGGATGGGTTCTCCTGATAGAGACGAGCGTCGCGCAGGGCGAGATCGAGGCCGCGGGCGGCTGGCGAGAGGAAGCCGAGGTCGGCGAGCTCCTGCATGGTGCGGCCGAGGTCGCGTGACCAGGATTGGTCGTAGTAGACGCCGACTCCATTGCGCCAGGTGCCGAACTCTCCGCCGGCCGACCATGGAACACCGGCCCAGGCGAGGGCTCCTTTGGTGGAGGTGTGGTAGAAGCCGTCGGCGTCGACCTTGTCGAGCATGTCCTGCACGTTGGCGTAGAAGGCGTTCTGGAGAACTGTGGCGTAGATGTCGCCTTTGAAGGTGACGCGCGGGCCGTTGTAGCCGGGCGGGACTGGTTTAAGAGCTATGGGATGGTTGAAGAGCGTGTCACCGGTGTAGAGCGCGGCGCGGAGCTCGCTGAGGCGGGATTTTGATGCGGCCTCGTCGACGCCTGCGAGGCGCAAAGGCTTCTGCTGCATGAACTCGGCAAACTTCGGATCAAAGTTGCCCGATCCATTGGAGGCAACCAGGGGCGCGGCACGCAGGCCGGGAACGGATTGGTCCTGCGCGGTCTCTGCGGTGATGGCCGCGATCGAGACAGAGCCCTTCTTGTCAGGGGACGGAATGATCTCGATGGATGCCAGCGGAGCGGGACCGGGCTTGATCACCGCAACGTAGTTGCCGTCCTCGACCGGAGCGGCGGGATAAAGATGGCTGGACTGTGCGAAGGCGTTGCGGAGATGTGCGTCGGTGGGGAAGGGCTCGCGGGCCTGGTAGAAGGGCAGGCCGAACCAGACGCTTTCACCAATGATGAGCGGGAAGTTTTGTGTTGAGCCGTCGGCGTAGGTAAGGCGGATGGCGCCGACGTTGTCGCCGATGAAGAAGCGGCGCGACATGTCGAGCGGACTGGACCAGGCGGAGGGACGCATGGTCTCGGTCATGCCGAGGAGAAAGAGTTTTTTGACCGGGGCGCCGATCTTGATCTGGCTTTCAGAGGAGGACGTGGTGAGGAATGGAACGCCGTAGCGGTAGATGAGCTTCTGCGGGGCGTTGGGATTGGCGATGGGAAGCACGAAGAACTTGCCGGCAGGGGCATTTGCGGCGCCGCTGGAAGCAAAACCGAGCCCCGGGATGAGCAGCAAAGCGGTGGCAGCGAGCGGAAGCGGGCGCAGCCGGGCCCAGAGGCTCTTCATCTTCATTCTCCTGATGATGTTCGGTTCCCTGGATGCGGGAAAAGGATTTCGCAGGAAATGGTAGCAGATACCGGTAACTTGATGCTTTTTCCTCCAGGACGATCGGCCCCGCCAATTTGCGCTTCTTCCCGATCTCCTGGAATGAACGCGAAAAAAAATCTTTAGAAAAGCCCTTGACGGGAAACGATGGAGCGGGTATTTAACTCATAGGTTATATAACCGGATGGTTACATAGCGATGAATGACGCAATCAGCAACACGTTTTCAGCACTGGCGGACCCGACGCGCAGGGCCATTCTGGCGAGGCTGGCGCTGGGTGAGACTTCGGTGACGGAACTAGCCGAACCGTTTGCGATGAGCATGCCGGCCGTCTCCAAGCACCTGCGCGTGCTGGAGAATGCCGGGCTCGTGGAGCGGGGACGGCAGGCGCAGTACCGGCCGGTGAAGCTGCGGGCTGAGCCGCTGCGCGAGGCGGCCGGGTGGATCGAGCAGTACAGGCGGTTCTGGGAAGAGAGCTTCGACCGGCTGGACAGCTTTCTGAAGCACCTGCAGGCGGAGCAGGCCAAGGGATCGAGGGAACGGAAGACCACAAAATCACGTAAGGAGAAGAGAAATGTCCGCAAGCTTAACTAACAGTGCAGTGGCAATGCAGCCCGGGCAGGGCTATGAGATCTCGATTACGCGGACCTTCGACGCGCCGCGCGAGCTGGTGTGGAAGGCGTGGACCGATCCTGCGATGGCGAAGGAGTGGATGGGGCCGCGCGGGTTTACACCGACGGAGTTTACGACCTCTGACCAGCCGGGCGGGCAGTGGCACCTGACGATGGTGGGCCAGCGGCCCGGAAGCGATCAGCCTGTGAAGCTGGGACAGGGTGGAACGGTGCTCGAGGTGCGGCCGCCGGAGTTGCTGAAGTACACGTTTGGATGGGACAGCCGCGCGAGCGTGGGGCTGGCAGACGGGCCAAAGGAGAACGTGGTTACGGTGCGGTTTGAAGAGCAAGGAGGAAAGACGGTCATGCACTTTCATCAGGCGCCTTTTGCGACGGAGAGCGAGCGCGATGGACACAACGGCGGATGGAACTCCGCGTTCGACTGCTTTGCAGAGTTCATGCTGCGCGTGCAGCCGGAGCGCAAGGCGGCAGCGGACGAGGTGCCGAGCGAGCTGCACCTGCGGCGGTTCTTTGCGGCGCCGCGGCAGATGGTGTTCGACGCGTGGACGAAGCCGGAGCTGGTGCGCGAGTGGTGGGGGCCGAAGGGCTTCACGAATCCTGTGTGCGAGATGGATGCGCGCGGCGGTGGAGCGATCCTGATCCATATGCGAGGGCCGGATGGGACGGTGTATCCGATGACGGGAAGGTTTGTGGAGTTCTATCCTCCGTATCGCTTCCATTTCACGTCGGGGCCGGTCGATAAGGAAGGACGGCAGATCCTGGAGACGTGGACGTCGGTGTTCTTCGAAGAAAGAGATGGCGGCACGGAGGTGATTGTGGATGTGCACGTGACGAAGAGCACGCCCGCGGCTGCATTCGCTCTGAAGGGCATGCGCGAGGGCTGGAACCAGATGCTCGACAGGCTGGCGGAGTTTGTGAAGGCAGGGATCAGGGAATAGGGATCAGGGATCAGGGATCAGGAAAACGAAGAAAAGGAGAGGTGTGATGAAGACGAGCGTGCATCTTGGATTTACAGGCAAGTGCGACGAAGCATTCAGCTTCTACGAGAAGGTTTTCGGAACCAAGCGGCAGATGACGATGAAGTATAGCGAGGCGCCAGCGGGAACGCCGGTGCCTCCCGATGCGAAAGACCTGGTGATGCACACGGCAATGCCGGTGGGCAGCATCACTCTGATGGGAGCGGATGCGCCCCCGGGCAGGGGGAAGCCGATGAGTGGCTTCCAGATCTGCATCGAGGACACGGACGAGGCGACAGTGAGACGCTTGTTTGCTGCGCTGAGCGAAGGCGGGAGCACGTTTATGCCGCTGGAGAAGACCTTCTGGTCTCCGTTGTTTGGCATGTGCACGGATAAGTACGGCGTCGGATGGATGCTGAGTATGCCGGGTCAGCCACCGGCATAAGAGCACGTACGCGGCTGAGCTGCGATGTGAGAGCTCAGCCGCAGATGGCGTCGTGGTCGGGCTGACGACGATCGCGGAGGTCGGCGAGGAGGTAGTTGGCGGCAACGAGGCCGAGGGGAAGAAGTGTAAGGACGAGGTTCATGATCTTCTCCTGTGTTGTTCTTGTTTTTGGTCGGGCCCATACACGGTTTGCTGTCCGTGTATGGGTTAGATCAGGTTGCTGGAATGAAGTTTCGCTTAGTTCGATAAAAACTTGATCAAGGCGACTCGTTAGCGAAGGCCGCCGCCGGCCTGGAGGAGCGAGCCGGTGACCCAGCGGGCGTCGTCAGAGGCGATGAAGGTGACGACGTCGGCGATGTCGTCGGGGTTGCCGACGCGGCCGAGCGGGGTCTGCGCGACGAGGGCGGTTTCAAAGTCTGAGCCCCTGACTCCCAAGGTCTGGGTTCCTTCAGTGGCCGTAACGCCCGGGTTCACGGCGTTCACGCGAATCTTCTTTGGGCCGAGTTCTTTGGCGAGAACGCGGGTAATGGCGTCGACTGCACCCTTGGTTCCGGTGTAGATGGACGTGTTCGGCGGCGTGTTCTCGCTGACCACGGAGCCGATGTTGATGACACTGCCGCCTTCTGACGGAAAGAGCTTCACTGCGGCCTTGGTGGTGAGCAAAAGGCCTGTGACGTTGGTGGAGTAAATGCGGTTGATCTCCTCTTCGGTGACCTCCTCCAGAGGAGTAAAGGAGTAGACGCCCGCGTTGTTGACGAGGATGTCCAACTTTCCGAAGGCTTTCTTCGTTTCTTTGAATAGCTTGTCGATATCGGCGGAGTTGGCGACGCTGGCGCCGACGGCGAGGGCTTTTCCGCCGGATTTGGTGATCTCGGCAACGGTCTTTTCGGCGCCGGCCTTGTCCGAGGCGTAGTTGACGACGACCGAGGCTCCGGCGGCTCCGAGCGCCTTTGCGATGCCCGCGCCAATTCCCTTGCTGGCTCCTGTAACGACTGCGACCTTACCTGTGAGCTTTGCCATGGTGTTTTCTCCTTTTCGAGGTTTGTCGAATTGTTCGACCTACATCGAAATGGATGAGGCGGCGATTGGAAGGATTCAGGAAGTTTTGATATTTATCGAAATGTTATGCAGGGCCCGTGGAGATCGTGGAGACTCCCGGCAAAATACAGAGGTCCTTCGGCTACGCCTCAGGATGACAGCAGAGGCGGTGAACTTATAGTTTGGCGAGCTGGGCGAGGTAGGCGTTCCAGGTTTCGCGATGGAGCGAGAGTGAAGCGCAGCGGCCGTCGCGCTGGACGTCGATAAGGCCGGCGTCGGCCAATTCTTTGAGGTGATGGGAGATGGTCGCGGGGCTGAGGATCTTCTGCTCGGCGAGAGAACCACAGGCAGTGCAGTCCTGGCGGGCGATCTGTTGGAGGATGGCGAAGCGGCGGGGGTCGGCGAGCGCGCGGGCGATGGTCTGCATCTGGTCGTCCGAGAGATGTTTTCGCGCCTTCGTCATGGTTGGTTAGATGATAGTCGAAGGATTTAGGTTCGCGCGGGTTAGTTTTGCGGCTTGCGGGAGGCGGGCATCTGGGCGGGTTGCTCGGCGTGAATGGTCACCTCGTAGTTGTGGCCGAGCCAGCGGTTGGAAGCGGGCCAGTACATGGTGAAGACGAGAGCGCCGGACTGGGCGGGGGCAACGATATCGACGAAGGAGCCGAAGGAGTCGACAGGGTTGGCTTCGGTCTTGTTGGTGGTCGCCCAGTTGTCGGCGCTCCAGACGACGTGGAAGGGATCGGGGTCGATCACGCGCAGGGTGCCGCAGCAGACCATGGCGGAGATGGGACGCGTGGTGCGGAAGATCTCCATGCGGTTCTGAAATTTGCGCTGCTCCCTGGGGACGCCGTAGCGCTCTTCGACGATGGAGATGCGGTCGAAGATGTGGCCGTCAGTGACGGAGCGGAGAAGTTTGAGGTACTCGGCGTGCGCCCAGCAGAGGGGTTGGGCGGAGCCGGCGGAGCGACCGCAGTAGAGCCCTTCGGAGGGCATGTCGGCGTAGTCCCAGACCTGCTCGGGAAGCATGCCTCCGAAGGAGGAGAATTTTTCGATCGCGTTGATGAGCGCGCTGACGTCGTTGCCGGCGGCGAGCTCGTAGTGCGCGCGCTCGCCGGTGAGCAGCGGCCAGGCGCGGCCCTGCCCGTAGCCAACGTACGGACCGCCGTCTTTGCGCTGTCCGTAGCCATCGTGGTTGTAGCGGCGCCAGCAAGGACCGTAGGGTGTGTCGATCTTGAGGACGTGGTCGACGACTTTGAGGGAGTCGATGATCAGCGGGTCGTCGGGCCGGCGGATGCCGTAGCGGACGAGCTCGAGGAAGCCGCCGTCGATGACCTCTCGGGCTTCAAACTCGTTCTTCTCGCCGGGCTCGCGGTTCGCGATGTGGATCATGCCGGGCGGGATGGATGGGTTGTGGAATGGCTCGCCTTCGGCTGGAGGACGGATGCGCATGTAGTGATAGGGCACCTCGGGCAGGAGAACGCCCGCGGTGGTGGTGGTCCACTCGTCGAGATGCGCTTCGATCCAGTCGGCGTAGTCACAGAGGAAGTCGGCGAGCTCGGGAAATTCCTTGCAAACGATGTCCGAGGCGCAGAGCAGCGCGGAGATGACGGGCGCGAGCGTCGAGGGGCTGTAGCCGGCGTTCTCCTCCCAGCGCTCCTGCTGTGTAACCGGAGCGTAGCGGACAAGGAAGCTGGCGGCGCGGGTGACGAATGGAACGATGTCAAAGCCGCCGAGAGCGCTCATCTTCCAGAGTCGCCAGGCAAGGATGATGGGGAACGCGACCTCGTCAAGCTGAATGCCCGACCAGTAGGGTGTGCCGTCGATCCAGAAGTTCTGCGCGAAGCCGCCATCGGGATGCTGGGTGCAGGCGAGATAGACGAGCGCGCGCAGCGCTGTCTCCGTGCGGCCGCAGGCGAGCAGCGCGCTCGCGGACTGAATCATGTCGCGCGTCCAGACCAGGTGATAGCCGCCGAGGTCGTCGTCGGACTTGGAGGCCCCCCATGGGATGGAGGCGGAGGCGATGAAGGCGCCGGGGTAGATCTTGTCCTCATGCGCGAGGATGACGTTATGCGAGATGCGCATCAGGCTGCCGCCATCGGTGGAGGCGGCGGCGAGGCGCTCCGGGCTGGCGGCGCGATGCCATTGCTCGATGAAGCGCCTGCGATTGGTGTCGTAGGACGTGGAGAGCGTCTGGGTCATGGCTGCGAGCGCGGCGTGGTGGTTGTCGCCGAGCGCGATGGCGATGGTGAAGTTGCGCACGCAGGCGATGTTGATCTCGCCCATGATGGCGATGTTGCCGTCCAGAGCCTGACCGAAGTTCCAGGTCATCTTCTGGTGTTGCGAGAGGTCCTGATAGCCGTCACTCGATCCGACATAGCCGCAACTGCTGCGCGAGAAGCCGCAGCTGCAGCCGAACGCAAGCGAGATGCCGTTCTTCCAGGCGAGGATCGCGCGCCGGCCTGCGACATCGATCGCGCGGGCGGAGTTGCCGGCGCCGCCGCCATCCAGATGCGGGGCGAGCAGAGCGTAGCACTTGAGGCGCGAGAGGATCTCCTCGTCGCCCTCGATCTTGACGTTGACGAGAACGACAGGATGGTGCGGGTCGGTGATGAACTCCTTGGTGACGGTGTAGCGGCCGCCGAGGTCGTTGGCGCTGACCCGCACGGCGAGGGCGTCGGAGTCGATGTAGTGGAAGTCGTACTCGAAGTCGCGCTTCTCCTCGTGGAAGAAGGTCTCCTCGTCGGTGAAGAGGAGCTCCATGTCGCGGGTCTGGGGACGGTCGATGGTGGGGTAGTAGAGCTCGTTCAGGATGCCGTGAGAAGCGGTAAACCAGATGCGGCTGGATGCTGCGTAAGCCGTAGATACGGCGTCTTTTTTGCTGGAGGTCCAGCGCGGAGCAAGGCCCGGAGCACCGAAGGCCGCGCCGTCGTCATCGAGCCAGCGGTAGGTTTCGTTCAGAACGCTCATTGAAAACTATGAGACCACACCGGCGGAGGTTACCGAAATGTATGGGCGGTGCGCCGGATTTCTGCTATATAGCTTGCACCTATGCAATCCGTTCGTCTCCGGCTCTGTAGTCTCGGGCTCTGTAGTGCGGCCCTTGTCGTTGGGATGTTACCCATGGCCTGGGCTCAGAAAAGTGCGCCCGATCCGTACTCCGCCGAACCACTTGTGCTGCAGCGCGTCGATGTTGTGTATGCGATGAACGCGGACGGCACAGGGTACATGCAGAAGACGGTCGTGGCGAAGGTTCAATCGCAGACCGGCGTGCAGCAGCTCGGGATCATCAGAATGGGGTTTGCGGCGAACTCACAGCATGTTGAGTTTCATTACGTGCGGACGCGACGCCCGGATGGCAGCGTGACGGAGACTCCGGTCTCCGGGGTGATGGAACAGCCATTGCCGGCGACCGTCCAGGCGCCGTTTTACAGCGATCTGAAGGTTGCGGAACTTCCGGTGAAGAACCTGCAGGCCGGCGACACGGTGGAGTGGGAGGCGCGCCTGGTGATGACCAGGCCCGAGGCGCCAAACGAGTTCTGGGATACGGAGACGGTCGTCACAGAGGGAGCGGTGGTGCTGGAGCAGTCTGTGGAGCTGCGCGCGCCTGCGATGAAGAACGTGACGGTGTGGACGAATCCTGCGCTGGGGATCAAGGTGAAGGAGTCGACCGACGGGGACCTGAAGGTCTACCGGTGGGAGACGAAGCAATTGAAGCCGACGGTCGGACCAGAGGCTGAGGCGGCCAAAGAAGCGAAGAAGAAGCATGTGGAGACGGCCGCCGAGGAGCTGGACAGCGAGCGCGGAAAGCTGCCGTCGGTGGCGTGGACAACGTTTCCGAGCTGGGCGGCGGTGGGCGAGTGGTATCGCGGGCTGGAGCTTAGCCGTGTGACGCCCGACGATGAGATCAAGGCCAAGGTTGCCGAGCTGACGGCGGGCAAGACGACGGACGAGGACAAGGTTCGGGCGATCTACGAGTATGTGGCGACGCAGGTGCGGTACATTGGCGTGGCGTTTGGTGTGGGGCGGTACCAGCCGCACCAGGCTGTGGATGTGCTGCACAACCAGTACGGCGATTGCAAGGACAAGGCGACGCTGCTGACGGCGATGCTGGCGGCGGCCGGTGTGCCGTCGGATGCGGCGCTGATTGGAGCGGGGATTCGCTTCAATGATGCAGTTCCCTCGCCGGCGGCATTCAATCACCTGATTACGCATTTGAAGTTGAACGGACAGGATGTGTGGCTGGATTCGACCGAGGAGGTTGCGCCGTACCAGATGATGTATGGCGTATTGCGCGATCGCGAGGCGCTGGTGGTGCCGGCGACGGGCTCGCCGACGATTGAGAAGACTCCAAAAGACCCGCCGTTTGCGTCGTTCCAGAAGTGGACAGCGAAGGGAACGCTGGATGCGAATGGGATTTCGGAGTCGCAGATCACGCTGGAGGCGCGAGGTGACGAGGAGCTGCTGCTTCGGGGAGCGGCACGGGAGGTCGGACCCGCGCAATACGACGAACTGATGCAGAAGCTGCTCGCGGCGCTGGGGTATGCAGGGGCAGAGAGCAACCCGGACTTCTCGCGGCCGGATGATGTCGAGCAGCCGTTCCGGATGAGCTTCAACTATCACCGCGAGAAGGCGGGTGATTGGGATGACCTGAAGATCATTCCCCAGCTTGCGCCGGTGCCTCTGCCCTACGTGGATGAAAAGGATCCGCCGAAGGGAGCGCTTGACCTGGGAACTCCGCGGACGGAGACGAGCACGGCGGAGATGAAGCTGCCGGCCGGGTGGAGCGCGGAGTTGCCCGAGGCGGTGCACGAGAAAAGCGCGTATGCGACGTACGACCTGAGTTATCGGCTGGACAGGGGCACCCTGTATAGCGAGCGGAAGGTGGTGGTGCTCGAGAACAAGATTCCTGTGACGGACTGGAAGACGTATAAAAAATTCGCGGATGCGGTGGGCGTGGGGACGGAGAACTATGTGCAACTGCGGCGTGCGGGTGGAGAGAAGCCAGCTGTAACCTCGGCGTCGTCGAGCAGCGGAAGCGGGAACACGCAGCTTCAGGCGATTTATAGCCAGCTGGAGACGGCGTATCAATACGGTGAGGTTTCGAAGATGGAGGGCCTGCTGAAGCAGATGAAAGACATCAACCCGAGGGCGCCGCGGTTGATGGCCTGGGAGGCCTCGGTGGCGATTCTGCACCACCAGTACCAGGAGGCGATTGAGGACAATCGCAAAGAGCTTGCTCTGTATCCGGACGAGTATGACCGCTATGGTGCGATTGCATGGATCCAGATGCAACAGAAGGACCGCGCCGGTGCAGAGGATACGCTTCGGGACTGGGCGAAGAGCGATGCCTCCAATCCTCAACCGCTGATGCAGCTTTCAGGGCTGTTGGCGCAGGACGGCAAGGGCGCTGAGTCCGTGCAGGCCGCCAAGGACGCAGTCGCCCGTGCGCCGGAGGGGAACGACAAGCATGAGCAGACGCTGCTGCTGCTGGGCAGCGCGCAGATGAAGGCCGACATGAAGGACGATGCCACGGCCACGCTGCGAGGTCTGCTGCAGAAAACAGATAGCCCGGAGATGATGAACGACGCCGCCTATACACTGGCCGACGCGGGCAAGGAGCTTGCGCTGGACGAGGAGAAGGAACGCGTCGCGATTGACCGGCTGACGGAGGAGACGAAGAGCTGGACGCTCGATGAGTCTCCGGCAGTGTTGAAGCAGAAGACGCAGATGCTGCTCGCCTCGTGGGACACGATGGCGTGGATTCTGTACAAGGAAGGAAAGCCGAAGGAGGCGCTGTCCTACGCGGAAGCTGCCAGGATGGGCCGGCCGGATCCTCTCGTGACGGAGCACGTGCTGAAGGTGCGCTCTGCGCTCGCGCAGTTGGATGCAAAGAGCGCGGCCGACCCGGATGCCGGCAAAAGCGAGCAGCAGCTCAGGACGGTCCCCCTGGGGCCTTCCGGCGGCCTGCGCGGCGTGGCCGAGTACCGGCTATTGCTTGCGCATGGGCAGATTGAACGCGCCGAATTGACGGGGGATGACAAGCTCGACGGCAGCGAGGCGCTGCTGAAGCGTGCGCGATTGCCGCAGTTCTTTCCGGCAGGCTCGGACGCAAAGCTGGTCCGCCAGGGGATGCTTAATTGCGTGGCCGGCCAATGCCAACTGGTGCTGGAGCCCTGACACGGCAGCGTGTTGAAGCAGAGTTTTGTGCGCTGCGCTAAGCTCAAAGGTGCTGAATCGCCGGGCTTCCGTGCTGCATCCAAGCGGAGCAGGCCTCATGGCTTCGTTCACGCGGAGATTTGATTCCGCGGTTACTTCGCAACCTGCCGTTACTTTGCAAGCTGCCGAACCTCGCAACCCCAAGGAGAAACTGTTATGGCATTCGAACTCCCTCCCCTGCCTTACGACTACGCCGCACTCGAGCCGACGATTGACGAGGCGACGATGAAGCTGCACCACGACAAACACCACCAGGCGTATGTGACCAACCTGAACGGTGCGGTGGAGAAACACCAGGACCTCGGCAAGAAGACGCCGGAGCAGTTGATCAGCGACCTCAACAGCGTTCCCGAGGATGTTCGCACGACAGTGCGCAACAACGGCGGCGGACACGTGAATCACACGATGTTCTGGCAGATTATGGCGCCGAAAGGCGGCGGCAATCCGACGGGAAATATCGGAGAGCAGATCCAGACGGACTTCGGCGGCTTCGAAGATTTCAAGAAGGCCTTCAACGATGCCGCGGCCAAGCAGTTCGGCTCGGGCTGGGGATGGCTGGTGTGGAAGGGCGGCAAGCTGGCCGTCATGACGACGCCGAACCAGGACAATCCGCTGATGCAGGGGCTGTATCCGATCCTGGGCAACGACGTTTGGGAGCACGCCTATTACCTGAAGTACAACAACCGCCGGCCGGAGTATCTTGCTGCGTGGTGGAACGTGGTGAACTGGGCTGAGGTGAACAAGCGGTTCGAGCAGGCGAAAAAATAGCTCGTAAGCAGCGCAAACGAGAAGGCCGCTTCATAATGGAGCGGCCTTTGTTTTCGCGGAAGGCAAGGACGCGGGAGTCTCGCCGAGCGCTTGGTGCGTCTCAACCAGTATCGGATTGAGGCTCTCCTGAGGCGGATATGTGGATCGTACGGCTGGCGCTGCGCCGCCCCTATACGTTCGTCGTGCTCTCACTGCTGATCGCGGTGCTGGGCATCGGGTCGGCGATTGAGACGCCGAAGGACATCTTCCCGTACATCGACATCCCCGTCGTCACGATTGTGTGGAATTATGCCGGGCTGACACCGACGGAGATGGCGGGGCGTATTGTGACCATCTCCGAGCGCTCGCTGACCACGACGGTCAACGACATCGAGCACACGGAGAGTGAAAGCCACCAGGGCATCGCGGTCATCAAGGTGTACTTTCAGCCGGGCGTGCAGATTGCCGCGGCGGAGGCGCAAGTCACCGCCGTCGTCCAGACGATGCTGAAGATTGCGCCGCCGGGAACGACACCGCCGTTCATCATCAAATACGACGCGTCGTCGGTGCCGATTCTGCAATTGAGCATGGGCGGACAGGGGCTGAGCGAAGCCGACGTCTTTGACCAGAGCCTGAACTTTGTGCGGCCGTTGCTGGCCACGGTGCAGGGCGCAGCGCTTCCCTCTCCTTACGGCGGCAAGGTGCGCGATGTGATGATCGACACCGACCCGAACCTGATGTACGCGCACCATCTGTCGGCCGCAGATGTTTCGGCGGCCATGGGCCAGCAGAATTTGATTCTGCCGGCAGGGACGGCGCGGATCGGCGACCGCGAGTACGTCATCCGGACGAACTCGAGCCCCCAGACGATGGCCGCGATGAACGATCTGCCGATCAGGGCGGCGAACGGCGCGGTGGTTTATATGAAGGACGTCGCGCAGGTGCACATCGGCTACGCCGTCCAGACCAACATTGTTCGCGAGAACGGCAAGCGCTCGGCGCTGCTGACGGTGCTGAAGAATGGCAACACGTCGACGCTGTCCATTGTGGAGAACGTCAAGAAGCATCTGCCCAGGATTGAAGCAGAGCTCGCGCCCCTGAAGATTACGCCGCTGTTCGATCAGTCGATTTTTGTGCGCACGAGTATCGACGAAGTCGCACGCGAGGCGATCATCGCCGCAGCCCTGACGGCGCTGATGATTCTGCTGTTCCTGGGCTCATGGCGGTCGACCCTGATCGTCTGCATCTCGATTCCGCTGTCGATTGCGACGTCGCTGGTGCTTCTGAGTGCGATCGGACAGACGATCAATGTGATGACGCTGGGCGGAATGGCGCTGGCGGTCGGCATCCTGGTCGATGACGCGACGGTGGAGATTGAGAACACGCATCGCAACATGGGGCTCAAGAAGCCGCTGACGCGAGCGATTCTCGACTCCGCCCAGCAGGTGGCGGCACCGGCGTTTGTCTCGACGCTGTCGATCTGCATCGTGTTCGTTCCTGTCGTGCTGCTGACCGGAGCGGCGAAGTTTCTGTTTACGCCGCTGGCCATGGCCGTGGTCTTCGCGATGCTGGCCAGCTATTTCCTCTCGCGCACGCTGGTGCCGACGATGATGCACTTCCTGCTGAACAAGGAGCTTGCTCTTTACCAGGATCCCAGCGAGAGCGACCGCGAGGCGAAGAGGAACTTCGTGTGGCGCTGGCACATGAAGTTCGACCACAAGTTCGAGCGGCTGCAGCACTACTACAAGCAGCTGCTGGAGTGGTGCGTGGACAACGCGGCGGTCACATTGCTGCTGTTTGGATTGCTGCTGGTGATCTCGCTGCCGCTGACGTTCTTTATCGGGCGGGACTTTTTTCCGTACGTCGACTCCGGGCAGATGCGGCTGGAGGTTGAGCCGCCGCAGGGCATGCGCATTGAGGATGCGGAACAGTACTTCTCCAGAGTCGATGCGGAGATTCGCCGCGTGCTTCCGGCGGATCGCGTGAACCTGCTGCTCGACAATATCGGGCTGCCGAACAGCGGCATCAATCTTGCTTTCTCAAGTGCGCCGCCTGTCTCCAGCTCCGATGGCGAGATTCTGATCTCGTTGAAGCCCGGTAAACGACAGACCGAAGAGTTCATGCGCACACTGCGCGACGATCTTCGGCAGAAGTTCCCTGACGGGACTTTCTACTTCGCTCCGGCGAACATCACGAATGAAATTCTGGATTTTGGCCTGCCCGCCCCAATCGACTTACAAGTGATCGGGCACGGCAAGGGCAACTATTTGCTCGCCAAAAAGCTGGAGAGGGAGGTTGCGGCGATTCCGGGAGCCGTGGATGTGCACCTTCACCAGTTAGTCGAGTATCCGACGCTGGATATCAATGTCGATCGCACCAAGGCGCGGCAAATTGGACTGACGCAGCAGGATGTGGCGCAGTCGACGTTGATTTCCTTGTCGGGCACGACGCAGGTTGCGCCGAACCAATGGCTCAACCCACAGAACGGCGTCAACTACAACGTGGTGGTGCAGACGCCGCAGTACAAAATTTCGTCGCTGCCGGAGCTTTCGCGTACGCCGATAACCACTCCGCAGGGCAACGCAACGCAGATGTTGGGAAACATTGCCTCGTTCCACCGCGATGAATCGCCCATTATCGTGAACCATTACGACATTGAACCCGTGTACGACGTTTATGCGAACGTCGATCAGCGTGATCTCGGCGGTGTGGCGAGCGAGATTCAGAAGATCATCGCTGGTCAGAAGGTATCGAAGGCGACGCAACTGGAGCTGCGCGGCCAGGTCGCCACGATGAATGATTCGTTCACGCGCCTGGGACTCGGCATTCTCTTCGCGATCGGTCTGGTGTATCTGCTGATGGCGGTGAATTTCCAGAGCTGGCTCGATCCGCTGATCATCCTGATGGCGATTCCCTGCGCGTTCTGCGGGATTTTGTGGACACTGTTCCTGACGCAGACGACCTTCAACGTGCCGAGCCTGATGGGCGCGATCATGACGATCGGCGTCGCGACGGCGAACTCGATCCTGATGGTGGTGTTCGCGAACGATGAGCGGCTGCTCGGCAAACATCGCCGCGAGGCTGCAATCAACGCAGGACACACGCGGCTGCGGCCGGTGCTGATGACCGCACTGGCGATGATCATCGGCATGTTCCCGATGGCGCTGGCGCTCGGCGAGGGTGGCGAGCAGAATGCGCCGCTGGGACGCGCGGTGATCGGCGGGCTGGTCTTTGCGACGGTTGGGACGCTCTTCCTGGTGCCGACGATCTATTCGCTGTTGAAGAAGCATCCTCCGATCGACTACACGAAGGAGATTGAGGAGGAGTATCACCAGGGCGAGGAGCCTACCAAGCAGACATCCCACGGCAACACACAGGAGCAGCCCGCGTAGATGGCCGACGAGAGAGACGACCCGAAGAAGCGCGATGACGAGCGGCAGCCCTGGCCAGAGGAGAGCGATCGTTCGCAGGTGGGCGAACGGTTTGAACGCGGGCCCACTGCGGAGCAGCGTCGTCTGCGGCGAAGCTTCGAAAGCAGCGAGGCTGACGAAAATGAGCTGGGCCGTGAATTTGCCGACCCGGAGTACGCGGAGCGGCAGCTCCTGGCGCGCTCCTTTGCCGACCCGAATGCGCTGGATGATGCGCGCCTGGGCAAGAGCTTCGAGGAGACGAACTCCAGCGGCAAGCGGAAGAAGCCGCCGGTGCGGGAGCGTGTTCACAAGCCGGCCGGTCATCGCAACCTCTGGATCTTCCTGGTTGCGTTTGCAGTGCTGTTCCTGGTGATGCTGCTCGTCGGTTGGCTGCCGCGGCACAACCGCAATAAGGAGATCGATCAGCGCGCGAAACGGGAGCACGATGAAAAGCCGGTCGTCGACGCAGCTAAGGTTGAGCCGGCGCGGAATGAGGAAGGCCTTGTACTTCCGGGGACGACGATCCCGCTGACCGAGGCGTATGTGTACGCGCGCGCCAGCGGATATCTGAAGACTCGACTGGCTGACATTGGCGACCACGTGCGCAAGAATCAACTGCTCGCTGTGATTGATGCTCCCGATCTCGATCAGCAGGTAGCGCAGGCGAAGCAGCAGTTGATGCAGGCGGAGCAACAGCTCGATCAGCAGAAGTCGCAGCTTGCGCTGGCGACAGCGACGGTGCAGCGCTATCGCGTGCTGGTGGCGAAGGGTGTCTTCTCGCGGCAGGATGGCGATCAGCAGGAGGCGAACTACGCGTCGCAATTAGCGAACGTGGCAGGAGCGCAGCGAAATGTGGATGCGTACCACGCGAACCTTGAACGCATGAAGGCGCTGCAGAGCTATGAGTATGTTCGCGCGCCCTTCTCCGGCGTCGTCACACAGCGCAACGTAGATGTTGGTGCGCTGATTGCAGCCTCGGGCACTACGTCGGGAGCCGAGGGCGCCCCCGCGCCGCAGGGACAGACATCGACCTCGGGCGGATCTGCGCAGGCTGGACAAGTGAACAATGGCGGAAGCTCCGGCGCGATAAGCACGGCAGCAACCACGACGCAGTCTCCCGGCCAGGGCGGGCCGTTGTTCGGAATCGCGCAGACGCAACGGCTGCGAGTTCTCGTATCGGTTCCGGAGGGCTACGTCACCTCGATCCACGCAGGTGGGCACGCACAGCTTTCGTTTCAGGAGTATCCCGGCGTGAACTTCACCGGAGACATCACGCGCACCGCGGACTCCGTGGATCCGAACACGCGCACGATGCTGACCGAGGTGCAGGTCGACAATCACAACGGCAAGCTCGTGCCTGGGATGTATACCGTTGTGACCTTCCCGCCGGCGCAGGGCATCGAGGGGCCGCTGCTAGTGTCCGCCGATGCGATCGTGATTCGGCATGACCAGACGACGATTGCAAAGATCGTGAATGGAAAGGTTCGGATGGTGCCGGTGACGATTGGACGCGATCTCGGCGACGTGGTCGAAATACTCACCGGCTTGCAGGCGGGTGATGTGATCGTGACGAACGTGACGGACGATGTGGTCGACGGCGCGGAGGTGCAGCCTCACCTGATGCAGACGCAGGAGCAGCAGCCGCAGCAAGCTCCGCAAAATGCGCCGCCGGGTGGAAACTCGCGGTACAGCAACGAGGCAATCACGAATCAGAATCTGCAGGGCAAGCAGACACAGCAAAGCCAGAAGAATCAGCAGCAGCAGGGCAACAGCGGGCAGAACCAGAAGAATCGCAGCCAAAGCGAGAGCAAACCGTGAGGAGCGCACGCATGACTGCGGGCTGGTTGTGGCGCTGCAGCGCGGTGTTGATCTTGTGGTCGGGTCAGGTCGCGCTGGCTCAACAGCCTGCGAGCACGCAGCAGCCTTCGCCCTCACCAGCGCTGCCGCCCAATATGAATCTCCCGGCGCTGAGCCCTCCGCCGACGGACCGCAGCGCGCCTGCGGGGCCGAATGCGCAGCAGGCGCCCGACGCACAGATGCAGCCACCACCCGTCTCTCCGCTGACGCAGCACGTCGATACACCCGAGGCCCCGGCTCCACAGATTACTGCGGCGATGAACAGCAGGAGCCGGCCGGAGCGCGAGGAAGTGCATGGGATCACGCCAAACTTCCTCGGCTTTCTCGGGCCGTTCAAACGGCCGGTTGTGCCGCCGCTGTTTGATGGGAGCGAGACGCGGCTGCAATCGCTGATTCGCGATGGGAAACTTTACCTGACTCTGCAAGACGCGATTGCACTGGCGCTCGAGAATAATCTCGACGTCGAGATGGAGCGCTACGATCTCGTGCTGGCACGCACGGATGAAGCGCGCGCGAAGGGCGGAGGCAATCTGCGCGGCATTGACTACTCCGTCGCCGAACCGCCGAATGGAGTCGGCGGCCCCGGATCGCCGCTGCTGGCTGCAGAGACGACGAACACCAATCCTGTGGCGCCGACCGTGACCGACCTGACGAGCCTGAACTCGACCGCACAGACCACACTCTCGTTGTCGCAACTCGGCGCCGGATTTCAGTACGCGCCAGGTCCGAACCTTCCGCTGTTCGATCCGCAATTGCTTGGCGTGGCTGGGTGGCTGCGCAGATCCGACACGGTGAACCTCACCAACGTCACCGGCGTCACAACAGGCGGGACCAACAGTACGAGCACAACAGTCCCGCTCGATTTTATCGCGATGAATGTCGGCTATCTGGAAGGATTTTCAACTGGCGCGCAGCTCGAAGCCGTCGTGAACAATGACTCGGAGGTGCTCTACGGATCGACTTCCAAGTACGATCCGTTCTACTCGCCGAGCACCTCGGTCACTCTGATCCAGCCGCTGTTGCGCGGACGCGGCCGCAACGTGAATCTGCGCTACATTCGCATCGCGCAGACCAATCGGAAGATTTCGCGGCTGCTGTTCGAGCAGCAGGTGCTGGACACAATCTACGGAGTCTCGCGGCTGTACTTCGACCTGGTGTCGCTCGGTGAGAACGTGCTCGTGCAGGAGGAGAGCCTGCGCGCCGCAAGCAAGCTGCGCGAAGACGACCAAAGCCAGGTGCAGCTCGGCACGCTCGCACCGATCGAGCTCACGCGCGCGCAGGCGCTCGAAAGCTCGAGCCGCTTCTCGCTGATCCAGGCGCAGGGGCTCTACAAGCAGGAAGAGATCATCCTCAAAAATCAGTTGCTGCGCACCGCGTCGCCGGTGTTCACGGCGCAGTTTGATGAGATCGTGCCGACCGACCGTATCATCGTGCCGGATCAACCTCCGCCGATCGATGTTCCTGCGCTTGTACGCGAGGGGCTCGCGGAACGGCCGGATCTCGCGCAGGCAAAGTTGCAGATTGAGACCGGAAAGATCAACGCTGAGGCCAGCCGCAATGCAGCCCTGCCGCAGTTGAATCTGTACGGCAATGTTGAGGTGCGCGGAACGACAGAGGAGCCGTTCGAGATCATCGGCTCTCCCGGAACCGGACAGCCGACTGTGCCTGCCGAGCTTGCAGCCGGTGGACTACGCACATCCACCATCTACCAGGCCGGCATTGAGCTCATGCTGCCGCTGCGAAACCGTATTGCAGCCAGCGATGCCGCACGCGACACGGTTGAACTGCGCCAGGTGGAGGGACGAACAGAGAAGCTGTCACAGCAGATTCGCGAACAGATTGAAACCGCTGTCGTCGCGCTGCAAACGGCGCAGGCGGCTTATGTTGCGGCTAGCGAAAGCCGTCAGTATCAAGCGCAGTTGCTGGACGCCGAGCGTGACAAGTTGAGCGTCGGCCAGTCCACCGACCTCGCCGTGCTGCAGGATGAAGCCTATTTGGCGCAGGCTCGGTCGACCGAGATCGCGGCGCGTTCGAACTGGAAGAAGGCGCAGATTGAGCTCGACCACGACCTCGGCGATCTGCTCGAGAAAAATCACATCGTGCTGGACGATGCGATTCGGGGAAGTCTGCCGCAGTAATCGCTAGAGGTTCAGCTTCTTGAAGACGCGCTCCGGGATCGCGCGAATCACGGCCATAATCAAACGCCATTGTCCAGGGACATAGACGATGTCATTGCCGCGATCGATCGACTTCACAATGCTCACTGCAACCTTGTCGACGTCGGCGAAACGCTCCTGGCCCTTCATTCCTTGAGTCATGGAAGTCTTCACCGGGCCAGGCTTGATGGTGATCACACGAACGCCTTCGCGGTCGATGCGATTCCGCAGGCCATCGACGAACGCAGTCAGGCCAGCCTTCGAGCTGCCGTAGACGTAGTTCGATTTGCGTCCACGCTCGCCCGCGACGGAGCTGAGCACCGCGATCGTGCCGGCATGCCGCTGCGCGCAGTAGCTCGCCAGCCACGTGAGAAGGCTCACGGGCGCCATATAGTTCGTGTGAATGATCTGCGCCGCATCATGAAAGTTGCGCTCCGCTTTGGGTTGCTCACCCAGCACGCCCAGCGCGAGGTAGGCAACATCCAACCCGCCGAGCGCGTTGATCGCATGCGCGAGCAGATCGCCGTGGTGCTCCGTGCGGTCCAGGTCGGCAACCGCGGTTTCAACGAAAGCCGCGCCGCGCGTGCCAGCGTCCGCTGCCACGGCGGCGAGGCGTCCGGCGTTGCGCGCGACGAGGAACAGGTGATCGCCGCGGCCAGCCCAGAGCCGGATGCACGCTTCGGCAATGCCGGAAGTCGCGCCAAGCACGAGGATGCGCTTCGGCTCAGATGCCGCAGCGGCGCGCCGGGAGGAGATTGAGGGATCCACCACGTGAGTTGCACTCATTTCATGAATCCCTGCGCGCCCACGACGCGCTCCCAGAAGCTTGAAGTCAGCGCCGGGTCCTTGTAGCGCGCGAACCGCTGCCACTGCGGATAAAACGCCTGGAATTGCGGCGCGGTCATGCGCGCGTCCTTGGCCGGATAGAGCCGGCCGCCGAATTCATACGTCATCTCGGCGAGCCGGTCGAACAGCGCGAAGCTCTTTTCCGGTTTGATGGGGAAGTCGAGCGCGAGTGTAATGCCCGGCTTCGGGAAGCTCATCATGCCCGGCGACGGCACATCACCGAACGCCTTCAGCACGGCGAGAAAACTCGCGAGACCCGACTTTGCAACCTCATGCAGAATGGCGATCGTTCCTTCGCGCGCGTGCTCCCACGGAATCGCGTACTGGAACTGCAGCAAGCCACGCTTGCCATACATCTTGTTCCACTTGAGCACTGCGTCCAGCGGATAGAAGAACGGCTCATAATCCTGCAGAGCGGTGACGCGATGCTTCATCTGCTTGTTGAAGAACAGCGTGTTGAACAGGCCGACGGTCGCGCCGTTCAGCACCCATCCCGGAAGCTCCAACGGGAACGTGAGCTTGGGCGCGCGTGAGGGCTTGAGCTCGCCCGGAATCTGGACGTGATCGCCCTGCATGAAGATGCCGCGCGCGAAGTTCTTGCCCGTGGATGTTACGTCGATCCAGCTGACGGTGTACTCGATGTTCTGCGACTGCGCGGTGAGATCGAGGAATTCGTCGATTCCGTGGAACTGGATGCCCTCGTAATTAATTTGCCGGTTGACAATGCGCTTCAGGCGAAGCTGCGCCCAGGTGATCATGCCAGTGAGGCCAAGGCCGCCGATCGTCGCCGAGTACAGGTCCGGGTTTTCTCTGGGCGAGCAACGCAGGCGCGTGCCGTCCGAGCGGACCAGCTCAAACTGCGGCACGTGGCATCCAAAGGTTCCGGCGACGTGATGATTCTTGCCGTGGATATCATTCGCGATCGCGCCGCCGAGCGTCACATACTTCGTTCCCGGACTAACCGGAAGAAAGTAGCCTCGCGGCACCGCGAAGTCGAGAATCTGCGCAAGTGTAATGCCGGCCTCTGCGGTCAGCACACCGGTTGCTGGATCGAAGCCAAGCAGGCGGTTCATGCCTGTGGTTTTGACGAGCGTGCCCTCTTTCAACAGGCAAACGTCGCCGTAGCTGCGGCCCATGCCAACAGGAAGCGCGCCGTGATGCACACCGTCGATCACGCGCGGGAACTGATCCTGCCACTGAATCGAGCGCACGTCCGCGTCGTAGACCGGATAGCGTCCCCAGGATTCAAAGGGCGGCTTCGCGGGAGTTGTTTCAGGTGCGGCGCTGGTTGTGGGGTTCTCAACCACAGAGGGCATGTACCTAGGATAGCGGATGGCGTTGTGGGCGCGTCCACACGGAAGATGTCAGCCGAATCGCTGATATTTCTTCCAGAACTCCGGCCATGGCAGCCGCGGCGGCCCGCAGACAAAGATGTCAGGGTGATACTTGCTCTCTTCGTTGTTCAAGTGTGCGGGGTACGGAATGTGCGCCCCTGGATGGCAGGCCGTGAAGATCTCGTTCGCATCATCTGAATTGAGGCCGGTCACGATCAGCGTGGTTGGCTGCGGTGTCGGGTAGCCGCGCAGCCACGCCGAGTTTGTTGTGCTGATCGGCGCAGACAGACCGTAGCTGCGGCCCAGAATTTCGATCGCTCCCTGCTCGCCATAGTTCGCAACGATCACGCCGGCGTTCGCGCGTTCTTGCGGCGGCAGTGCGTCACGAACCAGCGCCACGGTTTGGACGAAGGTGTCCCATCCGAGCTGTTCACGCAGGTCCTCACTATGCGCGAGCGCGAATGTCTTCAGCGGCCCGCTCGATGCAATGGGAACCAGCATGCACGCAAAGTACACACCGAAGCCGATGATCCCTGCAAGCAGAAGAGCGAAGATGCTGCGCCGCAAGACAGGACGCCGCGACGAGAGCCACTGCGCGATCGCGATGGCGCCGAACGCAATGATGACCGGGAACACCGCCGCGGTATAGTATCCGCGCGCCTTCATGACCGCGAACAGAAGAATGGTGAGTGCGAAGGCGATACTCAACGCGCGATATCGCACGCTGCGCCATGCTGCAATGACGCCGGCAATCGCGAGCGGGATCGCGCAGGCGTTCTCGGACGCGACCGCCTGAAAGAACCAGAAGTCGCGAGCACTGCCACGGCCGATGCGGAGATCGCGCGCGTGAATATGCTCGAGGAAGTGCAGCGAGATGAAATCGTGATGCACCTGCCAGAGAAGGTTCGGCAAAACAATGAGGATCGTGAGAGCACAGCCGAGCGCAAACCAGCGGCTGGCCATCAGACGCCGCGCCGGGGTGAGAAGAAATCCCGCCAGCAGAGCGGCGATGAAGAACACAACCGTGTACTTGGCCATCAGGCCAACAGCGCTGAAGAGACCGATCCAAATCCACCACCGCTCGTCTTCGCTGCGGAGCAGGCGAACGACACCGTACGTGACGAGCACCCAGGCGAATTGCTCAAACGTTGTGTACTGGAACTCTGTGCCCTCGAACAGCGCAATTGGGGAGAGCGCCACCGCAAGCGCCGCCAGGCCTTGTGCGAGACGGCTGCCACCGAGCGTTCGCGCGATCAGACCGGCGGTGATAACGACAGCAACCTGCGCCAGCACGGAGAACAGGCGCAACCCTTCCGGCGATGTCCCGAAAAAGATCATCGAGATCCGCTCGACAAAGGGCGTGAGCGGCGGATAAGCCACATAGCCCCAATCGAGATGCAGCGCGTCGGAGAGAAACTGCAGCTCATCCCGATGGAACCCGTAACGTGTATTCGTCAGCAGGTGAAGCAGAAGAACGCCGGCGGCGACAACGACAATCGGAAGCAGACTACGCCGCTCGCCGCGGGGATCAGTTGCATGCGCCATAGAATTGTTTGCGGAGCTCGTCTTCAACATACGCCAGAAATAATCTTCGAATCTGCTAAATCATTACGCTGCAAAAGGACGCGTGGTTCCCAGCCGCTCATCGGAGCAAAGATGAATCCTATGAAACATGGCCATAAACGGTAGCATGCCCGACAGCAACCAACGACCGCCGCGCGAAACTTACCAGGCCCGAATCGCCGCGCGGACGGCGGAGGATGCCACGTACGAGCGCGAGCATGTGCTGCTCGGGTACGTGCGCCTCGCGCTCGTCATCGCCTTCATTGCCGTCGCATGGTTCGCATTCTATCCCCACGAGCTCTCGGCGTGGTGGCTGCTGGCCGTCGCCGCCGTCTTCGTAGTTGTGGCGAGGCGGCATTCGGACGTCCTGCAGCGCAGGGCCGAAGCGCGGCGCGCAATCCGATTCTTCGAACGCGGAATTGCGAGAATCGAGGACCACTGGGCGGATCTTCCGGCGCGCGATCCTGGGACGAACATCACAGGAAGTCTGTTCGCCGACGATCTTGACCTCTTCCGCACTGGAGGTCTGTTTACTCTGCTGAACTCGGCGAGAACCTCCGCCGGTGAAGATGCCCTCGCCTCCTGGCTGCTCGAGCCCGCACCGCGCGATAGGATTCGTTTACGGCAGGCAGCCGTCGCAGAGCTCCGCAAACTCGACGATCTTCGCGAAGAGCTCGCAAGCTGCGGACAAGCAGATTTTGAACATCTTGATATTGCAGCACTCGCGCAGTGGGGCGCCGGCACGGAACCAACCATTCCTGGCTGGCTGCGCTGGCTCGCACCTGCACTGGTTGCGCTGACACTCTTCGCTGCGATCCGATACCTCATCACAGATCACGGTCTGCTTCTGCTCATCATTGTGATTGTCGACGCGACGATCACCTTCGCACTGCAGAAGCGAACACAGGCGCTATTTGTAAGTGCAGAGCGTGTGAGCGACAGCCTGCGGCTCGCCTCAACCCTCATCGAGCGCTGGGAAGCCCGCGAGTTCTCATCGCCACTGTTGCACGATCTTCACCAGGCTCTGCAGGCGAACCACGAAAGTGCTTCGCACGCGTTGCATCGGCTCGCGTCGCTCACACGCATGATGGAGCAGCGCGGCAACTTCATCGTTCGCATCCTCGACGCGCCCCTTCTCTACTCTGTTCAGATCTCCGGCGCAGCGCAGGCCTGGAGACGGCGGCACGGCGCCTTACTCGATCGCTGGTTGCACGCGCTCGCCGAACTGGAAGCGTTGCAATCGCTCGCCACCTACAGCTTTGAGAACCCGGCAGATCCGTTCCCCGAATTGCTCGACGGTGAGGCTCGCTTCGAAGCGATGGAGCTCGGACACCCTCTCATTGCTGACACAAAGTGCGTCCGCAACGATGTCGCGCTTGGCGGCGACACACCGCTGCTGGTCGTGAGCGGCTCCAATATGTCCGGCAAGAGCACGCTTTTGCGCGCAGTCGGAATCAACGCCGTGCTGGCCATGGCGGGCGCTCCCGTCCGCGCGAAGAGCCTGTGCCTTACGCCGCTGCACATCGGCGCAAGCATTCGCCTGAATGATTCGCTTCAGGAGGGGCGCTCGCGCTTCTACTCCGAAATCCTGCGGCTGCGCACCATCTGCTCGTTGGCCGAGGAGCAGCCTCCAGTTCTGTTTCTCCTCGACGAGTTGCTGGATGGCACGAACTCCGTGGACCGCCTGACCGGCGCACGCGGCATTGCGCATGCACTGCTCGAAAGCGGCGCAATCGGCTTGATCAGCACGCACGACCTCGCGCTGACCCAGATCGGCGATGCGGTCGGCGAACTCCGCAACGTGCACTTCGAGGAGCGTATCGAAGACGGCGAGATGCACTTCGATTTCAGGCTGCGCGACGGAGTGGTGACAACCAGAAATGGTGTGGCGCTGATGCGGATGGTCGGCCTGAAAATATAGAAAAAAAGCCATCGGAGAAAATTAGCGCTCAGCGGCACATCGCATCGAGTTCCTTCGAATGATCCGTGATCCCCGGCGTATTAATATTGCGCGACTGCGCGACCATCTCATTAAACGTGTTGCCATCAGGTGATGGCACCTTTGGATCGAAGCTGTAGATCGGGTCGGCCATCGCCTGCTCCAGCGTTACGAACGTGAACCCGCGCGCGCGAAACAGTGCAATCAACTCCGGGAGCATGCGCGCATCAAACGCGCCCACATGCAGCAGCAGAACGTACGGAACATCGCGCTGATACAACTGCTGCGCAATGCCGCGATAGACGCGTATCGACTCATCCGCCGCTGCGAGATAGCTGTCGTGCAAGGACTGAATCGCAGCGTTATTGTGCCTGGCCGCGCAGCGTGCATACGAATCATTCCAGTTGTAGTCCTGAAAATCCATCGATACTTCAGCGATGCGATAACCGCGCTGCGAAAGCCACGCGCGAAGCTCCTCGCGCTTTTCCACCGTGTTGCCTTCCTCCAGATACGGAAACCGGAACCAATGCCACTCATCTGCCGGCGCGAGCTTGCGCAGCAGCGGTTCGTCGCGCGCAATATTCGCCTCATACTGCGCGACGGTGAGCTTGTCGAACTCCGGATGCGACCACGTGTGATTGCCCAACGGATTTCCAGCCGCTCGCCACGCCTCCAGGATGTGAATCTGATACGGATATCTTGCAACACGGAATCCGTTCACAAACCCATAGATCGGCGGCATCTTCTCGCGCTTCAACGTGTCAACAATGGAGTGGACGACAGCCGGCCTCGCCATACCGGGAGGAAGCGGTCCATGTGCGGGAAGATCATCGAACGTGAACGCAACCTGGAGCGGCATCACCGGGGCGGCGGCCTGGCTGTGCAGCGCACGCGTAATGGCCAACGCAGCAGCAAGCAGAAACACGGTGCAACGCATGTTCCCTTGTAACATGCAATCTGCGCCATGCAATACGCGGCTGGCATCATGGTTTGAAGGAGAGCGGGTGCTCGAAAATTTTCGATTGCGGGTGTTTCGCGAAGTAGCCAACCAGGCGAGCTTTCGCCGCGCGGCCGAGGTGCTGTACATCACGCAGCCGGCCGTGACGCAGCAGATCAAGGCGCTCGAAGAGGAACTCGGTTCGCGGCTGTTTGACCGCAACGGCGGCAAGGTGAGGCTGACTGCCGCGGGCGAGGTGCTGCTGCGCCGTGCAGGCGAGGCAGAGTCGATACTTAGCCGCGCGATCGAGGAGATCGGCACGCTCGAAGGCGATGTGCGCGGTGCTCTGCATGTAGCCGCGTCGACCACGATCGCGCAGTATGTTCTGCCGCGTCTGCTGGCGGAGTTCGCGCGGCAGCATCCCGCCGTCCGGCTGGAGCTCGAGAGCGCGAACACGCAGCGTGTGGTCGAGGCGGTCGCGAGTGGCGAAGCGCCCATTGGCTTGATCGAGGGGCCTGCGCACCGGCAGGAGCTGCAGGTTGAGCGATGGCTTGAGGACGAGCTGGTCCTGGTTGTTCCGTCGGGGCATGAGTGGGCGGGCAAAGAGATCTCTCTTACTGCGCTCGGCGCGGCGAGGCTGCTGGTGAGAGAACGGGGCTCTGGGACGCGTGAGGTTCTGGAGCAGGCGCTGAAGCGAGTGGCCGCTCCGGTGCATCGCCCCCAGATTGCGATGGAACTCAGCTCGACCGAGGCCATCCTGGCGTGTATCGAAGCGGGGCTTGGCGTTGGGTTCGCTTCGCGGTTTGCGCTGGAACGGCAAAGGGCGCTTGGAACGCTCGCCGTGGTGAACGTGAAAGGACTGCGCGTTACCCGCGAGTTCAGCATGGTGCATCCGCGCGGTCCAAAGACAAGCGCTGCCGCGCAGGCGCTGGCGGCGCATCTAGCTGGCTTCGCGCAGGAGGTCCAGAGAGCCCGCAGGAGCCGCCGAGGCCGATAAGAGGAACTAATCGGGCAACGGAATTACTGCTTGGACTGGAAGCCTCGCGTTCTCTGACACTTGAAGTCGGAGAACTATGAATCGCACGGGGAACCGCACCGCCCTGTTCTTTATTGGAATCATCCTGGCTGCCGCCGGAATTCTTTCGCCACCGATGGCGCTGGTCGCCGGTCTGGTGTTCGGATTGTGCTTCGTGCATCCGATGCCGAAGGAAGGCCAGTCGATTGCGAAGTTCCTGCTGCAGGCTTCGGTCGTTCTGCTCGGCTTCGGGATGAACCTGGGTGAGGTGATCCACGCGGGGCGCGCGGGGTTTTTCTATACGGCAATTGGGCTCAGCTTCGCGCTGATCCTGGGTTTGAGTCTCGGCAAGCTGATGCAGGTAGCTCCCAAGGCTTCACTGCTGATCACCTGCGGAACGGCGATCTGCGGTGGCAGCGCCATTGCTGCAGTTGCGCCCGTGGCAGATGCCGGCGAAGAGGACATGGCGATTGCGCTGGGAACGGTGTTCACGCTGAACGCGGTTGCGCTGCTGCTCTTCCCGTTTATCGGATGGCATCTGCACATGTCGCAAACACAGTTCGGTTTGTGGGCTGCGCTCGCGATTCACGACACGAGCTCGGTGGTGGGCGCGGCGGCGAAGTACGGCTCGCAAGCGCTGGCGGTGGGCACGACGGTGAAGCTCGCGCGCGCGCTCTGGATTATCCCCGTGGCGCTGGTGACGGCGATGATCTTCTCGCGGCGAGGTGAGAAGCAGGCAGATGGCAAGAAGGTGAAGATCCAGATCCCGTGGTTCATTGGGCTGTTTGTGCTTGCGGCGGTCGCGAGGACCTATCTGCCGCAGCTAGCGGCGCTGTTTGCCAAGCTCAACGGGCTGGGAAAGAGCGGGCTGACCGTAGTGCTGTTTCTGATCGGTGCGGGGCTGTCGCGGGAGACGATCAGGCGGGTGGGGGTGCGGCCGATGGTGCAGGGGGTGGCACTGTGGGTGGTGATTGCGACGTGCTCCCTGATGGCCATTCGCGCAGGATGGATATCGCTGTAAGAGGACTGGTGACGTGAAAAGGGCGTGGCCGAAGCCACGCCCTTGTTGTCGACCGACTGGTTACGCAGCAGCCTTTTTGGTCTGCTGGAGTGCGGCCTTGGCCTGGGTGGCGAGGGCGGCGAAGCCGGCCGCGTCGTTGGCAGCGATGTCGGCGAGGATCTTGCGGTCGAGGCCAACGCCAGCCTTCTTGAGGCCGCTGATGAAGGTCGAGTAGCTCATGCCGTTCAGCTTGGCGGCGGCGCCGATGCGCACAATCCAGAGCGAGCGGAACTGCCGCTTCTTCTGCTTGCGGCCGATGTAGGCAAACTTGAGACCGCGCTCGACGGCTTCCTGAGCGGCCTGGTAGAGCTTGG
>DASRGC010000036.1:0-3659 GCA_035651235.1 Acidobacteriaceae bacterium
TTGAAAACTCTGGTCAGAACAGCGCATCTCAGTAGGCAGCAGAGGTGCGGAATTGAAGAGCATGCGGATTCAGACGTTTGTTATCGGATATGTTCTAGCGCTGGCGCTATTGGTGTTCGCCAAGCACCGTACCGAAGCCGCGCCTGCAGCATCATTTCGCGGCGTTGTGGATTTGACGAACTCCTCCACGCCTTTAACCCAGCACAAATTTGTGAAGCAGGCCTCCGGGACGCACATTGATGCGCCTGCCCAGTTTGCTCGCGGCATGTGGACCGTCGATCAAATCCCGCCCGAGCGCCTGATCGCTCCATTGGTTGTGCTTGATGTCAGGGCCAATGTGCAGAAAGACCCGGACTACCGCGTCTCCGTTGAAGACATTGCGAGCTGGGAACAAGCTCACGGCGACATTCCGCTTGGGTCGGTGGTGATGGTGCGTACCGGGGCGACCTCCGGTTCGCATTTGCCGGCATATTCCGAGGACGCCGCCAAATTCCTGGTCGATGGCCGCAATGTACTAGGGCTGGGAATTGATACGACTAGCGTAGACGGCCGGTCCTCAACAAAATCTCCGGTTCACGCTTATGCGCTCGCGCACAGCGTCTACCCGCTGGAGAACGTGGCTAATCTCGAACGCCTACCACCTACGGGCGCGGTGATAGTTGTGGCGCCGCAAAAAGTAAAAGACGGTACCAGTGGTCCGGCTCGGCTCTTCGCCCTGCTGCACTAATCACCGAGAACCATGAACTGACAAGTAATGCTTAGGGGAGTCGTTCATCGACCCTCCAAGTTTCTGCACCCCGCCAGAGTTCCCGCTCATCTGAGATCGCATGAGTCACACGCAGACAACACTCGCCGACCCACGCTATCCGATCGGAAAGTTCTTCTATGCCGCTCCGCCGAGCGAAGCTGAGAGAACTCAACTTATCCAGGAAATTGAAAACGCGCCCGCTGCATTGCGCAATGCGGTTAAAGGCCTGTCTGCCGGACAGATTGAAACTCCCTATCGCGATGGGGGCTGGACGGTGCGGCAGGTCGTGCACCATGTTCCGGAGAGCCACATGAACGCCTACATCCGTTTCAAGCTGGCGCTCACCGAAGACGAACCTACGATCAAGCCCTACATGGAAGATCGCTGGGCCAAGCTGGGCGACGTTCGATCCACACCACTCGAAGTCTCGCTCGCTCTGCTCGACAACCTGCACAATCGCTGGGTGCGCGTTTTGCGCTCCATCAAGCCAGACGAGTGGAAGCGAACCTTTCGCCATCCGGAGTTGGGAACGGTATCGCTGGAGAAGAACCTAGCCCTATATGCCTGGCACGGACGACACCACGTCGCCCATATCACTGAGCTGAGGAAAAGGATGGGGTGGTAAAGCAGGCTTCAAAGTTTCAGAGTTTCAAAGTTTCGAAGCAGATCGACGGAAGTACTAATGCAGTTATCTTAGAAACGTTGAAACCTTGATACTTTGAAACCTGCTTCTCTAACGGTCTGAAACGGTGAAACTTTATGCTGGCACTCCGACCCGCCACAGCGCGTAGCTGACTGCCTCCCGCATGACGGCAAAGATCTTCTGGAGCGCGGATTTCGGCCGTGAGTCCGGACGCGGCGCTATATACACCCGCACTCCTTCACGCTCCAGTAACTCTCGGATACGAAACACATGATAGGCGTCGCTGACCGCGACCACAGAGCGCATTCCATTCGCCCGCATAATCACGCCCACTCTTCTGGCGGACTCGGCGGTGTCGGAACCCTGTGTCTCGGCAATAAGACTGGGATCCGGGACACCGCGGTGCATCAGGTAATCGTGACCCACGCCGCCTTCGGTGAACGTGGGATCGGCGCCCGCTCCACCGGTGGTGATAATGACCGGCGCGAGCCCGCGTTTGAACAAGTCATAAGCGTGATCGAGGCGGGCGCGATAGACCGGCGAAGGACGTCCCGCATACTCAGCAGCGCCAAAGACGACGACGGCATCTGCGGCGTGGAGTTCCTGCTGCGACGCGGCGTGCACAATCCGTATGCAAGTGAGTATCAGGAATGCGGCAATGAGGGCCGCGATTGACAGCAAAACGCGCCACCAAAACCTACGCGCGTGCTGCCGGGCTGCTATTTGCGTCATCCCTGGGCGAAAAACTCGGAAATCTCCTGCGCGGGGATAGCGCCCTCGCGCATCACGCGCCAGCGTGCTTCCTCATCGGTGAGGTCAACGATGGTAGACGCTATTTCGCGCGGCGATGTTCCGCCATCCACAATAATTGGAATGCGGTCCTGAAGCTGGTCGCGGACCGCGGCGGCACTGGTGCACTCGGTGGCGCCGCTCAAATTTGCCGAAGTTGCCGTGATCGGGATCGCCGCCGCTTGCACGACAGCCAACGGAATTTTCGCGTTAGGAACGCGCAGCGCGACGTTGCCGGTGTTGGCGGTGACTTTCAGCGGCAGGCGTGAAGCAGCGCGCACGATGATGGTCAGCGGTCCAGGCCAATATTTCCGCGCGAGGGCGTAGAACTCGTCAGGCAGCGGCTTCGCCAGATCCTCGGCCTGCTCGACGCTGTCGATCAGCAGCGAAAGTGGCTTGTGCCGCGAGCGGGACTTGATGTCGTAGACGCGATCCACGGCTCGCAGATTAAATGGATCGGCGGCCAGGCCGTAGAAAGTGTCGGTTGGCATACCGAGGACTTGGCCGGCGCGTATCTGATCCGCTGCATAGCGAATCAAGGATGACTCAGGGTTGTCGCTGTTGATTTTAACGATTTCCGGGCGCACTCCTGCTCCCTTTTAGTTGTGCTGAACGGCGAAAGCTAACATAACACGGCGATGTCCCGCAAGCCGAGCCGAACACCTACCAGCTGCCGCTTTCCCGTATGATTCTTCACATGGCTGTACACGACCGGCTTCGGCACATCGAAGGACGCCACAACGCGCTCGTCAAGGAACTGCGGCGTGCTTTTTCCCAGGGCGAAGCCACTCCCGACGGCTACTTCGCGATAGAAGGGTTTCGCGTCCTCGAGGAGGCGATCCGCAGCGGGTTGCGCTTCAAAGCGGTGTTCTTCAGCAACTCGGCAGAGCCGCGCGCGAAACGCATCCTGCCGCAGCTCGGTACCCACGTCGAGACGATTCTGCTCCCGGACAAGCTGTTCGCCGCCGCTGTTCCCACTGAAAGTCCGCAAGGAGTTGCCGCACTCGTGCGGATGAAGGAATTTTCTCTCGACGACATCCTGGCTCGTGCGCAATCCGGTCCGGTGCTGGCAGTTGCCGGACTTCAGGACCCTGGAAATTTAGGCACGATTCTGCGCTCCGCAGAAGCGTTCGGCGCGGCCGGACTGCTGCTCGGCGAAGGAACCGTCAGTCCGCTCAATCCAAAGGTTGTGCGGGCATCAGCCGGATCCGTGTTTCGACTGGCCTTTGTGCAAACCGAGCTGATGGGGTCATTGGATGCATTGCGGGAGCGCGGACTGCGGCTGTTCGCCACCTCATCTCATAAGGGCATCCCGCTGGACGAGGCAAAGTTAACCGGACCCGCCGCAGTCTTCATTGGTAACGAAGGCGCAGGTCTCGACCGCAAGTTGCTTTCGCAGATGGACGAGCTGATCGCGATCCCTCACGCGCCACAGGTGGAATCTCTAAATGCGGGGGTCGCGGCGAGTATTGTGCTTTA
>DASRGC010000037.1:0-2008 GCA_035651235.1 Acidobacteriaceae bacterium
GCAACCCCGAAGCGCAGGATCCGTGGCCCTTATTGGCCTCGTCGCTCGATGGCGCCCGTCCAATGGTGATGCTCGAGAACTCCGTGTTGACAATAAGGGATCCAGACACCGGCATCACCCAGACTGTGGACTGGAGCGATCCCGCTCCGAACAGTATTCCGCGCTTGCGGCGGCATTTGCCCCGCGGGCCACGGAGGCCACCGGCTTTTGCGTCGACTGGGCGCGGGCACGACCCGCGCGGCACGCCCTGCAGGCCGTGACTTATAGGTATCACGATTGATTCCTAGCTACTTTCCGGTGCAAAATAGGCGCGCCTGAGGTGCGTAGGCGCGTTTTCTCGGGTCGACATTCGAAACAGAATAACCTCTTTCTGTTTTCGAACGCCTATGGGACATGCGCACACTGAGACACGCACAACCGAGCCTGTGGGAGGGATTCCTCGCTGAAGAAGTCGCCGAGTTGTGGGAGCCCTGGATGCGGGAAGTGGATTCCCTGCTGGAGGACGACGAATTACTCAGCGCGGTCTTCGACGCGCAGGGCCAACGGCACAAGGGGAGCTGCCGCCTCGGCCGCCATCAGACACCAGCTGAGGTCGTCTTGCGGATGCTGCTGCTGAAGCATGTGCGGAACTGGAGCTACGAGACCCTGGAGCGCGAAGTGCGCGCCAATCTTGTGTATCGCAGCTTCTGCCGCATTGGGCTGGAGAAAGTGCCGGATGCCAAGACTCTGGTACGGCTCGGCCAGGCAGTTGGCCCCGAAGTGATCGGCGAGTTGCATGCGCGAGTGGTCGCGCTGGCGCAAGCCAAAGGTGTTGTGCAGGGACGCAAAATGCGGGTCGACACCACGGTCGTAGAAACCAACGTTCATTACCCGACTGATAGTACTCTGCTCGGCGACGGTGCGCGCGTTCTGACGCGCACCATGAAGAAAGTGGCAGCGCAGAAGCGAGGCGGATTGAAGACGAAGCTTCGGGATCGGATGCGAACGGTGAGGCGTCGCGTGTTGGAGATCGGGCTGGCCGCGCGGCAGAAGGGACCGCAAGGGGAAGAGCGGAAGAAAGCGGCGTATCGGCGGCTGCTGACTGCCACACGCAATGTAGCCAACCAAGCCAAACGCGTGATCGAGGAGATCGCACAAAAGAGAGGCAAGATGAAGAAGCTACGCGAGCAGTTAGCCGAGACCGTCACGCAAGTTCGGCAGGTGATCCGGCAAACGGTAGCTCGCGTGTTCCGTGGCGACACGCAATATCCGGAGAAACTGGTGAGCATTTTCGAGCCGCACACGGAGATCATTCGCAAGGGGAAAGCAAGTAAGCCGACGGAGTTCGGCAAGATGGTTCAAATCCAGGAAGCGGAGAATCAGGTCGTCACCGTGTTTGAGGTCTTCGAGAGGCGTCCTTGGGACAGCGATCTGCTGGTGCCCGCGGTGGACTCGCATCAACAGCAGTTCGGAACGGTGCCGCGACTGGTCGCAGCCGACGCTGCTTTCTACTCGAAAGCGAATGAAGACAAGCTCCACGAAATGGGGGTGCGACATGTAGCCGTGCCCAATCGCAACACGCGGAGCGCGGAGCGGAAGCGACTACAACGCCAGCGCTGGTTTAAAGAGGGACAGCGCTGGCGGACCGGCTGCGAAGGGAGAATCAGCGTGCTCAAACGACGCCATGGCCTGAACCGCTGTCGCTACCGTGGGCTGGATGGCATCCGACGCTGGGTTGGGCTTGGCGTCATCGCCGATAATCTGGTGAACATCGGAAATGCTCTGGCGCGAGCATGACCGGGTTGCCGCCCGGCCCCGAGGGGCCGAGCGGGCGACACGGGGCGAACATACCCCGAGAACTGCCTGCGAAAACGACATGAAGGATCTCATGCGCGCTAAAAGTGCGCATTTTGCACCGGAAAGTAGCTATCCGGCCGAATCCCGGCGTCCGAAGGACGCAGTCCGCGCGACTCTGCCACAGGCTGCTGGTCCACATTGGCATGCAACCTGCTCCCTGCTTTCCCGGGAG
>DASRGC010000038.1:0-42306 GCA_035651235.1 Acidobacteriaceae bacterium
GCCCCCCCCCCCCCCCGTTTTTGCGCAAAATCTTCATGACACATGGGTTAGGGGTGGACCTGGTCTATCCGATTCTGCCGCTAAGAAGCTCAATTTGCGCGACACCCCCCCCGTGCCTGAGGGGGGTTTGTCAAGTCAGCCGGCTACTCGTATTTGAGGGTGGTGACCGGGTCGAGGCGGGCGGCTCGTTCAGCGGGCAGAGTGCCGAACGCGACGCCGACGACCACCGAGGTGAAAAGAGCGATCACCGCGCTCCACGCCGAAACGGGAATCTTGAAGCTGGTAAAGATGCGGAGGCTGAGCGGAAGCGCGAGGCCGATGAGCGTGCCGACGAGCCCACCCGAGAGCGAGAGGAAGATCGATTCCGTGAGGAACTGCATGCGGATCTCGCGCTTGGTGGCGCCGAGAGCCTTGCGGATGCCGATCTCCTTGATGCGGGCCTGCACGTTGGCCAGCATGGAGTTCATGATGCCCACGCCGGAGACGATGAGCGTGATAAACGCAGCCAGCGTCAACACCATCGTCAGCATGTTTGCGATATTTTTCATGATGTTCAGTACATCCGTGAGTGTCTGCGCTCTGTAAACACTCGTCGCGCGATGCCTGGATTGAATCACGTTCGTTATCTGCTGAGAGGCTGGCTCGACCATGTTGGAGTTCGCCATCTGGAAGAAGATCTCTTTTACCTTGTTTGTTCCGGTAAAGTAGCGGCCAACCTCATAGGGAATCAGGATCGCTCCATCGCCGATCTCCGACTGTCCGGCATCGAATGTGCTTTCGACATATACGCCAACGACGGTAAACGGGATGCCACGCACTGCCACAGTCTGACCGATAGAACCGCCGGGACTGCCGAATAGCTGACTTGCCAGTGCACCGTCGCAGCAGGGTCCGGCAATGACGGCCACCTTGGCGTGCTGGCTGGCATCCTCGTCGTCAAAGAATCTGCCCGCCAGCGGCCTGAGATTCCGGATCTGCTTGTACTGCGGCGAGACGCCGAGAAGCATGACGTCCTTGGTGCGGCCGCCGCCAATGCTCACCTGCTCATGATCCTCGAGCATCGGAGAGCTTGCGATGATTCCCGGAACCTGGTTGAGGACCGCGTCCAGATCATCACGGGTCATGAAGTCCGGGGTGCTGGTGTTTTCCGGACCGGCGACGTTGCCGCCGACATACTGCATCTCCACCTTATTCGGCCCGAGCCCTGAGATTGTCGAGAGCGCATACTGCTTGCCAGTCAGGCCGACGGTCACGACGAGGATGATCGACGCGGAGCCGATGACCATGCCCAGCATGGTGAGGAGGAAGCGGGCCTTGCTGGCGCAAAAGCTATCGATCGCAAGACTTAGGGTCTCGCGAAAAGCGACCGTGGTGCGGGCGCTGGCCAGCGTCCTGTGGAAGGCCTCAGTTGTGGTTGTCAAAAGAACGCTCCTCCCGAGCGCCAGAATCCCGTATCACAGCAGTTTAGCGCCGCCGCGGGCCGAGTCATCCGTCTCTGGATTCGACGAGCCTTGGAGGGTGCGGGATTCCTAAAATGCGCGGTCGGTTTGGGGTACACCTCGCTCCGGAGCTGAGCGCGGTGGCCGGAATTGGTGTGCGCCGTGTATCGTTCTGATGGGTTTAGTTTCAACTTTGGAGAATGTCCTGATGAGTCCGATGTCGCGTCGTACGTTTCTCGATGGGCTGGCGGTTACGGTTGCCGGAACGGCGCTGGCCGCGCCTGCACGCAGCTATGCACAGATTGTTGGCGCCAACGATCGCGTGAATTTTGCGACCTGCGGGTTGAATGGCCGCGGGCAGGCGCATCTTTCTGCCCTTGCCAATAATGCCAAGAACGCGCGCATGACGCACTACTGCGACGTGGACAAGAATGTGCTCGCGAAGTTTGGGCCGAAGGCGGAGAAGACGCTGGGCTATGCGCCGACGGCGAACCAGGATTTTCGCAAGGCGCTGGATTCGAAAGATGTCGATGCGATCACGATTGCGACGCCCGACCACTGGCATGCGCCGATGGCCGTGCTGGGGCTGCGCGCGGGCAAACATGTGTACGTGGAGAAGCCGAGCAGCCATAATCCGCGCGAGGGCGAGCTGTTGATCGCCGCGCAGAAGAAGTACGGCAAGCTGGTGCAGGTGGGCGATCAGCAGCGGTCGTCCGACCACACCATCAAGATCATCGGCGACATCAAGAATGGACGGATTGGCACCGCGTACTACGCGAAGGCCTGGTATGTGAACACGCGCAAGTCGATGGGGATCGGCAAGGTGGTGCCTGTGCCGCCGAACCTGGATTGGGATCTGTGGCAGGGGCCGGCGCCGCGCAGCGAGTACAAGGACAACATTCATCCGTACAACTGGCACTGGCTGACGCGCTACGGCACGGGCGAGACGCTGAACAATGGAACGCACGAGGTGGATGTGGCGCGGTGGGCGCTGGGATTGGAGTGGCCGGAACGCGTCAACATCTCCGGCGGACGCTATGCTTACAAGGACGACTGGCAGTTTCCGGACACGATTGTGACGAACTTCGAGTATCCGGAGCACATGATCTCGTGGGAGTGCCGCTGCTGCAACGGGATGAAGATTTACAACCGTGACCGCGGCGTGACGGTGCACGGAACCACCGGGTCGGTGCTGGTGGACCGCCAGGGATATGAGGTCTACGACCTGGATGGGAAGAAGACGGATGAGTATGTGGCGAGCAAGGATCGATTCCAGAGCAGCGATATCATCGGGCGGGACTCGATGACGGATGCGCACTTTGCGAACTTCATCGCGGGGATCCAGAAAGGCGAGCCGCTGCACTCGCCGATCCCGGTCGCCAACGTGAGCGTGACGATGCTGCAGATCTCGAACATTGCGTGGAACCTGAAGCGCGAGCTGACGCTGGATACGGCGAATGGGCATATCAAGGATGCGGAGGCGATGAAGCAGTGGGGACGGCAGTACCAGCCGGGGTGGGAGGTTAAGGTCTAGAAGTGAGGGGTTAGGGGTGAGGAGTTAGGTAGGGGGATAGTCGGGAGTTGTTTCCGATCACGCTCCGCATCGAAGATGAGAACGAGATTCTCCTCTTTGATCGGAGCGTGAACTGTGTCGTGGTTCTTCTGGGCGGTTCTTTCGGCGGTGTTTGCGGCGGCGACGGCGCTGCTGGCGAAGGCCGGCGTGTCACATGTGGACCCGAATCTGGCGACGGCGATTCGCACGACCGTGGTTGTCGTGTTCGCGTGGCTGATTGCGATTGCGCTGGGCGGACATCATGAGATCGCGACCGTGGACAAGCGGAGCTGGTTGCTGCTGTGCCTGTCGGGGCTGGCGACCGGGTTGTCGTGGATCTGCTACTTCAGGGCGCTGTCACTGGGTCAGGCGTCGAAGGTCGCGCCGATCGACAAGCTGAGTGTGGTGCTGGTGATCCTGCTGGCGTGGCCGATTCTGGGCGAGAGGCTGACGCCCAGCAAGGTCGCGGGTGGGTTGTTGATTACCGCAGGAGCGATCGTGCTGGCGCTGTTTTAGCTGGATGAGCTGGCCGGCGGAAAAGTGAAGTAGAAGGTGGCACCCTTTTCGACCGCGCCCTCGGCCCAGATTTCGCCACCATGGCGGGCGAGGATGCGTTGCACTGTGGCGAGCCCGACGCCGGTGCCGGCGAACTGAGCCTTGCTGTGCAGCCGATGGAAGGGCTGAAAGATTTCGCCGACGCGGCTGGCGTCAAAGCCGGCGCCATCGTCGCGCACGAAGTAAACCGTACGTCCGTCGAGCAGCTTCGCGCCGAATTCGATGCAGGCGCGGGCATGATGCGAGGTGTACTTCCAGGCGTTGCGCAGGAGGTTGTCCAGCGCGATGCGGACGAGTGCGGCGTCTGCTTCGATGGGCGGAAGGGCGGCGATCTGGAAGTCGACCTGGCGAGTGGGGTCGCTGCGCTGAAGGTCGGCGGCGATTTTCTGCGCCATGTCGCTGAGGTCGGCGCGATCGCGCCTGACGGGTGTGGTGGAGGCGCGCGCAAAGTTGAGGAGATCGTCGATCAGCGTCGCCATGTTCTTCGTCGAGTCCTGCAGGCGGTGAAGCATCTCACGGCTGTTCTGATCGAGCGGCGTTGAGGTGTTGGAGAGCAGATAGCCGATGCCGGCGATGGAATCGAGCGGACCGCGGAGGTCGTGCGCGACGGTGTAGGAGAAGGCTTCGAGCTCGCGATTGGCAGCGCTGAGCTCGGCCGTGCGCTCTTCGACGCGCTGCTCGAGTTCATCGCGGGATTGGCGCAGCGCGGCCTCGCTCTGCTGAATCTGCTGCAGCATCTCGTTGAACGCCTGGGTGAGGACGGACATCTCGACGCTGTCGGAGGATTCCGTAGCGCGTACGGAGTAATCGTGCTCGCGCGAGATGGAGCGGGCGGTTTCGGCGAGCGAGGCGATGGGCTGCGCGATGAGGCGGCGCGAGAAGGCGCTGATGAGCAGCGCGGCCAGCATGCAGAAGAGCAGGATGAGACCGGCGATGACCAGATAGTGGCGGGCGCGCTGGCCGATCTCGGTTAATCGCGCAGAGATGTAGACGACGCCCTGTGGCGAGCCCTCGAACATGATGCGGTGAGCGAGCAGCAGGCGCCGGCCGTTGAGCCAGTGATGCTCGTTCTCGTTGGGAGGGAGCACGTGCTTGGCGGTGAGATCGGTCTCGTCGGGTGGGCCGTAGGTGGCGAAGACGGAGCCGTCCTGCTTGGTGAGCACGGCGGAGATGACATCAGGCGAGCGATTGAGGCCCTGCAGCGTGGCGGCGGCGCTGGAGGGGTCGTCGAACATGAGCGCTGAGACGCTGTTGGCGCCGATGATCTGCGCCTCGGAGCGGAGATTTGTGATGAGGCTCTGGCGGAAGGAGAGCATGTCATAGGAGAAGAACGCCAGCACGGCGAGAATCAGCACGGAGCCGCTGACGAGCAGATTCATGCGCGTGATTCTGCCGGAGATGGTGGGGGCGCGGTGCGGCGGAGTCACTGTGCGCCTCCTTCCTGCAGTCGTCCTTTGACGCTGAGCGCCACCTTGAGCAGCTCGGAGCTCATGGTGAGATGCGCACGGTTCACTGCGTTCAGATCGACAGAGAACCGGACGTGCTTTTCTACGACCTGAAACTGGATCATGCCGCCGCGCGAGAGGAAGTCAGGCATGTCGCTGACGGTGAGAGTGGGCCTCGTGGCAACGGCCTGGAGGAGTTCGTCGACATGCGCGTGCTCGGTGGATTCGATGAAGAGGATGGCGCAGCCGGCTTCGTCGGCAGGGTGCATCATGAGGCGAACGTCGAGCGGGCGGCCGCCGATGTTCTCGTTCGCGACAGTTTTCTGGAGCGCGGCGGCAAAGGTCTGTGAGCCTGCGACACAGATCCTGAGCACGCCCTGATCTGCGGCGGCAGGCCAGCGAACGAATTTCCCGAAGTCAAAGAGGTAGACCGCTTCGACATCGGATTCCGAGGGCTGATTGGCGGCGTTGGGGTTGACCGCAGATGCGGGAAGGACAGACGAGAAGAGCAGAACTGCGGACAGTGCGCGGATGCGAGCGACGAAATGGATTCGTGCGGTCAGCATCTACCACGTCCAGTCGACGGAACCGAAGAGGTTGCGGCGGATGCCGACGGCGTTCCCGTTATTGCCGGTGAACTCCTGATGATGCGGCTGCAGCATGTTGCGGCCGTTCGCCGAGAGAGTGACGTGCTCGTCGACGTGGTACGCGAGATTGAAGTCGGCAGTCTGATAGGAGGGCACCTGCAGGGCGGGAAGCGAGCTGACGAAGCGATAGTCAGTGGTGAACTCTACATCATGCGCGAAAGAAAGGATCGCCTGTACAGAAGCCTGATGCTCCGGACTCGAGCCCTCGTAGTTTGCGGCGTAGGTGCCCTGGCTGAAGCCGGCCTTGGAGTGCAGGTTGATGGTCAGGTGGGAGTAGTTGCCGCGCAGGTCCAGCCACTGAACGGGCTTCCAGTCAGGCGCAATTTCAACGCCATTGGAGACTCCACGGAGACCGTTGTCGAACGGCTCGGCCAAAAGATAGTGGGTGTATGGCGTTGTGGGGACGCTTATGCGGGGCGTCCCGTAGCTTTCGAGATTGTCATACTGATTGTGGAAGGCGGCGATGTCGACATAGAACCGCTTGCCGAGGAGCTGCCGGTAGCCGCCCTCCCATCCGACGAGGACCTCAGGCTTGAAGTTCGGATTGCCCGCGATCTCGACAAACAGTGGCGGTTTATATCCGGGGATGTAGCCAATGACCGTGACGTCGCGATCGACCCGCCCGGGCGTGCGAAGCGCGCGCGAGACAGCGCCCCACAACGTGGCGTGTGGCATCGGCATCCACAGAATGCGCGCAGTCGGCTGCCATCCCCAGCCGCTGTAGTTGTTGTCTTCGAGCTTCGTGCCTGCGGTGAAGGAGAGCTTGTTGGGGACGATCTGAACTGTGTCCTGCGCGAAGAGGCTGTAGACGTAGTTGTTTATCTTGTGAGGCTCGAAGTCGACCGTGTTCACCGTCTGATTGATATTGCTCGGGCTCTCGCGCAGGCCGGCGCCGAAGATGATGTTGTTCCGCTTGATGCTGGCCACGTTGTAGATGAAGTCCAGGTCGGAGGTGTTGCGCGTCTCGTGGAACTGCGAGGTGGCGCGATTGGTGCGATCAATGTAGCCCTGGAGGTAAAAACTTGAGCCGCCGGCGAGCTGGCGATCCCAGCGCATCATGAAATCGCCGCCGGAGACGAGCTGCCGGCCGTCGACGCTGAGCTGCGCGGCCGGCGTGTACTGACCGATCGCAACCTGGTTGCCGCTGACGCCGCCATAAGCCATAAGCTGCGCGCTGACGCTGTCCTTCGCCGTCGGCTGCCAGTCGAGGCGGAAGCCGCCGCGCTCCTGATGCCAATCGTCGTAAGGGTCGCCGTGGGGGTTGAACTCGGGTCCGCGGTTGAAGCCCTTCGCAAACAGCCGGAACTGCACATTCGGCAGCGGACTCGAGCCCCAGCGGACCTCGCCGGTGAAGCGATCCACGGGGCTGCCGGCAGACACGTTCACCAAACCGCCTTGGGTATCGCGAGCCTTCTTCGTGATGATGTTGATGACGCCGTTGACCGCATTCGCACCCCAGATTGTGCCGCCAGGGCCGCGGATAACCTCGATGCGATCGATGTCCGCGAGCACGATGTCCTGCACGTCCCAGTAGACGCCTTCGAACAGCGGCGTGTAGACGCTGCGGCCGTCGATGAGAACGAGCAGGCCCTTGGAGAACTGGCTGTTGAAGCCGCGTACCGCGATGGCCCACTGATCGCTTTCCTCGCGCGCGACGTTGACGCCGGGAATGAGCCGCAGGAGCTCAGGGATGCTGGTTGCGCCGGAGCGGCGAATATCGTCCTGGGTGATGACAGCGATGGCGGCCGGCGTCTGCCAGACCTCTTCCGGTTCTTTGGAGACAGTAGTGACCTCGACGTCTCCGAGCTGTGCGAGCGAGAGCTGCTTGAGCTGCTGCTCGGGTGTGGGCTCGGGCAGATAGCGCGCCGGAAACGCGGTGCGGGGAAGGAGTGCGAGCGCGATCAGTGTGGCTGCTCCGCACAGCGTCAACCGATGGTGTTCTCTCCGCGTCACGTCTTCCCCCTGCTGGACCTTACTGCGATGTGGCGGCGCCGTTCTGGATCGTCTGCGACACAGTTTCGACGAGCCGCGCGGGATCGCCTTTTCGTATGAAGCCGTCGACAAAGGGGGAAATATCGTCCGGCATCATCAGCGCGTCGGAGAGAACCAGAATCGGGGCATTCTGATACTTCTCGCGCAGTTGCTGTGCGATTTCGGGCGCCGTGACACGTCCGTTGAGATGGTAGTCAAGCAGTACGAGATCGATCCGCGTGTCGGGAAGCTCGAGCGCATCCTGGCCGGCGAGAGCAGGACATGAGTCAAAGCCGGCGGACTGAATAATCCACCCGTAGATGCGCAGGTGGGACGGATCATCATCAATGATCAGGACGGCTGGTTTCTTCATAGATTCTGATCCGGGTTAGGCTGGAACTGCAGCACAGCGGACCATCCAAATATAAAGGCAACAGAATGGATGTTTCATTTGCGAGCGCAAGATATTCGCACGATGCAGATTGGGCGCAGCAGGTTGCCTTAGACGAGTTGTTCGCGCGGTGCGGCGCATGTGATGTGAGGCGAGGTGAATTTGTGAAGCCAACAACCGTATTCTCGATCATCGAAGGCGCTCCTCAGACGGCAGATGGAGTTCGGTTTCGCGCCGTCGACCCGGCAACGGGAGGAGCCATCGAGCCGGAGTTCGTGTCGGCGAATTTGGAAGGCGTAGCGCGCGCGGCAGAGAGTGCGGCGGCGGCGGCGCCGGTGTTCGCTTCCATCTGCGTTCGTGAGCGCGCGCAGTTTTTGCGTGCGATTGCGGAAGAGTTGACGGGAGATGGAGCGGCGATCGTCGAGCGCGCGATGCAGGAGACAGGATTGCCGCGGCCGCGATTGGAGGGCGAACTCGCGCGCACCACGGGACAGCTTCGGTTGTTTGCCGATGTGGTGGAAGAGGGCTCGTGGGTGGATGCGCGGATTGATGAGGCAATGCCCGATCGCAAGCCGCTGCCGCGGCCCGACGTGCGCTCGATGCTGCGGCCGATTGGTCCGGTGGCGGTGTTTGGCGCCAGCAACTTTCCGCTGGCGTTCTCGGTTGCTGGAGGAGATACGGCGTCAGCGCTTGCAGCGGGCAATCCCGTGATCGTCAAGGCACATCCTGCGCATCCGGGCACGAGCGAGCTTGCGGGACGTGCGATTGTGCGCGCGGTGGACAAGTGCAAGCTGCCGCGCGGAGTGTTTGCGCTGCTATTCGATAGCGGCATCGGCGTGGGCGTGGCGTTGGTGCAGCATCCTGCGGTGCAGGCGGTGGCGTTTACGGGATCGGCGAGCGGCGGGCAGGCGCTGATGAAGCTCGCTGCTGCAAGGCCGCAGCCGATTCCCTGCTATGCGGAGATGGGCAGCACGAATCCGCTGTTTGTGCTTCCGCGAGCGCTGCGCCAGCGCGGTGCAGAGCTGGCGAAGGGAGTGCAGACGTCGTTCACGCTGGGTTCAGGGCAGTTCTGCACGAAACCGGGGCTGGTGTTTGTGCCGCAGCAGGATGCGGATGAGTTTGTCGATGCGCTGCGGAGTGGCGTTGCTGCGCTGGGTGCGCATGGGATGCTGACGCCGTCGATCGCAAAGCGCTACAACGAAGCGGTCGCCCAGCGGCGCGACGCAGGCACCGCGGAATGGGTCGCGGGCTTCGACGGCGAAGCTGCGAGTCACGGAGCCGCGGGAAGCGCGGCGGTGTTCAGTGTGCCGCTCGCGGAGTTTGCGGCGAATCACGAGCTCGAAGAAGAGATCTTCGGGCCGACAACGCTATTGATTCACTACGGCGAGTCGCGTGAGTTGGTGGATGTTGCGAAACGATTGCACGGGCATCTCACGGCGACGATTCACGGGACGGAAGAGGATCTTCGCGATGCCGCGGAGCTGGTGCGCGTGCTGGAGACGAAGGTCGGCAGGCTGCTGTTCAACGGTTATCCGACCGGCGTTGAAGTGTGCCATGCGATGGTGCATGGCGGCCCGTTTCCGGCGACGTCGGACAGCCGCACGACATCGGTAGGCACGCGCGCGATCACGCGGTTTGCGCGGCCGGTTTGCTACCAGGATTTTCCGGATGCGGCGCTGCCGGCGGAGCTGCGGCGCGGAAATTCACTGCGGATTCAGCGCATGGTGAATGGGAAATACACGCGCGAGTAGGTGTGATTTCTGCGTCTACGCGACGCGGTTTTCGAGTGTGCCGATGCCGTCGATCGTAATGCGGATGAGGTCGCCGTGCGCCAGCGTGAAGTCGTCGCCGGGAACGATGCCCGTGCCGGTCATGAGGAACGCGCCGTCGGGGAAGGTGTTGTCGCGGAAGAGATAGCTGGCGAGTTCGGCGGGGTCGCGCTTGAGCTCGGCGAGCGTGGTGGTGCCGTCGAATACTTTCGTCTGACCGCGGCCGATTTGGATTTGGATTGCGGTTGATTTCGGCAGCGGCTCGCGGCTGAGCAGAACGCAAGGGCCAAGCCCACAGCTTCCGTCGTAGACCTTGGCCTGCGGAAGGTAGAGCGGGTTTTCGCCTTCAATATCGCGCGAGCTCATGTCATTGCCGATGGTGTAGCCGATAATTTCGCCGCGCGGGTCGATGAGGAGCGTGAGCTCGGGTTCGGGCACGGACCAATGTGCGTCGGAGCGGATGCGAACGTCGGCGCCTGGATCGACAACGCGGCGAGCGGTGGCCTTGAAAAAGAGCTCGGGGCGAACGGCGGAGTAGACGCGATCGTAGAAGCTGCCGCCACCCGCGTCTTTGGACTCTTCCATGCGTGCGCTCCGGCTGCGGAAGTAAGTGACGCCGGCAGCCCAGACCTCCTGCGAGCCGATGGGAGCGAGGAGTTCGTTCGCGTTTGGCGCTGCGCCGCCCGCGGAATTAAATGCAGTTCGCGCGAGCGAGAACGGATCGCTGCTGCGCACGAGGTCATCGAAGCTGACGTTGAGCGGGTGAATGTTTTCGTCTTGTTCGACGAGGAGGCCGCGCGTGCTTTTGTAAATCTTCATGACTGCTTTCCTTGCGAAATCTGTGCGCCCTGTGCAAGCTGGCCGACGATGGCGTCGGTGTCGTAGACGCATCCTCCCCACACTCCGCCGCTGGCCTGGACGAGCGCGGCCCACAGGCGCGTGTCGGCGGGCAGAGCGGGATGCGGCGCGAGGTCAGGGCGAGGCTCACGTGCAGCGAGGCGACGCGCGCCTTCGTTGGCCGTAAATCGCTCGTCAGCTTCGCCGGTCAAATTGATAACACCGTGCAGCGCGTTGCGATCAATGACGATCTCGATCCAGTCGCCGTCACGTACACGTCCGATGGGGCCGCCGGCGAGTGCTTCGGGAGAGATGTGGCCGATGCATGCGCCGGTGGAGACGCCGCTGAAGCGCGCGTCGGTGAGCACCGCGACGTGTTTGCAGAACGGCAGCGCTTTGAGCGCGGAGGTGATCTGGTAGATCTCCTGCATGCCGGCCCCGAGCGGGCCGCTGCAGATAAGCACGAGCACATCACCATGCGCGATCTCGCCGCGCTTGATGGCCGCGATGGCAGCGGCTTCGGTGATGAAAACTTTTGCGGGGCCTTCGTGGCGGAATGAGTTGTCCGCATCAATGAGCGATGGATCGATCGATGTGCACTTGATAACGCTGCCATCGGGCGCGAGATTGCCCACAGGAAAGCAGACGGTCGAGGTAAGGCCGCTCGAGCGCGCGCGGTCGGGCGAGAGGATGACATCGTCAGCGTCGACGCCGTCGATCTCGCGCAGGCGTTGTTTCATCGCACGGCGGCGCTCGCTCTGCTCCCACCAGTCGAGCGAATGCGCGAGCGTGCCGCCTGTTGCGGTGAGTGCGGAGGTGTCGAGCAGGCCTGCGCGGCGCAGGTGCAGCATGACTTCCGGCACAGCACCGGCGAGAAAGACTTGCACGGTTGCGAAGTTGCGCGGACCGTTCGGCAGCGCGTCGACGAGGCGCGGAACCTCGCGGTTCGCGGATTCCCAATCGGCGCGCCTGGGCCGGCGCAGACCCGCGGCATGGGCGATTGCAGGCACGTGCAGCAGGAGATTTGTCGAACCACCGAACGCCGCGTAGACGACCATCGCGTTGCGGATCGCGGCAGCTGTCAGGATGTCGCGCGTGCCAAGTCCGAGCTGTGCTAGCCGCAGCAACGCGCGCGCGGAGCGTGTCGCCGCCTCCTGCCAGATGGGTTGACCTGATGGCGCGAGCGCGGTGTGCGGAAGCGAGAGGCCGAGCGCTTCGCCAACAACCTGCGAGGTCGCCGCGGTGCCGAGAAACTGGCAGCCGCCCCCGGGACTCGCACAGGCACGGCAGCCCATCCCTGCGGCGTACTCCTGGGTGATCTCGCCTTGGGCGAAGCGCGCGCCAATGGTCTGCACGCGCCCGGCGTCTTCGCCTTCGTCAGGCAGCAGCGTGACGCCGCCGGGCACGAGCACGCTGGGCAGCGGGCCGCCGGATGCCAGCGCCATCATCATCGCGGGCAGCCCCTTGTCGCAGGTGGCGATGCCGAGCACGCCGCGGCGCTGCGGAAGCGAGCGCATGAGGCGCCGCAGAACCATTGCAGCATCGTTGCGATAGGGCAGCGAATCGAGCATGCCCTCAGTGCCCTGCGTTCGGCCATCGCAGGGATCGGTACAGGCGCCGGCGAAGGGCATAGCGCGAAGACGGCGAAGCTCGCGCGCGGCTTCGGCGACAAGCAGACCCACCTCCCAGTGGCCGGTGTGAAACCCGAGCGCGATGGGCGTTCCATCCGCCGCGCGCACGCCGCCGTGCGTGCTGAGGATGAGGAATTCAGGGTCAAGAAGCCGCGCGGGCTCCCAGCCCATGCCCGCGTCCTGCGAGAAGCCGAAGAGATTGCCGGAAGGTTGTGTGAGCAGCATCTCCGGCGTGATGGGCAGCATGCCTTCGGGGCCTTTGGCGTGCGTGCGAACCTCGGCGAAAAGTGACTGGTCGCTCTCCAGCACGTCGCGCAGCGGCAGAGGTTCAGGCATGCGCAGACTCCTTCAGGGAATTGCCTGCGGGCGGCTTCGGGAGCCAGAGAATGATGAGCGACGAGATTACGAAGAAGACGGACATCAGCAGGTAGCCGGGACGTTCGCTTCCGGTGGCGGTGCGCAACCAGCCTACGAGGTAGACGCCAACGAACGCGCCGAGCGCACCTGCGCTGTTGACCAGCGCCATCACTTCGCCGACGCGATTCTGCGGGATGCGCTCCGGCATGATGGCGAAGAAAGGACCATAGGGCGCATACATTGCGCCGCACGTGATCAGCAGGCAGAGATATGACCAGAGGAATCCGTACGGCTGCAGCAGGTACGATCCCATCATCGCCACCCCGGCGAGCATAAGAAATGGCCAGACGTACCGGCGCCTGTGCTGCGAGCGATCGGAGAGATGCGCAACCAGCGGCATAAACGTAATGGCAACCAGGTAAGGCGCTGCGGAGACCAGCCCCGTGCGTCCCATGGTCAGCGACGCACCCTGGCGGACGATCGTCGGCAACCACAGCACAAAACCATACACGCCGACGCTGTAACAGAAGTAATTCACAGACAGTGCAATAACATCTTTGCGCAGCAGCGCCGCACTCAAGGTCTGCGTGGTCGCGTGTGCGGATTGCGGCAGCTCGCGCTGCTCGAAAGCGAGGCGCGTCGTGATTTGTTCCGCGTCGTCTGCGGGCATCCAACGAGCATCTGTCGGGTGATCGCGTATGAAGAGCATCCAGACGATCGCCCACACGACCGAGGGCACGCCTTCAAAGATGAAGGTGCGCTGCCAGCCGAAGCGTTCGATTAGAAATCCCGTGATCGCAGACATCCAGAGAACCGTTACGGGATTGCCGAGCATCAGCAGCATGTTGGCGCGCGAGCGGTCCCGGCGCGTGAACCAGCGCGTGAGCAACAGCAACAGCGCGGGAAAGATGATGCTCTCGGCCACACCGAGGAGGAAGCGGTCGATCGCGAGCATCCAGAAGACGCGAAGCACGCCGGTGAGCGCGGCGAGAGTTCCCCAGACAAACAGCGAAACAGCAATCAGCCGCGTGCAGCTGAACCTGCGCGCGGCGATGATCCCCGGAACCTGAAAGAAGAAATACCCGAGAAAGAATAGCGCGCCCAGCAGCGAGTTCTTGCCGCCCGTGATGCCGAGCGTATGCGCCATGCCGGCGGCGGCGCCGAAGCCGTAGTTGGCACGGTCCAGGTAAGCGAGGCTGTAGCTGATGAAGACAGCGAAAAGGAGCCACCGGCGGCGTCCCCAGCGCGCGGGCTCACTGGCGGCCGCGGCCGGGTGGCTCGCTCGAGCTTCGCGAGTTCGGAGGGCGGCACACACGCAGAGAAAGTATACGCAGGCGTGTTGAACCGGGGTGCGGCGCAAATTTCTTCGCTGCGCACGGTGAAAACTTCAGTACTGTATTGAATGCATCCGGACATCCTTCGTGCCAATGTTTGAGCCCTGACTCTGCATTTGCGCGCGGCAGAAAGGCGCCTTCGATGAGCGTGACGAGACGGGACTTTCTTCTGAGCGTCGGCCAGGCCGGCGGATATTCAGCCACGTTCCTCGCCATGCAAGGACTGGGGCTGATGCAGCCAAGCCGCACCGTTGCTGCTCCGCCTGCCGTGCCAGGTGCGGGCAAAGGTGTGCGCGTTGTCATATTGGGCGGTGGCATTGCAGGGCTGGTCGCCGCGTATGAGCTGCGTGCGCTCGGCTACGAATGCACGCTGCTGGAGGCGCGCGGCCGCCCCGGTGGACGCAACTGGACGGTGCGCAGCGGCGATGTGGTGGAGTTCACGGACGGGACGAAACAGCGCTGCGCTTGGGATGCGGGCAACTATCAGAACTTCGGTCCAGCGCGTCTGCCGTCGATCCACCCGACGATGCTCGGCTACTGCAGGAAGTTGGGCGTGGCGATGCAGGTCGAGGTAAACATGAGCCGCTCGGCGATGCTGCAGAACGATAACGCGAACAGCGGCAAACCGGTTGTCATGCGCCAGGCGGAGAATGACACGCGCGGTTATGTTAGCGAACTGCTGGCGAAGTGTGTGGCGAAGGGTGCGCTCGACCAGGAGCTCTCGAGCGAAGACCGTGAGCGCATGCTGTCGTTCCTGCGCATGTATGGGCCGCTCGACGATGCGGGTAAGTACGTTGGCAGCGATCGCGCGGGATATCTGCGAACACCTCGGGTCGAAGACTCCGGTGTGCTGAGCCAGCCCATTGACCTGCACACGCTCTTGCTGGAGGAATTCTGGGAAGGCATGCTGTTCGACGAAGTCTTCGACATGCAGGCGACGATGTTCCAACCTGTCGGCGGCATGGACCGCATTCCCTATGCGTTCGCGAAGGCGCTCGGTGCGGTCGTTCACTACAATGCGCCCGTAACGGAGCTGCGCAAGACGAGCAAAGGCGTACGCGTCGGGTATTCGCGCGACGGTGCGCCAGCGAGCATTGAAGCGGACTTCTGCCTCTGCGCGATTCCGCTCACCGTGCTTCGCAAGATTCCAAACGATCTGAGCACGCCATACAAGAAGGTGATCGACGAATGTACGTACGCTGCTGCGTTCAAGATTGCGTGGGAGAGCCGGCGGTTCTGGGAGCAGGACTACAACATCTATGGCGGGCTGGAGTTCTGCAACGTGGGGCTCAGCCCTGTTTGGCTGCCGTCGGCGGGAATGTTTTCCGAGCGCGGCGTGCTGGTCAGTGGCTATGGCTTTGATACGCCGCCGGAGTTCGGCGCGCTCAGCTTTGCGCAGAAGCTGGCGGAGAGCCGCAAGTCTGTGGAGCGGCTGCACCCAGGCCATGCGAAAGAGTTAGAGCGACCGATGTACGTGAACTGGGGGATGGTTCCGTACAACGAGGGCGCGTGGATCATGAGCTATGGCCCGATGCAGGATGAGTTGACCAATGACCAGCCGGCGCGGCAAGGTGATCCGGCAAGGACCAACCTGGCCGGCTACCAGACGCTGCTTGAGCCCGACGGAGCGATTTACTTCGCGGGCGACCATGTGAGTCACATCGTGGGATGGCAGGAGGGCGCGGCGCTGAGCGGCCTGCGTGCGGTGCGCCAGATCTCCGAGCGCACACAAGCTGCTCGTCTCGCTTCGTACATCCCTGCGAACGCCTGAGCGGCTTACGAAGATTGCCGATAGCGCACGCCGTCACGGTGCAGATGGAGCGGCTCTGCAGCGGCGGTTTCCACCGCCGGAGCGTCCATCACCTGCTTGAATGCGGTGCGGAACTTCGCCATCTCGTCGGGCGTGCCGACGGTGATACGGACCGCGTTCGGCCACACGGGCCAGGTGCGGCCGATGTAGATGTTCTTGGCGCGCATCGCGTCCATCACGCCGCGGCCGTCGCGGCCGGTGTCGATCATGAAGCAGTTTGAGACCGGATCGCCGATCACCTTGTAGCCGTGCTGCTTCAGCCACGCGAGTGTTTCGCTGCGACTGTCGGTCATGATCTTCTTGCGCTTGGCAACAAGCTCCGCATCCAGCAGCGACGCGTTGGCCGCGCCGGAACCAGTGACCGGCATTGGATTCTCGCCGTAAAGCGAAAGCTTGTTGAGCAGATCCGGACGGGCGAGCGCGAATCCACAACGCAATCCTGCCATGCCGTAGATCTTCGAGAAGGTGCGCAGCACAACGAGGTCCCTGCCCGCGATGACCTGATCGATGACATCCGGCGCATCGGCAAAGTGAATGTATGCTTCGTCGACCAGCAGCACCGATCCCTTCGGCTTATTGTCGAGCGCCCACAGAATGTCCTTCTTGCTCGTGAGCGTGCCCGTAGGATTGTTCGGATTGCAGATGTAGATCACGCCGGCGTTCGGATCAGCGGTGACCATCGCTTTGATGTCATGCGCGCAGTCCGCGGTGAGAGGAACCTTGTGGATCTTCGCGCCGGAGGATATCGCGGCGGCCATCGGCGCTTCATACGAAGGGTCCGCGATGACGAGGCTGCGCGTGGGCGAGGTGAAGGCCAGCACAGTGTAGTGCAGCGGCTCGGAGGAGCCTGCGTAGACCGCGATCGAATCCTCGCTGAGGCCGTGCTGCGCGGCGAAGGTCTTCAGCAGCTTATCGGTCTCACCATAGAAATCGTAGCGGCCGCCGGTGGGAACGAGTTGCGCAATGGCCTCACGCGCAGCCTGGCACGGTCCAAGCGGATTCTCGTTCGCGTTGATCAGAACAGCGTCGGGAGGCGGATTGAGGAAGAAGTCGTGGCGGCCGCCAGAGGAAACAGGCCTGCCCACGGCCTGCTGCGCCGCGCGGGCGAAGTGCGCCTCGGTGAGGATGGGCGTCGCGGCGGCAAGGGCCGCGTAGCGGAGAAAGCTGCGGCGGCTCGGCGCCGCAATGCGGGGAATTGCGGAATCCTCGGAGTGCTGTCTCATGAGAAGCTCCTCTCTTGCGAGCCTGCGATGGTCAACCGCTTAGAGCGATGGCGGGGAAATTGTGAGTTGACTCTATCCCAAAATGTTCCCGGCGTGCAGATTTTACGCCGCCAATCGAATTCGCGGCTCCAGGAAAGAAGTGCCGCCCTTGGGGCGGCACTTCTGGTCGCAGGCTTCAAAGTCCACGCCAATTTCAGCGGCCAGCATCATCCGCGGCTGCCGCGGCCGCCGCATTCAACGCAAAGTGGTGCCGGACATCCGCGCCGCTGACCCAGAAGATCACGTCTTCCGCGATGTTGGTCGCATGATCGCCGACGCGCTCCAGGTTGCGGGAGATCACCAGCGCATTCAGCGCCTCCGGCGTGCGTTCGGGGTGCTCCTGGATGAGTGCGCCGAGCGTGCGGAAGGCGTCCCGGTTCAACTCGTCCACCTGATCGTCGAGGAGCAGAACAGACTGTGCCATTTCGGTATCTGCCTCGATGAACGCCTGCAGCGCCTTGCGAATCATCGCGGTGGAAAGCTGCGCGAGCTTCGGGATATCGACGGGAAGTTCCTGGGTGGAGAGCGCGCTGAGATCCTTGCACCGGTTCGCGATATTCACCGCCTGATCGCCGACGCGCTCCAGATCCGCGTTGATGCGGATGACCGCGAGAATGAAGCGCAGGTCCACAGCCATGGGCTGCTCCATGGCGAGCAGATCGAGCGCGAGCTGATCGATCTCGTGCTCCATGCGGTTGATCGCGGGCTCGGAGAGCGAAACCAGCTCGCAGAGATCCATGTCGCGCGACGAGTAGGCCTCGGTTGCGCGCTGAATCGCCTGCTCGACAAGACCGGCCATGACGAGAAGGCGCTCCTTCAATTCGTCGAGTTTTTGCTGGAATTTGATGCGCATCAGCCAAACCTCCCCGTAATGTAATCCTCCGTCCGCTTGTCGGAAGGGTTGGTAAAGAGCTTGTCCGTAGCGTCGAACTCAACCAGCCGGCCCATCAGGAAGAAGCCGGTACGCTCCGCCACGCGCGCCGCCTGCTGCATGTTGTGCGTCACGATGACGATGGTGTACTGACTCTTCAGCTCAAAGATCAGGTCTTCAATTTTAGCCGTAGAAACGGGATCGAGCGCGCTGGCCGGCTCGTCCATCAGCAGCACCTCCGGATCGACCGCCAGGGCGCGCGCAATGCACAGCCGCTGCTGCTGTCCGCCCGAGAGGCTCGCGCCGGACTTCTTCCTCAGGTCGTCCTTCACCTCGTCCCACAGCGCAGCCTGTTTCAGCGAGCGCTCGACCACCTCATCCAGTACACGCTTTTTCCGGTAGCCGTTCAGCTTCAGCCCGCTCGCAACGTTGTCGTAGATCGTCATCGATGGAAACGGGTTGGGCCGCTGAAACACCATGCCGACGCGGCGGCGAATTTCGACTGGCGTGGCGTCCTGGTAGATGTCGACGTCGCCCATCCGCACCGATCCTTCGGCGCGCGCGATCGGATTGGTCTCGTGCATGCGGTTCAGGCAGCGCACGAAAGTCGACTTGCCGCAGCCCGATGGCCCGATCAGCGCGGTGCACTGGTTGGCCCGGATGTGCAGGGTCACGTCCTTCAGCGTGTGCACCTGCCCATACCAGGCGTTGAGATTTTCGACGCGAATGTCGACACCCACCTAATGTCCTCCCTTGATCACGCCACGATTCGCGTAGAGCCTCACCAGCGTCACCGAAACCATGATGAGCGCAATCAGCACCAGCGCACCGGCCCATGCCAGGCGGTGCCACTCATCGTACGGCGACAGCGCGTACACGTAGATCTGCAGCGGCAGCGCAGCGATCGGCTGCGTCAGGCTGAAGCTCCAGAAGTTGTTGCCGAACGCCGTAAACAGCAGCGGCGCGGTCTCGCCGGCGACGCGCGCGAAGGCCAGCATGCAGCCCGTGATGATGCCCGGCATCGCCGTGCGCAAACTCACCGACAGGATCGTTCGCCACTTCGGAATACCCAGCCCAAGCGCGGCTTCGCGCAGCATGTGCGGCACCGTTGCGAGCATCTCCTCGGTCGTCCGCGTGATCGTCGGCACCATCATGATCGCGAGCGCCACGCCGCCGGCCAGCGCCGAGAACTTGAAGTGCACAACAATAAGCCCATAAGCCGCGATGCCCATGACAATCGACGGCACGCCGTTCAGCACATCAGCCGTGAAGCGAATGAGGTTGCCCAGCAGACCGCCGCGGCCGTACTCGGCGAGATACACGCCGCCGGCAATTCCGAGAGGAATGCCAATCGCGCTCGCCACGGCGAGGATGATGCCCGAGCCGACGATGGCGTTCGCCATGCCGCCGCCCGTCTCACCGACCGGCGCGGGAATCTTCGTGAAGAAAGCAAGGTTCAGCGAGCTCGCGCCCTTGTAGATCAGGTAGCCGAGGATGGCGACCAGCGGAACGAGCACGATCGCCGTGCTGAGCACCGCCAGCCCCGTCACCAGGTGATTGGTCAACGTGCGCCGCACGCGGATGGCGCGCTCGAGGTGCACGGAACGCTCTGGAAGTGCGCTGATCATGCAGTCCTCGTCGACGAGCCGCGCGTCACCGCCCAGACCAGGAGCCGCGCAATCGCGTTCACCACAATCGTGACCAGGAACAGCGCCAGACCAATCTCAATCAGTGCGCTGATGTACAGATCGCCAGTCGCTTCGGTGAACTCGTTGGCAATGACGCTGGCGAGCGTGTAGGCCGGATTGAACAGATTCTTGACGATGTCCGGGTGGTTGCCGATCACCATCGTGACCGCGATCGTCTCGCCCAGCGCGCGGCCCAGACCAAGGATGACGGCACCGACGATGCCGATCCTGGCATTGCGCAGCACGGCGATGCGCAGCATCTCCCACCGGGTGGCGCCCAGCGCCAGCGCTGCCTCGCGCTGATGAATCGGCACAGCCTTCATGACGTCGCGGCTGATCGAGCAGATGATCGGGAAGATCATGATCGCGAGCACGACGCTCGCGGTAAACATGTTCACACCGAAGTTCGGTTCGGCGAAGAGTCCCGTCCAGCCAAACCACCTCTCGAGCACCGGCCCCACATGATCGCGCATGATGGGCACCAGCACGACCAGCGCCCACAAACCGTAGACGACGCTCGGAATCGCTGCCAGAAGCTCTGTGAGATAGGCGATGACACCGCGGAGCATAGGCGGACAGATGTCGATCACAAAGATCGCGACGCACAGCGACAGCGGAACGGCCATCAGCAACGCAAGGAATGACGAGACCAGCGTGCCGTAAATGAAGGGAAGCGCGCCGAAGCTGCCGTTGACCGGGTCCCAGTTGGATGTCTTGAAGAACCTCCAGCCGAAGGCGTGAATCGAAGCCTGTGAGTCGTGAACCAGCACCCAGAGGATCAGCGCGACGATGACGAAGATGCTCAGCGCAGAGACGAGCATCAGCCCGCCAAAACTCCCGTCCACGACGCGGCCGGAGCTCCGCTCCTGAAGGAACTTGCGGATCTCGGAAGGCTGAATAGGTTTCGAGGCGTCCGGCGGCGGCTGCTCGGGAGTCTTTCCTGCAGGCGCAACAGTAGGGGTCGGCAGGGTGACTGGATTGGGCTGGGTCATAACGTGCCGTTTAGAGCCTAGGGACGCCGTGTGAAAGGACTGTAAATTCAGCCGAGAGGACAAGCCGCCGGACAGCAGTATCCGGCGGCTTTTCTTTGACTTAGTGGATCTGCCTGATGGTTACACGGACCTTATCCGCGACGGTCTTCGGGAGCGGAGCATAGTCCAGTGCAGACACCTCACCCTCGCCGTGGTCGAGCATCCAGTTGAGGAAGTCGACCATCACCTTGCCCTTGGCCTGATCGTCCCAGTGCTGCGGAATCAGCAGCCACGTGAACGACGAGATCGGATAGGCATCCGCGCCGGGAGCGTTGGTGATCGAGACCCGATAGTCCGCCGGCATGTTCTTCGCCGCACCCGCAGCGGCCGCCGTCACACTTGCAACCGAGGCCTTCACATATTTGAACGATGCATTTCGTACCAGACCAAACTGCATGTGATTCTGCAGCGCATAAATGAGCTCGACGTAACCAAAGGCTCCCTTCGTGCTGCGCACCATGCCGGCTACGCCTTCGTTACCCTTCTGCCCGATGCCCGTCGGCCACTTCACGGACGTGCCCTTGCCAATCCGCTGCTGGAACTCGGGCACAACCTTGGAGAGAAAGTCCGTCCAGATATAGTTTGTGCCCGACCCGTCGGAGCGATAGACAGGGAGGATGCGCTGGTGCGGTAGCTTGACGCCCGGATTGTCGTGCTGCAGGTTGCCGTCGTCCCACATCGTGATCTTGCCGAGGTAGATGCCTGCGATGACCTCGGGCGCGAAGTGCAGGTCCTGGCTGACGCCCGGCACGTTGTACACCGGCACAACGGCACCCAGCACGGTCGGAATATGGATGATGTCCACGCCATTATTCTTTGCCGTGGCGAGCTGCTGATCGGTCATCGGTCCATCCGACGCGCCGAAGTCCACCGTCTTCTGCGTTACCTGCTGAATCCCCGCGCCCGAGCCCACCGACTGATAGTTGATGTGTACGTTCGGGTGCTGCTGTGCGTATTCGGCAAACCACCGCGAATAGATCGGGTTCGGGAAGGTGGCGCCCGCGCCGTTCAGGTTCTGCGCCCATGCGCCCGTCGCGATCATGGCAATCACAGCCGCGGAAAGAAGTCTCAGTCTCACTTTGGATCCTCCAGAATTGTGGCTTCGCACCACATTGAGTTCACAGCTTTAGGACGCGGACGCGCGGCGAGAGGTCAGCCTCGCCGCGCAAGCACGTGTTTACGGGATGTAGTAGCGCATCTGGAAGTGCAGCATCGGATCATTCGTCGAAGGCGACGGCGGAGTGGTTGCGCTGCCGACGCCGGACCAGAGGCCACGCTTGAAGTAGCTGAATGTCGCCGAGTACTGGAGTCTTCCCAACTTTGGATCGTTGACCGCACGGTAGATGAACCCGAACATCGGCTCCTGAATGTACCGCGTCGGCGAGGAGCAGCCCGAGGCCGAGATGGAGCCGCCCGAGCCCGCACTGGGTGTCGTTGCAGGAGCGCCCGGGGCAGCATAGCAGCCCGCATCGTTCAGGTTCTGCGGACCATAGCCGATCAGCGAGCCAACACTATTCGCGTAGACGGTACGCTGCGCGTATTCCCCGCCGTAGTAGGCGAAGATGTCCAGCTTCTTCGCCGGGTGCGTCTCGATGCCGAACAGGCCGTGGTAGTTGCGAATCGGCTCCAGCGTCTCATCCGGGCGCAAGGTCGCATCCGCCAGTTGGGCCGATCCGTAGCGTCCCACACCCTGACCGGCCATCAGCTGTAGGCCGACGTTGAAGTACTTGTCCGGCGTGACACGGATGTTGCCGAACACGCCTCCGGCCGGGCTGGTATGGCTCTGATAGCTCGTCGCGTAGGCATAAACCGGAGCCGACGCTGTTCCGCTCACACCGGTCACAGGCAGGTAGTAGTCGCGCAGGAAGCGGGCCAGACCGCCGATCTCGGCGTGAACCTTCGCGCCATCAAACGCGCCCTTGAGGATAATGTCCGGAAGCACGTTGTTCGCATAGGTTGTGATAGCCCCGCCGGACGTGCCTATACTGCCGGCCGCGTTATACAGACCGCCGTTCTGTCCAGGGCCGCCGAAGAAGTAATCGACCGGAGCCGGACCCGACGCCGTGAACCCGGTGATCTGCGCCTGCTCGAGCGAGAGCGCCGCCGTGAACGCCCGCGTCTTGGTATCCCCGAAGCGCTGCTGGAACCGGATACTCGGCTGCCGCTCCCAGCTGAAGCCGACGAGGTATTGCGAATCGATCGTCTGCGGCAGCACCTCGGCGCGCACGTCCGTCCCCTGCTTGTCTTCCGTTACCAGCGACCACATCTGTCCGCCCGTAACCGCGAAGCCGCTCTTCGTCTCCACCTTGCCCCAGATCTGCCGCTGCCGCAGAACGTAGCTGTTCGACTGATTATTGTTCGAGCTGGTGCCCGTGCCCAGGAAGTCCATCTCGTCATATCCACTGAGCGTGAAGTTGCCGGCGTCGGCCTGGAACAGCGCACCGATACGGCTCTGACGGCCGGTAAAGTTCAGCTCGGTGGACTGGTACTCGGTCGCGCTCGGAAAGGGAATGTTGTTGAACGGCGTGTTGATGTCCGAGTTGACCGAGCGCTGCCGCCACACACCTTCAAACGCGAAGAACGCGACCGGAGTGATACTGACGCCCTTGTAGTGCAGCGCCACTGGATTCTCGATCTCGCTCTTGAACTCCGCCTGATTGTTGACCACCGTCTCCTGCAGGCCGGCGTTCGCGGTCTTCATGTCAGCCACGGTGCTCTCGAGCGCCTGCTGCTTCGTGCTCGCCTCCGTCGCGGTCTGCTGCGCCTGGTTCGCCGCCGTGGTGGCCGCCTCGGCCTGACTCTGCGCCGTGCTTGCGGCCTGCTGCGACTGCTCGACCTGCTGATCGCGCGTCGAAAGCTGCGACTTCAGAGCATCAATCTGGTCCTGCTGCGCCTTTAGCTGTTCCTGAAGCTCACGAAGCTGAATCTGGGTGGCGCTTTCCTTCTTCTCTTTGTGTCTTTTTGTGGTCTGCGATTTCGGCTGGGAGGAAGTTTGAGCCGGGGCGTACCCCGCAACCAGCGTCGCTGCGAGCAACGCCGTCCACAATCTGGCTGATTTCATGAATCCCCTACGAGACATGGCTAAGGTGTGCGCAGAACAATACCGCCTGGCATTGGAGCCGGCGCTTCCTTGCTCTATTTGCCCGTTGTGCCTATGGTCGCAACACGGTGTAAACGATCCGAGAAGAGAACGTAAACGCCGCGTAAAAACTGTTGCTCTTGAAGGCTTTCCGCCACCTTCGTGAAGCTGCGCACGGCAGTCGCTCGTCTAAACGACTTCGCTACTTCGCTATTTTGCCAAGGGCAGAGACACGGCATCCGCGTGGGACACGGCTGTCCCGCTCATCTGCGTGGGCAACGTGAAATAAAAGCTGCTGCCGTGGCCGAGCTCGCTCTCCACCCAGATTCGTCCGCGCTGCGATTCAACCAGGTGCTTGGCAATCGCCAGCCCCAGCCCAGTGCCGCCCGACTCCCGCGACCTCGCCTTGTCGACACGATAGAAGCGCTCGAAGATCCGCCCCAGATGCTCCCACGGTATGCCGCCGCCAAAGTCGCGCACGCGGAAGCGGACCTCCTGCAGATGCCCCGCCGGTTTATCAACCGTCAGTTGCACCCGCGCTCCATTCGCGCCGCGTCCATAGTTCAGCGCATTCTCAATCAGGTTGCTGAGAATCTGCACTACCGCATCGCTGTCCGCGATGACCTCGCCTTCGGCCAAAACATTAACCTCCAGCGTGCCGCCCTTCTCCTTCATCACACCCGCAACCGCCGCCTCGGTCTCGCGCACCAGAGCTGCGACAGCAACGGCTCTCGGCTCCAGCTTCTGCTCGCCGGACTCCACCCGCGCCAGCGCCAGCAGATCATCGGTGAGCCGCGCCATCCTGCGTGCGCTCTTCAGGATCGCCTGCAGAAACTCATGCTCCGAAGCCGCCGAGAGCGGATGCTCATCGCCTTCCAGCAGCATCTCGACATATCCCTGGATGCTCGTCAGCGGTGTGCGCAGCTCATGCGAAACATTCGCGACGAACTCTGTCTGGGCGCGCTCCACCTGCTGAATCCGAGTCACGTCGCGCAGCACCACCACCGCTCCGCCTTCCGGCATCGGCGATGCGCTCACCGCAAACACTCTGCCCGGTGCCAGCGAAACCGGCTTGCGCTCGCAGTACTCCCGCGTCTCCAGCGCCACATGCACGCAGTCCAGCACCTCCGGCGCGCGAATCGTCTGCACCAGCGAATGCCCCGCGCGCACCGATCCGAACGAATCCACGACCAGCCGCTGCATCGCCTTGTTGGCCCAGATGATCCTGCCGCCGGAATCGATCGACGTCACCGCATCCTGCATCGAGTCGAGCAGCGCCTCCAGCTTCTCGCGCCGCTCCGCGCTCACTGCGAAGCTGCGTTGCAGCTCGTCTACGGCCGCGCGGATCGTGACCGTCAGGCGGTCGTGCTCGCTCAACGCGGGTTTCAGTTCGACATCTCGGCCCTCGCCCAGCGACGCGATCGCGCCTTCAATCGCATCGTCATCCCGCCGGCAAAGCCGCACGATATTTGCTGCCAGGGCAAACGAAAGCACTGCCGCCAGCCCGACCGCCACCCAGACATCCCGGATGAGCAGCGTCGCGGCGCACAAAATGGCGCACGCAACCGCGGCTCGAATCACGATCTGGAGGAACAGGCTTCGTTTCATCGTTATCCCAGGGGGCCGAATCCAGGTAGCGTCGTGCAGGCGTTCTTCCACCATTAAATGCTCTTGACCACCCCCACGTAAACGCACAAAAAATGGTACCGTCGCGTGCACCTCTTCGGCAGGCTCAACAACCACTCGTTTGGAAGCGAGTGAACGGCTAATTCGCCGACGGCTGTTCGACGTGGTCGATGACGAGGGTCTGGATTGGCCCTCGCCCACGTTTGATCGTGAGGCCAAGGCGGTCCACCACGCCAATAACGGCGGCCACGTTGTCGCGGTTCTCAGGATCAACGGGCGGAAGATGGAAGTCGTAGGAGCCCGTGATGCCGGTCTGGTCCACGACGGGCAGCTGGAGATAGTAGCCTAATCGCTGCGCGAGATACCCAGTCGTCGTGTTGACGCCAAATGCTTCTCCATCGATAACGCCGCGCTTGTTAATCACATTGGCGCGAGGATCTGCCGCTGGATCTTTCGGCGGCTTAAGTTGGAGCGCCTTATGACCGCGGCTGAGGAGGTACACCTCTCCTTCCTTCGACTCAAGATGAAACCTGAAACCGAACCGATCGCGCAGCAGGCTTTGCAGCATCAGCCGTTGTTCGGGACTAGGTTCCCGATTGCCCACCGTGATCTTGCGCGAAGCTGAGTTATCCGGGGGAACGGCATTTATCTCGAACCACTGCTTATTGGTCCAGTCCGCACCCCCGACAACTTGATAGCGCCTCAGATTGAAGGCCATCTGAGCGAGCATCTGGACTGTTCCGCCAAAGAAAATTCGCCCGCCAGGTTTACCGATGAATCCCGCAACGCGGTAAGCGGCCTTCGGATCGGGTGGCTTGATGGTGGCCGCGTCGAAGGAGGGCTGTTTTACCGAGGCGACCGAAGACTGAGCAGATGCGGGCGCCAACCCGGACCCAAGGGCACAAACGAGAAAAAGAGCACCTGTAACCCGAAGCATCCGCCGATTCATCCTCGCAAAAAATACTACAAGCCGCCCTGGGTACAGGCACCGAAAATCTCTCCGCACTCGCCGCGATTTGCCATCCCTGCCATCCGTGTCGCATAGTGTGGCGCGGTGGCAAGGTCATGAACAAGCTCTATCCCAGCGCCGACGCGGCGCTCGCAGGCCTCGCACGCGACGGCATGCTGCTCGCCGTCGGCGGCTTCGGCCTCTGCGGCATCCCCGAAGCCCTCATCGCTGCCCTCAAAGCAACCGGCGTGCGCAACCTCACCGTCGCCTCCAACAACGCCGGCGTCGATGGCTGGGGGCTCGGCGTGCTGCTCGAATCGCGACAGGTCCGCAAGATGATCTCCAGCTACGTCGGCGAAAACGCCGAGTTCGAGCGCCAGTTCCTCGCCGGCGAGCTCGAGGTCGAGTTCGCCCCCCAGGGCACGCTCGCCGAACGCATGCGCGCCGGCGGCGCCGGCATCCCCGGCTTCTACACGCGCACCGGCGTCGGCACCGAGATCGCCAAAGGCAAAGAGCTCCGCGAGTTCGACGGCCACCAATATCTGCTCGAACGCGCCATCAACGCCGACCTCGCGCTGGTCAAAGCCTGGAAGGCCGACACCCACGGCAACCTCATCTACCGCCGCACCGCGCGCAACTTCAATCCCAACGTCGCCACCTGCGGCCGCATCACCGTCGCCGAAGCCGAGATCATCGTCCAACCCGGCGACCTCGACCCCGACGAGATCCACACGCCCGGCATCTTCGTCCAGCGCCTCGTCCACAATCCGCACCCCGAGAAGCGCATCGAGCGCCGCACGGTCCGTTCAGACAACGGACAACGGAGAACGGACAACGGAAGGGAATCTCGATAATGCCCTGGACACGACAACAAATGGCCGAACGCGCCGCCCGCGAGCTGCAGGATGGCTTCTACGTGAACCTCGGCATTGGCATGCCCACGCTCTGCGCCGGCTGCATCCCCGCCGGCATGACCGTGGTCTTCCAGTCCGAGAACGGCCTGCTGGGCATGGGCCCCTACCCGCTCGACTCCGAGGTCGACCCTGACCTGATCAACGCCGGCAAAGAGACCGTCACCTTCCTTCCCGGCGCGGCCATCTTCTCCTCAGCCGACTCCTTCGCCATGATCCGCGGCGGCCACATCGATCTCGCCATCCTCGGCGGCATGCAGGTCTCCGAGCGCGGCGACCTCGCCAACTGGGTCATCCCCGGCAAGCGCGTCAAAGGCATGGGCGGCGCGATGGACCTGGTCAACGGCGTCCGCCGCTGCGTCGTCCTGATGGAGCACACCGCACCCGACGGCAGCCCCAAGCTGCTCGAGTCCTGCACCCTCCCACTCACCGGCACACACGTCGTGCACCGAGTCATCACCGACCTCGGCGTCCTCGACATCACGCCCGAAGGCTTTCTCTGCATCGAACTCGCCCCCGAGGTCAGCTTCGAACATCTCGCGTCAAAAACCGGAGCGCCAGTGCGTATGCCGCAAACTCGCTAACGAATCGCCTTGTTAAGGTCAGGCCGCACCAGACTCAACCCAGCGTCGGATACACAACCCCGGTCAGCTCCTCGCTAACCGTCCACAGCCTCCGCCCCGCCTGCTCATCCAGCGCCTGCGGCCGCGGCTGAACCACCTTCGGATAGCCGCCCATCTCGCCCCGCCCATCCGGCCCGATGTACTGTCCGCCCTGAACCTCCGGCGCGGTCGCTGCATACAGCGTCGGCAGCGCGCCCTTCTCATCGTTCTGAAACATAAAACGGCCAAACAGTCGCATAAACCGGCTTTTGAAGTCACTTCCCGGCGCCGCGATATTCGTCACCGAGATGCCCGGATGCACCGCCACGCTTACCAGTTTGCTCCCCCTCTCACGCGCCCGCCGGTCCAGCTCGCGCGCGAACAGAATATTCGCCAGCTTCGACATGTTGTACGCGCCCCACGGCGAGTAGCTCTTCTCGCCCTGCAGGTTGTCCCACTCCATCCTGCCGTTGCGGTGCGCCAGCGACGCCACCGTGACCACGCGCGGCGCCGGCGCCGCCAGCAGTGACGGCATCAACAGCCCGGTCAGTGCAAAGTGTCCCAGATGATTCGTGCCAAACTGCCGCTCAAATCCATCCGGCGTCTGCTCGCGCTTCGGCAGAGCCATCACGCCCGCATTGTTCACCAGCACATCCAGCCGCGCCCCGCTTGCCGTGAACTCTCCCGCAAACGCGCGGATCGACGCCAGCGAAGCCATATCCAGCGGCACGAGCTCCACCTCCGCCTGCGGCACGTCCGCGACAATCTTCCTGCGCGCCGTCTCACCCTTCCCAATGTCCCGCACGCCCATCAACACGTGGGCTCCATGCCGGGCCAGCTCCCGCGCCGCCTGATAGCCGATCCCGCTGTTGGCCCCCGTGACCAGAACCCTCTTGCCCGCCTGCGGCGTTATCGCCGCGGCCGTCCACCTTGCTTTCGCCATCGTTCTGCCTTTCCTGGGTCGCCCGGCCGAGCCGTCGTCTTCCATGCTACCAACCGCTTTTTGCGCCCTCTCACCAGCCCCCCAGCACACCTTCTGTGCCTTGTTCCCCATCGAACATCGAGGACGTACCCGGAAAGCCCCGCATGGCTGTAAGATGAGGCTTTGCGTCATCGGTTACAATCGGACGGCAAGGCCAATAAGCTGGAGCTCACCGGACGCGCCTTGGCGACGCGAAAGTGAAAGATTGTCGAAGGGGAAGGTTCTCTCATGAAATTTAGCGCACGAATGATCGCAGGTTTTGCGCTGCTACTTGTGCTCGGAAGCACCGTCGGTTGCAACAAGCTGCGCGCTCGTGACCAGCTCGTCAAAGGCATCCAGGCGTTCAAAGCCGGACAGTACGAGCAGGCGATCGATCACTTCCAGAACTCCGTCGCTCTGGATCCCAACGATCCCACGACGCGCCTCTACCTGGCGACCGCCTACAGCTATCAGGTTGTGCCCAACCTCGATACCCCCGAGAACCTGAAGATCGCCCAGAAGGCGATGGCTGGCTTCAATGAGGTCCTCGCAAAGAATCCCAACGATGTCGACGCGTTGAAACAGATCGCCTCCATTCAGCGCAACATCAAGCAGTACGACCAGGCCAAGGCCACCTACGAGAAGATCATCTCGATCAATCCCAAAGATGCCGAAGCCCACTACACCATCGCCTGGATCGACTGGAACCTGGCCTACAAAAACGCCGTCCAGCTTCTCGGCGAGCAGACCCCTCCTCTGCAGGATGACGGCAACGGCAACGTGAAGATGAACAAGGCCACCTGCGCCAAGATGAAGGCCGCCAACACCGACCTGGTGAACGAGGCGTTGCAGCAACTTCAGGAGGCCGTCAACAGCCGTAACAATTACGACGATGCCATGCAATATCTGAACCTCACCTATCGCCGCAAGGCCGATCTGGATTGCCCGGACGACGCTGCCCGCAAGGCCGACCTCGCGCAGGCTGACGAGTGGGTGCAGAAGGCCATCGGCGCCCGCAAAGCCAACGAAGCCGAGAAGGAAAAGCGCGAAGGCGGCGGCATCACCATGCAGAACACCCAGTAGTCCTCTAACAGAACCTTCCTGACACAGAAGAAGGCCTCCCACACGGGAGGCCTTCTTCTTGCTAAAGACGCGCCACGCTTCGCGCCGGCAGGCGCTCCCAGCCACGGTCGGCGACAATCGCCCGCAGGATCTCCAGACCATCCACCAGCCGCGGTCCGGGCCGCGAGAAATACGCCGACCCATCGACTCCATACACCCGCCCGTACCGGACCGCGGGAAGCTCACGCCACTGGTCCGGATATCTGCGCTCGATCTCCCGAAACTGCGCCACAGTCTCGCCGAGATCGTAGCCACACGGCATCACCACAACGATCTCCGGCTGGGCCTCTGCGACCTGCTCCCATGTGATCGGCACGCTCTTCTCTTTCGGTGCGGCGAGCACCGCCTCACCGCCTGCAATCTCCACCATCTCCGGCACCCAATGGCCGCCCTGGAAGAGCGGATCCAACCACTCGAGACACAGCACACGCGGCTCGGGTGCTCCCGGCGCAACGCTCTCCCGAACCCGCTGCACCCGCTCTCGCAGCTCTGCCGTAACTCTCCTCGCGTCGTCAGCGTGCCCGGTCGCCTCTCCCAGCAGTTCGATCTCTTCGAGCACGCCCGTCAGGCTGTTCGCATTCAGAGAAATCACCCGTGGATGCGATGCCAGCCGGCTCAGATCTCGCGCCAGCGTCGGACTGTCGATCGCGCACACATGACAGAGATCCTGCACGACAATCAGGTCAGGCTCGAGCCGTTCCAGCAGCTCAAAATCTGCGAAGTATAGGCTGCGGCCTTCCCTTCCCGTCGCCTGCACCAATGCATCGATTTCCGCCGCCGTCAGCCCCTCCGGCAGCCGCGAGAACACAACCTCCGGCCGTTCCCGCGCCTCTGCCGGGTGGTCGCACTCGAACGTCACGCCGACGACGTCCTCGCCCGCCCCAATCGCAAACAGCATCTCGGTCGCCGACGGCAGCATAGAAATTATTCGCACTATTCCCGCGCCTCCACACGCTTCGGCAGAATCTCCGCCGGGACTTCCCCCGGCTCAACCGGACACCACTCGCACTGAAAGCTGCCCTCATATCCGAACAGCTTTCCCCAAACCCGGTTCTCCGCAGAAACAGAGATTCGAAAACACTGCGCCGCATCGTCGTACCACTCACATACATCGGCGACGCCGGAAAACAACAGAGGAAACCGGAATCCCACCTTGCGCTCGTAAAATCGTTGCTCGCCTGAGCGGATGCGAAGTCCTCCATTCTCCGCGACCCGCACCTCCAGGTCCACAGCAAGGTGCTGATGGGTGCCGAGGTAATCGACGATGCATCCCCGTTTCTCACTCCAGATCATGTACGCATCGAACCGCCGCCGCTTGCGCGTCTCGAACGTCCGCACCCAGGTCACAGTCTCACGCCCCAGCACATCGCGATGCGCATAGTTCTGAATCGTGAACGGCACATTCCGCCCGTGTTCCGGAAACATGATGCTGCGCCAGGTCCCGACGTACAAAAACGGCAGAGTATACGGCTTGCCGTGCCACAAGCGCTCCATGTGTCCGCGCCCGACAGACGCGACTCCGCCCTCCGATGTCAGAGAGAACCGCCGCTGGATCTCTGGATGCAGCTTCGTGAACTCGGACCCAAGGGCCCGCTGGTAGATCGACATCATGTTCGTCCTTTCAGCTGCACGCGCACGCAACGCTTCGCCGTGGGAACATGCGGCATCGCCAGCCACGCAATCACACAAAGCACAATTACCGACACATTCAGCGTGACCGGATTGAACGCCGCCGTCACGAACTCCGGCGAACGCAATCCCACCGAACACAGCGCGAACAGCATCGCCGCGACTGTCGCTGCCAGCGGCCATCGCCTCCGCCACAACAGCAACACCGCGACGCCGAACACAACTTCAGCCACCCCGATGGGCACGAGCAAGCCGTCCGGCACACCCGCCTGTGCCAGCATCAGCCTCTCGGCCGCATCATGCGCGATCAGCTTCGGCACAAGCCCATGCCATATCCAGATGAACGCCACCCCGCAACGCGCCAGTCCGTAGATCCACGCCCAGCTCAACGAGGTCTCCGGACTCTGCCCTTGCTCGAGCCATAGCCGCAGCCGGTCAAAGCTCCACGCTGTCGCCCATCCCATCAACGGACGAAAGATGCTGCGATCGAGCACGCGCCCCAGCACGCCGAGTCGCGTCCGGTAGTCGTACCAGGTGAAGAAGCGCACGCCGTCTTCGAGCGGAATATAACGCCAGTAGCCCGAGCCTTCGCTGATCAGCGACTTCCAGTCCTCCGAGCCAAAGCTGAGCGACGAGGTCGCCTCGCCGCCGGCCGCAATCCGCTCGCCGACGCTTTCGCCGCTCCCATGAATCACCAATCCAAACCCAATGCGCGTCGCATAAAGGAATCGCTGCGGCTCGCTCTCATCCAGCCGCGGCAAATATCGAATTTCCGTGAAGCGCAAATCCCAGCGTTGATGCTCCGCCGGCTCCTGTGTCAGCCGCCAGACTTCGTTGAGAGGAGCGCGCAAAAAGATCTCGACATAGATACCGGGCTGCCGGGGCACCCGATGAGCCTAGCAGACCCTATCGCGAATTCAGCGCGAACCGCTCCCGCACCACATACCTCGACCCACCTGGCGACAACTGGCTCTCATACAGCAGAAACTCCCCCGCCTCCCACCGCTCGCTCACCCGCTGCTGCTCGGCCACACGCCGCAGCCGCTCAATCGTCTTCCGCCCCTCGCGATTCCGGCTTCGTGCCACCGTAATATGCGCCCGGTAGGGCCGGTCCTCCACCTCCAGCCCCACGCGCCGCACCGCGCCCGCAACCGCCTCATACAGCCGCAGCAGCTCCGGCGTCACCTCCACCTCCGCATACAGGATCCCCGCACGCTCAAACACGCCCAGCCGCGCCATTTCAAGCGTAAGCCTCGGCTGCCGTACCCGCGCCAGCTCCTCGACCAGCCCCGCCCGCCTCTCCTCGTCCACCTCGCCGACAAACACCAGCGTCACATGCCACTGCTCCGGCGTCGACCACCGCAGCCCATCATCCTTCGCCCGCAGCCGAAGCGTCAGCCGCTCCAGAGCCTCGCGCACACCGTCGCTGACCGCCAGCCCGACAAACAATCGCATGCGCCCAGCCTACGCTCGCTGCGTGCGGCTCACTGCCTTCCCAGCGCGACCGTCGTCGCTCCCGCAGCCTTGGCCGCTCCCACCGCGTCGGCAACCTCGCGATAGCTCGCCTGCGAACTCGCGCTGACGTAAACCGCCCGCTCCGCACGAACCCTCAGCACCGCAAGCAGCGCCGCACTCAGATCCGCGCGCTCGACAACCCTGCCATTCACCTCATAGCTGATCTTGCTCGCTACACCAGCAGCATCGTCCCCAAGCACCCGCAGACTTACCGGCGCCTGCAGGCGTTCCGCAGCCTCTGACTTATCCGGCACGCGGCTCTCCAGCCCGCGCGGCATCACCGGCACAATCACCATGAAAATAATCAACAGCACCAGCAGCACATCAATCAGCGGCGTTACGTTGATCTCAGCCTGCTGCGAAGAGTTCGAAGACGAGAAGGACATCGCGGCACCTCACACCCAAAGATGAGGAGCATGGCGAGCACTCTTTCTCTGCGTTCAATGCGACCCACTACGGCTCGGCGAGAGCCCATTCCCGCAACCACTTCCCTGACTTTAGACACCGCCGCGCCGTGCAGGTTCCACAGCAGAAGCGCCCACCAAATAAAACAGCGATGGCCCGAAAGCCATCGCTGCGTTGGTGTCTCTGCCGGAAACTCGGTTTAGTGTCCCGCCTCGACCTGCGGCGTGATGATGCCGATGTTCGTCACATCAGCCTGATGGCCGAAGCCAATCACCTGGGCGATGGTCCCGAAATTCAGGTCCTTGTCGCCCTTCACGAACATCACCTTCTCGGACCGCGTCTGGAAGATCTTCTGCAGCTCCGGCTCGATGTCCGCGCGCTGGAACTGCTGGTCGTTGATCTTGTACTGCGGCACCGCCGCGCCGTTCGAAATCACCTGCACCACAATCGTGCGATCGTTCGGCTGGTCCTGCTGCGGGTTCTTCGGCGGCTGCGGAACCAGCGCCTCCAGCCCCTTCGGCGTGACCGGCACGATGACCATGAAGATGATCAGCAGCACCAGCAGCACGTCAATCAGCGGCGTTACGTTGATATCGGACGAGAGCCCGCCCGGCCCGCTTCCTCCACCCATTGCCATAAGTAAATTCCTTTCTGCGAGCAGGCCCGGCGCATCACGCCGGCCCCCCGCCGCTACGATGCCTGCGACTGGTTGTCGGTCAGCAAATTCAGCTGGCTGACGCCGCCCGTGCGCAGAGCGTCGATCGTGTCCATCACCTTGCCGTAATTCGCGCGCTCATCCGCACGCAGATAGACCGACTTGTCCGCTGCCGGATCCGTCTTCTTGGCCTCGAGGTCTGCGACCTTCTGGCCAAGATCCCCCAGCGCGACCATGTCGCCGCCCAGGAAGACATGGCCGTCGCGAGTGACCGCCACCGTAATGGCGTCCTCTTTATTCGCGGCGTCCATCATCGTCGCTGCGGTTACAACCGGCAGGGTAACGTTGACTTTGTTGTTCAGCATCGGGGTGATGACCATGAAGATGATCAGGAGCACCAGCATCACGTCCACCATCGGCGTGACATTGATGTTCGAGTTGACCTTCTTGCCCTCGTCCCGCTTCGCGATTGACATAGCTCTTAACTCCCGCCGGCCACTTGAAGTCCGGCTGCTGGCTATCCTGCGAGCCCTTTATGGATTCCGGTTATATGATCTCCGGCCGCCTCTTCTTCGGCAGCCGGAGCCACATTCCGTGTACTCGCAGGCGGGTTCGCTGCAGGCGCCTTCTGGCGCCGGCGTGCTTAGCGGTGCGACTGCTTGATAAAGTAGTCCACCAGTTCCGACGAGCTGTTGTCCATCTCGACGTCAAATGCCTCAACCTTATTGGTGAAGTAGTTGAAGCACATAACGGCCGGGATGGCGACCAGCAGACCGAACGCGGTCGTAACCAGGGCTTCCGAAATACCGCCGGCCACAGCGCCGATACCCGAGGTCTTCTGCACCGCGATCTGTTGGAAGGCGTTCAGAATGCCCATAACCGTGCCCAGCAGCCCGATAAACGGTGCCGTCGATCCAATCGTCGCCAGGCCGCCGAGACCCTTCTTCAGCTTCGCGTGAACGATGCCTTCCGAACGCTCCAGAGCGCGCTTGGAGCTCTCAACCTGCTCCTCCGTAATCGCGCCACCCGAACCGAACGAGCGGAACTCGGTGAGACCAGCCGTAACAACCTCCGCGAGGTGCGACTTCTTGGAGCGGTCGGCAACCTTGATCGCCTCATCCAGGCGGCCTTCCTTCAGCGCGCCGGCAACCCGCGGAGCGAACTCACGCGACTGCTTGCGTGCGGCCGAGAAGTACAGTGCGCGGTCGATGATCACAGCCAGCGACCAGATCGACATGATGAAGAGAATGATGACGATCGCCTTGGCGAACCAGCCCATGTGGCCCCAAAGTTCCATGGGGCTGAAACCTACGGACTGCTGCTGGTCCTGCAGGAACAGGGCGAGAGATGCGGGAATGTTTGCGAGATGAGCGAGAATCACGGAATTCGTTCCTCCTGGGGAGACATGCGGGATATCAGCATCCTGAATCCATCTGGGCTCTCGGATGCAATGAAGCTTGAGAGGGGTCCGGAGGGGGCCCGGAGCTTAAGTCTTTAGGTAAGACGCGAAATATGCGCCAAGGGGAGGGTGAATAGCGGTGTCAGTCATCGACACCGCCTACGTTACCGGCCGGGCGGGTCATGGGCAATGCCGCTCAGGTAGCACGACTGCCACCTGAGCGGCACGCTATTAACCGCCATTGAGATTGAAGTTAACCGTAATGGTGGTGTCCACCTCAGTGGGGGTGCCGTTCAACTCGTACGGCTTGTACCTCCACTGTCTTACGGCATCCGTCGCCGCGCCTACCAGCATCGGCGGTCCGCTGATGACGCTCAGATTCTGAATCGTGCCATCCTTGCCGATGATGGCGTGCAGCACAACCGTTCCACCCACGTGCGCCGCGCGGGCGATCGGAGGATAGACCGGCGTGGTCTTCTGAATAATCTGACCCGCCATCACGCCACCCGAGATCCGCGTCGGTCCCTTGGGCTTCGGCGGCTCAACATTGATCTTGGGGCCCGTGCCCGTCGACCCGGCCATGCCGCCCATGATGCCGCCCGGAACGCCACCCGACATTCCGCTCATACCGGCAACACCACCGGTCGAGGGCGGCGGAGGCGCCTCTTCCTTGATCATCTTGATGTCCTTCGGGATCTTCGTCGGCGCGTGCAGCCCCTGGTCGATCTCCGACACAATCTTGATCGGCTTAATCGCCGCCGGCGGGGGCGGTGGCGGCGGTGGAGGCGGCGGCGGGGGCGGGGCCGTCAGCGACGCTGTCAACGCACCATGCGGCAGCGCCTCAGGATAAAGGAGAGGAATCAAGATCATCGTCGCCAGAATCGCGGCATTGATTCCAAACGTAAGGATCATCCACCATTTGGACCTGGTCTTGATCCGCCCGCCTGATTCCATCAGTGCATCTTCGAACATAGGGACCTCCTCCCACGCGGGAGAGCTACCGGCGTTAGACACCGCAGAGGGTTGAATTGTTCCCAGAATCGGGCAGGACCGCAAAGAATTCCTCAGATCGGCCACTGCCCTGTGAACGTGGTGTCGAAGAGCATAGCAGGATTTTCACAACTCCGGCTACCGGCCGCCCGCCGTCAATCCCACCCGCGCGCTCTCACGGCAGGGATCAGGGCTCAGGGGACAGGGATCAGAGAGGCGGAACGCCGAAGCAACCGAATCGCCCCCGCCAAAAATTTTGGGCGCCGCACCTTGGCGACGCCCAAAACCTGATCCCTGATCCCTGTTCCCTGATCCCTTCCTTTACCGGCGCACTCCCTTGGCCGCGGGCAGCGTCGCCTTCTTGGTCACCGTCTTCTTGCTCTTCGCTCTCCAGTCCTGGTAGGCCACGAGCATCGGCGCCGCCACCGCAATCGACGAGTACGTTCCAATCAAAATGCCGACCACCAGCGCAAACGAGAACCCATGCAGCACCTCGCCGCCAAACAGATACAAACTCAGCACCGTCAGGAACGTCAGCCCTGACGTCAGCACCGTCCGGCTCAGTGTCTGGTTGATCGACCGGTTCACCACATCCGGCAGCTTCTCGCGCCGGTTCATCGCCAGGTTCTCGCGGATGCGGTCAAACACCACGATCGTGTCGTTCATCGAGTAACCAATCAGCGTCAGGATCGCCGCAATCACCGTCAGCGAGATCTCCTGGTTGGTCAGCGAGAACGCGCCTACCGTAATCAGCGTGTCGTGGAACACCGCCACCACCGCCGCCACGCCATAGATCAGCTCGAACCGGAACCACAGGTACACCAGCATGCCCGCCAGCGAATAAACCGTCGCCAGCCACGCCTGCCGCTGCAGCTGCTTGCCCGCCGTCGGCCCGATGATGTCCACCTGCTGCACGCTGAAGCTCGAGTCGTGATAGTTCGCCGTCAGCGCGTTCTCCACCTGGCTGCGGCCCTGGTCGTGCGCCGCATCCATCGCCGAACTCAGCGGCAGCTTCACGATCACATCATTCGTCGTGTGCCCCTCGCCCGAGATGCGCTGAATGGTCACATCGTGAATGCCGGCGCGATCCATCGCCGCGCGGATATGGTCCTCATTCGGCGGCGAATCGAAGTGCACCGTGATCTGCGTTCCGCCCTTGAAGTCCACGCTCAGCGGCAGATGATGCCAGAACGCCAGGCTCAGAATGCCGGCAATCGAAAAGATCAGCGAGAAGCCCAGGAAGTACCACTTCTTCCCCAGCCAGTCGATATTTACATCATGAAAAAATTCCACGTCGCTCTCTATCCTTGCGCGGCGTGAACTCGCCGCAAATCTGTTCCTTAACCTCTAATCCCTGATCCTGATCCCTGCTGACCGGGGTCCCCAGCGAGCTTGCTCGCTGGGGTGGTTTAAATCGACAACACCGCCGCGCGCCCGCGCTTTTCCAGATGCGAATCGAAGATCACGCGCGAGACAAACACAGCCGTAAACAGGTTCGCCAGCAGACCGAAGGTCAGCGTCACCGCAAACCCCTTCACCGGCCCGGTGCCGAAGATAAACAGAATCGCCGCCGAAACAATCGTCGTGATATGCGTATCCAGAATCGTGATCCACGCATGGCCAAAGCCGTCATGCACCGCCGCCGCGCTCGTCTTGCCCGCGCGCAGCTCTTCGCGAATTCTCTCGAAGATCAGCACGTTCGAGTCCACGCCCATACCAATCGTCAGAATCACGCCCGCAATTCCCGGCAACGTCAGCGTCGCGTGACTGAAACCCATAAACCCAAGCAGGATCACCAGGTTCAGAATCAGCGCCAGGTCCGCGTTGATGCCCGCGCCGCGATAGTAGATCAGCATGAAGATCAGCACCGCCAGCATGCCTGCAATCGCCGACACCACGCCCTGGTGAATGCTCTGCTTGCCCAGCGACGGCCCAACCGTATTCGTGTCCAGGTAGGAGATCGAAGCCGGCAGCGACCCGGTCCGCAGCATCAGACTCAGGTCGTTGGCCTGCTGCTGCGAAAACCCGCCATGAATCTCGCCGCTGTCACGAATCGCGCTCTCAATATTCGCAACCTCGCGCACCTTGTTCTCGAGCACAATCGCCATGCCCGTGTTCACATTCGCCGACGTGTACTTGTAGAACCGGTCGCCCGCCTCCGTCGTCAGCGTGAATGTAATGTCCGGCTGCCCGTTCTGGTCGGTCGACGGCTGCGCTCCGCGGAAGTCCGTTCCTTCCACGATCGACGCCCTCTTCAGCAGATACCACTGGTCCGGCCCGCCCGCGCCATTATTGCCCTGCAGCAGCTCCTCGTCCGGAGGCACCGATCCGCCCAGCGCCGCCAGCGCCTGCTGCTGGTCCGGCCACGGCCCCTGTCCTGGAACGACAGCGTGAATCTCCAGCTTCGCCGTCGACTGGATAATGCTCTCCACCCGCGACAGGTCCGTTACGCCCGGCAACTCCACCAGGATCTGGTTGTCCCCCAGGCCATACTGCTCGATCACCGGCTCCGACACACCCAGCGAATCGACCCGCTCGCGAATCGTCTCAATCGACGTCTGCAGCGTCCTCGCCTCCAGGTCGCGAATCGCCGCCTGCTTCATCGTCAGCACATAGCTTCCGTTCGCCCCGCTCGAGATGTCATAGGCCGCGTACTCATTGCCCGTCAGCACATCGTGAATCGCCGACTGCTGCGCCTGGCTTCCACCCGTAACCGTGATCACCTCCGGATGCGCCAGGTCGGTCTTCGCCGCCGTCGCGCCCAGCGGCTGCAGCGCCGTATTCAGCGCCTCCATGTCCCGGTCGGTCGTCGAGTTCACCGCCTCCTGCACGTGCACCTGCAGCACCAGGTGCGTTCCGCCCTGCAGGTCCAGTCCCAGGTGAATGCGGTTCAACAGCGCGTCCTTCACGCCGTGCGTCGGAATCCCGAAGATCCCGTAAACAAAGATCACCAGCACCGCAATGATGAATACCGTCTTGCCGTTCAGATTCTTTCCCATCGTCCTTCTCTAATTCCCAATCTCGCTTCCACTCTGGGTGCCGCCTTCACGCCCGGGTGCCGGGGTGCCCCGTTCATACGCAGCTTCATCGCGCATGAGCGGGTCTTACGACTTCGGCGCCTCGTCCGTCGTTACCGCCGCAATCGCGCTCTTCACCATCTCCAGCTTCACGTTGTCCGGAGCGCACTTCACAATCAGCGCATCGTCCTTCACGCTGATGATCGTCCCCCGGATCCCGCCGTTCGTCGTCACCTTGTCGCCCGGCTTCAGGTTCGAAAGCATCTGCTGCCACTGCTTCTGCTTGCGCTGATTCGGCGCAATCAGCAGAAAATACATCGCCACAAACATCAAAATAAGCAGAGGAAAGCCGCCAAACGAGCTGAACCCTCCCGCCGCAGCCATCATCCCTAACGCCGATACACTTGAAATCACGCGGTTTCGCTCACTACGGCACGAAGCGCCAGCCGCGCTCCCGCCTCATCTCTCTCTGGAACTCTCAGGAGTTTTGCCGCGCTAAGAAAAAGAAGCACGGCAACAGACCGCCGCCAGGAATTCCGATCGCTCCCGATCGCTCAACCCGAGGACTCGCCGGCCTTCCCGAGGCAACGTACACCTAAGCCTTAAGCATCTCCGCTGCGCAACCCCCTGTCAAGAAATCCCTTTGCCTAAGTCGCCAAGCGTGCTCGCCCAGCTGCGAGCGAATCTGCCTTTCGATGGCAATGTGACCTCCGCACTCCGCCAGCTATAATTCCGCATCGCACCGGCGCTGGGCCACGGCACCGATCCTCTTCCATCAACGCGCCGCATCCCTCTTCGAGGAGTTCGCCCCATGCGCCTCTTCCCTGCCGCAGCCGCCAGCTTCCTGTGTCTCGCCTCAGCCGCCGCCCTCCACTCCCAGCAGCCCTGCACCCTCCTCACGCCCGCCCGGATCGCCTCCGTGCTCGGCCATCCCATGAACGCCGGCGCCCCCGGCCCGAAGAACTGCGTCTGGTCAGCCACCGATAACACCTTCACGCACGTCTATCTCAGCCTTCGCGACCCCGGCGCCTTCGCCTCCTTCAAGTCCGCCGCCCAGGCCACCGGCCAACTCACGCCCGCCCCCGGCCTCGGCGACGACGCCTTCTATGTCGGGACCACTCTCTACGTCCACAAGGGAACGCAGGTCCTCCTCCTGAGGGCCGGTGCCCCCAAACTTTCCGACACCCAGGTCCAGGCCGCCGAAAAAACCCTGGCCGCCACGGCCATTGCCTCCTTCTAGCGCCTCGGGATCCATGCGCAACCCCCTGGCAGGAAATCCCTTGAATCGGTAGTGAGTCCGCTGCCAGCGAACCGTAAATTATCGATTGCGTCCATCCCGCTCCCCTGCGACCATAGCCGCGGGGCGTCGGGGCTGTGCCCGGCCGTACACATACCGGATCGTGTCGGCGTGGACGGGCAATGTGACTTGGCTAACCCACGCCGGTTGCAAATCCGCCCCGTTTGGGTGAAGATAAGGCGAATACGCGGCTCTCAAAAGTGCGGCATTGGATTGTCGGAAGTCAATGATAAGCTTGGCTTCCCATGCAGAAGAGAGTTTCGGACCTGCCCCCGCTGTTATCTCCGGGCATACATGAGATTTCAATGCAGTGGCTTCAAGAGAATGGCGTGGACGCGTTTTCTCTTTCGAAGACTCGCCCACACATTCTGGAGGGACTAGCACGCATAGTTAGGCAACTGGAGGAACTACGGATTGAGTGCAGCCTTATTGTCGACGGCAGTTTTCTGACCCAGGAGATAGATCCACTCGACATTGATTTCGCGGTCTGTGTAACGCCAGATTTTTACGAAAGCTGCGATTCTGCACAACTGGAATGTTTGGACTGGATTCGGGACAGCTTCGACATCAAAAAGACTCATTTGTGTGAGTGTTACCTATGCGTTGAATATCCAGAAGACCACCCCGAATGGTTTGGTGGCATACAGAACAGGGCGTACTGGGTTAATCTTTTCGCCAAGAGCGTGGTCTACAAACGTGTGCGAGGGGTAGGAGAAATCAGGCTGGGTGTTGGCGCATGAATACGCTGCTAGATTTAGAAAGCAAGCTGCGAACTACGGGCGCTGCCATTGGCAAGCTTGAGGAGGCATTTGCCCGAAATCCCACCAGGGGAACACAGGCGAATATCCTCTCTCTGCGCAAACTGCACCACAACTTGCAAGACGAGTTTGCACAGGCTGCGGACGAGATCGGTGCAGACATATGCCGGTATAGGGTGCTCGATGATAGGCCTACCGTTAGAGCGTTTGTTGCGGCGCTCGGCACGTTTCAAGATGCGTTCTCGCAGGCATTCGAGTCGGTGAGGCGTGGGCATCCACGCAATCGCAGGAATTTGACTATTGAAGGGTTCAATCTCTCCTCATTGCAAGTGGCCTACGCGTTTCCCGGTTCTTTTGGTGTGGCGATGACGATTCCGAATTCGCGAATGCTGTTCCCCGAAATGCACACTCAGTTAGATAAGGCTGCTGTCGCGATCCTTGACGTCGTGACGTCGAATGCTTCCCCGGCCTCGGTAGCTGAGACAGTACGTGTGATGGGTCGAGCACCCATATCCGCAATCTATGATTGGGCGAAGGTCAACTCGGTAAACGACACGGGCGCCGGCGTCGAGTGGGTGCGTGGAGACTATACGAAGAGCAATGTCATCATTCAAGTTCCAGAGTTCAAGAGCGTGTCGCATTCGTTGGAACGGATTGGGGAACAGGCAATAACTGAGGTTCGCTTGAGTGGCGTTCTGGTGGGCGCTGACACTCGCACGCATCGATTCCATTTTGTGACGGATGACACCGACGAGGATATCCGGGGAACCTTTATCGACGCGATCAGTGACACTCAGCAAG
>DASRGC010000039.1:0-2449 GCA_035651235.1 Acidobacteriaceae bacterium
GGCGGCAGTCGGTGAGGCATTGAGGCGTGAATGCCGCGAGCCCGACGTGGTCGGTCGCCTTGGTGGCGAGGAGTTCGCAATCCTCCTTTCCTGCGCCTCACTCGAAGTCGCGACCGCCGTTGCCGAGCGCATTCGCCACCGCCTGTGCTCCACCGTGGTTCCTGTTACCGAAGCCACGCGCATCACGGTCACAGCGAGCTTCGGCGTCGCCGCCCAGTCCCCGGGAGACACCTGTCAGGACCTCCTTGCCCGGGCTGACGCAGCGCTCTACCGCGCGAAGAGGGCCGGACGTGACCGCGTTGTCGCGATGGACGGACTCAACCAGCAGGCCGAGCAACATCTTGAGGCCGTCTGCGCCGCCTGAGCCGGCACCCATCCGCTGACCTGAACCCAGTTCGGGCATTGCCTCGTGCCGGCAGGCGTCTACCTCCACGGTTACATGCGCCGACCGATGACGCTACCAAGGCGCGACACGCATGCTGCCAAATCTTCGGGGAGTGTGATTCCATCACTGGGCCTTTCTTACTTCTCGTCGTTCCCCCATCCACGAACCGAAGGTGCCAGGTCTGGGCGGCTCCCTCCCGGACCGCGGTCCGGGAGGGCCACGCTCTAGTCGCCGGCAGGCATCGGCCGGCGACCGGAGCCGCCGTGCCCGGAAGGCCGGCGTCTCCGCCCCTTCGGGGTCACGATCGTTGCCGCTTGCCCAGGACGCCACCCATGCCGAACCGTCTTCCGGCGGCCAGCAGTTGTGGATGGCCGTGGAGCACAGGCGTGGACTGTTGGATGATCCCGATGCTGACGGCGCGCAGCCATAGCGAGGCGAGGGCGAGGGCGAGAGTGAGAGTGAGGCGGCTGTCGCCGTGACGGGTTGCTGAGGTGAGAGAAAGGCTCTCGCCGGCCCATCACGGAGACCCGCAATGTCCCGATCCACCTCACAGGTCCGCCCGAGCGGCGAGCGCACGAACTTCTACGACGAGATCACCAACAAGATCATCGCCGATCTGCAACAGGGCCGCGTCCCGTGGGTGCAGCCTTGGGGCTCAGCGACCACGAAGGCGCAACTCGCCCTCCCGAAGAACGCATCGACCAACCGCACCTATTCCGGCATCAACGTGCTCATCCTGTGGGGCGCCGTCATCCAGCACGGCTTCTCCGGCCAGAGCTGGCTTACTTTCCGTCAGGCCTCGGCGCTGGGCGGCCATGTGCGCAAGGGCGAGCGCGGCACCACCGTTGTCTATGCCGACCGCTTCGTGCCGGACGATGCGAAGCAACGCGCGGCGGAAAACGGCGGCGAGGCCCGGGCCATTCCGTTCCTGAAGCGCTTCACCGTCTTCAACACGGACCAGTGCGGCGGTCTGCCGGAGGAGATCGCGACGGTCGCGCCTCCTCCGCCGCCCGGCACGATCGAGCCCCGTGTGGAGGCCCTCATCAAGGCCACCGGCATCGAGGTCCGCATCGGCGGCAACCGCGCGTTCTATGACGCGTCGGAGGACTACGTGCAGGTGCCGCCGCCGGCCGCGTTCTTCGAGCCAATCAATTGGTACCGCACAGCCCTGCACGAGCTCGGTCACGCCTCCGGCCACGCATCCCGGCTCAACCGGGACCTCTCCGGTTCCTTCGGCTCACGCAAGTATGCCTTCGAGGAGCTGGTGGCCGAGATCAACGCCGCGTTCTGCTGTGCCGCGCTCGGCATCGTGCCGACCGTCCGCCATGCCGACTACCTCGGCTCCTGGCTCGAGGTCTTGCGCGAGGACAACCGTGCGATCGTGCGCGCTGCCTCGCTCGCCAGCAAGGCCGCGGACTACCTGCTCGGCTTTCTGCCCAAGGCCGACCTTGAGGCACCGAGCGGACGGAGGGCGGCATGATCCTCCTCACCCCACAGCTGCGCGAGCGCCTGCTCGCCAACGGCCGTCAACGCTACGTCGACCATGTGCCGGTGGTGAAGTTCTTCAACCCGGTCGGGGCGGCAACGTGGCTCGCGACAGAGCTCGACGAGGACGGCGACACGCTGTTCGGCCTGGCCGATCTCGGCTTCGGTTGTCCGGAGCTAGGGTCGTATAGCTTGCTAGAGATGGCATCCGTCCGCCTGCCGTTTGGATTGGGGATCGAGCGCGATCTCTATTTCGAGGGGGCGTTCCCGCTGTCGGTTTACGCGGAGGCCGCCCGCAAGGCCGGCCGCATCGTCGAGGACGAGGCCCGGCTCAGCGCCGCAGCCGAAGCGCTGCGCGAGCACCGGTGAGGGGAGCACGCCTTCGGAGGACCGTAGCCATGCGGCGGTCCTCCAATTGGCCGCGGCGCGGTCGGCCAGAGGCAGAGAGGGGCGTGGGATTTCGTGACGGGTTGGAGGTCAGGAGAAAGGCTCCCGGCCGCCCGTCGCGGAGAAATCCCATGGCCAACGCCCATTCCAAGATTGCCCTCAGCGTCTCGCGCGACATCCCCTTCAACAAGC
>DASRGC010000040.1:0-2996 GCA_035651235.1 Acidobacteriaceae bacterium
CCTTTCGAGCAACCATAGCCTCTGAAGTCGATGGCCAGCACCTGAAACCCCACGGCTTCCAGCGACAACGCCTGGTCGTGCCAGCTCTCCTTGTTGAATTGGCCGCCATGAGCCAGCACGACAGCTCTGCTGCCTTGGCCATTACCGTGCGCGTAGAGATCGGCGCAGACCGTACCCCCATCGTCGGTTGCAAACGACACCGTCTGCTGCGCAGGCGCGACGAGGGCAACGGCCAACGCGAGCGGAACAATCCCAAGCGCCGACATGCGGGGATTATAGGTCGCTCCGGAGTGACGTTTGGACGAGCCGTACAAATTTATTTGCACCAAATCGGAGGCATGATACCGTTATCACGCTCGGGTGACCGGTTGCTCACCGCCGCCTGAACCGAATCTCAGCGCGTCCGTTGCGCTCCCCCGCACCGGGAGGCCCCTTGACTCCTCATCGCATCCCTCCGCACCACGAGCGCCCACTCGTTCATCTCGGCATCGACCTCGGCGGCACCAGCCTGCGCGTCGGCGCCTTCGACGACAATATGCAGCTCCTCGCCACGCGCGTCATGCCCACCCGCGTGCGCTCCGGCCCGCAGGCCGTTGTCGCCGACATGGCCGACGCCATTGCCTCGCTGCTCGACGAAACCATCGCCCGCGCCGATGCCATCGGCCTCGGCAGCCCCGGCCCGCTCAACCTCGTCGACGGCACTCTCGGCCAGCTCCCCAACTTCCCCGGCTGGGACTTCTTTCCGCTTCGCTCCTCCCTTGAAGAGCTCACCGGCCTTCCCGTCGTTCTCGATGGCGATGCCAACGCCGCGGCGCTTGCGGAATGGAAGCTCGGCGCCGGCCGCGCCGAAGGCGTCGACTCCATGGCGATGATCACGCTCGGCACCGGCGTCGGCTCCGGCATCATCCTCGACGGCCGCATCTGGCAAGGCATGGTCGGCATGGGTGGCGAGGTCGGCCATGTCTCCGTCAACTTCGAGGGCCCGGTCTGCTCCTGCGGCGGCCGCGGCTGCCTCGAGTACTACGCCTCCGCCACCGGCATCGAACGGGCTGCACGTACACGCGCGGACGGTTCCCGAGGGCCGCTGGCCGACCTCTTCGCCTCCAACCGCAACGTAACCGCCCGCATGATCGCCGACCTCGCGTCCTCCGGCGATCGCGATGCCCGCGAGATCTACGCGCAGGTCGGCCGTTACCTCGGCCGCGGCCTCGCCGGGCTGGTCAACACGCTTGATCTTCCGCTTTATGTAATCGGCGGAGGTGTTGCAGCGGCTTGGAATCTCTTCGCCCCGGAGATGTTCCGGACCCTCCGCGAGCTCAGCTATGTCTACCGGCTCCAGCAGCCGTCACAGCTCACCCATCGCGAACTCAACCGCCCCTTCGTGGCCCGTGCCACGCTCGGTCCGGACGCCGGCCTGCTTGGCGCCGCCATGCTTCCTTCGCTGTCCCATACCCACTCGGAACATGAACAGATACCGCACGAATCCTTCCGCTAGCCTCACTCTTCTCGCCTTCCTGTTTCTCCTCTGCGCCTCTCCCACGCATGCCGCTCCTGTGCATGCGCAGCCCTCCGCGCCAGCCGCACCCATCACTCGCCTGCCGCACATGCTCTCCGACCACGCGGTCCTGCAGCGCGATCGCCCCATTCACATCTGGGGATGGGACGCGCCGGGCGCCCCCGTCACCGTCGAGTTCCGCCACCAGCGCGCGTCCACGCACGCCGACGATCTCGGCGCCTGGTCCGTCTATCTCAACCCCGAAACCGCCGGCGGCCCTGACACCCTCACCATTCACGGCAGCACCCAGATCACTCTCGCCGACATCCTCGTCGGCGACGTGTGGTTCGCCTCGGGCCAATCTAATATGGAGATCCCCCTCCGCGGCTTCCCCGGATCGGCCGTCATCAAGGACGCCGACAAGGAGATCGCCTCCGCCGATGACCCCACGGTCTGCGGCCAGATCCACCTGCTCCTCTTCGATAAAAAGTCCAACGACTTTCCGCTCGGCGACCAGCCCTCGTCATGGACGCCGTGCAACTCCGCTACCGCGACCGAATTCTCCGCCGTCGCCTTCTTCTTCGGCCGTGAGATCCACGCGCGCGAGCACATCCCCGTCGGCCTCATCGACTCCGCCTGGGGCGGCACGCCCATCGCCTCCTGGATCTCGCTCTCCGCGCTCGCATCAGACTCCAGCCTCATGCCTGTCTTCGCCGCGCGCGCCCGCTTCGCAGACCTCCAGACCAACCTCGCCGCGCGCATTGCCTACGAGCAGCGCTCCACCGCCGCCGCCAAAGCCGCCAACCAGCCCGCGCCACAATTCATGTGGCACCCCAATCAGGCCTCGTGGGAGCCGTCCTTCCTCTTCAACGGCATGATCGCCCCCGCCACGCCGTACACCATTCGCGGCTTCCTCTGGTACCAGGGCGAGACCGACTCTAACCGCGAGCTCCACAATCCGCAGCTCTATCACGTCCTTCTCCCCACGCTCATCCGCGACTGGCGCGCCCGCTGGAACGAAGGCGACCTCCCCTTCCTCTACGCGCAGATCTCCAACTTCAACTCGCCGAACGAAGATTGGGGCACCATCCGCGACGCCGAACGCCAGACGCTCTCTGTCACCAACACCGCCATGGCTGTCACGCTCGACGTAGGCACTCGCGACAACGTCCATCCGCCTGACAAGCAGACCGTCGCCGCCCGCCTCGCACTCGGCGCCCGCGACCTCGTCTACGGCGAGCATGTCGAAGACTCCGGCCCGCTGCCCATCTCGGTCACCACCGTCCCCGCAGGCAAAAATGAACCTGACGCGCTGCGCGTCTGGTTCTCCCACGCCGAAGGCCTCCGCGCCATAAATATCCCAGGCAAGTCCTCTGGGAATTCAGACCTCCACGGTTTCGAGCTCGCCGGCGCCGACGGCCACTTCCACCCCGCCGACGCCACCATCGACGGCACGACCGTGGTCGTCCGCTCCTCGGCCGTGCCCCACCCAAGCCGCGTC
>DASRGC010000041.1:0-43180 GCA_035651235.1 Acidobacteriaceae bacterium
CTTCCACAACTCGCGCTTTCCATCGAGCGTCACCCGTACTGCCCGCGTGCTCTTTAGCGGCGCAATCCATCGCAGCGCCACAAACCGCCGGTACATCGCGACACCCAGCGCCCCAGCCACATGCGGCCGCCGCTCCGTCCAGTCAATACACTGACGCGCCAGCTTCGCGTTCGCTCCATCCCCCGCACCGTTCCAAACAATTCCCATCTCCTCGAACCACTCGCGTGCACGCTCCGTCACAGCAAACGCACGCCCACCCGCCGGCAATAGAACTCCGTTCGCCTGCAAAGCATCCGCAATCTGCACGCCCAGCCATCCCGCCAGGTGTGCGTAACAAGTCCGCGCATGCGCCAGCGATCCAACCTCGGGCACGCTCATCTGACGCGTGCGGCCGCCACGCGACAGCACCAGCAGCGCCTCCACCGCATCCGCCACCTCGGCATTCGCCAGACGGTAGTAACGATGCCTTCCCTGCTGCTCCATCCGCAGAAATCCGCCCTCAACAAGCTTCGCCAAATGTCCGCTCGCCGTCTGCGCAGTCACGTTCCCGGCGTCCGCCAGCTCACCAGCCGGAAGCGCACGTCCGTGCATCAGCTCCAGCAACATCGCGGCTCTCGCAGGTTCGGCCAGCAGGTTCGCAGTCATCGCAAGCGCATCATTCATACCCAACAGTATCGCGCTTCTTTATCCGCGATACTTCGGCGCACGCCGAAATATCCGGGCGGCTTCCCATGCTCGAATCACCTCAGGAGACCCACCAATGTACACACTCTTCCTTCGCTACACCCTAGACCCCAACAAGCTCGCGGACTGGAAGTCCTACGCCGAAGCCGAAATCGGCCCCATCGCCGAGGCTGGCGGAAAGAACATCAACTACTTCGCCCCCACAGACTTCGCCGGTGACACCGCCGAAGCCATCGCCACCATCGACGTCGGCACCATGGCCGAATACGAAATCTACCGCCGCAAGCTCGCCGCCGATCCAAAGCACAAAGAGTACGCCGCAAAGCTCCAGGCCTCCGGCGTCATCCGCTCCGTCTACCGCGCCATCCTCCAGCGCGTCCAACCCGCAGACGAAAACAACTGAGCGCCACACTCCCCTGCCAGGCCCCATAACGCAACGCGACCTGACCCGAGATCATCGAGTCAGGTCGTTCATCCATCGACCAGAACTAATTCGCCGCGGTTCTCGCCAGATCGAAGCGGCCAAGGTTCATCACCTTGTTCCACACACCCACGAAATCGTCGACAAACTTCCCGTGCGCATCCGAGCTCCCATACACCTCAGCCAGCGCGCGCAGCTGCGCATTTGAGCCGAAGATAAGATCGGCACGAGTCGCCGTCCACTTCACCTCTCCCGTCTTCCGATCGCGCCCCTCAAACGTGTCCTTCGCATCCGAGGTCGCCTTCCACACCGTGCTCATGTCGAGCAGGTTCACGAAGAAGTCGTTCGTCAGCGCCTCCGGCCGTTGCGTAAACACACCGTATTTCGTTCCGCCGAAATTCGTATTCAGCACGCGCATCCCGCCAATCAGCACCGTCAGCTCCGGCGCCGTCAGCGTCATCAACTGTGCCTTATCCAGTAGCAGCACTTCCGCCGGATGGCCGCCATTACCGTTCTTCGTATAGGAGCGGAAACCGTCAGCACCCGGTTCGAGTACCGCGAACGACTCCACATCCGTCTGCTCCTGCGACGCATCCATGCGTCCCGGAGTGAACGGAACACTCACATTGATCCCCGCATTCTTCGCCGCCTGTTCAACACCCGCGCACCCCGCCAGCACAATCAAGTCTGCGAGTGAAATCTTCTTCCCGCCCTTCTGCGAGCCGTTGAAGTCACCCTGAATCTTCTCCAGCGCCTTCAGCACCTTCGCCAACCGCTTCGGCTCATTCGCCTCCCAATCCTTCTGCGGCGCCAGCCGAATGCGCGCTCCATTCGCGCCCCCGCGTTTGTCGGAATTGCGATAGGTCGCCGCCGAAGTCCACGCCGTAGAAACCAGCTCCGCCACACTCAGCCCCGAAGCAAGAATCTCCTTCTTTAGCGACTCGACATCCTGGCCATTCACCAGCTCATGATCCACAGCCGGAATCGGATCCTGCCAGATCAGCTCTTCCTTCGGAACCTCCGGCCCGAGATACCGCGCGCGCGGTCCCATATCGCGGTGCGTCAGCTTGAACCACGCGCGCGCAAACGCATCCGCAAACTCCTCCGGATTCTCATAAAAGCGCCGCGAGATCTTCTCGTAGATCGGATCAAATCGCAGTGAAAGATCCGTCGTCAACATGCCCGGTGCGTGACCCTTGGCACCGTTACCTGTTGCACCGTTGCCTGTTGCACCATTGCCGTTATGCGCCGCCGGCACGGTACCCTCACCAGCGTTTCCCTTCGGCTTCCACTGGTGCGCGCCGCCCGGGCTCTTCGTCAGTTCCCAGTCGTACTTGAACAGATTGTCGAAGAAATAATTGCTCCACTGCGTTGGCGTGTTCGACCACGTAACCTCGAGCCCGCTGCCAATCGCATCGCCCGCAATGCCCGTCTCATACGCACACGACCAGCCAAGTCCCTGCTCTTCAATCGGCGCCCCCTCCGGCACAGGTCCCACATGCTCCGCAGGTCCGGCTCCATGGGTCTTGCCGAACGTGTGTCCGCCCGCAATCAACGCGACCGTCTCCTCATCGTTCATCGCCATGCGCGCAAACGTCTCGCGAATATCCTTCGCTGCCTTAACCGGATCCGGCACAAAATCCGGGCCCTCAGGATTCACATAAATCAGGCCCATATGCGTTGCTCCAAACGGCTTCGCCAGCTCGCGATCGCCGGAGAATCGCTTGTCCGTCCCCATCCATTTGTCTTCCAGTCCCCAGTTCACATCCATGTCCGGCTCCCACACGTCCGCGCGTCCACCCGCGAAGCCAAACGTCTTGAACCCCATCTCTTCCAGCGCAACATTGCCCGCCAGAATAAACAGATCAGCCCACGAAATCTTCTTTCCGTACTTCTGCTTGATCGGCCACAGCAGCCGTCGCGCTCTGTCCAGCAGCACGTTGTCCGGCCAGCTATTCAGCGGAGCGAAACGCTGCTGCCCTCGGCCCGCTCCCCCGCGCCCATCGCCGATGCGATATGTGCCCGCGCTGTGCCACGCCAGGCGAATCATCAGCGGTCCATAGTTGCCGAAGTCCGCAGGCCACCAGTCCTGCGAATCCGTCATCAGTGCCGCAAGGTCCTTCTTCAGCCCCTCGTAGTCCAGGCTCCTAAACTCCTCGGCGTAGTTGAAATCCTCCGCCATCGGATCAGACTTCCGTGAGTGCTGGTGCAGAATATCCAGCCGCAAATGGTTCGGCCACCAGTCAGTGTTGGTCTTCGGCACCGTGGTGCTGTGTGGGAATGGGCATTTCGCTTCGGTCGCCATGCGTCCTCCTTGTGGTTGACTTGGTTCAATGGATGGGTTCGCATGAAACCCGACGAATCAGCTCGACGAGTTGACTGTAGCACTCCGGAGGCACATAGTTCCAATATGTAGCTCCCATTCGACGTATAGACATCTCCTATGGAAATCAACCAGCTCCGGTACGTCTGCGCCATCGCTGACACAGGCAGCTTCAGCCGCGCCGCCGAGCGCTGCGACGTCGCCCAACCCTCGCTCTCACAACAGGTCCTCAAGCTGGAAGAGGACCTCGGCGCCAAGCTCTTCGACCGCCTCGGCCGCAGCATCCGCATCACCGAGGCCGGTCGCGCCTTTCTGCCTCACGCGCGCTCCATCCTCGACCAGATGGAGGCCGCACGCTCCAGCGTCGCCGCCAAAAATGCCGACATTCGCGGCAGCGTCGCCGTTGGCGTAATCCCCACCATCGCGCCCTTCCTCATGCCGCGTTACACAACGGCGTTCGCAAAGAAATACCCAGACGCCAGACTCCGCATCGTCGAAGCAACGACCCCGCTCCTCATCGATGCCCTCCGCGACCTCTCCGTCGACGTCGCGATCCTCGCCCTCCCGCTGCGCCACAAAGACCTGCAGTGGGTTCCCCTCCGCACCGAGCCCCTCTTCGCCGCTCTCCCCAAAAACCATCCCCGCGCCTCCGCAGATTCGCTCGCCCTCAAGAACCTTCGTGGCGAATCCTTCGTCATGCTGCGCGACGGCCACTGCTTCCGCGACCTCTCGCTCGCCACCTGTACACACGCCCGCATCACTCCCAATATCGCCTTCGAAAGCGATCAGTTCAGCAGCGTTCTCGGAATGGTGGCCGCTGGCGTCGGCATCTCCATCGTCCCTGAGATGGCCCTGGATCGCAACGCCGGCTGCGGCTACGTCCGCCTCAGCGATCCCCGCGCCACCCGCACAATTGTCGCCGCCGTCCTGCGCGGCCGCAGCTTCAACCGCGTCCAGCAGAACTTCCTCGCCACCATCCAGAACGGCTCGCAACGCCGCGACAAATCCCGCTAGCTCCGCTCCACCCCTCTGCCTCGCCTCTGAGCCTTCACATCACCGCCCTTCGTGCACGATACGCATCCACCGACCACGGCGTCGGCGCACTCATCGCCAGCGCAACGAAGCACACGATATACAACAGATCGCACTCATAGCCTGGCGGCCCGAACTGCGCTCTTCCGTTCACGATTCCCATCAGCTTGATCGAGCTGAACCCATACGGCAGATGCACCGTAAAGATCGCCACCAGCATCAGGATGATCCCCGGCACGCTCACCCACGCCACAAACGCACCCAGCAGAATCGCAATCCCGCCCAGTATCTCCGCCGCGATGGTCACCGCCGCCATCAAGTGCGGCGCCGGAACGCCGGCCGCGTGCAATATGCCCGCGAACGCCGCCGGGCCCTTCGACCACTTCGCAATTCCATGCTGCAGGAACCCATACCCCACCAGCAACCGCACCGGCATCAGCGCATACCGCTCAGCCACGCCCCTCATCCCGCCCCAGCCCGCACCATCTTTTGCCATCCGTACTCCTCTCCCGTGCAGTGTCATCCCAGCTGCACACCTCATTCGAGCGCCCCCGCGCCTCCCCGGTTCCAGAAATTTCGATGTCCGTCGAAATTCAGCGCCTCCTGACACCCTCCTGTCAGCATCTTCTGCCCGCCCTCCTACCCCTTACCCCTTACCCATTACCCTTTAACCATGGACTTCCAGCTCCACACGGACTACAAACCGCAAGGCGATCAACCGCAAGCTATCCGCGAGCTCATCGCAGGCGTCAACGCCGGCGAAAATGATCAGACGCTCCTCGGCGTCACCGGCTCCGGCAAGACCTTCACCATGGCCAAGGTCATCGCCGAGCTCAACCGCCCCGCGCTCATCCTCGCCCACAACAAAACCCTCGCCGCGCAACTCTTCCACGAGTTCAAACAGTTCTTCCCCACCAACGCCGTCGAGTACTTCGTCTCCTACTACGACTACTACCAGCCCGAAGCCTACATTCCCTCTGGCGACCTCTACATCGAAAAAGAAGCCACCATCAACGACGAGCTCGACAAGCTCCGCCTCTCCGCCACGCGCTCCCTCTTCGAGCGCCGCGACGTCATCATCGTGTCCTCCGTCTCCTGCATCTACGGCCTCGGTTCGCCCGAAGCCTACTACGGCATGCTTCTGCTCCTCGAAAAAGGTCAGAAGCTCAAGCGCGAAGACATCACCCGCCGCCTCGTCGAAATCCTCTACGAGCGTAACGACGTCGACTTCCGCCGCGGCACCTTCCGCGTCCGCGGCGACATCATCGAGGTCTACCCCACCTACGACGAAAACGCCTTCCGCATCGAGCTCTTCGGCGACGAAATCGACTCCCTCTCCCAAATCGATCCGCTCTTCGGCACCGTCAAGCAGCGCTTCTCCCGCCTCCCCATCTACCCCAAATCCCACTACGTCGTTCAGCCCGAGCGCAAATCCACCGCCATCAACTCCATCCTCGCCGAGCTCACCGACTGGGAAGCGCAGCTCGAAAAAGAAGGCCGCCTCGTCGAATCCCAGCGCATCCACCAGCGCACCCGCTTCGACCTCGAGATGATCAAATCCGTCGGCTACTGCCACGGCATCGAAAACTACTCGCGCCACTTCTCCGGCCGTCTCCCCGGCGAGCCCCCACCAACCCTCCTCGACTACTTCCCCCGCGACTTCCTCACCTTCATCGACGAATCCCACGTCACCGTCCCGCAGCTCCACGGCATGTGGCACGGCGACCGCTCCCGCAAACAAAACCTCATCGACTACGGCTTCCGCCTCCCCTCCGCCATGGACAACCGCCCACTCCGCTTCGAAGAGTTCGAAGTCCGCGTCGGCCAAACCATCTACGTCTCCGCCACGCCCGGCCCCTACGAGCTCACCAAGTCCGCCGGCGTCGTCACCGAACAGATCATCCGCCCCACCGGCCTCGTCGATCCCCAGGTAGAAATCCGCCCCATCAAGGGCCAGATCGACGACCTCCTCGCCGAGATCCGCGAACGCGCCGCCATCAACCAGCGCGTCCTCGTCACCACCCTCACCAAGCGCATGGCCGAGGACCTCGCCAACTACTACTCCGAGGTCGGCGTCCGTTGTCGCTACATGCACTCCGAAATCGAAACCCTCGAGCGCATCCGCCTCCTCCGCGACCTCCGCCGCGGCGAGTACGACGTCCTCATCGGCATCAATCTCCTCCGCGAAGGCCTCGACCTCCCCGAAGTCTCCCTCGTCGCCATCCTCGACGCCGACAAGGAAGGCTTCCTCCGCTCCCAGGGCTCCCTCATCCAGACCATCGGCCGCGCCGCCCGCCACCTCGAAGGCCGCGCCATCCTCTACGCCGACAAGATGACCGACTCCATGCAGCGCGCCATCGACGAAACAAATCGAAGAAGAGAAAAGCAAGAATATTACAACCAAGCCAACGGCATCGAACCCCGCACCGTCATCCGCGCCATCAACGACTCCCTCGCCACCATCCTCAAGGCCGACTACGCCGACCTCACCGACGAGCTCTCCCCCACCGCCGAAGAACTCACCTTCAACACCCAGGCCGAACTGGATAGTTACATCGCGAAGTTAGAAACCGAAATGCGCGAGTCCGCCAAAAAATTCGAATTCGAACGCGCCGCCACCCTCCGCGACCAAATCAAAGACCTGCGCACCAAAGAATTTCTGTTTAGCTGAACCGATTTGGCACATCTGATTGGCGATCATCGTAGTACATTGCTGCTGTGACCATGAACGCGATCGACTTCCTTACACCAGATACCGAGCAGATTCGTCATCAAATCCGCAACATATTAGACAGCTACAGCCACGAATGGGACGTGTTGGCGGAACTCACCCAAAACTCCATCGACGCCATTAGACAGGCAGATCCGGAAAAAGGGCGGCTTGAGCTGATCGTCAACGCCGGAAACCGAGAAATCGCATTATCCGATAACGGCGTCGGGGTCGACTCAACACAAATTCAGAAACTACTTCGGCCGTTCGGAACGAACAAGGTCGGTCGAAATAAACAGATTGGCGAAAAGGGTGTCGGCCTGAAGTTCGTGATCTTTTCAAGTTCACATTTCGAGCTGATAAGCAGCGATTCAACAGGCACGTTTGCAGCCATCGTGGACGATGCGGCCGCCTGGCTCGCATCGAACGGCAACGAATCGCTCCCTCTCAGGCTAGATAGCATTCCGGACGGCCAAGCCCCCGGCACGACAATAAAGGTACAGCTTAGCGATTCCGATCACCCGCTTTTCAATTACTCCTTCGAGGATTTGATCTTTCTGTTGCGCACGAAGACCGCCGTCGGAGACACCGGATTTATATGGGACGAACCTCTAAACTGCGATATCAGGTTCACTTATTTCGATAAAGCAGGAAAGCGTTCGTCTCGAACCTTCGACTGTAGATACCTCGTCCCCACTGAACCACTAAAGGATCATGGAACCGAGGAACTGGACACTTTCCAAGAATGGCTTCTCGCTGGAGATCGATCTGATCTCGAGAAACGGAAACGCCTGCTCAACAAGATCGTTTGGACGAAAGGCAAACGCGTACAGGCTGGCAGGGAGATACGCTACTGGTCATGCTTCGTTCCGAAGAGAGACTTTTGGAACAAATTGAGCGCGGCAGTCAATGTTCAGGCGGACCCCGACGACGAATTAGAAGCGCAAGTGGAAAAGCCCGGAGTTGGATTCACGGGGGGACTTGAAACGGCAACCAAGGGTATGCCGACCGGAATACCACTCGAACTCAAGGGCCGTGGAGAAGCTGGGTATCTGCCCAATTTCTACATGCTGGTCGACGACCCCTCGCTCAAGTTCGACATCGGACGAAAGTCCATCCACGGCCGCCAGCAGGGATCTCTGAAGGAACTGGCCTACCAGAATTTCAGAGAGTACCTCAATAAGGTGCGGAAGTATCTCGGTGGCGATATTGAAACTGATACAACCGCATGGGACCGCGACGAAATATTCTCGGAAATCGAGCAGCTTCCGGACTTCAATAGTAAGGAAACCAGATTCGTCAAGAGACCTAACGCCCAAGAGGCCACTATCGCCGCGCTATTCTTCGAACGCATTGGGAAGGGCGACTTCGTCGATATCCGTCCCTTGGTTTCGGGCTACAAGGACCGATACGATCTCTATGCATTATGGAAAAACAGACGAGTAATCCTGGAGTTCAAATACGATCTGAGCGGCGTTTTCAAAGATTTCAGCGACGAACGAAAAATGTTCAATGAAATCAATGCCCTCGTTCTATGGGAGATAACTGAGTCTGACCGCACCCTCGCGGCGCGCCGTGGCATGACGATTGATCCTATCCAAAATAGCCCACTGGTCCCACAGACCGGCTTCCCAAATGCCTCGCACCGACTTTCTTTGGGAGACGCGAACCCAATCTTCATAGTTGAAATGCGAAAGCTAATCGCACCCTAACTGGCGAGTGGCCCAACCCGTAACTTCTTCGAACCACCACAAAAGCCCGGGTGGCCCATCCGTACGCGGCTTCATCGCGGACGGGTGGGGACGAGGATGTCTCCTTTTCCACTCTCGAGCCACCGACGAACCCTGTCCGAAACCATAGAATCCCCTCAGGCCATGCCTTCCCACCTGAAGCGATACCAAACTTCGGCCACGACCACTTCATCACCTGTCTCGTTAAGGGCACGGCTTTAGCCGTGCCGTAAAGCGCGTCGCAGACGCCTTCCGCTCTGCCGAAGGCCGTCGTGAAGTCCGAAGGACGTAACGACTGAATTGCCTTCCTCGGCCCGCCATCACCACCCTATCCGCACCGGGATCGAGCTATGATGGCGAACTGGGGCAACCAACCCCAACAAAGGAGACCCGATGACGTTCATGTGACATACCGGAGCGGAGGCCGGACATCCATGCGTCATCCATCCAATCGTGCAGAGCGCCGCTACGCGCGCGAACTCGCACGCAACCGTCGCCGCATTCACATCTACCTCTTCCATCTACGCATTGGCTTCCCCGAGGAAAATCTCGGCTGGAACCGCGGCGGCAAGCAGTATGAGGCTCATGGCAACCGCTGCCTCCACAGCATGGTTGATCGCCACGCAGCCCACCGAGAAGTCAAACGCCTACGACGCGCAAACTGGCAGCCCTGAAGGCGCGCCCCATACCAGCCTGGGGCGCGCAGAGCACGCCTTTCCGTGCCCGAAGCTCCAGGTCAGAATCGCCGCGCGCAACGCTTCCGCTCTGCCGAAGGCCGGAGCGAAGTCCGCAGGACGAAGCGACTGAATTGCCTTCTGTCCGCGCCACCAAATATCCCCGGTTCCGAATTCGTGTCAGGTGGCCCACATCTCACGTTGACCACCAAACTGGGTACCCCGCCCATCTACTGCCTTCCGCTCACGCTCCCCGCCGCCCCTATCCCCTCCGCCGACGGTTCGTCTACTGTTAATGCCGGAAGCCACCTCCCGGAAGGCCTTAGCTCACGATGAAACGTACACGTCGGGTCTTGCCGCTCAGCGCAGAGCGCAATGGATATTTCAGAATCCGCTCCATCGTTCTCGCCCTGGCATCTGGTGCGTTGATCGGCGCCTGCGGTGTAGCCATCGATCACTTCGTGCACGGGGTCAATCATCTCTATGCCTCTGACCTTTACACCGTGCTGGTCGGATTCCTGCTCTCCTACGTCCTCCTCGTAAACGAGGAACATCGGCGCGCACGCCTTGCCCGCCGAATGCATATCGCCGCCGACGTCAACCACCATATCCGCAATGCCCTCACAGGGGTGGTCTTTAGCGCAGCCGTCCGCAATGATCCGGCTTTGCAGGCGGTCCTCCAGGACGCAACAGCCCGCATCGACTGGGTGCTCAACACCGTCCTGCCCGACGGCACCTCCGAACTGCAGTGGCCAATCCAGGCCGAACAGTGGAGCCCGTCTTCGTGGAAGAAATCCGAATAGCACCGGCCGCGATCGCGTGGGGAGATGTCGACTTGACCGGTACCTGCCGCCGAGTGGGGGGCGGCCCACCCGTAGTTCTCTATCAAACCACCGCCACCAATCCCCGGTGCCCCATCCCTACGCGTAGCGGGGTCCCCGGCGAACTTGTTCGCTGGGGTGCAAGCGGACGGGTGGGAACCAGGACGTCCACCCTGCCACTTCCGAGCCAACAACACTGACCGGGTGAAAACCCGCACGCCCTATCGGCGCGGTCGGGGGAAATACACCGGAATCAGCCGCGGGCCGATAAACTTCGGCCCAATCAACCCCAGCACGCGGTTAATCGAATCCTCCGTGCGCACACCGGAAACATGCGTCGCACGTATCCCCTTCGCAACCATGTTGCAGATCTCATAACGAGTGTTGCCATAGGACAGCGCAAGATGAACCTTGTCGGAACGCACAGAATCTCCAGTCGTGCAGGTGGATGCAGCGTGTGCTCCGGGCTCATCTGGAATTTTGAATGAGAGAAAAGGCGGGCTAGTCCCCAGACTACGCCCTTTTCCTTCCCCGCGCCGCCGAGCCACCCTGAAGCCCCCGCTCGCTCTTGGCCCCGAAGGCAAACAGCCGCATCCGCCGAGCGCCCAAAATCCGCCGCCATCCCCTGTGTGCCACCCGCCCCTTTAGAATCAAGATTTTGCAAAATAGGTCCACCCCTAAACCCTTTGTATCCAAGATTTTGCGCAAAAACCGGGGGAGGGGTACCAATACTCCGCCACTCGCCCCCCCCGCGCGATAATCGAACTGCGACCACGCGAAATCCTCAGAAATCGTCCTTTCCCACAGTTCTTAGTGGACTACAAATGAATGTTCCACGTGGAACAATGCCGCTCCACCTCTCGACAGCGCTACTTTGCATAAGCGTTCTTCTCATAGGCTGACACGATGCCAGCGGCGGGCAGGCGACAGGCATCCGGAGCGTCGGAGAAGTAAAGGCAATCCGGAGATCCATCCTTGAATGACACCGTGACGCGTCCGCTCTGCGTCCCCTGCATACCCGCGTATCTGTACTGCGCCATCACCCGCACCGGATGGCCCAGCGGATCGCGCGACACGATCGGCTCCGTGATGCTGCCGCGCTGGTAGCGATTCATCATCCATCCACGCGCATTCGCCGCAACCAGGTCGTCAAGCAGCCGCGCGAAATCCGTATCCTTCCCGACTGCGTCTGCTGTCGCCGTGGGAGCCGGCACGGACGCGACCGCTCCCGCAAACTTCACCGGCTCCTCGCCATTGGCGAAGCGGACAAGATTGCCCTGGAAGTTTCGCAAACCGACGCTGCCACAGCCGTTCGTCTGGATCACCGTCTGCATCTCGTTGCCTACGGCAACCGCCTGGTCGAGTATCTGCTGCGGCATCGTGAACGGTGTGGCGGCGCGCCCGGATTTTCCAGTCGTCATCCCCAGCATGTTGCGGAGCATGTTCATCTGGGCTTTCGCGCTTACATCTTCCACCGCATCGTAGAGGTGCGGATCGGCGTAGAGGCCGGTGCCGACGGTCTGGGGTACGCAGCTTGGAGTGTCGATAACGTTCCCGTACATGTCGTGTCTGCCGTCGGGACTCGGAATATAGTTGCTGGGGGACCCGGATGGGCACACCTGTTGCATGATCTCCACCTTGTCTGCCGGCAGGAATTCTTTGCACTGCTTCGCAAAGTCCTCCATGTAACCCGAGATAATTTGCATGAACTCCATACCGGCGCGGTCCAGGCGCACCGACGCGAAGTCGCCGGAGTAAATGCGCAGCAGGTCGTCCTCATTATTAAGACCCGCGGCTGAGAACCGCGCCGGCCCCGCAGCTTTTACCGGCGTGGCGGATTTCGCTCGAGGCGCTGATCTCGCTACAGGTTTCCGAGTTTGACTTGCGGCCGGGGCGGCCAGAGACGCAACGAGACCACAGAGGACGAGCGCGCGCATGGCGTACCTCCCGATTGCTGCATGCAACGTCAGGGATGGCCCGGAGAGTGTCCGGATTCTACAGCATGGGCGATACCGTCCGGCAACGTGACCAAGCTCCCGGTCAAAAAAGCCTCTTCATACGCGCAACGCAGAAGCCTGGACGTCCTTCCGTTGCCTTTAGCGGCCCTCAGGGGAAAAGTTATGTCGCCCGAACAACAGCAGGGCTCATCCGTCCATCCGACAAGCTGGAGGTAAATATCTTGTTCAAAAAAACTCTCTCCGCATTCATCCTCTTCGGCGTCTGCTGCGCGCCGCTCGCCGCCATAGCCCAGCAGGACGAGCACCACGACGATAACGCTCGACAGCAGCAGCAGTACGACCGTCATGATGATCGTGGCCAACAGCACCAGTACGTCGAGCACAGAGAATGGAAGCGCGGCTACCACATGAATCACGACGACTGGGACCGCGGTCAACAAGTCGACTACCGCGCCTATCACCTTCAACGCCCGCGCTCAGGCTACGAATGGCGTGAGATTGACGGCCACTATGTTATGGCCAACCGCGATGGTGTCGTTACTACGGTCGTCGTGGCGAGGCATTAGGCGGAAGTCACTGGCGTTGTCGAGCCCGCAGATTGCAGCCGGTCCTTCCGGCACAAAAAGAGCCCCGCGATGCGGGGCTCTTTCACACATCCCAACGAGTCTTACGACAACCGCCGTCTCACGACCCCAGCGAATCCCAGCAGCCCCGTTCCCAGTAGTACCAGGCTGCCCGGCTCCGGCGTCGCCGCCACGTTCCCCACGTCGATCGTGAACGTGTCGCCGCTCGGCAGGTTATACGTGAAGCTCGTCCCGTCAACAAGTCGCAGCGTGCCGAAGTCTCCCGTGAATGTCGCCGATGAGTTGAGCGTCCCGCCTGTGTAGCCCGTCGGAACGAAAAGATCATCCGAGAACGTGTTGATGCCGACAAAATCGCCACTGCCGGTACCGATCTCGCTGGCGGTTCCCCCTCCAAAGTCGGCAGCAGTTCCAGTAATTCCCGTGTATTCGTCATAACTGCCTGAACCGGTCGACAGGAAATACTCCCCTGTGTTCGAAGCCGTGTTCTCGCCGGCAATAAGGTCCACGGTAGAACTCGTGCCGGCGAACGTCAGTCCCGCCAGGTCAAGACTTCCGCTGCCTGTCGCCGTGATCTTGTTCGGCGCGGTCTGTTGAAGGTCCACAGTATAGGAAAAAGCATGGCTCATCGGCGCAAAGCACAAACCGACCACGGCCGCGAAGGAGAAGAGCATCAGGTTATTCGTTTTCAAAACAGGGATCCCCTTTAAGATTGAAGCTACGGAAAAATTGCGGCACGAAATCCAACCCGCCTTAATAACTCGGCAGTCGATTCGTAGGACTAAGCAGACCTATCCGGCAGAAAATCGACCGCAATTTCCCCAGTCAACCCGTGTAGGTAAAACCCGCCCGCGCTGCTGGACAGCAACAAGCACAAGCGTAGACACACCTTCGGCATTGCTCCTATAAATGGAGCTTCCTCTCAATTTCCTTGCTAGCTTTCGATTGAGATAGGCCAAGTCTATTCTTGTGTCGTAACACGTCAAGATGAATGATTTTGCACTACGAGTGGGAACTTAGTTCGCAAATCGAACGCGAACGCGTCGCCTTCAAACCACAGTGTTCGATACGTCTGTACGCGCAGCAGACGAATGGGTGGCAAAACAACTCCGCCTGTCCCCTCCCGCACCATCCTGCTCCAACAACGCCACGATCCACAGCCCATCCGAGCAACGCATCGGCTGAAAATACCGTCATCTATAAAGGGTCCCTTCGTCCAACGATCAAATCCTGCACGCCGCCAATGGAGGCGCTTTTGGATTCAGCCGCTCTCTCGGGGTTCGCGCCTGCTGCTTGCGCCGGGTTTCTACCCGCACAGGACGCCGTTCCCTGCTCGCACGCCGTCGAGTTCTATCAGGATCGCGACGCCTTTCTTGACGGCCTCAGTGACTTCATCCGCTCCGCCATCCAAAGCGGCGGCGCCTGTCTCATCATTGCCACCGAGTCCAACCGCCAGGCGATCGCCCTACGCCTCCGCACTTCCGGTGTCGATCTCCCCCACGCCGTGCAGAACAGTCAGTACCTTCTGCTCGACGCAGAAGCGACCCTCGACCGGTTCATGGTCGACGGCTGGCCCGATTCGCAGCGCTTCTTCGCGACCATCGAGCCCTTTCTCATGCATGCCAAGGCCAGCCTCGGCGCGGACGTCAAATTCCCAGTCGCCTTCGGCGAAATGGTAGCCATTCTGTGCGCCGATGGCCACTTCGATGCCGCCATCCGGCTTGAGCAGCTATGGAACGAGCTCGCCCGCAAGCACTCTTTCGCCCTGCGGTGCGCCTACCCCAGCGACGGCTTCGCCGACGGCACCCGTGGCAAGGATTACCTCGCCCGCATCACCGCAGAACACTCGCACGTCCTCACAGCATAGTGAGCCGCTGCCTCCGGGCCGCAAAAGGCTAAAACGACAGGGCGAGGGGGTTACCCCTGCCGCCGTATCCAGCCCGTCCGTGAGACCATGTGTCTCATGAGCAACTTCATACCGAAACCTGCAACGCCCAAACTGAATGGCCTCGGCCCGAAGGCGCAGCGGCTCGCCGCCCTGCGTGAAAAGGCTGCCCAGGCGAACAGCGAAGCTACGGTGAACAACGGGAGCGCGAACGCGGTGAAGCCCAGGAATTCCTTCGCGGGCAAGAAGACCGCGTTTCAGCGCAAGGCGACCTAACCAGTTCGAAAGAACCGGCCGTGGAATTCATCAAACCTCGCGAAGGGACAGCCGTCTAACCGAAAAAGTCGGAAAACTGCTGAATTCGAAAGTGAGGTCCCATGAACGCTGGAGCTCTCGTAGCCGCTGCCGTGCTCGTCCTTGCCGCACCCGCACAGCAGGGTCCGCCGCCATTGAGCCCGCCGCCACCGCCGCGTGAGACCTTCGTCTCCGCCGCCGAGGTCGTTCTGGACAACGCAGCCGCCATTGACGTGAAGGCCGATAACGATCACTTCAACGGCGCGATGCAGCAACTCAGGCAGTCCAACGACAACCTGAATTCCATGGCCGCGGACGAGGGCGAAAAGAACATCGCCGAGACCATGAAGGACATCATTTTTCAGATCTCCTCGTGCCACATCCAGGCGATCGACGGCACACCCACGGACAAGTGCGAGGCGCAGATCAAGACCGCCGAGAGACAGGCCATGACCACGCTGAAGCGGCACAAGGAAGGCAGCTCCTGGGTGGAAGGACCGCCGGCATAAGGCGTCCCGAGCAGGTGTACTTGCTCGGGATCCCTGATCAGGCTGGCACTAATGGCTGCGGCACCGCCGACGGTTGGAGCGCGAGATATTGATGGACGAAGGCGATGGCCATGCTTCCCTCGCCCACGCCGCTCGATACGCGCTTGATGGACGAGTGGCGCACGTCACCGACACAGAACAGTCCGGGCAGATTCGTCTCCAGCGGATACGGATTGCGCTCCTGCTCCGCCCAGTCCGGCAGATCGCGCCCGGTGCACACATAACCGAGCTCATCGCGCTCCAGCTCAGCCGGAAGCCAGTCTGTCTGAGCGTCGGCTCCGATCATGACGAAGAGGGCATCCGCGCGGCGCGTGCGGGGCTGCTCCTTACCCGTGACCGTGCAGATGGTCTCGAGCGCATGCTGTCCGCCGACCGAAACAACGCGCGTGTACGGCTCGACTTTGATGTTGGGACGCGCGTTGATCTGATCGATGAGGTAGCTCGACATTGTGAGTTTCAGGCCTGCGCCGCGCACCAGCACGGTCACGCTGTTCGCATATCCGGAGAAGTACATGGCCGCCTGACCTGCGGAGTTTCCGCCGCCGACGATGAACACATCCTTGCCAATCACCGACGGCGCTTCCATGCGTGAAGCGCCGTAAAGGACGCCCCGGCCGAGGAAGCGATGGATGTTTTCGGCTTCGAGACGACGCCATTCAACGCCCGTGGCCAGGATGACGGTGCGCGTGCTGACGCGCTTGCCTTCATCGAATTCCACGCACCATCCACCCTCGATCGGCTCGAGATTCTGCACCTCGCGCGTGAGCACAATCTCTGCGCCGAAGTACTCCGCCTGGCGCAGCGCGCGTTCGCTCAGCTCGTCACCGGAGATCCCGCTGGGGAAGCCGAGATAGTTCTCGATGCGCGAGCTGGTTCCGGCCTGGCCTCCAACCGCGCCGCGCTCGATGAGCAGAACCTTCAGTCCTTCGGACGCGCCGTAGACCGCAGCCGCAAGCCCCGCAGGACCGGCGCCCACGACCACCACATCGTAGCCATCACTGCGCGGCTCCGTGCGATAGCCAAGCGCCATGGCCACCTTGCGCACCGTCGGCGGCTGGCCCACGCAGAATGCATGGTCAACGATCACCGAGGGCCCGTTGTGGTCCTTCGGCATGCACGAGGGGATGCGGTCCTGATCGTGTTCGCGGTCCACCCACTCATAGGGAATGCGATTCGCCGCAAGGAAGGAACGGATGTCGCGGCAGTCCGTGTCATACTGCGAACCGACCACGAGCACACGCGACACGGGATAGTCGACCATCCGGTCCTGGATGTAGTTCAACCGGCTGGTCATCGTCTCCATCACGAGCGCCCGGCAGTCCTTGGAGCTGTCGAGCAACTCTTTAAACATCACGCGGTCGATCTTCATCACGCGAGATGGTTCTTTGGCTCGCAGCGACGCAATCGCACTCGAGCCGAGGAGCAGGGGAACCTCGCCAAAGAATTCACCGTTCTTATAATTCTTCACCACCATCTCCCGGCCGCCGAGGATCTTCAACACATCCATCGATCCGGAGATGAGCTGGTAGAACCACGCTTCCTCACCTTCACGAATGAGCCACTCTCCCTCGTTGAGGTGGAGATCAGCCGCGTGGCGCGCGAGACGCTGAAGCTGCGCCTCGGGCAGACATGACATCAAGGGGAACTGCCGGAGCTCTTCGACGTTAAACATGTATCCTCCGTTTTTTTGCAGGGTGCACTGGTTGTCGGAGTTTTTGCCGGCTGTGATTCTGCTCGCTCGGCTGCCGATAAAAAAGGCGTCTCGAAATAGACTACGCCGATTTATGTAGTGGATGTTTGCAGATTTACCTGGCGTTTACGAAAAGGGCCCGAAGCTGCAAGAAACACGTTTGTCTAGAAGAGATGCAGAATGAGCTGATTGGTTAGCAACGCACCGAGGTACGCCGCGCAGGTCATGTACGCAAACTGCAGCGCCGGCCACTTCCAGCTGTTCGTCTCGCGACGTACGACTGCGATGGTTGATGTGCACTGCATCGCGAACGCGAAGAAGACGACCAGTGCGATCGCGCCGCCGATGCCGAGATCGTGATGCAGCGCCTGCTGCAGACTGGCCGCGTGGGTGGAGGGGTCGACACCGTACAGCGTGCCCAGCGTGCCGACGATCACCTCGCGCGCAACGATCGAGCTCAGCAGGCCGATGCCGATCTTCCAGTCGAAGCCAAGCGGATGAATGACCGGAGCGATGAACTGGCCGATGTGACCGATAGCGCTCGAGGAGAGATCCGAGAACTGGCTGCCGCGGACAGGAAGCACGCTGAGCAACCAGACGACAAAGGTGCAGGCGAGGATGATCGTGCCGGCCTTCTTCACGAAGAGTTTGCCACGATCGTAGAGCCGCAGTGTGAGCGAGCGCGGCGTGGGCCAGCGGTACTGCGGAAGCTCCAGCACGAACGGCGCGGACGAGGCCTTCATCACGCGAGAGTTGAGCAGCTTGGCCGTGAAGAGTGCCATGAGGAATCCGAGCGCGTAAAGGCTGAGCATGACTGTGGCGCGCAGACCGACGAGATGGCCGAGGATGTGCCGATCCGGAACGAACGCGGCGATGATCAGCGTGTAGACGGGCAAGCGCGCGGAGCAGGTCATGAACGGCGCGATAAGAATCGTCGCGAGGCGCTCGCGCTTGTTCTCGATAGTGCGCGTGGCCATGATGGCCGGAACAGCGCATGCATACGCAGAGAGCAGTGGAATGAATGCCTTGCCGTTGAGGCCAATGGCGCGCATCACGCGGTCCGCAATGAGCGCCGCCCGTGCAAGATAGCCGGAGTCTTCCAGAATGCCGATGAAGAGGAAGAGCAGAAGGATCTGCGGAAGGAAGACGAGCACCGACTGTACGCCGTTCCAGATGCCTTCCCGCAGCAGAGCGCGGATCCAGTTGTCAGGAAGTAATTGCCCGACGAAGTTGCCGGCGCGCGTGAGCAGATCACCGAGACCATCGGAGAGCGGCTGGCCGATCGAGAAGACGACCTGGAACACCGCGACGACGACGACAAGAAAGATGATGGGACCCCACACGCGATGCAGCAGGATCGAATCGAGGCGGCGCGTCCAGAGTGGCGATTCGGGCTGCTCGAAATGGCTGCGCGTGGAGACCTGGCCGGCCCACTTCCGACACGACGCCGGGCTCTGAATGATGGGCAGGCGCGCAGAACCGGGACGCGTGAGCGCGAACTCGCCGAACTGCTCGAGGAAGTTGCGGATGAGTCCCATGCCGGTTCCCTTTGCCGCACTGATGAGCGCAACGGGGTGGCCGAGTTCGTGGGCGAGCGCGAGCGGGTCGATCCTGCCGCCACGATCCTCGAGCAAGTCCGCCATATTAAGAAGTACGAGCGTGGGCAGGCCGAGCGACAGAATCGGCGCGGCAAGCATGAGCTGCCGGTTAAGGTGCATGCAGTCCAGCACCAGCAGCACAGCGTCGGGCGCGGGTACGCCGGGCATGTTGCCCTTCAGCACGTCGACGGCGACGCGCGCGTCTTCGGAGTAGGTCGCGAGCGAGTAGATGCCGGGCAGGTCAATGAGCGTGAGGTCCGGGCGACCGAAGCTCTTCATCGTGCCGGAGTGGTGTTCGACGGTGACGCCGGGGTAATTGGCGACCTTCTGTCGCATCCCGGTCAGCCGGTTGAAGAGCGTCGATTTGCCGCAGTTGGGCGGCCCGATGAGCGCGATGGTGCGGATGCGGCCGGTGCGCTGCTTGGCGCTCTTCGAGCCGTTCGAGGACGGCTCCGGAGTCGTTACCGGTGGCTCGGCAACCGCGACGTTGGATGTCGGAGTGCAGCAGTCCATTTTCTAGTTCCGGCTCGCCGCTGTTTCCAGCTCTACTGTGATGTGCCGCGCGGTTTCCTTGCGAAGAGCAACCTCAACGCCATCTATCCGGTAGACCGTGGGGTCGCCGGCCGGGGCGCGACGGAGGACTTCTACGTTGGCGCCGGGAAGAAATCCGAGGTGGGCAAGATGGTCGCTGACCTTGTCGGGGAGTTGCAGCGCTTCGAGGATCGCGGATTGTCCAACTCGTAGATCGCTGAGGGCCATGGGTCTACCTCTCCCGACAGATATACGACCATTGCTGTCGTAGATTGAGTATATACCTGCCGGGAGAGTTGTGTCGGGGAGGGAGTATCGTTCGTGACACGACAAGGTGTCGGGGTCGAGGTATTCCGGCCGAGAGGAGCAAAGGTTCTGTATGCTTCAGCATTGGAGGATATAAGACGGTGTTCGAATTATCTCCCAAGCTGACACGACGCCAGTTGCTCGCGGGAGGCGTGAAGATTGCAGGTGGTGCGGCGGCGTTGCAGGTGTCGCCGGGAATCGCGCGGGCGATCAGCACGCTGGCGGGTGCGGACGAAGCGGTTCCCCCGATACGGCTGGGCGATGGATGGGAGTTCTTCAAAGGGCCGCTCGGCGGGCCGTGGGAGGTGTGGCACAGCCAGGAGCTTGCTGTGTTCGAGAAGGTCGCAATGCCGCACTGCTTCAACGCGATGGATGGGTGCGATCCGGATGTCTCGTACTATCGCGGGCAGGGGTGGTATCGCACGCGGATTGAGCCGAAGAATCCGTATGCGAACGGGCGGACGCTGCTGCACTTCCGGGGCGCCGGGCAGGTGACGACGGTCTGGGTCGGCGAAGAGAAGTTGATGGAGCACAAGGGCGGATATGACGAGTTCGTTGTTGACCTGACTGATGCGGTGGCGAAGGTGCCCGCGCAGAAGAAGGGTGTGCCGCTGGCGGTGATGTGCGATAACTCGCGCAGGATGGATACGATTCCGAGCGACTTCTCGGATTTTTCGCTGTACGGCGGGCTGTATCGGCATGTGGAGCTGGTGTATGTGCCTGAACTATCAATCGAGGCGCTGCATGTCACGGTGACGGGCGCGAAGACGAAGAGGCCGAAGGCAGTGGTATCCCTCCGTTTGTATGCACCCGGCCGGACGGCGGCGCAAGGAAGCGCTTTGGTCAGGATCGCAGACCCGAACGGGAAAGTTGTGCATGAGTCCACGCATGCGGTGCGGGGTGCGGCTGGCGACTCGGAGCTCGTCAGTGTGGATCTGCCGGGCGCAATGCTGTGGTCACCGAAGCGGCCGGATCTGTATACGTGCACTGTGACTCTGCGCGCGGAAGGCCCCAGTAGCACGGCGGCAGAGCGGTTTGGCGTGCGGCATTACGAGTTTGTGGAGCATGGGCCGTTCAAACTAAACGGCGAGCGACTGCTGCTGCGCGGAACGCATCGCCATGAGGACCACGCGGGATACGCGGCGGCGATTCCAGACGACATCACGCGCAAAGAGTTCCAGATGATTAAGGACATGGGCGCGAACTTCATCCGGCTGGCGCACTATCAGCAGTCGCGGCTGGTGCTGGATTTGTGTGATGAGCTTGGGCTGCTGGTGTGGGAGGAGTTGCCGTGGTGCCGCGGCGGGATCGGCGATGCTGCCTGGCAACAGATGGCGAAGGACAAGCTGACCACGATGATCGACCAGCATCGTAATCATCCCAGCATCATTCTGTGGAGTCTCGGCAACGAGGACGACTGGCCGACCGAGTATCCGTCGGTCGACAAGAATGCGATTCGTGCCTTCATGACGGAGCTGCGCGATCAGGCGCACCAGCAAGACCCGACGCGGCTGACATCGTTTCGGCGCTGCGACTTCGCGCGGGACATTCCGGACGTGTACTCGCCGTCAATCTGGGCGGGCTGGTATCGCGGGCTGTACACCGAGTATGAGTCGGAGCTGAAAAAACAGGCGGCACTGGTACCGCGGTTCATCCACATGGAGTGGGGCGCGGACAGCCAGGCGCGGCGACACAGCGAAACGCCGGACAAGGTGAACTCGCAGGTGCCGCCCGGCAATGGAGCGGACGAGCGCGGGCTGGATTACCTCCCGACCGGAGGGATTCCGCGCGTCTCAGCGGATGGTGATTGGAGTGAGACCTACGCGTGCAATCTCTTTGACTGGCATTTGAAGGTGCAGGAGTCTCAGGACTGGCTGACCGGTGCGGCGCAGTGGATCTTCAAGGATTTCACCACGCCATTGCGTGCAGAGAATCCGGTGCCGCGGATGAATCAGAAGGGCGTCGTTCAGCGCGATCTGACGAAGAAGGAGTCGTATTTTGTCTTTCAGTCCTACTGGGCCGACGAGCCGATGGTGCACATCTATGGGCACACGTGGCCGATCCGCTGGGGCAAGAACGGCGAGCCGAAGATGGTGAAGGTGTACTCGAACTGCGAGGAGGTCGAGCTCGTTCTTAGTAGCCAGTCCGGAGACAAGTCGCTTGGCGTGAAGCGGCGGAACTCGCAGGACTTCCCTGCTGCCGGGCTGCGGTGGACGACGGTGTTTCCGGGGGGCAAGGTATCGCTGAAAGCGATAGGCAGGCGAGGCGGCAAGACGGTTACGGATGAGATTGCATTCGTGTACGAGACGCGGCAGTGGGGAGCGCCCGCGCGCTTTGAGCTGCAGGAGCTCGCGCGCAAGAGTGGCGATGTCACGATCGAAGCGCTGCTGGTGGACGCGAGCGGCGTGCCGTGCCTGGATTCGCGCAAAGTGGTGCGATTCAGCGCAGCAGGCGATGCGCAGATGCTCGACAACCTGGGGACAGTGGGCGGCTCACGCGTCGTCCAGCTTGCCAACGGACGCGCGTGGATGACCTACAGGGTAAAAGGTGAGTGCATCGCAGGAATCAGCGCCGGCGGAGTCCCGCCGGGGTTTCTGACACTGAAGGCTTAGCGGCGTGCGACGGCGTTCGCGAGGCGCGGGCGGCGGAACCCGAGAGCGCCGAGCGCAAGAATCGAGGTCGCGAGCAGCATCCAGCTCGATGGCTCCGGCGTGAGTCCCGGCGGCGTGACCACGTGCGTCGGCGGCGCAGGGAAGCTGCCAAAGAGGCTCGGGTACTCGGGCGAGTAGATCGGCGGGCTGACGACGCTCGGCATAGGCTGCAGGGGGAGGAGCTCCGGCGGCGGCGTGTTCATCGCCACGGTGACCGGCGGGGTCTCCGGCGGCGGCAGCATGTCCATCGCAAAGTCGAATCCCGTCAGGTTGAGCGGCGGAAGCTGCTCGTCCACGGGCCTTTCAATCAGCGGAACAGCGCAGGCGAAGTCAAGCTGAGCGAGGGTTTCCCTGGGCGTTTTGGGATGCCAGTTGGGATGTGCTTTGTCCCATGCTACCCAGCGCGCGGCGGTGGCAGCGCTCACCCGGTGGTGGCGCACCTTCTTCTGAATAAACCGGACGCACTCGGTGGATGCATGGACGCCTACCACTCCGAGGCTTATAGCCGCCGCCGTAACGAGCAGAACCAGCGGAAAACGGACGATAGGTTTCATCACAGCCCTTTCAACTGCACCACCTTGGATGCACTCTGTTGCATGTAAGGTGACACAATTCTTTCCTGCTTGGGGTTCCTCAGGTCACCTGTGGGTTTAATCCAGAGTACCGTGAAACCCTGTTACAAACGCCGCCCCGGGCCAAGATTACTGCCGGAATCATGCCGTGGCGGGAGTTCGTCGTGGATGTGGGAATGAGATGGATTTGGCAGATTTCCGGCCTCCACTTCATTCAGCTTGTAAAGCAGCGAACGGTAGCTCATCTGGAGCCATTTGGCGGTCTTCTGCCGGTTCCAGTTGTTCGTCCTAAGAACCTTCAGGATGATCTGGCGCTCGAGATCCAGTGTCGCCTTTTTAGTGATGCGCTTGAGCGAAAGAGGCTGGCTCAAATCGATGTCCGCGACAATGCTGTCGCTTGAAAACGCCTGGGGCAGCAGCTCGGCCGCAAGCAGTTCCTCGTCGCCGATGAGCACGTAGCTGCGGACCAGGTTCGCGAGCTGGCGAATGTTGCCGGGCCAGTTGTAACGCTCCATAAGCTGGATCGTGGAGCGAGAGATGGCCTTGGGCGAAAGCCGGAAGGTCTTCGCGTTCTGTTCGGTGAAGTACTCGACCAATGGCTCAATGTCTTCGCGGCGGTGGCGCAGCGGAGGGAGATTGATCGTCACCGCGTTGATGCGATAGAGCAGGTCGAGACGAAAGGTGCCCTCTTCGACCTGTCCGCGCAGATCGCGGTTGGCGCAGGAGACGAGACGGGTCTCGATGGTTCTGGTGGAATGGCCGCCGACCCTTACGAAGGTACCGTCCTGCAGGACCTGCAGGAGCTTGGATTGGGCGGACAGATCCAGGCTGCCGACCTCGTCCAGGAAGAGCGTGCCGTTATGCGCCTCCTCGACTCGGCCGCGTTTGGTCGCATGGGCTCCGGTAAACGCACCCTTCTCGTAGCCGAAGAGTTCGGTTTCCATCAGGCTTTGGGGAATCGCCGGGCAGCTGACCTTTACGAGCGAGCCCTTGGACCGGCCGGAGAAGATGTGCAGAAAGCGGGCGCATACCTCTTTTCCGGTGCCGCTCTCGCCCTGCAGCAAAACGGGTACGCCGGTCTCTGCGACGCTTTCCAGCTTCTGCCGAATAGCCCGCATGGATCCGGTTCGCCCAAAGGCGAGCTCCAGCGGTGGCAAATCGTAGAACTCTGCGAAATCCATGATCGATCCAGTCTCTAGTTCACTAAAGCTGATGTAGCACGTTCCGTGCCATTCGCTGAGCAGTGTGCAAGGATTTAAAGAGTTGCCTTGAATTCGAATCTTCCGCAGTTTTTTCCGGTTAGTTCCTTGTATACCCTAAGGGCCATCGCATCTCGGCTGTGTGACTTTTTTTGCCTACAAAAGTGCAAAGTTCTTCCCTTTCGTGTGAACTCCGGCTACACTTGACTCCGTCCAGGGGCCTCCGTAATTGTTGTAAATTGCTGTGGCCTCGCGGTTTGGATTTACCTGCCCGCATTCAGGGACAGGCTATTGTGAAATTGTGGCTGTACCCACCGGAGTTGCTGGAATGCTTTCGTCTCTCGCTATCCCGGAAGCGCCTTCCCGGACGGCCCAGTCGGGCCTTCCCCGGTTGTATGCGCTGGACGCGAACGTTGCGGTGCTGCACTATCTGCGGCGCACGCTGGAGTCCCGCTACAACCTGAAGGTCTTTTCCGAGGAACAGACGCTTCTCGATTGCCTGAACAGAAACGAGGCACCCGACCTGATTCTGCTCGAGTGGGAGAGCATGGAGAAGTCGCTGACGGCGCTGTCGCATATCCGCGCGAGCCTGCCGGACGTGCCGATCGTGATGCTGTCGTGCACGGCGGAGGTAAAGGACTTCGAGGTGGTGACGCGAATCGGCGCGCGGGGCATCGTGCTTAAGCCGTTCATGGACGGCAATCTGGAAAGTGCGATCGAGGAGCACCTGGCGCAGGCGCAGAAGGCGATCACAGCCGAACCGCAGGAGATTCCGCTAGATGAGACGCACTCCTTCGTGCGCTCGAGCAAGCGGATGTGCGAGCTGCAGGCGCAGGCGGCGCTGGTGGCCAAGAGCGATATCCCGGTGCTGATTCTGGGCGAGAGTGGGACCGGGAAAGAGATCCTGGCGCTCTACACGCACAAGATGTCGAACCGCGCGAATCGGATGTTTCTGAAGGTGAACTGCGCGGCCATGCCGGCGGATTTGCTGGAGAGCGAGCTCTTCGGCTACGAGCAGGGCGCGTTTACGGGTGCGGTGAAGACCAAGCCCGGCAAGTTTGAGGTGTGCACCGGAGGCACGATCTTTCTGGATGAGATCGGCGAGATGCCCGCCATCCTGCAGGCCAAGCTGCTGCAGGTTTTGCAGGACGGCACATTTTCCCGGCTGGGCAGCCGGTCGCCGATGCGCGTGGACGTTCGCGTGATTGCCGCGACCAATATCAATATGAAGGAAGCGATCGCGCGAAAGGCGTTTCGCGAGGATCTCTACTACCGGCTCAACGGATTCTCTCTGTCGATCCCGCCGCTGTGCGAGCGCCGCGAGGAGATTCCGCTGCTGGCGAACTACTTTATGCGGAAGGTTGCTAAGAAGTACGGACGCACGTCGCTGCCGCTGTCCAATCAGCTGCTCGATGCGTTCTCACGATACTCGTGGCCTGGCAATCTGCGCGAGATGGAAAATGTGGTCAACCGCTACTTCATCCTGGGCGATGAGCGGCCGATTCTCGCGGAGATGAACCCGTATACACCCTTCCGGAGCGAAGGGAATGGGCTTTCCGATGCCGGAGACGGCGCCGGGCTGAAGCAGATTGTGCGCAACCTGAAGGGTGAGGCCGAAGCGACGGCGATCGCGCAGATGCTCGAGAGCAAGGGATGGAACCGCAAAGCTGCCGCGAGCGAGTTGCAGATCAGTTACAAGGCGCTGCTATACAAGATCAAGCAGTATGAGCTCACGCCCAAGCGGGCTTGAAAGACTTCGAGAGCATGCACGATCCAGATTCGTATTACCGGGTCGTCGTTCAGGGGAACGACGGTGCAATCAAGGGCTATGCCGATAAGGCGCAGTGGACAACGGCGAATGGCTCACTTACCGGCGAGGACCAGCGCCGCGAGAGCATCCGCCTGACCCGGCTGGACTCCGGCGCGATCGAAGATGTTCCGCTGGCAAACGTAAAGGCCGTTTTCTTTGTCCATGACTTCACGGGAGAGGACCAGCGGCGCGATCTCCGCTTCCACGACCATCTGCCGGCAACTCAGTGCCTCTGGGTGCGCGTGCGCTTCGATGACGGCGAGACGATCGAAGGTCTGATCAACAACACGCACGACTTCGTTGTCGGCTCAGGCTTCCTGATGGCTCCGGCGGATACGCTCGGCAATAACTGGCTGATTTATGTGCCGAAGAAAAAGTTGATGGGCTTTGAGGTGCTTGGGCTGCGACCGAAGACGAAAAGCCTCTCGATGCTGGATGAGCACGCGTAGCTGCCGTTAGAGAGTGCTATCTAACGGCTGGTGTAACAACTAACAACCAGGAACTAGCAACTAAGAACGCTATGCGCTGACCGCCTGGCCCTTCCGATGCTCGGAGAGGTACCACGCGACCGTCTTCTCCAGACCCTGCTGAAAGTCAGCCTTCGGCTCGTAACCTAGCTCCCTCCGGGCCCGGTCGATGCTTGCGAGCGAATGTTTCACATCACCGACGCGCTCGGGGCCGTACTGGGGCGCCTGCTTGAATCCAAGTGCCGAAGCGATTCCGTCGTAAACCTCGTTGAGCGTACGGCTCTTCCCGGTTCCAACGTTGAAGACGCGGCCCGTGGCGACCTGGCTGGGTGCCTTGCAGGCGAGCAGGTTGGCATTGACCGCATTGTCGACGAAGGTAAAGTCGCGGCTGGTCAGACCGTCGCCGAAGATCGTTGGGGTGACGCCGTCCATCATCTTGAAGATGAACTGTGCGATGACGCCGGAGTACGGCGAGTCGGCTGCCTGGCGCGGCCCGAAGATGTTGAAGTAGCGCAGGCAGACTCCCTCAAGGCCGTAGGAGTGGAAGAAGGACTGGATGTAGTACTCGCAGGTGAGCTTCTGCACAGCGTACGGCGAGAGCGGGCTGGGCGGCATCTCTTCGTGCTTTGGCTGCGTGGGTTGATCGCCGTAAGCCGACGACGAAGCAGCGTAGACGATGCGGCGGACGCCGGCGTCGCGTGCGGCGAGCAGCAGGTTCAGGGTGCCATTGATGTTGGCCTCGTGCGAGCCTAGAGGGTCCTTTACAGAACGCGGAACGGAGGCAACCGCGCCCTGGTGGAGGACGTACTCCACACCTCTGCAGGCGGCACGCAGGCCGTCCGCATCGCGCAGGTCCATTTCTTCGAACTTGATGGCGGACCGGATATCCTCGAGATTCTCCAGATTGCCCGTGGAGAGATTGTCGATCCCGGAGACCTGGTGGCCTTCCTCAACCAGCTTGTGCGCCAGCGTGGAGCCGATAAAGCCGGCGATGCCGGTGATGAGAAAACGCGCCATTGCTACCTCTACTCTGCGAGCTCGTCCAAGAGTCGCGGTGCTGATGAGAGGGGCTGGTCAGCGCCGGCGACTGGATGCCGTCTCTCGATGGTGATTTAGACACGCCATACTGCCAATGATGCTTTCGGGTGAATCTCACCCTGCATACAGGTATGGCGGTATTCCACGAGTAGTTTAGACGCTAGTCCTGTGCGAGATGAAATAATTGGAGAACTATGTCGCTAACCAAAGAAGCATCTTTTGCTGAGGCGGTTGAACAACGTCTCGAGGGCCTGAAGAAACGCACCGCGAACGTGGGAGTGATCGGATTGGGGTATGTCGGTCTGCCGCTGTCGCTTCTGTTCGCCGAAGCGGGCTTCAGCGTGACGGGATTCGACATCGACGAGAGAAAGGTCACAGATCTGGAAGCCGGGCGCTCCTACATCTTCCGCATTGACGCGGCGGAGATTCAGAGCGCACGCGAGCAGGGTTTCCGCGCGACCAGTGATTTTTCCAGGCTGGCGACACAGGACGCGATCATCATGTGCGTGCCCACGCCGCTGACTGGACACCGCGAGCCGGACCTCAGCTTTATCGAGAACACCGCGCGCGCGGTGGCTCCGTGGCTGCGCGAAGGGCAGCTCGTGGTGCTCGAGAGCACGACCTATCCAGGCACGACGGAAGAGCTTTTGATTCCGATTCTCGAGAAGGAAAACAAGCACGGCCTGAAGGTAAAGACCGCGGCGAGCAAGGACAACGATCGCGTGTTCTACGTCGCCTTTTCGCCGGAGCGCGAGGATCCGGGCAATACCCAGGTTGCACGGCGCGATATTCCGAAGGTGGTTGGTGGACACGAGCCGACCGCGACGGAGCTCGCCGCAACATTGTATGAGGGCATCTTCAAGCGTGCGGTGCGGGTGTCGTCGACGCGCGTTGCCGAGATGAGCAAGCTGCTCGAGAACATCTACCGTTGCGTCAACATCGCGCTGGTGAACGAGCTGAAGGTGCTCGCGATGCGCATGGGCGTGGACATCTGGGAGGTCATCGACGCCGCGTCAACGAAGCCGTTTGGATTTCATCCCTTCTACCCAGGTCCGGGCCTTGGCGGCCACTGCATTCCTATCGATCCGTTTTACCTGAGCTGGAAGGCAAAGGAGTACGACTTCAACACGCGCTTTATCGAACTCGCGGGCGAAGTGAATGAGAGGATGCCTGAGTTCGTCGTGGAGAACGTGGCGAAGGCGCTGAACCATCACCGCAAGCCGCTGAACGGATCGAAGATCATCATGCTCGGCATGGCGTACAAGAAGGACATCGACGACCTGCGTGAGTCGCCTTCGCTGACTGTTCTTGAGCTGTTGCGTGAGCAGGGCGCCGACGTGGTGTACAACGATCCTTACTTCCCCACCGTTGGACGTGGACGGCATTACAACCTCAACATGGAATGCACGCCGCTGGAAAAAATCGGCGACTATGACTGTGTGCTGATCATGACCGACCACTCGGACTATGACTACAAGGACATCGTCCGGCAGTCGCAGCTCGTGGTCGACTCGCGCAATGCGACGAAGGGTATTCAGTCGGAGAAGGTCTTCCGCTGCTGAGATTTCGGCGACGCGGCGCGCGCAAGTGATTGCGTTGCGCCGCGCGGAATCGGATTAAATCCAGCCTCGAAGCCGGTAGTACACGATCTTGGCAGTCTCGACCGCCAACGTCTCGAAACCGGAGATACGACCGTTCCAGTGTTGGCTCAGTTTCACCACATCCGGCGCCGGATAAGGGATAACGTCGATCCCCTCGCGTCGAAAGAGCCGCTCCGCGCGATACATGTGAAAGTCACTGGTTAGCAGCACTCGACTGCCTGGAACGCCCTTTAAGAGACGCGCAGTATCGATTGCGTTCTCCCGCGTGGTCGTCGACTGCGGGTCGAGAAGAATCGCACTCGGGGGTATCCCCTCCGCAACAAGAAAATCGCGAATCGACGGACTCGCCTCACCGCTGATAACGATCGTCTTGTAGCCGCCGTTTTGCCATGCCAGCAGAGCGTATCGCGCCCGCCAATACGATGAGTACGAGATGAAACCGTGGTCCTCGTTTGCTGCGCTCAGAAGGATAAGGACATCTCCCTTCGGCTGGTCCATTGAACCGGCATACGCATGCGCCCACCACCTATCGATGGGCGTGGCGATGACCAGCACTGTCACGAGGCCAACCGCAGCGAGAACTCGGAACAACCATCGGCCTGCACGATCGGTGAGGCGACGATTTGCCGACGTTCCCGAAGCTGAGTTCACGCTGGCGCTCCGCGCGAGGCACCGGCGACAGTCCTGAAGACGTCCATCAGTTCATCGGCCACGGTGCTCCAGCTCCGGCTCCAGTGGCCGGAGATAGCGTCCGCATCCCATGACGTCGCGAGCACAGTATCGAGCGCCTCGGCCAACGCGGTGGAGTCGCGTGGCGGAACCAAACGCCCGCAGCTATCGTTCATGATCTCTGGAATGCCGCCGACGCGTGTCGAGACGACCGGCCGGCCACATGCCAAGGCCTCGAGCACAACGTTCGGGCAGCCCTCCATGTAGCTGGGCAGAGTGGCCACGTCGCCCGCGGCCATCCAGAGTGCGACATCGTTGGGCAGACAGGGCGGCCGCATTTTGATGTAGCTGCCTGCGCCGGCGGCTTCGATCGCCTGCTTGATCAGCGGCTCGTCTGGGCCTTCGCCGACCATATACACCTGCAGGTCCGGGTGGTCGGGGTGCAGCTTTATCGCTGCTTCAACCAGCTCCCGAACTCCCTTGCGGACATCGATACGACCAACGTACATCACGACGCGCGATTCAGGATCGACTCCGAGCTGCCGACGGACCTCCACGCGATCACGAACATGAAAGACGGAGGGATCGCAACCATTAAGGATGGCGCGGGACCGGTCTGGCGACGCGCCCATCGCGATGGCTCTCTGGCGAAGATCATCGCTGACTGTGACAAGAAAGTCCGCTTCGCGTAGAACCCTGCGCGTGTACATCGCGGAGATGCGATCGGCGATGCTGTGAATGTCCGAACCGATACCCATCGCGACGAGCGGGACGCCGAGCTTCTTCGCGATTTGCAGCCCAGCGTACGAAACCGGATAAAGGAACGGGCTGAAGATCAGATCCGGGCGGAACGCACGCACATGCGGCAGCAGAGTGCTGGCGGCCATGGCCCCGTTGAATGGGCGCGAGATCAGTGGGAGCGCCGGGTAGTCGAAATAGGTGACATTAACCTGCCCGGGAGAGTAGCTCTTATCAAGGCCGACGAAGAGCCGGCTGCGCGGGCGCAGGAATGCCGGGAAGATGGGGTTCGGATAAAAGACATGGATGTCGGCATCCGAAGGGAGCACGCGAAGTGTCTCGTACGCGGATCGTCCCTGCCACGGCTCGGCGGAGCTTGGGAAGTAACGGCTGACCGCCGCAATCCTCAGCATTCCTGAAGGTCCTGCACGAGAGAGGAGTTCGTCTCGCTCGAGCCGATTCCCTGCTGCCGGCCGGCGAGAGTGTGCAGCAGCCGCGCATAGCGACGAGCAAGCACCGCACGCTCATATTGGGTGATTAGCTCCTTGTCAGGGCGGAATTCCTGGAGCAGCGTATCGCCGCGATTCACTGCGTCGAGCAACAGCTTACGAACGCCTTCGACATCATCGATCCCAGCCCACCACCCGGCGCGCATCTGTTCGAGCAGGTGGCGTGTCTCACCCTCAGGATGAACTGCGCCGAGGATCGGTTTGCCGCCACCGACGTAGTCGTAGAACTTGTTGCCGACGTTCAGTGGATCGTGATTCAGCAACAGTACGTAATCCGTTTCGTTCATTGCGGCGAGCGCGTCGCGCTGCGGAAGATATCCGTAGAGCTCAACCATGTCGCCGAGTCCCAGCAGCGCCTCCTTAAACCGTGGCTCCTCGATGTGGCCAATGAAGCGCAGCTTGAGTCGCGATTTCACCTCAGGCGGAAGCTGATTGATGGCATCGACGAGCGAACTGGGCGCGGTGGACGGATAGATGGAACCAACATGCGTCAGCAGGATTTTGCCGTCGTTGCGTGGCGCGACCGCTCCCGAACGCGTCATCTTGGTTGCGTCAAAGCCGTTCGGGACGAGGTGGAACTTCGAATCGGGCTCCTGCGGGTATCGTGAATGGATCCTCCGCCGGGCTGCGTCCGTTACGGTAACGATCGCGGTCGCATTCGCTACAGTATCGGCCTCGATTCTGCGCGCGACCTGCTGTGCCCGCGGACTATCGCTGAACGAGAAACTAACGAGTTCGAACGAGGTGGTGATCCACTCATCGCGGAAGTCGGCGACGATCAGCAAATCAGGAAACTGCTTGCGCAGCTTCTTGATCAGGAGAAGATTCGAAAAGGTCGGGACTGTGATAAGCACAACATCGATCTTGCGATCGCGAATGATGCGCGGAGCTACGCGAGAGAGCACCGGAAACCAGGTGACCTGCGGGTCCGGCAGGAGCACGTTATCGAAGATCCGCTTCAAGAGGCCGGGCTTCTTGTTCTCCTTCGGCGCAACCTGCTGGCCGGCTGCAGGTTTCTTTGACGACTTTGCGCCCATCAGGAAGCGCTTGAGGCCCTTCTTCATTCCGAACGGCAGATCGAGCGTGAACGTGCGATGAACCGTCACGGACGGTGGAATGTCTTTGAGCAGAGACGCGTCGGTTCCGACAGCAGCCGGGTTGCGAGTGGTCAGCACGTCGAGCCGGATATCCTCATCGGGCAGATAACGCGCCAGGCTCGCTGCCCGCATGACACCTGTTCCACCGACCGGAGGAAAGACATAGCTGACCAGGAGAACATTAAGTGGTGGCATCAATGGGCCTCAGAATAGCCGGGCGTGAGGTCCGGAACCGGCGCGCGCCCGCTAACAATGTTATTGATGGCGGAGTACATCTGCCACGCCGTCGCCCAGTGGAACTGCATGCCACGGCGCTGTGCCTCTTCTGCGATCCATCGATACAAGTCAGCAAGTCCGTGGTCCAGAAGCGCATCGAGGTTCCGTTCCACCGCTCCATGGGTATACAGCTTGATGAAGAGATCATCGCCCACTACCGGAGCGACTTCGAACCACTGCCGCACCCGATCGGGCGTCGGCATATCGTATCCGGCAATCTCACCGCTCTCGGCGCGCGGCACCAGCCGGCCCGCCCAGCGCAGTCCGACGGGACCGGTGATCATCAGCAAATCGCCCCGTTTCCCCTGCCCGGGAAGAGCTTCTACCCCGCGATCGAAAGAGCGCGGCCGATCATCTTGATTGTTCGTGCACCAGTAGATTTGATTCACCATCTGTGACTGTGTTGGAGACGGCAGCGATGGCATTGTGAAATCAGCATAGCAACCGAGCTCACTCAGCAGCCTGATCTCCCCGTTAACGCCACACCATTTGCCGTCCGGCCGCGAATTATCCAAAGCCCAGTTGCCGTGAATAAAGCCGAAGACGGTTCGGCCATCCTGCTGCCGCAGCAGGCCATGATCCTGTACGAGTCGGCTGCAATATTGACCGATCTTTTCGGCGAACGCCTCGGGCGTGTCATGGTCATGATGGAGGTGCACGTCGACATCTCCAACTCCTAAGCGAACCATCTCTGCGATGCCTTCGAGCAGATCGCGCCGGTACTCTTCCTGTGGATAGAAAAAGCTGTACTGCGCCGGCTGACCGTTCGCATCTGCCGGTGCGTCGTTCGCGATTTGCGGCCAGCGGTCACGCCAGCGTCCCACGCGCGCCAAGGCCGTCTCAACAGATACACCCATGCCCCAGGGCTCGTAATGATCGGTGATCGCCACCCAGACTCGCTTCGGATTCAACTGGAGCGACCGTCGTCGGATTCGATCTCGAAGTAACGGTAAAAGCCAGATCTCAGCATGGCGAGGGAGCTTCATAGATGATGTGATTTCATCCCTTTACACATGCGGTGGCCCTTGGCTGAAGTTTCAGTATCCGGGAGTCAATGAGCGTTGTCAAAAACAATTGGTACATTGAAATCTGCGACGTAAACATGCATTCGAGGGCGCGGTTCTTCGCAATAACTAGACGCGCGGATTGCCGAACCGGGACAGAATCTCGGCGATCCGATCTGAAGCGTGACCATCCCAAAGCGGAATCTCGCCTCCTTGCTTGCGACGCCCATTGAGTGCCTTGGCAAATTCCTCGCGCAGCAACTTCCAGTCACGGCCGATCAGCACATTGGTTCCCGCTGTGATCGTAATCGGCCGTTCCGTATTTTCACGCAAGGTCAAACACGGCGTTCCTAGATACGTCGTCTCCTCCTGAATGCCGCCCGAATCCGTTACGACAACCGAAGCATGCTTCTGCAGCGCAAGAAACTCAAGGTAACCCAGCGGCTCTACGGTGCGGAGGTTCGGATTACAGTGTTTCAGCTGCTGCGACCAGCGATCGCGGGTTCGCGGATGCACCGGGAAGATCAGCGGAAGGTCGCGGCTGAGCTCATCCAGCGCACTCAGCATTGGCAGAAAGACCACTTCATCATCAACATTGGAAGGTCGGTGCAGCGTCACCAGGCCGAAGCGATCCAGCGAGAGCTTCTGCTTGAGGCCACCGAAGAGTTCCTCGGCTTTAGGCAGGAACTGGATAAGGGTGTCGATCATGACGTTGCCGACAAGAAAAACCTTCTCATCAGGAACGCCCTCTCGCTTGAGGTTTTCGTTGCCGTCGGGTGATGGCGTAAAGAGCAGGTCCGAGAGCTGGTCTGTCACGAGCCGGTTGATCTCCTCCGGCATCTCGCGATCGAAGGAGCGCAGGCCGGCCTCCACATGAGCAACGCGGATTCCGAGCTTTGCGCATACCAGTGCTGCCGCGACCGTCGAGTTCACGTCGCCATACACGAGAACGACGTCTGGCTTGCGCGCGAGGACGACTGGCTCAAACTTGGACATGATCGCGGCTGTCTGCTGGGCATGCGATCCGGAACCGACGTTGAGGCTCTCGTCGGGCGCCGGGATCTCGAGTGTCTGGAAAAAGACATCCGACATCTGCGCGTCGTAGTGCTGTCCGGTATGCACCAGGACCTGCTCGAATCCGGCCCGCGCGACGGCCCGGTATACGGGCGCTGCCTTCATGAAGTTCGGCCGTGCGCCAACAACGTGCAGTACTCTCATCTATGTTCTCCTGTTCCATCTATTTCAAGCGGAGCGTCAGCTTCTCGCGGCACAAACAACCGGTGTTCGGAATGCGGGCTTGCGGTTCATCAAATCTCGAATCGTGGGTTCTCGAATCGTGGGTCAGTTCAGACATTGCTCGGAGTCGGGCTCGCGAGTTGGGTACGCATGAGAACAGCGATAACCTTCTCGACCGGCGCTGCAATGCGCCTGGGTAGCATGCCAGTCAGAACAGCAAGGCGCGCCTGGTCCTCTGGCTCAAGGACCCGAAGCAGATAAAAGAGCACCAGCAACGTAGTGAGCGCCGCCGTGCCACCGATGAGCACTCCCCACAACGGCGCAAACGGCACGCTCGCGAAGTGGGCTACGGCCGACGCAGCGATGCTGGTCAGCGTAATCTTCGCAGTCTGCAGCCATGGCATCTTGATGTGATACATGCGGATGGCGATCACCCACATGATTCCCACGGCGGTCACCTGGGCGGCTCCGCTTCCCAGGCAGGCACCCACGGCACCGTGTCCCGGAATCAGCACCCACGCAACGCTCATGTCAACGATGCCCGCAAGCACGGTCGCCCAGATGACGTACTTCTGGCGCTCGCTGCTTTGCAACAGGTTCTGTACAGGTCCAATGAACGCCTTGGGCATGCACAGCAACGGAGCGATCGTGACCACCATTGCCGCGCCCACATACTGCTTACCGTAGAAAACCATCAACAGCGGAAAGGCCAGCGACGCTGCGATGAAATGCACGGGAATCGAGGACAGCGCGAGATAGCGAAAGCTCGCTGCCGTAATCGCCGGCAGGCGAGTCTTGTCCCGGCCATATTGCGCAAAGATCGTTGCCCCCGTCGCGGAACCGAAGACTGTCGACGTAATCAGCAGCCGCTCGGCGATGCTGAACGCCACCGAATAATACGCAATCTCGCGGATGTCGGAGCAGAGATGCTTCAGCAGGATGAACTCGGAGCGGTCCCAAACGATCATCGCGACAATCATGCTGGCAACACTCTGCCACGCGAACGTGATCATCCGCTCCCGTAGACCCTCAGGATGAACATGCGCCGTAGGCCATTTGCGGATCCTTGCTGTTGTCGGAACAATGCGAACGACACAGTCGACAAAGCGCGTAAGGAATACCGACGCACCGACGCCGATCACACCCCAGTTAAAGACCACCGTGGCCAGGATGGCCGCGAAAAATACGAGAATGGAGATGATGGATGCCGGGAGGTTATAGGCTAGATCCTCGGTCGCGACGTTGGCCTGCGCCGGGATCGAATTGATCATCGCCGGCAAGATGCTGAGCACGATAAGCAGCGACGCGAGTTTGTATCCGGAAGCCGCGTCTCCCAACACCCAGATGATGATGCCGATGGTTGCGAGCGTCGCCAGACCGACCTGCAGCCAGAGCGTCTGGAAATAGATATGGCGAGCCGTTCCACGGTCTCCCATCCCGATGAACTCAGCCATATACTTCTGAGTTGTCGACGGAATGCCGAGGCTGCCCAGGCTGGTAACTACCGACGAAATCCAGGCGACATAGATGATGTAGCCCATCTTCGACGGGCCCAGAGTTCGCGCTATCGCGATCGACGTGAACAGTGTGACCAGCGCACTGATGACGTTCTCGAGCCCGTACCAGCCGGTATTTTTCGCGATAATCTTTGTGTTCGACATGTCTCTGCTTGCCGGCTTGGCCTGCTACAAATCTCTAACCTCAAGGCGTGGCCCCAACCTCGGGTGTCATATTGTTGTTCCCAGAGCCTTTAGATTGGTTCGATTCTGCACAAACGTGCGCAATACCGTATCAATTCTGAGCCCTCCAGGGAACAAACCGGCCGTTCTGATATGCCATGAATCCACATCATCATAGCATCGGCCCATCAAGAAAAACCCTTACTATCGTGCGCACTAACGTGCCGTGAAGCCGTCATTGACAATCGCGCATATCGACCACGATCATGATCTTCAAGCGCACACAGCGGCCCTTTTCGCATAGAAAGCACGTGAGTTCAACACATTCAGGTTTTGATGCGCATATCGCTTCCATCGGCTGCGGATAACCGCTTTCGGGCAATCAGGTCAACAACATCACTCCGATGTCCATCGCGTCTGACTGCGATCTGTCCGCCGGCTGCACCGGACGGAGACGTATAACGTGAAGCTCGTCTTCTGGCTGTCGCTCGCTGGAATTCTCTATACGTACCTCGGTTACCCGCTGATCCTGTGGGCACTTGCGCGTGTCCGTGCGCGCCCCTGGACACCGGCCGCAATTCATCCAAACGTCAGCATCGTGCTCGCTGTCCGAAACGGTCTGCAACTGCTCGAGTACAGACTTCAACAGCTCCTCAACCTGGATTATCCCAACCTGGAAGAGCTTATCGTGGTGTCGGATGGCTCTACAGACGGCACGGCAGAGTTCCTCTCCGCGCAGAAACTTCCCAGGCTTCATGCCGTCATTCTGGCCGAGCACGGCGGCAAAGCAACAGCCGTCAACGCAGGAATCGCGAGGGCCACGGGAGAGCTGATCGTGTTCGTCGATCTGCGGCCGGAAATAACTACCGGCGCGTTACAACAGCTAGTTAGCAACTTCGCAGATCCCGCGATCGGATGTGTCGCGGGAGAGTACGTCCTCGCGCACGATAACGAGACCGACGGTTCAGCCTCGATCGGTCGGGCCTACTGGCTTTATGAGCAGTGGCTGAGAAATCGCGAGGCTGTCATCGATTCCGTTGTCGGCGTGCCGGGCTGCTTCTACGCCGTGCGCCGGGGGCTCGCGACACCGCAACCGCCGGGCATCATTCTCGATGACATGTTTCAGCCGCTCTCCGTCATCCGCCAGGGCTACCGAAGTGTTGTCGACCCGAAAGCGATTGTGGTCGACAAATGGCCAAAGAAAATCGAGGGTGAATTCCGCCGCAAGGTCAGAACTCTCGCCGGCAACTTCCAGCTCATCGCGCTCGCTCCATGGATTCTCTCGTTTCAAAATCGTGTACTGTTTCAATTCTTCTCGCATAAGATCATGCGTCTCATCGTGCCGTATCTGATAATCCTGCTGTTGATCTCGTCTGCTTTACTTGCCAAAGGATCGAAGTTCTTTGCAGTGCTGACTGTGGTGCAGGTGCTGGGCTGGCTGCTCGCGATCCTCGGTGGCCGGTTTAAGATTCCGCTCGTGAGTCGTATAGCCGGTCCCGCAAATGCCCTGCTGGTTCTCAATACAGCCGCCGTAGTCGGGCTCTACAAATTCCTGTTCACACGTGGACCGCTCTGGAAGATCTGGACAACGAGTAAGTCCGCGGACAGAGTCTCTGCGAACATCACGTAACCGGCACAGACTTAGCGAGAGGCGAAGATGACCACGATGCAGCGAGCTTGGATCATTATGATTGGACTGGCGGCCGCGACGGCGCCTGTCGCATTCCCGCAGTCGGCAAACACAAATGAAAAACCGGTCAACACTGCTCCTGCACCTACGTACTTTCCTGCAGGTTCCATCTGGACACAGGACGTCAGTTCTGTGCCGGCTGATCCTCAATCAGACAAGATCATCCAGTGGCTCTCACAAGCGGGTGGGTGGGGCACCGGCAGGATGCGAGTGGATTTCGCAATCCGTGTGATGCAGGCAAACGCATCAACGCAGATGGTGCCGTTCCGCCCTGGCAAAGACTTCTATCGCGACTCTTCAGATATTGTGCGGTCCGTTCCGCTGCCTGCCGGCGGCGGAATGGAAGGCCAATCGGGATACGTCTGCCCGGTGCGTGAGCAGGACTGCCACTATATCGTCGTCGATCCGGATCACAGCAAACTCTACGAAGCGTACCAGGCCAGCTACGACGGCCATGCGTTGACTGCCACCTTTCTGGCCATCTGGGATCTGAACCGCGTTTACCCGCCTTCAGGGCGAGGAGATCAGTGCACCAGTGCGGACGCTGCCGGATTTCCAATCGCCCCCCTGCTCTTCAACGCAGATGAACTCGCCCGTGGTCATATCGACCACGCGATTCGGTTCATCCTGCCGAATAACAGAATCCGCGCTGGAGTCTTCGTGCATCCAGCAACTCATGCAGGCGGCCCGGAAGGGCCGGACGCGGCTCCTCCGTACGGTGTGCACCTGAGATTGAAGTCTTCGTATGACGTATCTCATCTGAAACCTGCCGCCCGCGTTGTCGCCGTTGCTATGCAAAAATATGGGATGTTTCTCGCAGATGGCGGGTCGATTGCTCTGACAGCACAGAACGATCAGGACACGACGACAAAGTACTCCGACGTAGGCTTCGATCCTGGCGATCTCTCGTCCCTGAAGGTGACCGACTTCGAGGTTGTCCAGCTGGGCCGCCCTATTCCGCTGACCTACGACTGCGTGCGCAACCATTGAGCTGCTGGCTCTGTCACTAAAATCCCCGGAGTGCAGAAGCGATTGCCACAGCCGAGAGCAACGAACACAGAATGCCGATGAATAATCTGATCCTGAAGATCAAACGAGCTGAAAGTCCCTTTTATCGGAGGCTCAAGAATATCGCCAAGGCTGCCCTGACGTTCCAGGCTCCGATTCCAAGAGCTCTCGATCCCATCTTCAGATTCATCATTTATTGGCGGCAGACGAGGTTTGAGATTGGCGAGCGGCTCAGCGTCGCATTCTTTCGCTATCCGGTTCTGCGGGCGATGTGCGCGTCCGTTGGCAAGCGTCTGAAGATGGAACATATCCCCAACATCGCTAGCGGAGTAAAAGTCTATATCGGAGATGATGTTTATCTCTCCGGCTCGCTGACCGTCGCCGGAGGTCGCGTCTTCGACAATCCTGAACTGAAGATCGGCAACAGAACCTTCATCGGCTACAAATGCATCTTCTCCGTTGCTCGGCTGATCGAGATTGGCGATGATGTTTTGATTGCCGGTGGGTGCTCGCTCTCTGACTACTCCGGCCATCCGCTGGACCCCGACAAGCGCACGGCGGGCGTTCAGGTCGATCCCGAGGACGTTCGTCCAATACGGATCGGCAATAAGGCGTGGTTAGGACGAGGAGCCATAATTCTTCCAGGTGTGACGATCGGAGAGGGTGCGGTCATCGGAGCGGCTACCGTCGTCACAAAAGACGTTCCGCCTGGCCATATCTGCGTCGGCAATCCAGGCAGGCTGCTATCGAGAACCGTTTATGACCCGCCGACGCGAGCTGCGAACCCCGAGTAACTGATCTATCGACCGGCCGCCCGCCGTGCTCGAGGCGTGTTTCTATAAAGCTCGAGATACGCGTCCACCATGGCAGCCAGGGTGAAGTGCTCTTGGTACGCTGCCGCCGCGTTCACAGAAAACTGTTTGCGCCGCTGAGGGTTCGCCGCAAGATCCAGAACGGCTGCGGTCATCGCTGCGTTGTCCGTCACCGGAACGACCTCTCCGCCCCCTGCAAACCGCACGACCTCCGCCATTCCGCCGACGTCCGTGACAATGGCCGGCAGCCCAATCGAGAACGCCTGCAACAAGGACATCGGAAGGCCTTCCGAGACGGACGACATCACGAACGCATCTGCCGCAGAGAAGAACCGCCCGACCTCGAGCTGCTGTCCCCAGAACGTCACATTGGACTCAACACCAAACTGTCGCGACAGATCTTCGAGCGAAGCCCGCTGCGTGCCGTCACCAAGAATCCAGAGCTGAATATCAGGGTTCTGCTTCACTGCATCGCGTACCGCCGCAAGCAGCAATGGCAGGTTCTTCACCGGCTCCAGCCGTCCGACGAACAGCAGCGTGAAGCCCCGCTTCGCTGGCCAATGGTCCACATGTTCTCGTTGCACAGGAACTGCACCGTTATAAATGCGCACAATTTTATTTGCGGGTGCGCTCCCCACTTCTTTCACGTTGTTTACTGTGGCATCGCAGATGCCCACGATCCAGTCGCAGAATCGCGCTGCAAGCGCGTACTTGCGCTCCATAACGTGATTGCGTGGCGGTGCCACAAGGCTGTGCCGCGTGGAAATTATGCTCGCCGTTCCGGCGAGCCGTGCAGCCGGAGCAGCGTAGATCGTCGGAGTCGGGTTATGCAGGTGAACGACATCCGGCCTGAAGGCCCTGAACAGGCGCAGAAACGCGAGAGAAGAGTCGATGAGCTTCCTGCCCAGCTCTGCCTCGACACGAAAGCCCTCAGCCCGCATGCGCTCGCCCAATGCACCCAGCTTGGCGATCGCATACACCTCCGGATCGTGCCCCTGTTCACGTTGCAGACGGCACATCTGCGCCACCAGGGTCTCCGCGCCGCCCACCTCCATACTGTCAACTACGTGGACGATCTTCATGCCTGGTAGCCGCTGGTTGCGTTCTTCACCGAAACCCTTCAGTGCGTCAGGTTAACGATACGCAAGAGAATGTACATCATCAGGACGATCCCAACCGCCATCACCCCCGAGTACTTGAGCACACGGCCAAATCGCAATCGCTCAGGAACCATTCCGCGGTCATAAGCCATCTCGTAAATCGCTTCCGTAAAACCCCCAAGAAGAAATAGAGTCAGAATGTAAGCGCGTGAAAGGAACCATCCTGTCACCAGAAAACCGGTAAACGAAAGCACCAGCAGTCGCGCGAACTTGGCGATCTCTGCCTCGTCCAGAATATTCAGCTTTGGCGGCCCGAGCGGGTAAGACGTATCAGACATGACCGCCTCTCCGTGGATATCGCTCTTCTTGAACGCAACACCCGCAGCATCTTTGAGACTGGGCAGCAGAAACATCGACCAGAAGAAGAGTCCACAAAATCCAAGCTCCGCAGCACATACAACAACGGTGTTGTGAGCTGTGTGGCCAAAGTACTCAGGCATTTGGCCGAATCCAACACCGAACACCGGATGACTCTTCAGCAATTGCAGACCATCACCCCAAAGTGTCGTACGGTCTTCTCCTGCGCTGGTGGAAATACCTCTTCCTCCAGTGAAGTTCGTCGCTGATGCGCCCACAAAGAGAAGAGCAGCCAGCACAAGCGCGGGAACTGTACCTATCTTCCTACGGAGCGCCACAATAACGATAGCGAGAAGCCCAAGCATGCCTCCCCGGGAATGTGTCAGATACACTCCCCAGATCAGTACCCCGACCGGGACCAGTACAAAGAAGAAATTACGTACTGGCCTTTTTCGCTTCCAGAAGAAGAAGGTGAGCGGAAGCGAACAGACAATAAGCTGCGCGAAGTCGTTGGGATCATTGATCTGCCCTTTGCCTTGAAGCCTGTAAAACCACTCTCCCTGAGAATTGTTCATCCCGAGGAAGTACGTTCCAGACATATCTGCATTCTCTGCTGCGCTTCCCTGCGGTAAGCCTTGATGCAGCTCGTATGCTCCCTCAGCAATCACGAAAAAGCAGACAAACAACATCAGTAGAACGAGGACCTGCAGCTTCCCCTTCGAGCTGCAGTGGATATACACGAGGAAGTAGGCGAATGCATTCGGGATGAATAGCAGAAGGGCACTCAGACCACCGCCTGCCCAATGAGCGCCCACCAGAACCGACATGAACGTCGCGAATGCCAACCCCGCGAGCGCCGGGGCCTGTGCCGTCTTGAATACCTTGCTGCGAAGAAGGGCAGGAAGTGATACAACGATCAGAATGATCGCAAGAATCAGCTCAACGCGGTACTCAGCCAGTGGGCCAAACATGACCCGCGGCGTGAGGTAATAGGTTAGAAAATAAAGAATGCTTAAGAGAAATCCCATCACTTAGCCGTCTGGCTAAAACCCCGTGTACAAAGAGGATACAGCACGCCAACGACTTCCGTCGGATCGCTTACCTTGGAGTTCTATTTCAGGTTCCCTAGTGAATGCGCGTGACTGTTATCGACCCTTGGCCATCTGCGTGAAACGCCAGCACACCTGCATTATCGGCAGTGACGCGCTGTGGAACGCCTGATCCCGAAACCGTATATGGCATGTTGGGTGCCAAGTCCATGATGTAGTCCATTGTCGCTGCCGATGCGGGATAGGTCATCGTCGTGAAGTTCGCCGATCGATCGCGCATGAACATCACAAGCGACGAGCCCACCAGAGCTCCCTCATACCTTTTGCCGCCGGTGGAGACAACGCTGGCTGCCGCAGACCGTGACGATTTTGCAGGCCCCCACTGCAGGACGCTGAGGAACCGTGCCGATCCGACACTCCCTGCATCAACCTTGATCCGGCCATAAATCTCCCAGTCAGCGCCAGCACCCGTATCAGTGTAGGCGGTGTCCAGCGCAGGTGAGTCTCCGTTCGGCTCCAGCTCCGTCCAATACACCTTCTGATTTCCGGAGCGGGTCAGCCATGACGCAGTGTTTCCGCTGAAGCTGGGCTTCCCCGTCGTCACCAGATAGTTCGCCTTGTCCAGGGAGTTCGATCCCGAATCTGCCCGGTCGTAATAGACCACCAGGTTTTGATTGCGCAGATACACAAGAGATCGTGAAGCCCCTGTAATCTCATTCAGCTGCCCGAAACCTCCCCAGCCTCCGTTGTAGGAGTTCGTAGAATCTGCCACCGTTGCAACATAACCGGGAAGCTCCGAATGGTACAGCGTGTTTAGTCCCGCCTGATATCC
>DASRGC010000042.1:0-3589 GCA_035651235.1 Acidobacteriaceae bacterium
ATCTGGCAGGATATGACCGCCACCGTCGCAGCCGGCACACCGTGGTCGACCATGCAGGGCGAACTCGCGCGTCACAACCAGCGTGTCGCACTCGACCCCGTCTTCCCCGATCGCGCCACTGTCGGCGGTGTCATTGCGACCAACGATAGCGGCGTCCTGCGCCGCCGCTACGGCAGCTTTCGCGATCTCGTCCTCGGCATGACCATCGTCCTCGCCGACGGCACCATCGCGCGCAGCGGCGGCAAGGTGGTCAAGAACGTCGCTGGTTACGATCTCCCCAAGCTCCTCACCGGTTCCTTCGGCACACTCGGCGTCATCACAGAGGTCACCTTCCGTCTGCATCCGCTCGCATCAAACACCCTCAGTCTCACTGCGCGCTCAGCCTCCATCACGCAGCTCGCCGACCTCATGCGTCGCATCACTGCGGCTCCGCTCAGTCTGGAAGCCATGCAGCTTCGCAACGACGCCACCGCCTTCGCACTTGACATCCAACTCGCCTCCGAAGCCGACGCCCTCGCCAATCAGGAGCGGCAACTCCGCGCACTCGCACAAGACTGCACGCTCGCTGCCTCGAACGACAACATATGGTCTGCGCGCGAACGACTCTTCGCCGAACCCGACGCCACTGTCCTCAAGATCAGCAGCCTTCCCGCAAAACTCGCCGCAATCGTCGGCGCCGCCGCCATCCTCAACACACAACCCAACGTGCGCGCACACTGCATCGCAGAGCCCACCGGCATCGCCACCGTCGCGTTCTCGGCAACCACTCCAAACCTCGCCGCACTCACCGACGATCTCCGTTCGCGCCTCCGCGCACACGGCGGCAGCGCCGTTCTCCTTCGCCGCGGCCTTCTCCCGCACTCCGTCAACTCCTGGGGCGACCCACCCGCAGCTATCGAACTAATGCGCGCCATCAAGCGCGAGTTCGACCCCAACCGCATCCTCAACCCCGGCCGCTTCGTCGGAGGCATCTGATGCCGCGCACTCCGGAAGCCACGCCCAGCCGCGAAGCCATCGGCCTCGCGACGCAATCCGCGCTCACGCAAATCACCACCTCCACACACCCCAGCTCCTTCGACGCGTGCAACCCACCCGAGCCCGCCCTCATGGACAAATGCGTGCACTGCGGCTTCTGTCTCCCCGCTTGCCCTACCTACGCGCTCTGGGGTGAAGAGATGGATTCGCCCCGCGGACGCATCTGGCTCATGCGCAAAGCCGCCACGGGCGAAGCCCCCCTCGACGACATCTTCCAAACCCACATCGACCGTTGCCTCGGCTGCATGGCCTGCATGACCGCCTGCCCCTCCGGCGTCGAGTACAACAAGCTCATCGAAGACGCACGTGGTCAGGTCGAGCGCCAATCCGAACGCACCGGCTCGCGCTCACTCTCAGATCGGCTCTTCCGCAAACTGCTCTTCGCCACCTTCCCGCATCCCCGCCGCCTCCGCGCCCTCGGTCTTCCGCTTGCGATCTACCAGCGCACCGGCCTGCAACAGCTCGCCCGCGGCAGCGGCCTGCTCAAGCTCCTGCCCGGGCGACTGCGCTCCATGGAAGCACTACTCCCTCCAGTCCCGCTCAATCCGTTCCATTCGCTTCCCAGCTCCGTCAGCTCCAGCAATAAGTCGCGCGGCCGCGTCGCCATGCTCACCGGCTGCGTGCAAGACGCCTACTTCGGCCACGTCAACGCCGCCACCGCGCGCGTCCTGGCAGCCGAAGGGTTCGAGGTCATCATCCCCAAACCGCAAGGCTGTTGCGGCGCTCTCATGGTCCACTCCGGCCTCGACGAAGCCGCCCAAAGCTACGCAAAAGACATGATCGCCGCCTTCGAGGCCGCCAACGTCGACACTATCGTCATCAACGCCGCAGGCTGCGGCAGCACCATGAAGGAATACGCTCACCTGCTCCGCAACAATCCCGCATGGGCCGCGCGCGCCGCTGCCTTCTCCGCAAAGTGCAAAGACATCAGCGAGGTCCTCTCTGCCGTCGAGCCCATCGCCCCGCGCCTGCCGATCAATCTTCGCGTGGCTTACCACGACGCCTGTCACCTCCGTCACGCGCAAGGCATCTTCGCCCAGCCACGCACCCTTCTCGCCCAAATCCCCGAGCTCACCGTCGAAGAAATCGCTGAAGCCAACCTCTGCTGCGGTTCCGCCGGCGTCTACAACCTCCTCAATCCCGAGCCCGCAAATGAACTCGGCGACCGCAAGGTCTCGCACCTGCTCGCCACCGGCGCCGACGCCGTCATCAGCGCCAACCCCGGCTGCCTGCTCCAGCTCATGAACGGCCTTCGCCGCCGCGGCGCCGCCGAGCTCCCTACCTTCCACATGGTCGAACTCCTCGACGCCTCCATCCGCGGCCTCACCGTCGACCAGCTCCTCCACGGCCCACGCTCACTCGACGTCGACTAACTGCTCGCGCGAAACTAACAGCCATGACCGGACCCGACGAACTCCGCATCCTCGACGCCACCGACGCGCTGCTCAACGCGCGCCGCACGGGCCACACCATCGCCGATCTTCCCGCTGCACTCCAGCCGCAATCCGTCGACGAAGCCTACGCCATCCAGGACCGCATCGCCGCCGCCTTCGGCGAAATCGGCGGATGGAAGATCGGCGCTGGTACACCCGACGCCACGCCCATGTTCGCTCCCATGCCGCTCGCGTGGATTGCCGCCGGCAACAGCACACTCGCCGGCGAGCGCTGGCGCTACCGCGGCCTCGAAGCCGAGATCGCCTTCCTCGTCGGCCGCGATCTCCCGCCGCGCGCGCAGCCCTACACACGCGATGAAACACTCGCTGCAATGGCGTCCTGCCATCCTGCGATTGAAATTTTGGAGCCAGCGTTCGAGGACTACACCAAGGCCGCACGCCTGGCCATCATCGCCGACCTCCAGATGCACGGCGGCTTTGTTTACGGCCCCGCGGCGCCCAGCTGGCAATCTATCGACTTCACCAAAGAAAAAGTGATGCTCGCCGTCGACGGCATCATTCGCGTCGAGCGCACCGGCTCCAACACCGCCGGCGACCTCCTCCGCCTTCTGCCCTGGCTCGCCAACGAAGGCGCCACACGCACCGGCGGCCTCCACAAAGGTCAATGGATCACCACCGGCTCCTGGACCGGCAACACCCCCGCCTCACCCGGCTCCGTCGTCGAAGTAAACTTCTCCACCGCCGGTCGCGTCGACCTCCGTTTCGCCTGAGCTCCCTCGTATCTCCTATCTCGTTTCTCACGTCTCGTATCTCGTTTGTCGTTTCTTGCAAGGTTCGACTATGACCCTCCCGCCCAACACCGAAATCCACGCCACCACGGCCGAGCGTTACAACCGCGTCCTCACCCCCGAAGCCCTCGCCTTCGCTGTCGCACTGCACCGCGAGTTCAACCCGCGCCGCAAGCAACTCCTCGCCGCGCGCATCGCGCGCCAGCAGCAACTCGACGCCGGCGTCCGCCCCGACTTCCTGCCCGCCACTCGTCAGGTCCGCGAGACCGAATGGACCGTCGCGCCGACCCCGCCAGACCTCGAGGACCGCCGCGTCGAGATCACCGGTCCCGTCGACCGCAAGATGATCATCAACGCGCTCAACTCCGGCGC
>DASRGC010000043.1:0-37812 GCA_035651235.1 Acidobacteriaceae bacterium
TCACGGTCACCATCAGCAGAACCGGACCTTGGGGGAACGCCAATGGCGGCCTGGCGAACAGCGCCGTCAAGATCGCGGACCCGATGTCTACCGGTCTACCGGCGCCGAATCCCACGTCAAGCGGCAATGCGCCTTATGAAAGCGGCATCACGACAGGGACGCCGTCGAATTCAGCCGCAAACGTTTGCGCAGCGCAGACGCACACGCGGACGCGCTGGTTCAATCCTTGCGCGTTCGCTGACCCGCGGGGCGTCTCGACTTCAAACAACGCGGCGGCTGCGGCTGATCTTGCGCCCTTCTCAACTGGTTCCTACACCTATAACTCACCGGCAGTTGGCGCGGACGGGCCGATTTCGGAGAGCGTCGGCAACACAGGACAGCCTCTGCCATATGTCACAGGCTACGCCAATGTGGCGCAGTTCTTCGGTACTCCGAAGAACGATGTGTCCGGGCCGGGCAACTGGCGGTTGAATGCATCGATCTTCAAGGACTTTAAGGTATGGCGGGAAGGCACATACCTGGAACTCCGCGCGGACGCATTCAACGTGCTGAATCACCCGAGCTTCGGCAATCCCGGTGGCACCAGTACGAATATCGGCTCGGGCGTTGTTGCGCTTAGCGGCACGGGGTCCAACCAAACGAACACGATCGACTCGCGCTTCCTGCAGTTTTCAGGGAAGTTCGTGTTCTAGTCATTCTCTTGTTCGTCCACACAAGGGCTCTGAGCAAGTTGTCGCTCAGAGCCCTACCTTTTTAAATTTGGGTTCCCGCAGCCCTTGGGCGTGTGATGTATAGTGTTGCGGAGACCGGTATCTCAAGGAGATGAGAGTTGAAAGAGGGAATCAGCCGCAGAACGTTCGGCAAGCTTGCGGGTCTGGCGACATTCGGAGCCCTGGGTAGCGGAAGCGAGTTAGCCGCACAGGACCAGGAGTCGCGACCGGTTGCCCCGCTCAAGCTGGGTGAGGAGATCGTGCTTGAGGACGCGCAGCTGCATGTGTCGTTCGACAGCCTGTCAGGTGCGCTCGTGCGCATGGAGCGCAAGTCAGGCACGTGGGTGATCGAACGGCGGCCGGAGCTTGGTGCGTCATTCCGCCTGTTTGTTCCGCTGAGCAAGCAACGGGATAACTTCATCTACGGAACGAAGCAGAAAGCGGTAAGCGTCCAGAAGATTGCGCCGAACAAGGTGCGGATGCAGTGGGAGAACCTGCTGAGCGAACATGGCGGCGTGATGCCGATTGGGTTTACGGGCACCGTGACGCTCGAGAACGGCAAGCTTACGTTCAACGCGGAGTTGGAGAACAACTCCGATTGTTTCGTCGAGGCAGTGGATTACCCGTACTTCGGCGACTTCAGTCCGCCATCGAAGGACAGCGTGGTTGAGGCGCACCACATGTGGGTTGGGGCGCTCTCGACGGATTCAATCTATCCGCGATTTGATAATGCGAAGGGCTATTGGGGAGTGCGCTGGCCGACGCGAACAATTGAATCGAACCAGAGTCAGTACTGTCTGCTTCAGGCTATACAGCCGGGAACTGCGGCACAGCCGGGAACTGCGACAGAGCAGGGAATCTATGTGGCTATCGAAGATCCGGAGATTCGGTATCTGATGGAGTTCACGTTCGAGCAGCATCCGGGAGTGGTGGACTGGGTGTATGACGATGTGCCGAAGGAGGATGAGATCTCCGGATGGCCGGTGCATCTGGATTTCCGTACTTGCCATTTCGTGTTCGCGCATCCGCATTCCAAGGTGCAGTTTGCGCCGATTGTGATGCAACCGTATGACGGGGACTGGCACGCGGGCCTGGATGTCTACAAACAGTGGCGAGAGACGTGGTTCAAGAAGCCGCGCATCGCGCCGTGGGCAGAGGATGTGCACTCGTGGCTGCAGTTGCGGGTGGACGGCGCGGAGCAGGATTACAGCGTTCCGTATCGCGACCTTGTCACGTATGCGACCGAGTGTGCGGAGAATGGAGTCACTGCTATTCAGGTGGTGGGATGGAACAAGGGCGGACAGGATGGCGGAGATCCCTCACTGGATACTGATCCGGGATTGGGTACATGGCAAGAAATGCACGATGCCGTCGCGCAATCACAGGCCAAGGGCGTTCACATGATTCTGTTCGGCAAGCCGATTTTCGCGGACATGTCGACGGACTACTACAAGAAGGAGCTCTATAAGTACGAGGCTGTTGATCCGTACGGGAACAAGTACGAGTCGGGCGGATATGCGTACACGACACCGACGCAGTTGGCGGGGATCAATCAACGCCGGCGGGCAATTATGGATGTCTGTTCGCCGGCGTATCGCGATATCGCGACTCATGAGTTCGAAAAGATCCTGGCGCTTGGCGCGCATGGATGGCTGTTCGATGAGGTGATGCAGCACAATGGGGTGCTGTACAACTTCGCGCAGGGGCATGGCTACACGGCTCCGGGTTACTTGTTCAATGCCGATATCCCGTTGGTGAAGCAGTTTCGTGCGGCTGCGGACAAGGTGAACGCGGACTTTCTTTTCGCGGGCGAGGGCCCGGGTGACTGGCTGATGCGGTACTACTACCTTGGGTATTACCGCATAGGGACGGCGACGCGTCATGCGTTGCGATACCTTGACTCCAAGGCTCCGCTAATGGCTGCCGTGCGCGGCTTCAATGCGCGTGAGGAGGTCAATCTCTGCTTGCTGTACCGCTACATCATCAGCTACGAGCCGTTCAATTTTAAAGGCCATGTCACAGATTTTCCGCTGACGCTCGACTACGGCAAGAAGGTTGATGCGCTGCGGCGGAAGTATCGGAAGTTTTTGTGGGATGCTGAGTTTCGCGACACGCTGGACGGAACAGCGTCAGCGAATGGGCCGTTCAAATACAGTGTGTTTATTGCAGAGGATAAGAAGCGGGCCGTAGTGGTAATGAACCTGGAACCGGCTCGACCGATCACAGTCAACGTTGTTGTGCCGGGCGTGACGAACTTCGTTGTGGCCACGCCGGAAGAGCAGGACGCACAACCGAACTCCGGCACGCTTACGGTGCCTGCGCGTTCGGCCGCGGTCTTCATGGAAGCCTAGCGGGCTTTGCAGTTGTTGTAGCGTGCAGCAGATGGTGCTGCACGCCTTAGCGTTTCAGCGGATGATCCTGCATGGAAAAGGCGATTCTTCCGCCGCGCGTGATGGTTTCATGAGGAAGATAGGCCGAGTTCTGAGGCGTTCCATTGATGGTGAATGCCGATACGTAGACCGCTGTTTCGCTTTGACCTCGAGCCTCGATTTCGAGCGTCTTGTTTGTTGGAAGACGCAGTGTCGCCTTTTCGAAGAGCGGGCTGCCGAGAACGTACTCCGGCTTGCCCGGGCATAGCGGATAGAAGCCCAGCGCACTGAGGATGTACCAGGCGGCCATGGACCCTGTGTCTTCATCGCCGGGAAAGTTATCGGGACTGTAGAGCTTGTCGAGCACCTGGCGCACCCAGTATTGCGTGCGATCGGGCCGGCCCGCCGCAGCGTAGATGTACAGCAAGTGATGCACGGGCTGGTTGCTTTGTGCGTACTGACCGAAATCCACGGCTGCCATTTCGGACATCTCGTGAATCTCCTGGCCGTAGACGCCGACGTCGAAAGTCGGCGGCAGCGACAGCATCCGATCAAGCGTAGCGACAGCGCTCGCGGGACCACCCATTTCAGCGATGAGTGCGGCGATATCGTGCGGCGCATCCCACCGATGCTGCCACGCGGAGCCTTCGACGTACGGTGTTCCCCACTGGAATTCATCGAAGGGCTCAAGCCACGAGCCGTCCTCATGTTTGCCGCGAAAAAATCTCGTCTTTTGATCGAAGACGTGCCGCCAGTTCTGCGATCTCTCGAGGAACATGCGAGCATCATCCTGCTGTCCGAGCGCGGTCGCGACCTGTGAGATACAGAAGTCGCCATAGGCGGCGTCGACAGTCTCAGCGAGAGACTGGCTCACGGCTTCAACGGGAACGTAACCGAGTTTCAGGTAGCTTTCGATACCACGACGGCCATAGCCTTTTTCCGGATCGCCTGGTTGTGTTGCATGCTTTTTCAGGCCCTCGTAGGCGGCCTTTAGGTCAAATCCAGTGATGCCTTTCGCGGCCGCATCGGCGAAGACCGCATCGATAAGGCTGCCGGTCATGCAGGCCCGGTAGCCGGGGCAGGGGAACTGGGGAAGCCATCCGCCTTCGCGGTAGGCATTCACCCAACTCTGGAGAATCTCCGCGAGCTTGTCCGGCCAGAGGATGGACATAAGCGGATACCAGGCCCGATACACATCCCAGTAGCCGTGATCCGCATACATGACGCCGGGGTGAACCTTGCCGTCATAGGGGCTGAAGTGTTGCGGTTTCCCGCTTGGATCGAACTCGTACCATGTGCGAGGGAAGAGCAATGCGCGGTAGAGGCAGGAGTAGAAGGTCTTTCGCTGGCGGTCTGTGCCGCCGGTGATCTCGATGAGGCCGGCGTAGTTTTGCCACTGTTTTTCTGCGCGTTTGCGGAGCCGGTCAACGCTCTGAGTGCCGAACTCAGTAGCGAGATTGCGTGCACACTGCTCGTAGGAGATAAACGAGGTGGCGATGCGTGCAGCGATTTTGCGAGTGCCGGCGTCTTCGAATGTGATTAGAGCGACCGTGCCGGCCTGCGTCTGTTCCGTCTGGACCTGTTTCCAGGGTTGGTCGAACTCAACGATGTAATAGGTTGCAAAGTTTTCGGGAACGCCGCCGTGATTCGCGCGAGATTGAAAACGAATGGTGCGGTGGTTCGGGTCTTGCTCGAAGGTTACGCCGTGTCCGGGCACGTCAATGATGAAGCCCGGGGTCTCTGCGCTTTTGTATGTGGAACTGATCAGGGCGCAGCGCTCCGTCGGGACCAGCTCGGCGTCTATCTGATAGCGCATCAGCTCCAGCTTGAAAGAGAACGGATGGAGGTGAGCTTGCTCGGGGCGCCACGAAGACGATCGCGATTCTGCGTCCAGCTTGGGGACGCCGGTGCAGGGAAGGAACACGGCGTAGCCATAGTCGGCGAGCCAGGGGCTTAGCTGATGTGTGCAGCGAAATCCCTGAAGACGGCGGCTCCATGGATCAAACATCCACGAGGTTCCTTCCGCCGATTGAAGTGTCCAGTGTGCCATGCCAAACGGGCAGGCGGCGATCGGGAGGGTGTTCCCTCGCGAGAATCGATAAGTGGAATTCGTTCCCTGCAATGGATTCGCGTCGCCAATATTGGACGGAGCGGGTGAGGAGGAGCTTGCGTGATCGGGCACCTGCGGGGTAATTGGATCTGCGTCCGCTGTGCTGTTGTCTAATGTGACGCCCACGATTGCCGCGGCCGAGGTTTTGAGAAAATCGCGACGACCGACGGAGAGACGCTTTGTCATGTTTGGATCATCCATGGATCACACCTTTGGAACATCTCTGCATGATTACAGAGATGAGCAGCGTCGGAGCTTAGATTGATTCACGCAGGAGGTGAGGTTTCTTCTGCAGAAGGTCGAGGATCAACTCGCCAAAGAGAGTGTTGGCCCAGGCGAACCATGGCCGGGTAAAGCGTGATGGATCGTCTTTGTTGAAGGACTCGTGCATGAATCCGGTGGCGGCCGTTGTGTCTCGCAGCCAGCGAAGGCACTGTCGAATTTCCTGATCATCATTGGAGGCCAGTGCCTGAACGATGATGCCCATTGGCCAAATGTTGGACTGGCCGGCATGGGGACTGCCGACGCCTTCTGCGGCGGTTCCTTTGACGAAATAGGGATTGTCCGAGCTGAGTACGAAGCGCCGAGTGCGCTGATAGAGTGGGTCATTCGACGCGCAGCAGCCAAGATAAGGAAGGCTGAGCAGGCTGGGAACTCCGGCATCGTCCATCATCAGCGCATTGCCGTATCCGTCGACTTCATAGGCCCACATATTGCCAAGGGTGCCGTGCTGCACGGTGCCGTGCGCGGTGAGTGCGGATCGTACTTCACGGGAAAGATCGTCGCATGCCTGCGCGAGTCGTTCCTCCTGCGCGGCTTTGCGAGCGAGTTCGGAGAGGAACGATAGTGCTTGCACGGCGAATAGATTTGCCGGAATGAAGAGCGGAAATATACAGGCGTCATCTGACGGACGAAACATCGAGAAGATGAGGCCGATCGACCGCGCGGGATTTCCGTAGCCGCCGAGTGGCAGAGTGTCGCTGGGGATCCGCGAGGAACGCTGGAACTTGTAGGGACCAGGCCCATTCCGGCGTTGCTGCTCGCGAAAGGTCTCGACGATCTTCCATGCGCTCGCCTTCCACGTGACATCGAAGGGTGTCGTATCCCCGGTGTTTTGCCAGTAGCCATGGGCGAGCCGGGCCACATGGCACAGCGAGTCGACCTCCCATTTGCGCTCAGCAACGCCGGGTAGCATCGTCGTGTCGTCGTGGACCGCCCAGCTGAGCGGCGGATCTGCCGGTGTTCGCATGAAGGCATTCGCGTACGGGTCGATCAGAATCAAGCGCGCATGCCTTCGCACTACGCCCTGCAACATGGCTTGGAGCCGACCGTCCTGGCGGGCGAAGGGAAGATAAGGCCAGACCTGGGAAGAAGAGTCACGCAGCCACATGGCGTCGATATCGCCAGTGATGATGAAGGTGTCAGGCACATCGTTCTGCTGCTCGAAGAAGACAGTCGTGTCGAGTGTGTTGGGGAAGCACTGCTCGAACATGGCGGCGAGCCGCGGATCGGCGATGCGACGGGTTGTTTCCTTGATGACGGCCTCAATAGCGGGGCTGGTGAAGCGGCGATCCGCAGGCGCGGGCCGACCTGCAGAAAACTGGGCCTGTGCCAGCCCCGCGAGAGGGCGTGCGGCGGAGTGCAGGGCTGCAGCTCCGCCTGCGATAAGCACCGACCGTCTGGAGAGCTGGACCAATGGGGACCTCGTTCTGGGCATTTCGCTGCTCGTTCAGGTAAGGGAAACCATCAGGAACAGCCGATTCAATATACCGGTCACTCACAACGTTATGCAACGCAATTCACAGTACGCTTCTCTGCCTTCTGTCCGCAGCAAAGATATTTGTGCAGCTCTTTGATTTCACGGTTTGCTCTGATATTGTTCTTGTAAATTCTGGACTGTAGAGAATAGGTTAAGAGACCGGTTGCCGAAGAGCGCGTTCTTCATTTCCGATCGCGCGCGGGAGGAAAGACAACGCAGATGAATCGGCGCGCTTTTGGGAAGACTGTCGGATTGTCGGGTATTGGTGCTCTATTCGCCAGACCCATTCACGCGACGAGGTTGTTTCACTCAGCTCCCTCTACCTCCAATTCTGCCTTGGCGGCTTCTCCGTGGGATGTGTATCGGCTTGGGGCCTCGTATTATCCGGAGTGGTGGGATCCATCCGAGTGGGAGCCCGACTTCGCCGGAATGCAGACGCTCGGTCTGAACACCGTCCGGATGGGCGAGTTTGCGTGGTCGTCGTTTGAGCCGGAGGAGGGGAAGTTTGTTTTTGATTGGATGGACCATGCGATCGAGATTGCCAATCGGCACGGCATCAAGGTCCTCCTGGGTACATCTACGGCCGCCGTTCCGCCGTGGCTGTATGCGCTTCATCCGGATGTGCTGGGCGCCAACACGATCGGCCCCTACACCTATGGCGGACGCAAGGGATATTGCACGAACAGTCCGAACTATCTTGTGGCGAGCGCTCGGATCACTCAGGCGCTTGCGGAGCATTACGGCTCGCATCCCGGGGTCATTGGGTGGCAGCTCGATAATGAGCCTGGAATTCCTTTCGAGTGCTATGACCCCAACTGCGAGCATGCGTTTCAGCGATGGCTACAGGCGAAGTACGGCACTCTCGATGAATTGAATCGCGCATGGAATGGGGCGTTCTGGAGCAATCACTACACGGATTGGTCGCAGATTCACTTTCCGAAGAACTCTGGTGAAGGTGGATGGCAACCGGCGATCAGCCTCAACTATCGGGAGTTCTTTTCCGATTCTTACCTGAATCATCTTCGTCGTCAGGCGGACATTCTTCATCTGGTTACGAAGCATCAGTTCGTGTCTACCAATTGGCCAAACACTACATGGTCGGTAGACGTGCACAAAGCTGGCGCTGAGTTTCTGGATGCAACAGCGTGGGACAACTACGTGAGTGCTCCCGGTCTCACGAAGTATCAGCATCAGTACATCTCCTGCTTGAATCACGATCTTGCCCGCTGCGCCAGCCGCGACCAGCGGTTCTTCTGTGCGGAACAGATCGCGTATTTGCCGCCGAATGCGCTTGACGAAGGTTTGCGGATGCAAGCGTATCTGAATCTCGCGCACGGAAGTCGCGGGCATATTTACTTCGAATGGCGCAGGCCTGTCGCTGGCGGAGAGCAATACAGGCCTTCATTCATCAAGGGATTCGACGGCAAGTTGACACCCCAAGGTCCGATCCTCGAACGGATTGGGCGTGAGTTCGGCCAACTCGGTCCTGAGCTTGCCAACGCGACCACGAATGCCGACGTTGCTCTTCTATACGATTTCACGAATGAGTTTGCGCAAGGTTTTTGGTCGGTGGGCGAGCGCACGGATCGTTATGACGCGGAGTGTTCGCGCTTTTACGCCGGTTTGAAGTCGCTGCAACGCAACATTGATATCGTTCCTCTCGCGGCCGATCTCAATCCATACAAGATCATTGCGGCACCGAATCTGCGTTTGATCGATGATGCGGTAGCGGATAAGCTGAAGGCGTATGTCGCGCGGGGCGGTGTGCTGATCCTTACATACCGCGACGGCACACAGCATACAGACGCAAGCATGCGTAACATGCTCTCGCCGGGAGTCTTCACTGACATCGTGGGGGTGACGGCGATCGCAAGGCTGGATCTGATTGAATACAGCTCCGCACGCGGGCAAATGGACAGCGCGCGTGAGGCGCAACTCGGCATCAGCTTCAATGGCAGTTCCGAGGTGATCAAACCGCGGACGATCATGGAGTCGTTGCAACTGCATGGTGCTGAGCCGGTCGCATCTTTCCGCGGGGGGCGTATGGAAGGCATGCCCGCGGTCACACGTCACCGTTACGAGAAGGGCTGTGTCATCTATGCCGGAACAGATAGCGGCGAGCACGGATTTCATGAGGCGCTCGCAGGGCTGGCGGCAAGTGCGGCGGGTGTTAAGCCACTGCTCGAGGTGCCGCGCGGCGTAGCAGTGACCACTCGTGAAGACCAGGACCACGTTTATTACTTTGTGCTGAATCTGACCGAGACGCCACAGGAAGATATCGCACTACCGCGGCCGATGGAGAACTGGACAGATAATCGCCGGAAGGTCTCGAGCATTCGCCTTGAGCCGCTGAGTGTCGCGCTGCTAGCCGCCGCAAAGATTTCGTGAGTCCGGTCTCCGCTTCGCAAGCTCCGCTTCTGAAAGGTCAACGATGAAGAAGGCGACATTCATGACGGCGGCCGCAGTACTGGCGCTGTGTGCTGCGCAAGCGCGAGTCGGTTCTGCGCAGGCGGGGCAGGCGATTGCGACGTTTCCCGCGACGGCGCAGACAACGCTCAACCGTCTGTCCGACCTTGATCATCTTCCGAGCGGAACCTGGCGTTACCACGTCGCTGACATGCCGCACGGCGAGGACCCGAATCTGGATGACTCCGCATGGCCGGTCGCAGAGTCCAATCGCGATCTCGGGACACAGGCGATATGGTTCCGTCGCTGGATCGAGATTCCCAAGTCTCTGGACGGTTACGACCTGACGGGCACGGCGATCTGGTTCCATGCCTCGATCGATGCGCACTTGCCGCTCACGCAGATTATCTATGTGAATGGCCGGCGCATCGCCATGGGCGACAACATTGAACCTGTGGAACTGTTGGCGCATGTGACGGCGGGCGAGAAGATTCTCGTCGCGGTGAAGGCTCTCGCGACGGTACTGCCAAAGCGCTTCAATGGGACGCAGATCACGATTCATTTCTCACCTGACCGTCCGAATCCAGTTGATCTGCGCGATGAGGTGGTGGCGGCAGCCATTCTTCTTCCGTCTGTCGAATCTGATTGGTCTGCTGATCGGAAGGTACTCGACAAGGCCGTAGATCAAATCGATCTCAAGGCTCTGGATGCCGGAGATCAGAAGGGCTTCGATGCGTCGCTTCGCCAAGCGCAGTCCACGCTCGAGCCTCTGCGATCCACGATGCAGAAGGTACAGATTTCTCTTGATGGTGACGCTCACATCGATGCGGCGTGGCTGTGGCCATGGACAGAAACCGTGGATGTCGTGCGGCGTACCTTCTCCACTGCGCTTCAACTCATGGATGAGTACCCAGGGTACGTATTTACGCAATCCGCGGCTGCGTACAACGAGTGGATGGCTGAGAAGTATCCGGACATCAACGATGAGATCGCGAAACGCATTAAGGAAGGCCGGTGGGAGGTCGTTGGTGGCATGTGGGTCGAGCCGGATCTGAACATGCCCGATGGCGAATCGACGGCACGGTCGCTGCTCGTCGGGAAGCGTTGGTACAAACAGCATTATGGTGTGGATGTTCGGGTCGGCTGGAATCCTGATTCGTTCGGGTACAACTGGCAGCTGCCGCAGATCTATAAGAAATCTGGCGTCGACTATTTCGTCACGCAAAAGATGAGCTGGAACGACACGAACCAGTTGCCACTGAAACTCTTCTGGTGGGAGTCGCCAGATGGCAGCAAGGTGTTGACCTATTTCCCGAAAGGTTATGGGAATCGTGATGTAGGTCCTGTGCGTTTGTCTGCGAACATGGTGCAGGCGCGCCAATTGGCTCCTGGTATGACAGATATGCTGGACTTGTACGGTGTTGGGGATCACGGTGGTGGACCCACGCGCGTGATTCTGGATCAGGCGTCCCACTGGATGGAGCCTGGCAAACTCGCGCCGCAGATGCATTTCCGTACAGCGAATGCTTACTTCCAATCTGTTGAGAAGCAGCTTGCGAAGGGCTCTCCGGTTTGGAACTACCGGACTATCGCCCAGGGGTATCATGCACCGGAGCCGCAGGCCGGTTCTATTGTGATTCCGACGTGGAAGGATGAACTCTATCTCGAGACGCACCGGGGCGTCTTTACATCTCAGGCGAACCAGAAGCGGAATTTGCGCAAAGCGCCGGAGGCAACGCTCAACGCGGAGAAATTTGCATCACTGGCGTGGCTGGACGGCGACTCGTACCCCGGCGCGGAGCTAACCGAGGCGTGGAAGAAGATCGCCTTCAATGGCTTTCATGACCTTGCCGCAGGCTCGGGCATTGCGCAGGTCTATCGTGACGCGCAAAAGGATTTTGACGATGTGAGGTGGATTGATGACGAGGTAAGCCGTGAGGCGCTTGGCACGGTTTCTGCGCACATCGACACGCGAGTTCCGCGAGGGATTCCCGTTCTCGTGTTCAATCCGCTCGCGTGGGACCGAGCCGGGGTCATCACTGTCAACGTTCAGATGCCAAATGCGGCGTCAGAAGTGTCCGTTCTTGATCCGAGCGGAAAGGTGCTGCCCTCGGAGACAATCTCACATGACACGAGGACGAATAGATTTGTAATTCGTCTGCTCGCAAGCAAGATTCCCTCTATGGGCTACAGCGTTCTTCGCGTTGTGCCGGGGCGACGCAGCTTCGTATCCGATCTTTCAGTGCATGGCACCACGATTGAAAACGCATTTCTTCGGGTCGCCATCGATCCAAAGACCGGCTGCATTACGAGTCTCTACGACAAGCGTGCAAAGTTCGAAACCCTCGCGCAGGGAAGCTGTGGGAATGAACTGCAGGCGTTCAAGGATATGCCGAGGATCTACGATGCGTGGAACATCGATCCCGGTACACTCGATCAGCCGCCTACGCGTCTCGATCAGGCGGAATCGGTAAAGCTCGTCAGCGATACGCCTCTGCGTGCCGTGGTGCGTGTCACGCGTTCCTGGCAGAGTTCGAAGTTCGTGCAGGACATTGAGCTCGACGCTGGATCTGACGAAGTGGTCGTCGATAACAACATCGATTGGCACGAAACACACGTGCTACTCAAGGCGGCGTTTCCCCTGGCGGCGACGGCACCGTTCGCCACGTACGAGATTCCTTACGGGACGATCCAGCGTCCAACTACACGCAACAATTCGTTTGAGAAGGCTCGCTTTGAGGTCCCAGCTCAGAAATGGGCGGATCTAGGCGATGACAAGCAGGGTTTCAGCCTCATAAACGAGAGCAAGTTCGGTTACGATAGCGTCGGAAATCTCCTCCGCCTCACTCTGCTGCGGTCGCCTGTCTATCCTGACCCGAACGCCGATCGTGGACCGAATCACTTCCGGTATGCGCTCTATCCGCACGCCGGAACCTGGAGAAGCGCGCTGACTGTTCGCAAAGGATTTGAGTTCAACTATCCGCTGATTGCGATGCAAACAGCCCCACATAACGGCCCCATGCCTTCGGAGCACTCGTTTCTCCGTACCTCGTCCAACAATGTCGTCGTGACGGCGATGAAGAAGGCCGAGGACACGCATTCCCTTATCGTTCACATGTACGAGTGGAAAGGCGAGGATCACGATGTTGACATCGATGTGCCTGCGGGAGCAGCCGCTGCCACGGAGACAAACCTGATGGAGAAGCCGGAAGGCGATCTGCCACTGAAAGGAAATCGCGTAACCGTCCACGTGCATCCGTTCGAGATTGTCTCCTTCCGTTTCGACTACCCGGACAAGCCGGATACACGGTCGGGCACTGCGCAGTGAGCATTCCGTCCTGCTTAAGAGCGTGAGATCACCATGAAAAGTTTCCGTCCTATTTCGCAGCCACGACGAGCCTTTCTCAAATCCTGCGTCGGTCTTTCGGGGGCGCAGATTATTCCATACTCCTCGCTTTTTTCGATCTTCGAAGGGGATGCCGCTGCACAGCCGACATCCACGAAGACAGCGAACGCTGTCGCGTCAGCAAATCCAATGGTTGGGACTGGGTGGCGCGGTCACATGTTCCCGGGAGCGACGCTGCCGTTCGGGCTGGTGCAAGTCAGTCCAGATACGAGCGGCCCTCCCGAACCGCACTGGAACGTTCAGGGTGACTGGTACGAGTGGCAGCATTGCTCCGGCTACAACTATCGCGACAATGTCATCAACGGCTTCAGTCATACGCATGTGCAGGGCACGGGGGGCATAGACCTTGGCGATGTGCTGATCATGCCGATGGTGGAGGGTCTTAACTGGTCATGGGACGTTGGCCGTATCCAACCGCTCACCGAGATGCAGATCGAGGCACTCGGAGCGGAGTCTGGAGTTGTCTTCGCTCCGTCTGAGCTTGGGTACCGATCGTTCTTTTCGCACGAACGAGAGATCGCGCGTCCGGGCTATTACAGCGTTGAACTGGACGCGCCCAAGGTGCACGCGGAGCTGACCGCTACAACTCGCTGTGGCATGCATCGGTATCGCTACGGCAGCTCGAATGCGCGCCAAGGCCTGATGGTGGATCTCGTGCACGGTCTCAACTGCCGTGTTCAGCAAGCTGAGTTGACGGTTGAGAGCAACGGCAGCATTACCGGTCGCCGATCGACCGCAGGCTGGGCGCGCGAGCGCGCCGTTTTCTTTGCGCTGGATCTGTCAGGCCCTGTGGAATCAATCGACGTAAGTGTGGATGGAACGATAACGCGGGCCAAGGCGGGCGATCGGTTTACGGGTAAGGAGATCAAAGTGATCTTCACGTGCCGCCCGTCGCAGCAACCGCTCATCGTTCGCGTGGGCATCTCGCCGGTCAGCATCGAAGGCGCTCAAAGGAATCTGCGAAGCGAAATTCCTGCATGGGATTTTGATGCCGTCGCGCAACGAGCGAGCCACACCTGGAGCGAGATTCTATCCGGGCTGAATGCTGAAGCTTTCGATCCTGAGATACAGAAGACCTTCTATTCTGACGCGTATCACTCGTTTGTCGCGCCCGCCACCTACAACGATGTCGATGGATCTTTTCGCGGACAAGATCTGAAGACTCACTCGAACCCGGGCTTTACAAAGTACACCACGCTTTCAATATGGGATATCTACCGCGGTCAGTTTCCATTCCTTACGATCACGCAGCCCCAACGCATCAACGACATCGTCCGCACACTACTCACGGATTATGACCAACTTGGCCAGCATGCCCTGCCTATGTGGCCATTGTGGGCGAATGAAACGTGGAGCATGGTTGGGTTCCATGCCGCCGCGATGATTCTTGGTGCGTACGTTCGCGAGTTTAGAGACTTCGACATTCAAGCTGCTTACGCTGCTGTTCGCGACACGGCGCTCGTCGGCGCCGAAGCGCGCGGCAACCGTGAGTTGCAGGCAATGTTTCGGCAGTACGGGTACGTGCCGTGTGATCTTCATGCAGGCAGTGTTTCGTCGACGCTCGATCTCTCTTATGACTACTGGTGCGCGGGTGCTCTCGCGCGGCTGCTGGGCAAAACCGAAGACAGCGAGACGTTCGCCAAGCTTGCCCAGAACTATCGCAACGTCTTCAATTCGGCAACAGGATTTATGCAAGCCAGGTCAAAATCTGGTCAATGGCTTACGCCGTTCCGCCCTGACCAAGAGACGAACGACTATGTGGAGACAGATGCGTGGCAGGCGAGCTTCAGTGTGCCGCACGATATCCAGGGGTTGATCCGACTGTATGGCGGCCACGAGGCGTTTATAGATAAGTTGGATGGGCTCTTCACTGCGCCCTCCACGGTGCTCGATGCACGCCCTGATATCACCGGAATGGTCGGACAGGACGCGCAAGGTAATGAGCCCAGTAATCATCATCCTTACCTGTTCTCCTTCGCGGGAGCGCCGTGGAAGACACAGTACTGGACCCGCAAGGTCGCCGCACTGTACAAAGCAACGCCGGAGGGCATCCCCGGGAACGACGACTGCGGTCAGCTTGCGAGCTGGTTTGTCTTCGCGGCGCTGGGCTTTTACCCAGTGAATGCAGCGAACGGAGTCTATGTGCTCGGCAGTCCGCTGGTGAAACGTGCTGCTATTCGCAATCCGGCGAACGGCTCAAGCTTCACAATCGTTGCGGACAAGAACAGTAGCGATAACCTGTACATTCAAGAGGCGCACCTGAACGGAAAAGAGCTTCATCGATCATGGATTACGCATCAGCAGATTGCGGCCGGAGGGGAACTGCGGCTACGCATGGGGGCATCGCCAAACAAATCATGGGGCTCGGCTTCGTCCGACAGACCTCCTTCGGAATTGTTCTCCGAGCAATAGACGTCGCAATTTGAATAACGGAGCGCTTACAAGCCAGTATGATCATTTACACCTCACAAGATCGCACCTCAATCTGTTCGCGAGGAATGAAGCTTGCGATTGCACTGCTTGTTCTGTCGGTGATGTACAAGCCACTGTGCGTTCGTGCGCAGGCAATTCCGAGCATCGAAAAATCCGACGGGCACCTTCATTTGCTTGTTGACGGCAAGCCTTTCTTTGTCCTCGGCGCCCAGGTGCACAATTCCAGCGGCTGGCCTGCAGCGCTCGATCAGGCCTGGCCTGTGCTGGCCGCGATGCGCTGCAATACAGTTTCGGTCCCCGTGTACTGGGAAGCAATCGAGCCGAGACAAGGCAGCTTTGACTTCAGCACCATAGATGCCATTGTGCTGGGTGCCCGTGCACACAATCTGCACGTTGTTCTCTCGTGGTTCGGCACATGGAAGAACGGTGCAATGACGTACGTGCCGGCGTGGATCAAAGAGAATCCTAAGAAGTACCCTCCGGTCGTCGACTCCGCGCAGCACCCGGTGGAAGCGCTGAGTCCTCTCGGTGAAGCCAGCCGCGAGGCAGACCGCAAGGCGTTCGCCGCGCTGATGACTCACCTCAAGTCAATTGACGGCGCTCAGCACACGGTCATCCTCGTTCAAGTCGAGAACGAAGCAGGTGTGCTTGGGTCCGATCGTGACTACTCCCCGCAAGGCAATGCCCGCTTTCACGAGCAGGTTCCCAGCGAAGTTCTAGCGTCGCTCGGCAGGACCAATGAACATGGCACATGGCCAGAGGTGTTCGCAGAACGGGCCCCGGAGGCATTCATGTCGTATTGGACTGCGCGGTATATCGACTCTGTCGCCGAGGCAGGGAAGAGCGCCTATCCGCTGCCCATGTATGTCAATGTGTGGCCACGCGAGCAGCCCGGGCTGCTGCGCCCCGGCTTCTCCTCGCCGAGTGGAGGTGCAGTTGCCTGGTTGCTACCCATGTGGAAGCGCCTCGCGACGCACCTCGATGTCATTTGTCCGGATATCTATGACGAAGATGAGGATTCTTATCAAAACCTGCTCGCCCTGTACAGCCGTCCGGACAATCCTCTCTATGTGCCGGAGACCGGCGGTTCCATCGCACACGCAAAGAACATGTTCCTGACTTTTGCATCACAGAATGCGATAGGTATCTCGATCTTCGGCGTTGACGGGCATATGTCTGCGCAAAATCTGGAATCCTTCAAAGGATGGGGCAGCGAAGTCGCGATGAACTTCGCGCTGTTCGGTCCGGCTTCGGAAGCATTCCGATCGCTCAGCGATGCAGGCCACCTGAAAGTTGCCGTGGAAGAGGAGGGTCTCGCCAATCCGGGGCTGAGCTTCGATCAGTTCGATGTTGCGGTACGCTTCGGCCCAGTACTAAACGGCTATGGTGGCCCACGCGGCCGCGGGAATCCTCAGCGGAACGGCCGAGTGCTCGTGGGTCAGATTAGCCCGGACGAGTTCCTCATCGGCGGCATGAACGCAAATCTCATCTTCGCGCCGAAGCTAGGATCAGCACTAACTCACGCGATGCTCGTCACCGTCGAGGAGGGTTACTTCGAAGCCGGCGTCTGGCATACGGAACGGCTGCTCAACGGCGATGAGACAGCCTTCGGAGTTACACTGAAGCCGCACGGCAGCCTGCTGAAGGTGAAGGTGCGCGCTTACTGAAACGCCGATCCTCTGCGTACATTGGTTTACCTGGCGAGTTGTGCGCGGGGTGCGCCGGTAGAATCGCGGAGCACGAATCTTGTCTTGTACTCGTACTCATGGCGCACCTTGTCTTGCCGGATGTCTTCGAGAAGCGCACGGAACGCAAGGCTGGCAAGTTCGCTGGGCGAGAAGCGGATCGTCGTCAGGGAAGGCTGGGTAAAGCTGCAGAGCGTAAGGTCGTCAAAGCCGATCAACGAGACGTCGCGGCCCGCTACGAGAGACCGCGCGCTCATTGTTTTGAGTGCGCCGATCGCCGCCATGTCGTTGCAACACATTACAGCGGTCGGCGGTTTTGGTAATGACAACAGCTTGGCGATCCCCTCCGCCCCACCTTCCAAGGTGTGGTTGCACTCGATGACAAGATCCTTCTGGAGCGGCAGGCCTGCGGAGCGCATTGCCTTGCGAAGAGCCTCATAGCGCATTCGCATGCTGCTCCAATCCAGGTTGCCGCTGAGGTAGCCAATCCGCTTGTGCCCAAACTCAGCCAAATGCTTTACGGCGTCGCGAAACCCGCTTTGATAATTCACTCGGATGTTCCTGATTCCCTCCAACTGCCGATCGGCACCCGCATAGACCATCGGCAGCTTTCCAGCATCTCCATGCAGGCTCTGCTCCATGCCGAATGTCAGGACTGCAATGCCTTCCACGCGGCGTTCCTTCATCCGGTCCGCGCAGACCGCAATGTGATTGGGATCGGTTTCTGTATCGGCAAAGCTAATGAGCACCTCGAAGCCATTCTCTACGGCACAGCGCTCGAAGTAGAGGATGATCTCGGCGAAGAACGGATTGCCGCCGCTGATCTCGGAAACGATAAGGCCGACGGTGTGGCTGCGCCCTCGAGCAAGTGCTCGTGCCTGGTAATTTGGCCGGTAGCCGACTTCTTCGATAACCGCCTGAACCCGCTTAGCCAGTTTGGCATCGACAGTTGGCACGTTATTAATGACCCGGGAAACCGTCGAGTGGGAAACTTTGGCCCTGCGTGCAATCTCACGAATGTCCAAAGGCAGCCTTTCGTCGCCAGCGACCAGCCGGCAGCATTGTCGGCAATAGTGTTACATCATTGAAAAAAAGACTGCTAATGAATATACCGGTCACTCCACTAACTCGGCAACGGGACTAAGGCGCTCCGAAGTCGATAGGTCGGGGGCATCAAGGACCGGTTACCGAACGGGCACGTTGCGATTCACTCGCTTACGGAACGATCACGGCCGAACTGGATATCTCGTCCGCCTTGAGCGCAAGAAGCGCTTCGTTGGCCTGCTCCAGAGGGAATGTCTGCACGCGCGGCGAGATTGACATCTCCGCTGCCAGCTTCAGGAAGTCTCTGGCATCCTGTCGCGTCATGTTGGTCACACTGCGAATCTGCCGTTCACCCCAAAGCAGGGTGTCATAGTCAAATTGCGGCATTCTGTCCAGATGAATGGCATTGATGGCGAGGATGCTTCCTTTATCCAGCGAACGAAGCGCGGCGAGCACCACTTCGCCCGCCGGGGCGAAGGTGATCGCGGCATCGAGCTTTTGCGGTGGAGCGGCGAGTGCATCGCCCACCCACTTGGCGCCGAGGTCACTCGCAACGGCCTGATGCCGCTTGTCGCGCGTGGAGACATAGATCTCACACTTCCATGCGTTGAGCACTCTCATGAGAATCTGTGCGGAAGAGCCGAAACCAAACAGGCCAACCCGCATGCCGGGCTGAACACCGGCAACCCGCACGCTTCGAAAGCCAATGATTCCGGCACACAGCAGCGGTGCAGCATCGGTGTCGGAGAGCTTGTCGGGCAGCGGAAGGAGAAAGTCGGTGCGGGCTGTGGCGAACTCGGCATAGCCGCCGTTATGCGAGTAGCCCGTGTACGTAGGGTTGTCGCAGAGGTTTTCGCGATTGGATTGGCAGAAGCGGCAGGTGCCGTCGGTTCCACCGATCCATGACACGCCGACGCGTTGGCCAGGAGCAAACGCGGGATCCGGCGAGCTAACGACCTCTGCAACGATCTGATGACCGGGAATAAGCGCGTCCAGCTTCGGCGGAAGCTCGCCTTCGACGATATGCAGATCGGTCCTGCAGACACCGCATGCGAGTACCTTCAGCAGCGCAGAGCGTTCGCCCGGCTGCGGGACCGGTACCGTCTCAATGGCGAGGGGTCTGTCGTGGACGGACGCCGGATGCCGTAGCACTGCGGCGCGCATGCTCGTGGCGTTCATGGTCACCTCCTTCAGAAGCTGAGTTCCGCTAGGGGGACATGACTCGGCGAAGCGTCTCGGCGGCGGATTCTGGTGTGATGTCGCGCTGCGGAGAACCTAGCAGCTCGAAGCCAACCATGAACTTCCTGATCGTGGCCGACCGTAGCAGCGGCGGATAGAAATGCGCGTGGAGCTGCCACTCATTGTGCTCGTTTCCATCGCAGGGAGCCGTGTGGAATCCCATGGAATAAGGGAACGGCGCATTGAACACGCGGTTATAGCCGGCGGTGATCGTTTTCAGGATCGACGCCAGGCCATCGCGTCCCTTGTCGTCCAGCCCGTTGATGTTCCGGACATGAGCGCGCGGCAGCACCAGCGTTTCGAACGGCCACACCGCCCAGAAGGGCACGAGCGCAACCCACGACTCGTTCTCCGCAACGGTGCGCTCGCGCTGTTGCAACTCCAGTTCGAGGTAGTCCTTCAACAGCAGGCGCCCGTGTTTCGTCAGGTACTCCGATTGCGAAGCGAGCTCGGCGGTCGGTTCGTTCGGGATGTGCTCGGTCGCCCAGATCTGTCCATGCGGATGCGGATTGCTGGCGCCCATCAGGGCGCCGCGATTCTCGAAGATCTGCACGTAGCCGATGTCGTCGCGCCCGGAGAGCTCGCTCTCCTGCTCGGCCCAAACGTCGACAACTCGACGGATGGCACCGACATCCATCGTCGCAAGCGTGAGGTCATGCCGCGGATCGAAGCATAAAACACGGCACACGCCGCGCTCCGTTGTAGCACGTAGAAGGCCTACATCATTGAGATCAAACTCTGCTGGAGGGACATCGCTCTTCAGCGCAGCGAAGTCGTTGTCAAAGACATAGGTCGCGGTGTAGACCGGTGTGCGATGGCCGCCGGCGCGCACATTTCCGGGGCACAGATAGCACTCCGGGTCATACTGCTTGGCAGTTGCGGTTGCAGTCTCTTCGGTTTGGCCTTGCCATGGACGCTGCGTCCGATGCGGCGATACAACAACCCACTCGCGCCGCAGCGGATCCCAGCGCCGGTGCGGGGATTCTCTAAACACCTGGAGCATCAGCGCGCCTCCTTCGATGTATTAAGTTGCGCAGCGTTCCGTGCCAGCGCACCGTCTACGGCTTCGCAAACGTACGTTTCCAGATCCAGCGAAAACCTGTCGCGATACGCAGAGCGAAGCCCCGCGATGAAATCTGTCACGTCTTCCGTGCTGACGAGATTCACGGTCGATCCGCCGAAGCCGCCGCCAGTGAGCCGTGCGCCGAAACATCCGCGAAGCTCAACAGCGGTGTCTACGAGAAAATCGATCTCTTCGATGCTGCACTCGAAATCGTCGCGTTCACTCGCGTGCGCAGCTGTCATCACCGAGCCAAGCCGCACCGGATCGCCAGCGAGCATGGCCATACGAGCTTCGCGCACCCGCTCGTTTTCGCTGATGATGTGACGGCAGCGTTTCAGGCTCTCTGGCGAAAGCTCGTGCTCGCAGGCGGCGAGTTGCGCCAATGTCGCGTCTCCGAGATCGCGGAGATCAGGAAATCGTTCGCGGAGCTTTGCCTGGCCAGCCTCGACCTCCCGGCGTCGAATGCCATAATCGCCACCTGCGATGGAGTGCTTCACGCCGGAGTTTGCAACGACGATTCTGCAGTTCGCGAGGCCCCTTTGATTCATCGGCAAGAGCTCGAAGCTGAGGTCGCGTGTGTTCAGCAGCAGCGCATGATCTTTCGCCGCCGCTGTGACGACAAACTGATCCATGATGCCGCATGGTGATCCGACGTAGTTATTCTCTGCGCTCTGACACAGCAGGGCGATGGCCTCTGCCGGAAGCGTCGCCTTAGCATGCGCGAGTAGCGCGATCGCAGTTACAACCTCGGTCGACGCGGAAGAGGATAGGCCCGCGCCAAGGGGCACATTCCCGCCCAGGTGCAGCGCGAACGGTGGAATTTGAATGCCGCGGCGCTCGAGTTCGTACAGAACACCTGCGGGATAGTCACTCCACTCTCCCGTGCGAGGCGCAGGACTATCCGGCGAAATCGAGCGGACACTTGGAAAGAGATCGCTCGAAAACGTATATCGGCCGTCAGATGCGGCGTGCAAATGCGCCACCGTTGTGAAGGGAATCGCCATCGGCATGACCAGACCGCCGGTGTAGTCGGTGTGTTCTCCGATGAGGTTCACACGGGCAGGCGCGAAAAAATCCAACTGGTGCGCCGCGGAGCTTGTTTCAGACGGTTTCATTGATTCACTTTCCATTGCTCTCTATCACTCTATCGCTCACGCGATCAGACGTTTCTTGGTTTCAATTATCGCCAAACTATGTTCAATCCTACGCAAGCAGATATTAGAAGGATTGAAAGCACCCACAGCAATCGAGGTGTGGCTCGAAACGAGAAACTCATTTGCAGTGGACCGCCATTGACACCAGTGGCCGTGGAACTCCCCATGCCTGTGATCCACGCCACGAACGCGGAGGTGCCGAAGGCATACATCGCCACGTAGAAGTTTGCGCTCATAACGCTGCTGTAGTGTAGCCAGCCGAGGCTGAATGCGACGAGATGCAGGACCGCGACGGCCGTGCCGCTCAGGAATCCGATAATGGCGCCCCGTTCATTAACTCGGCGCGTGATCATTCCAAGCAGGAAGATGGCAAAGAATGGCGCGCCAAAGACAGAGAAGATCATCTGCACGTGCTCCATCAGGTCGGAAAACAAGAAGTTGATGTACGACGTGAGCAGACTGACCAGAACTGCGGCGATTGTTGCCGCACGTCCCATGATCAGGTAGTGATGGTCAGGCTTTCGAGTGACTAGGTGCGCGTGATAGATGTCCTCAGTCCACAGAGCTGCGAACGCGGAGACATTCGCGGCCAATGCGGACATCAGGCTCGCCGCGATTGCAGTCAGGCCGAGCCCAAGCAGGGCTGGACCGTACGACTGTTTCATCAAAGCCGGAAGCGCCTGATCAAAGCGCTCCGAATGTCCCAGTGCGGGGAGTAGCCGGTGCGCGGCCAGACCAGGCACGACGACGAGCATCGAAAAGCCAAGTTTTCCGAAGCCTGCCCATAGCGGAACCTGCCGCGCCGCGTCGTCCGTGCGCGCGGCGAAAGCGCGCTGCATCAGCACGAAATCGGTACACCAGTAGCCGAAACTGAGTACGAATCCAAGGCCAACGACAATCCCGAGCGCATCCATTGGCGTGGTGTGCGAAACCAGCGGCAGCCCGCGCCACAGATGGTCGCGAGGCTCCTCGGAAATCATCGTGCCGTATTTCCAACAGTGAATTGTCAGCGGAAGCAGGCCCGCAATCATTACTGCGAGCTGGAGGAACTGGTTGTAGATCGTCGCACGAACACCGCCGAGCAAAACATACACAAGCACGACGCTGCCGGTCACGAAAGCACTTGCAGCAAAGCCGATTCCTGCGACCACCTGAAGCACCTGCGCGATGGCATAAAGGCTGATTCCTGCGAAGAGCAGCGTGGTCACTGCCAGAACACAGGCATTTACGAGACGGATGCCGGCGCCGTAACGGTATTCAAGATATTCTGGAACGCTTCGGATTCCGCTGCGTCGATAGACAGGCATCATCCAGATGGCGAGGAAGATCATTGCCGGAATTGCGCCGACGCAATAAAAATGGAAGGCCTCGGCTCCGTACTGCGCTGCCATCGCGCTCATTCCCACGACCTCGAGCGCTCCGCAGTTGGCGGCGAGAAAGGCCGCCGTAACAAGAGGAAGCGGGAGAGATCGGCTCGCGTTGAGAAACGAGTTCGCGCTGCCGCTGCGTCGGCGCGTGAGCCAGCCAATGAAGATTGTGGTTGCGAAGTATGCCGGAAGGATTGCGATCCCTAGCGACACACGAAATGAGGTGGACATCAGTGGCGCTCATCCCTCCGGCCGCGGCACCTGACAGTGCTCTCGAGAGATCGCGTCTTCATATCCGTACTATACGCAGGACGTCGCAACTTCGAATGGCTTAGCGCAAGCCAAACCCGCAGGATGGTGATAAAACTATTCCCACCTCATGAGCCGCAATTCCAACGGAGTCACTGAAGATCGCCCCATAAGTCTGAAGGGACTTGCAGAGCATCTTGGGCTCTCGCCTGCCACCGTGTCGCTCGTCGTGAACAACGCGCCAGGGGCAAAGACGATTGCGCCAAAGACACGCGAACGCGTGCTCGCCGCAGCGCAGAAGCTGAACTACCGTCCGAACTTCCTCGCCCGCTCTTTGCGTACCCGGCAGACGTTCACGATCGGCGTCATCGTTCCGGAATTCAGCGAGGGTTATTTCACCATGGTGATGAATGGCGTTGAAGAGCACCTGCTGCAGGCCGGGTATCTGCACTTCGTCGTGAGCCACCAGGGTCGTCCGGATTTGCTTGAGAGCTATCCCCGCGTGCTGACCGAGCGTGCCGTGGACGGGTTCATTCTCGTCAACACCATGCTGACTAAGTCTGTCGAGGTGCCGGTCGTCTCCATCTCAGGACATAAGCGGATGCGTGGCGTAACCAACGTGATGCTGGATCATGATCACTCAGCATCGTTGGCCCTCCAGTACCTCTACGATCTCGGTCATCGCGATATCGCCTTTATGAAGGGTCAGCCGCACGCGCTCGATTCCGAATCACGCTGGCAGAGCATCCGCCAGATCGCCGAGCGCATCGGCATTCGCATGCGTTCAGAGCTTTGCGTGCACATACGCAACAATTCCTGGTCGCCGGAACTCGGCTATCCCGTGGTGAAGGACCTGCTGGCATCGGGCCACCACTTCACGGCTATCTTCTGCTTCAACGATATCGCTGCAATCGGCGCCATTCGCGCGATCAAAGATGCCGGCCTTCGCTGCCCAGAGGATATCTCCGTGGTTGGCTTCGATGACATCGCCAGCGCGGCCTATCACACGCCCAGCCTTACGACCATTCGTCAGCCGCTGCGCCGGATGGGCGAGATGGCTGCACAGCAACTGCTGAAGCGCATCCAGAATCCAAGCGAAGCATTCCCGGACACGATCATGTTCGAGCCCGAGTTGATGCAGCGCGAGTCCACCACGGCAGTCGCTGCTGCAGCCGCGCCCAGGAAGCGCAGCACTCCCCCCCACGTTAGGCCACGCCACCCCGAGCGATCACCTCACGATAAAACATAGCGCTCATCTTTGGCGTTCGTTTTTGCGTGGCGTAATCCACGTAGACGATCCCGAAGCGCTTTCCGTACCCGTCGGCCCATTCGAAATTGTCCAGCAGACTCCACACGAAATAGCCTTTCACCGGCACTCCCTCAACTATCGCACGATGGAGCTGCCCAAGATAATTGCGCAGATACATGATGCGATCCGAGTCGACGATAGTGCCGTCACTCTGCGGCACATCAGACGAAGACGCGCCGTTCTCCGTGATGTAAAGCTCGCCCGGATTCCAGAGCTGGTTCACCAGTCGCGTAGCCCAGTAGATCGACTCCGGCCCTACGTACAGCCACGAGCTGTACATGTGCGGGAACGACGCGGGCGGCGTGACAACCGCATAGCCAAGCTCGGAGTCATCAGCGCGAACGTACGTCGGCTGATAAATATTGAGGCCAATAAAGTCCAACGGCGACGAGATGATCTTCATCTCCTCCGCAGTGAACTTCGGCGCGTCCAGGCCAAGCCGGCGCAGATATGCATCGGTGTATTTTCCCTCGCAAATGACGGTCAGGTACTGGGCGTTCTGCTCGCGCATGGCGCGCGTCGCGGCCTGAATGTGAGGCGCCGTTTCGATCAAAGGCGTGGTCGCCTGCACGTTATCGGCGATGCCGACCTGCGTTCCCGGCCGCGCAGCCGCACGAATCGCCTGCACCGCCATCCCATGTGCGAGGACGGCGTAGTGGTTCAGTTGGGCGACTCGCGCCGCGCTCAGCTTCAGCCCCGGAGCATGCGTGCCCTGCTGATATCCAAGCTCAACGAACGAGCGAATCTCGTTCATCGTCATAAACCGGCGAACGCGGTCGGAGAGCTTGCCCGCGACGTAGCCGGCGTACTCCGCAAAGGCCTGCGCCGTGTCACGGTTTTCCCACCCGCCCTTGTCCTGCAGAGCCTGCGGCAGGTCCCAGTGATACAGCGTGCAGAACGGTTCAATTCCGCTCGCGAGCAACTCGTCCACGACACGGTGATAGAAGTCCAGCCCCTTTGGATTCGCCGCTCCGCTGCCCGTCGGGAAGATGCGCGACCACGCAATGGAAAACCGGTAACTGCGCACACCAAGTTCCTTCATCAGCGCAATGTCCTGCTTGTACCGGTGGTAGTAGTCTGTCGAGACATCGCCCGTATCGCCGCCGGCCACGGCGCCAGGCAGATGGCTGAACGTATCCCAGATCGTTGGTCCTCGGCCGTCCTCGTGAACGGCACCCTCAACCTGATACGAAGCCGTAGCTGAGCCCCACAGGAACCCGTGCGGAAAGGGCATGCGCGCCGGAACCGGCGCAGGCCTCGCTTCACCCATGAGCGGCGAGACAGATGCTGAACCTGCAACAGCGGCAACGAGACGCGCAAAGGTGCGCCTGGAGAATGAGTTCTTCAAAGATTCACCTCGGATCGGAGCATATTCTCCTGGGTTCACAAACCAGGCTGACAGTGTGCACAGGTCCCTTTACTAAATCGATTAGCTTGCTGGCAAGGACAATCTGCATTCGTGTCCCATTTTGACGTACGGCAACTCGGTTCGGCGGGTACGTTGGTCCCTAGAACGGGAGTCGCGAGGCTTCAGGAGCCGCCCCTGCGATAGACTGCGAGCGATGAATCGAAGAGAGTTTTTAGCAGCCTCGGCCGCCGCCGTGTGGAGTCTTCAATCGTCTGGGCAGCCTGACAGCCATTTCACGACGGTCGACGTCGCGAAAATCGACCGCAGTCGAATCCTCAGCGCCGCAGACCGATATCTCAACGAGCAGCCAAAGACCATCACCAGCATACGAACCACCCGCAGCGAAGGAGGGCCGCATGATTACTTCTCCGAGGGCGACTATTGGTGGCCCGACCCCAAAAACCCGAACGGCCCATACATACGCCGCGACGGCATGTCCAACCCGGCTAACTTCAACGATCATCGCGAGCTTCTCATTCGCCTCAGTCTGCAGGTCCCGGCGCTCACGGCCGCATGGATGATTACGAAGAAGGCCCTGTACGCCGCAAAGGCCGCCGACCATCTCCGCGCCTGGTTCGTGGACCCGAACACGCGCATGAACCCGAACCTGCAATATGCGCAGGCCATTCACGGCATTACTCCTGGTCGCGGCACCGGCATCATCGACACCCTTCATCTCGTCGAAGTCGCCCGCTCCGCCTCGTGGCTAGAGCACTCCGGCGCACTCAAGCCTGGCGAAATCGACGCGGTCCGCCGGTGGTTCACCGACTACACCACCTGGATGACCACCTCGAAGAACGGTCTTGAGGAGAAGGCCGCGAAGAACAACCACGGCACCTGCTGGGTCGCGCAGGTTGCCGAGTTCGCGTGCTTCACGCACGATGACTCCAAAGTCGCGGAGTGCCGCGATCTCTTCCGCTCCAAGCTCGTCCCGGACCAGATCGCGCCTGACGGCCGCCTTCCGCTCGAGCTCGCGCGCACGAAACCGTACAGCTACTCGCTCTTCGACATGGATGCGCTCTCCACGATCTGCCAGATCGCCAGCATCCCCGGCGATAACCTATGGACATTCACCACGCCTGATGGCCGCGGCATCCGCAAGACCATCAACTTTATGTTCCCGTTCATTAAGGACAAGTCGAAGTGGCCGTTCCCGCATGATGTCGAATACTTCGACGATCTGCCCGTGCGGCAACCCAGCCTTCTCTTCGCCGGCCTCGCCTACAAGGACAGCGCGTACATCGCGCTCTGGAGGACGCTCAATCCTGATCCCACCGTACCGGAGATTATTCGCAATTTCCCGATTCGTCAGCCGGTGCTCTGGGTCCGCGAACCCGCATAACGCTGCTCCTACTGCAAGGTTCCCGAATTCAGCACGAGCGCCACGGCGCTCCGCAGCCGCGCGGAACCGCCGTCATATGCGGGCCGCAACACTGCGGCAGAGCTCAGCGCATGCCGCCGCATCTCGGCCTCAATCGTCGGGCCAAAGCGATACCACGCCGAGGTGAAGTCACCGACAATCACGATCTCCTTCGGCGCGAGCGCCGTTGCAATCATCCTCAACCCGCGGCCCAGGTTCGTTGACATCCTCTCCAGCGCCGCAATCGCGGTCGCGTCGCCGGTATGAGCGAGGGAGAGCAGCGTGCTAAACGTTGTCCCCGCAGCTCCGCCGGACTCCGTAAAGTGACGCACCGCCGCACGGTTCGACGCGAGCGTCTCCCAGCATCCGTTGTTGCCGCAGCCGCATGGCGGCCCATCAGGATCAAGCTGCACATGGCCGAACTCGCCGGCCATTCCTTTGTCTCCGCGAATCAGCCGCCCGTTCGCAAGAATCCCTGTTCCAATGCCCTCCGAGACGTTGACGACGACAAGATCGTGCGCGCCATCGCTCTCGCCGAACCACACCTCGGCCAGCGCGCATGCATTCGCGACGTTATCCATCTCCACGCGCAGGCCAGTTGCCTTCGCGATGCGCTTGCGGATATCCCGGAAAGGGAAGTGAAGGTTCGGCGCGAAGATCGGGTCCTCGTGCGTGGGATCCGTACGGCCGGGCAGGCACACGCCGATTCCATCAAAGGCCTTCTGCTTGTGCTCCACAATCATCTTCTTGATCGCCGAAACGATCGCCGCTACCGACCGCTGGTTCTCCGGAATGTCGACAAGTTTCTGCGCGAGAATCTTGCCGCCGAGGTCTGAGATCGCCAGCGTGATCTGCTCCGGGTGAATATCCAGCGCCAGCACCGCCCGCTGCGAATTCAACTGCAGAAAGGTCGGCCGCCGTCCGCGCGGCAGTCTCCCCGTCGGTCCCTCCACTACCAGCCGATCAGCGATAAGCTCTTCGATAATCAGCGAAACAGTACTGCGCTGCAATCCCGAGACTCGCGCGAGATCCGCTCGTGAGATCGGCTGCTGCTTCCGCACCAGATTCAAAATCAGATTACGGTTGATCTGGCGGGGAGTGCGGTTCGAGGCACTCTGGCGATCCGAAGGAAGATACTGTCGCGTAATAGGCAAACTTACCGCCTGATTTCAGCACATTCGTGCAGGTGGTCTAAAAGGCGGATTTAGTCTACAGCATGAGCAAAATCGTGTAAGTGTCGTTCGATCAAAATAGCTGAAATGATTGAGACCGAAGGATTCCACCGCTAGTCTCCTTCGTCTGCAAGTCCACTTTGTTCAAGCCCTCGAACTTTATTGCGAACTATCTTGCAGGAGGATGGGCAATCCGCTTTTCACCACGCAGACGCATGTAAACCTTGCGTTGGCACACGCGACACTCCCACGGAAACAGCCCAAGCAACGGCAGGATGGAGCGCTCAAACACGCCCTCGCGCGGCAGGCGCCGAAACTCTTGATGACCACAACCGGGACACAGCCGCACGGAATACCTCGAAGGGCCTGAAAGACGGGCGAACTCAGCAATTCAAAAGGGCAGGATACCCTAATCATAGGCCCCGCGCTCGGTACCTCCGTGCACTCCGCGGTTTCGTTGACCGAGCCGGCGCGTCTCGCGATACATGGAACTCCGCAATTCAGACCGCGAATGGATTGAGCACCGGGCCCGGGAAACAGGCTTTGATCTCACCGGCATTGCAGCCGTTCCGGACGCTGGAACGTCGGCCAACGCACAGTCCAGCGCCCGCTTCGCTGCCTGGGTCGCCTCCGGTCGCGCCGGTGAGATGGAGTGGCTCAAGCGCACAGACGACACCGGCGAGCTTGTTCGCGGCGACCTGCGGCGGTCGCTGCCGTGGGCGCGCTCGGTCATCGTCTGCGCCGTCAATTACAACCCCGAGGCGCCGCGCTCCGCCGACCCCGCAGCTCCTGACGCCGGTTGGATCGCACGCTATGCCTGGACACGCAATGTAGGAAGGCACGGGCGCGCTCATGACACCTATCCAGGCGCCGACTACCACGATGTTCTGCTCGCAAAGCTCCGCAGCGTAGAGCAAAGCCTTCACGAGCGCTTCGGCCCGGAGATCCAGACGCGCTGCTACGTTGACACCGGCCCTATCGTCGAGCGCGAATACGCGCAGCGTGTGGGCATCGGCTGGATTGGCAAGAACGCCTGTGTCCTTAATCAGAACCTCGGCTCGTGGCTGCTGCTGGGCGTCATCATCACCTCGCTCGAGCTCACCCCTGAAGCCTGGGCGCTGCCCGCCGCCGACCGCTGCGGTACCTGCACCCGCTGCCTCGAGGCCTGCCCCACCAACGCCCTCACCGCGCCGCGCCAGATGGACGCCTCCCTCTGCATCTCCTATCTCACCATCGAGAAGAAGGGAACTATCGACGAATCGCTGCGTCCCCTGATGGGCCGCAACGTCTTCGGCTGCGACATCTGCCAGGACGTCTGCCCCTGGAACCGCCGCGCTCCCGTTGCAACATCCGACTCACTGCCTGCACGACCCGAGCTCATCAATCCTTCGCTCGAATGGCTCGCCTCAATGGACGGCCGCACCTTCAATCTCACCTTTCGCGGCTCGCCGCTCGAACGCACCGGCCGCAAGCGCCTGCAGCGCAACGTCGCCATCGCCATGGGCAACAGCGGCGATTCGCGTTACATCCCGAAGCTGCGCGAGTGGGCCGAAGGCGATGACCCCGTGCTAGCCGACGCCGCTCAATGGGCGCTCGATAAACTGAACGAATGACTCGCCCGCAGGAAATCGCCGCAAAGCCCCACCCCAGCGGCCGCAAAATCGAAGCCGAATCCTCGCCTGAACCCAGGAAGGCCGGCGAAGAATCCGTTTCGATCAAACTCGATGCTGCGCCTGTCGTGCCTGTCAGCGGCACCTCAGGCCAGCTCAAAGCGCTCGGCCGCTATCTGCTCAAGACCGAGGTCCATACCTACGCCTTCTCGGTCGCCGCACAGGCCATCCTGTCGCTCTTTCCCTTCATCGTTCTCTTGCTCACACTCTCGCAGCGCGTCTTTCACTCCGCCCGTATGGCAGACGTCGTCGGTGAAATGATGTCCAACTTCCTGCCCAACCACCAGGACTTCGTCATGCGCAACATGCGCGTGCTGGCCTTCTCGCATGCTCGCACCAAGATCGTCTCCATCGTCATGCTGCTCATCACCGCCACCGGCGTCTTCCTCCCATTGGAAGTCGCGCTGAACAGCGTTTGGGGCGTGAAAAAAAACCGCTCCTACCTGCAGAATCAGATCGTCTCCATCGCACTCGCCATCGGTGTGGCCCTGCTCGCCATGGCCTCCGTCGCACTCACCGCAGCGCAGCGCACGGTGATGGAGTGGGTCTTCTTCGGCCATACGCAAAACGTAATCTTTGCGTTCATCGGCAAAACATTCCTGCAGATCGTCGCGCTGATCGCGAGCATCGCGCTCTTCTTCCTCATCTACTGGACACTGCCCGCCCGCAAGATCCCCGCCCGCGCCGTTCTCCCCACGGCAATCGTTATGGGCATTCTCTGGACTGCGGCGAAGTACATCTACATCCTCGTACTTCCGCATCTCGATTTCCGCGCGGTCTACGGCCCATTTGAAGTCTCTGTCGGCCTCATCACCTGGGCCTTCATCTCCGGCCTTCTGCTGCTCGGCGGCGCCTACGTCTCTGCCACCCGCCAAGCCCTGCGTGAGACCCGCCAAGCCGAGCTAAAGGAGAACAAGCAGAAGTCTGAATCAACCTAATGCCGCAGCGTCGGCCGCGTCCGGAACGCCTTTACCACAATGTCGTTCGGATGATCTCCTGCCGGCAGCATCGTCACCAGCGACGGCCCATCCTTGCTCTGCATCCGAATCACCGCCACGTCTGACGAGCCGGCATCCACCGCCAGCAGCAGATGTTCATCCGCGGAAAACGCCAGCGCATCCGGCCGCGATCCCGTATGTGCCGACGCCACAATCCGCCCGTCATCAATCGAATACAAAGTGACCGAATCTGCGCCAAAGTTCGTCACGGCAAGGATCGAACTGTCACGGCTGAAAACCCCGCGCGAAGGTTTCGCCCCAATCACGTACGTCCCCAGCACCTCATTGGTCCACGTCGTGATCTCTGTAATCGAATCCGAATCGAAGTTCGTCGTGAACACCTCGTACCCGTTCGGCATCATCGCCACGTGAGTCGGCGTCTTGCCCACGTCCAGCAGCGTCAGCATCTGATCATGCTGCAGCGCAGGATCCTGCTTCCCGCGCCACGAATCCGGTGCCGCGGCCAGCCACACAACCATGACCTGGTGCCCGCCTGAGCACGCTACAAACGCCTTCGTCGAATCTGGCAGAATCGCGATATCCGTCGCACCCGGGCAGCCCGCGAACGCATCTCGCAGCGTCAGCGGCGCACCCGATGCATTGATCGAGTACACCGACACGCTCCCCGCCTGCCCATTCGACACAACCAGCGTGCGATTATCCGGCGACACCCGCGCCACTCCCGGCCCTTCGCCCGTCGCAGCCACCGCAATCTGCCGCCGCGCATCCAGATCAATCACGCTCACCGTGTTCGACCCGGAGTTCGGCACATACGCGCGCTTGCCGTCAGGCGACACCGCGATGAAGTACGGCCGCTGACGCACGCCAATCGTCCCCACCACTTTGTTTGTTGTTGCGTCGATCACCGTGACAGAATTGGAACCCGTGTTGACCGCATAAACTTCATTGCGCACCGGGTTCACCGCCATTCCCGTCGGATTCCGCCCCACCTGCAGCACGCGATCGGGCCGCACATTCACCAGGTCCAGCACCGTCACCGTGTTCGAGCCACCGCCACTCACGTACGCAAACTCGTGATAGTTCGCCGGATACTCAGGGAATCCCTGATGCCCGCAGCCCATCAGCAACACGCTCGCGCTCGCAAGAAGAGCCGCCGCGGCGCGAAAAAATCGAGGACATGAATGTGGGCGTAACAGGAACACGTCTCCCGAGTCTATGGGGCACGTCGCGCCACCGCAACGTGGAAGAAATTTTTGCGCAACCAATTTCGAAACCGCGGGTTCACGAGAGGGACGAGGCAGCCACGCTGAGCAGCCCGTCGTAAGCTACTCCTCGGACCAACGGATCAAAGCTACCCGCTTTGCTCCGTTGTTTTTTTGTTACCGGCGTTCCTTCCGCTCCGGCGCCACTGCACGGCCAGCCACGCGCCGTAGCCGAACTGCAAAATCCACACCGCACAGTACGCGTATACCAGGTGCCGCTCTGACAGCGTAGAGAAGGGAATCATCGAACCTCCAGAATCGGCTGTGGCACACCGCTCGGTACAACCGCTGTAGCTTCTCCCGGCTCACGCTGCCGCCGCCGCTCGATCGCATACCGCAGCCCCAGCGTAAACGCTCCCCACATCGCCCACGCTGCCAGATTCCAGAACACGGCTGGAAGCATGTGCGGATCGATGCCCGAGTCCGCACCGCCGCCAAACACCGGGGCTGGATGCTGCGTCCTCCACCACCGGATCGACATGAAGCAGATCGGAACATCAATCGCCGCAAAGATGGCGAGCACCGCGGAGAGCACGGCCTTTTGCTCGCCGTTCGTCAGCCGCCGCAGCAGCAGATAGCTCACGTACAGCAACCATAGCAATAGGTACGTCGTCAGCCGCGCATCCCACGTCCACCAGATGCCCCACGCCGCGCGTCCCCACAGCATTCCCGTCGCCAGTCCCACCGACGCATACAGCACAGTGAGTTCTGCTGAAGCCAGCGCGAATGCATCCGCCTTCAGCGCGCGCTGTGAATTGTTCCGTCGCCAGAAGAGAAAGAGGAATGCCGCCGCGCAGTTCAGGTAGGGGAACACGAAACTCAGGATCGTGTGCGGGAAATGATAGAAGAAAATCCGGTAGAGATTCCCCATCGTCGCCTCTTTAGGCGCCGTCATCGCCTCATAGAATCCGATGGCGAGAACGGCGAACGTGAGCGCGAGATAGAGGCTCGCCCATAGCGGGAACCTTTGACTTTGGCTGCGACTGTTCACTTCCTTTCAATTTTATCGCGATAATTCGCAAAATTCTGGCGGATATCGCCCTCAATCCGCCGCGTTAAGCACGGTCTCGAAGAGCAGCACGCTTGCTATTGTGAATACAACGTCATAGCCCAGCAGCAGTTTGATCCACAACGAAGGCGGGTAATCCGCAGTCAGCACATTGGTCGTCGCCTGAATCATCGCCAGCAACGCCGGCATCGCAATCGGGCAGAGCACCAGCGGCAGCAAAAGCTCGCGATTCCGCGTCCGCAGGCTGAGCGCCGCAAAAAACGTTCCATTCACCGTTAACCCCCACGTGCCCAGCGGAAGAATCAGCAGCAGCAGCCAGGCGTTTCCCAGAGGGTGCAGGTCGTAGAAGATCGCGAACACCGGCGCCAGCACCAGTTCAATAAAGCTGACGAAGATGAAGTTCGCCAGCGCCTTGCCAGTGAACAGCGCGGACGCGGGTGCAGGCGCGATCCGCTGCGCATCGAGCACGTTGTTGTGCATCTCACGCGCCCAGCTCTGATTCAGTGCGGTTATCGACGCAAACAGCAGTCCCACCCACAACAGTCCGCCGCTGATCTGCCGCGCAATCGTCGGATACGCTGTCGGATCGAACGCCAGCGAGAAGACCACTACCACCAGCAGCGCAAAAAAAAGCATGCCGTTGATCAGCTCTCGCGCACGCCACTCCAGCTGCAGGTCCTTCTTCAGATGAGTGAGCACGTATCCCGCGTAGCTCATCCGTGCGTCCCCTTGGGCGGCGGCGCAACCTTCGTCAGATCCGCGAGCGTTGCCTTCGTCGCGCGCAGATAATCCGACGGCGCGAGCACGATCTGCTGGCCGCGCTGTCCCGCCGAGATCGAAATCTGATCGAACAGCTCGATCGTCTCGTCCGCAAACGCCCGAAACGGCTTCTTCGCCGCGAGCACCGTCACACCGCCACGCACATATCCAGTCAGCGGCTCAACCTCTTTCAGCGCCGCAAGCTCCGCCTTGCGCGCGCCCGCAGCCGCTGCGAGCTTCTTCAGGTCAAGCTCATCACCACCGGGAATCACCGCAAACAGGTGCTCGCGATCGTAGGTCTGTGTCAGCAGCGTTTTGAACACCTGCTCAATCGGCATATCGATTTTGCGTGCAACTGAGATCGCCGTCAGGTCTTCTGGATCGACCTCATACGTCCGAATCTCATACGCGATGTCGAGTTTGTCGAGCAGCCGTGCTGCGTTCGTCTTCATGCTGTCAGCTCTGCGCCGTAAGCTGGCCCGCGTGCAGCACGAGCGTCGTGGTTGCGAGCGGACGCGCAAGCTCCGCCTGATGTGTCGTCAGAAACAGCGTGCGCGCGAAACCGTTGCGTCCCGGCTGCGCAAGAAATGTTCGCAGCCGCGCAAGCATCATCTGCGCCGAACCCGCGTCCATGTTGGAGAATGGCTCATCCAGCAGCAGCAGATCGGGCTCCAGCATCAGCACACGTGCCAGTGATGCTCGCTGCCGCATCCCCTGCGAGTATTCGCCGACATGTTTCGACATCTCCGGGTCGAGCCCCACATCGCGGAGCGCCCGCTCGGCCTTTGCGCTATCCACTCCGTAGAGTAAACCGAAGTAGCGCAGATTCTCGAGCCCCGTGAGCTCCTCGTACAACATCGTCGCATGGCTCATGAACGCGACCCGGTCGCGTTCACTGCGCGCCGTTCCGCCCAGCACTGCCAGCTTTCCTTCAGTCGGTGAGATAAGCCCTGCAATCAGCCGCAGCAGCGTGGATTTACCCGCTCCGTTCTCGCCCAGCAGCAGAACCGCGGCGCCCGAGTGGACACGCATCGACACGCTGCGCAATGCGCCGAAGCTGCCGAAGTACCGCGATACACCGGAGAGTTCTACCGCGGGCTGATTGTCTTGAGAGGCGGGCATGCTGCTATGCGAGTATAGAGCCATAACCCAGTAGCAGAATTCCGATAAAACAGGCCAAGTGAGGCGAGATGCGGGATACGAGAACGACTGTGCTCACGATTAGCGCTGCAGGCGCGTTGCTGTTCTGCGGTTTCCAGACACTCGCACAGACTGCGCCTGCACTGCCGCAACAGGATCGCGTGCTGGCTCGAGACATCTTTAAGCAGCTCATCGAGACGAACACGCAGGATTCGAACGGAAGTGTGACGGCCGCTGCAGAGAAGATGCGCCAGCGCCTGCTCGATGCCGGCTTTCCGGCCCAGGACCTCATCCTCGCTGGCCCGAACGATCGCAAGCAAAATCTTGTCGCGCGCTATCGCGGCAAGCCCGGCTCGACGCTGAAGCCGATCATCACCATCTGCCATCTCGATGTTGTTGAAGCGCGAAAAGCTGACTGGACGACCGATCCATATCAGTTTGTTGAGAAGGGTGGCTATTTTTACGGGCGCGGCACGCAGGACATCAAGGAGGAGGACGCCGCTCTCGTCGAGAGCTTCATCCGCATGAAGCGTGAGGGCTATGTGCCCGACCGGGATCTCGTCATTGCGCTGACAGCCGATGAGGAGGGTGGATCGGCGAACGGTGTGGCGTGGCTGCTCGAGCACCGGCCCGACCTGATGAAGGCGGACTTCGTCATCAATCCGGATGCCGGTGGGCTGGAATTGCGTGGTGGCAAGCCGACGGAGCTGGATGTCGAGGCGACGGAGAAGCTCTACGCGGACTTTGAGGTAACGGCGACGAATCGGGGAGGGCACAGCTCGCAGCCGCGGCCGGACAATGCGATCTATGAGCTGGCGCACGCGCTGGCCAAGCTCGAGGCTTCGCCCTTTCCGGTGGAGCTGAACGCAGTCACCCGCGCCGAACTGCAGGCCAAGGAGAAGATCGCTGATCCGCAGCGCGCGCAGATCATCCGCGGTGTGCTGCGGAATCCTCCCGATCCGACTTCGGTTGCGGAGTTCTCCAAGGATCCGACCGATAACTCGACGCTGCGGACCACGTGCGTCGCGACGATGGTCAACGCGGGGCACGCGCGCAATGCGCTTCCCGGCATGGCGAAAGCGAATGTGAATTGCAGAATCCTTCCGGGTCACTCGCAGGAGGAGGTTCGGCAGAAGCTGATCCAGATTTTTTCCGATCCGAAGCTGACGGTGAGTTATGTGAACGATGCGGGGCAGGAGGTGGGGCTGGGGTCGGCGAAGAAGAGCATGGAGCCGCCCCCGGCCAGGGAAGATGTCTATGGGCCGCTGCGCAGGGTGACGCAGGAGATGTGGCCGGGGCTGCCGGTGATTCCGACGATGTCGACCGGGGCAAGCGATTCCATCATCACGATGGGCGCCGGGATTCCGAGCTACGGGATCAGCGGAATGGGTGTGGATTTCGACGACGACCGCGCGCATGGACGGGACGAACGGATTCGCACCGAGGCTTTCTACCAGGGCGTCGAGTTCCGATATTTGTACATGAAGGCGCTGACGGAGTAGGGGTACCCCTCCCCCCCTGTTTTTGCGCAAAGTCTTCGGAACAGAGACTTTAGGTCTGGACTTCGGTGTACCGACGTAGGGGAGACCAAAAAGGACCCGCGGTTTGGGAGGGGTGGTTTTGTCAAGTGGGGTGGCGTGATTTTTCTGTTGCCGGGCGCCGTCAGTTGGCGGTGGGTTCTTCGATGTGGTCTACGACGAGGTGGTCGACGGGGCCGCGGGTTGGGGTGAGGCGGAGGCCTAGCTGCGTGCGGAGAGCGTCGAAGATCGTGGGGAGATCGCGGGCTTCGGGTGGCAGAGCGTCGGCGGTGGCGTCAGGCGGGAGGATGGGCCGGTAGCTGAGGGTGAAGTCGTAGTTGCCCTTGAGGCCGGTCTCGTCGACGACGGGACGGCCGTCGTTTTGCAGGATCTGTGAGAGCCACCAGGTCATATAGACCATAGGCATGCGGGTTGCGGTGATGTGAGCCGGGGGGCCGTTGACGGGGATCTTGTCGTTCTCAGGGGATATGTTGGGCCTGAGCTTGAGGCCGGAGGGGTCGATAGTGAGGGCGTAGATATTGCCCTCGCGGACCTCGTGGTGAAAGCGGAGGCCGAAGCGGTCGACCAGGAGGTTCTGGTACATGGTGTGGAGGTCGTCGAGGGAGTGAGGGCTGTCGGCGCGGGCTTCTACGTCAAAGCGCTGGGTATCCAGCCAGCCGGGGCCGCCTTCGACCTGCCGGAGAGGGATCTTGTACATCAGCGCGATCATCAGGCGAACGGGGAAGTTCTGGGCTGTGTAGCCGTGATCGCCCGGAATCGGCTTGATCATGCCTCCGACGGCGTTGGGGTTTGACGGATGTATCGAGATGACGTCGAAGGTGAGGCGCGGAGCGGGTGTCTGGAAGAAAAGGCAGGCCGCGAGGACGAGCGCAGAGAGCTTCACGGGCAGATTGTAGCCGGATGATTCGGGTTCGTTGAGAGCATGTGATTTTTCTGGAAGAGGCTGAGGTTCATCGATTGCTCGGGAGACCACTGCCGGTGAGTGAAGTAAGGTACGGATCCGGGGGTTTCTATCCGACTCGGCGAAACTTCCGGATTGCGGGCACCCGCAGAATCATCTTTGGAGCCTCAACGAGCGCATTGGCGATTAGGCACAAATCCAGATGCATTCCAGGCGAAATCCGCGTTCAGGGGGTTACGCCGGGCATCAGTTCACAGGAACCCTCCCTGCTTATCACGCGTATTCGTCACAGGGAGCCGTGAAAAATGTACTGGAGTGTAACGAAGTACCT
>DASRGC010000044.1:0-65910 GCA_035651235.1 Acidobacteriaceae bacterium
CTCGGTCCGCCTCGTAATCCTTAACCCTCCAGGCGCGATCCCCGGCCGACAAAATTATGGCAGACGATCAGAACCCTCAGCTTCCTCTTCCCGGCGCCGACGGAAATGGCGCCAACGGTCCGACCGGACCTGGTGCAGCCAACCTCGTCCCCATCAACATTGAAGAGGAGATGCGCCGTTCGTATCTCGACTACTCGATGTCGGTCATCATCGGCCGCGCCCTGCCGGACGCCCGCGACGGCCTCAAGCCCGTGCATCGCCGCGTCCTCTATGGCATGCAGGAGATGGGCCTGCAGTACAACAAGAAGTACACCAAGTCGGCCAAGGTGGTCGGCCACGTGATGGGCAACTACCACCCCCACGGCGACTCCGCCATCTACGACACAATGGTCCGCCTCGCGCAGCCCTTCTCGCTGCGTTACCCGCTCATCGACGGTCAGGGCAACTTCGGCTCCGTCGACGGCGACCCACCCGCCGCCATGCGCTACACCGAATCGCGCATGACGCGCCTGGCCGGTGAAATGCTCGCCGACATCGACTCCGACACCGTCGACTTCGTCCCCAACTACGACGAGTCCACCACCGAGCCGAGCGTGCTGCCCGCGCGCATCCCCAACCTCATCGTCAACGGCAGCACCGGCATCGCCGTCGGCATGGCGACGAACATTCCGCCGCACAACCTCACCGAAGTTCTCAACGCGACGATCGCGCTCATCCAGAAGGAAAAGGGCGAAATCCGCCCCGATCTCGCGATCGTTCTCGACCACGTCAAGGGTCCCGACTTCCCCACCGGCGGCTATCTCTACGGCCGCGGCAATCTCGCGCAGACCTACAAGACCGGCCGCGGCCGCTTCATCATGCGCGCCAAGTGCGGCCTCGAGCAGATCTCCGGCGGCCGCCAGGCCATCATCACCACCGAGATCCCCTACCAGGTCAACAAATCAAATCTCATCAAGCGCATCGCAGAGCTCGTCAACGAGAAGACCATCGACGACATCTCCGACGTCCGCGACGAGTCCGACCGCGATGGCATGCGCATCGTCATCGAGCTCAAGCGCGGCGCCCAGCATGAGATCGTCCTCAACCAGCTCTATAAGCACACCCAGATGCAGGAAAGCTTCTCCATGATCTTCCTGGCTGTGCACAACAATCAGCCAAAAGAGCTCGGCCTCCCTGCAGCCATCCACGCCTTCATCGATCACCGCATCGACGTCGTCCGCCGCCGCACCGCCTTCCTCCTCAACAAGGCCCGCGAGCGCGAGCACATCCTGCTCGGCTATCAGATCGCGCTCGACCACCTCGACAACGTCATCAAGATCATCCGCCAGTCCTCCTCCCGCGCCGACGCCCGCGAGAACCTCTTCCAGTTCTTCTCCAACCGCACCATCAATCTCCGCGGCACCGAGCTCAAGGGCGTCAAGCTCAACCCCAGCAAGTACGACATCGACCTCGCGGGCGGCAGCGTCTCCGCGCAGCTTGCCAACAACACCGCGGGCACGCTGATCCTCTCCTACCGCCAGATCGACGCCATCCTCGAGCTGCAACTCTACCGCCTCACCCAGCTCTCCATCGACGAGCTCCTCAACGAGCTCCGCGCCGTCCGCGACAACATCGCCGAGTACGAGTCCATCCTCGCCTCCGAGAAAAAACTCCGCCGCGTCATCGTCAAGGAGCTCGAAGACATCCGCGACAAGTACGGCGACGTCCGCCGCACCACCATCATCGACGAGTCCGCCGAGCTCACCCTCGAGGACCTCATCGCCGACGAGCAGGTCGCCGTCACCGTCTCCAACACCGGCTACCTCAAGCGCACGCCCATCTCCACCTACCGCCAGCAGCGCCGCGGCGGCACCGGCCGCATGGGCATGAAGACCCGCGAGGAAGACTTCGTCTCGCAGCTCATCATCGACTCCACCCACGCCTATCTGCTCTGCTTCACCAACACCGGCCGCGTCTACTGGCTCAAGGTCTACGAGATCCCTGACGTCGGCGCCGCCGGCAAGGGCAAGGCCATGGCCTCGCTCGTCGACCTCCAGCCCGGCGAAAAGGTCGTCACCATCCTCCCCGTCCGCGACCTCACCGAAGAGTCCAAGTACGTCCTCTTCGCCACCCGCAACGGCACCGTCAAGAAGACCGCACTCCGCGACTTCTCCAACGTCATGGCCCGCGGCATCATCGCCATCGGCATTGACAAGGACGACGAGCTCGTCACCGCCCGCATGACCGACGGCGAGCAGGTCATCTTCCTCGCCACCCACGACGGCATGGCCATCCGCTTCGACGAGCGCGACCTCCGCCCCATGGGCCGCCCCGCCTTCGGCAACCGCGGCATCTCGCTCAAGAAGGGCGACTACGTCATCGGCGCCGCCGTCACCCCCTCCAACGAGGCCCGCAACAAGAAGCGCCTCGAGATCGCCGCCGCCAAGGGCCTCAAGGACCGCGTCGAAGCCGTGCTCGATGAAGCCAAGGACAGCGCCGCCAGCCAGCCCCTCGCCCTCGCCGAAGCCGACGACACCGTCGCCGCCCCTGCGCTCTCTCCCGAAGCCGCCGCCAAGCTCGAAAAACTCGACGCCCAGCTCGGCCTCACCCCCTGCCTCATCCTCACCGTCTCCGAGAACGGCTACGGCAAGCGCACCGACGTCGACGCCTACCGCCTCCAGTCGCGCGGCGGCAAGGGCGTCATCAACATGAAGGCCACTCCAAAGGTCGGCAAAGTCGTCAGCATCCAGCTCGTCGACGACACCACCGAGATGATGGTCATCAGCCAGTTCGGCAAAATCATCCGCATCGACACCAAGAGTGTCCGCGCCGCCGGCCGCTCCACCTCCGGCGTCCGCCTCTTGAATCTCGAAGCCGACGACAAAGTCGCCAGCGCCACCGTCATCCCACCCGAGGACCCCAAAACCAACGGCGAAAACGGCACGCTCGTGCAGTAGTCGCGGGGTTAAACCTGTGGATACAAACGCGGAAATAGATCTTCAACAACGGCTTCCGGGAAGCGAAGGGAAACGGGTCCTTTCTCAGTCTCGGAAGCCAACATCCCGGTCGAAGTCAGATCATTCAAAACTCGCCGGGCAGTGCGCTCCGGTAGCCCGGTGATTCTTGAGATTTCTCCTCTTTCAAACGCCCCCTGAATCAGCGCCTCTTGGAGCAATGAGGCTGACTCCGGCCTGAGAGGCGGATTACGTTCTACATACGTACGCAGCCGTTCTTTCAATGAACCGAGGTCAAAAAGAGACGACATGAAAACGATCTGATCGAGGCATACGCGCAAAAACCAAAGGCTAAAATCTCCGAGCGCCTTAAGCGAAAGATTTCCGCGCCCATCAAAATCATTTTGCCGAGGGCTATCAGCCATATCCATCATCCTCTTATATTCCTGTCGGCTCTCCAAACCACGCGCCAAGCCACGTGAGATTGACCATAGTCCATGAGCACCGATTTGCGCCTCCTGCGCCATAGCATGACTCATGAGACGGCTCACGCGACCGTTTCCATCGGGGAACGGGTGGATGAAGTTAAAACGATGGTGAGCAGCGGGGATGGCCATGATTCGGCCTGCCGTCCCTAACGGATTCGTGTTGTACCGCTGCTCGAAATAATGCATGAAGTTAGCGACGTACTTACTCGCTGGCGGCACATGTCTTCCGACCGCGTTATCGTGTGACTGTTTCGACCGCCATTCTCCGGGTTCCATGACGATCTCCCTGCCCGCACCAGCAATCCGGAGCATGGCTGCTGGAGCGTCTCGATAAAACTCGCGATGAGCCCATTGAATGAATTCCGTGGAAGTTGCTCGAGGGAGCGTTCCATCCAGAAATCGATGATCGATTTCAGCCTGCACGCGAACATGGGACGCCGCTTCCAACTGCAGATTTCTTCTGCGCTCATCAGTATCGAACTTGCCTTCAAGCGCCCTTTGAATATCACGCGGTCGAGTATTGTGGCCCTCAATAAGATTGCTGTAGTACGTGTTCATCACACGAACGAGGTCTGCCAAATTAGCCGCGGTACGAGGATGCAGGGACCTGCCCAAAACTGAAGACTCCGCCGCCAGGTCGGCGACGACATCCGCTATTTGAGCTGTCGGCTCCGGAAGAAGGGCGGGTTCGATACGTTCCGGGCTCTCATATTTGGCCGGTTCATGGCCCTTTTTTGGCCGATCCCTTGACATTATTATCCTATTGAAAAAACTCGCAAAAAGTGGCGAGCTAGTGCCGATTTGGCCGATCCTTTGGCCGATCTTTTTGTACCTCTTTTCGCCAATCTGCCGCAAGTGCTCTTGTCCGCTCTTCCACTGCGGTTTAGGCAGGTATATATACCTGCCCTAAACCGCAGTGGAAGAGCGGACATATTGGTGTTTAGTAGGTGGATCTCACAAGGTATATATACCTTGTGAGATCCACCTACAAGTCCCCGTTTCACGTCCCTCTATCAAAGATGAACGCAGCGTTCAAGGCCAATCCCATTATGGGGATCCGTGAGCTGACGCGCGCTATCGCTGACTACCGCGATCAGTGGGATTTACCTCCGAATTTCGACACCGATGAAATCGTAAATCTGCTCGTTTCCTCCACGCCGCTGCGCGAGGTGCGATTTAGCCCACTGAATCATCACGAGAACAATACAGAGGTTAGATTCGCCTGGCGCATTGAAAATCCGCTTCGAATCGCGACCTCGATTAGAAGTGGATCATACCTTTCACACGCGTCCGCGGCATTCGTCCATAAATTAGCTACCAAGGCACCACCGCGTATCATCGTGAACAAAGAACAGAGTGCAAAGCCCAAGCATTCTGGAAAGCTGCGACAGGCGGCCATCGATCGAGCATTCGCAGCCGTCAAGCAACGCTCCTCAACATTCGTTTTCAAATTTAACGACAACGAACTCGTACTACTAAGCGGAAAGCACACCAGCAGGCTTGGTGTCACTGCAGTTGATGTCGGTCAAGGTAAGGTCGATGTGACATCACCGGAGAGGACCCTGATCGACATTGCAGTACGCCCGTCCTACGCCGGAGGTATCGCCGAAGTCCTTCAGGCGTACAGATCAGCTACGCAGCAGCGCATCTCCGTTTCGACATTGATTGAGCAATTGGAAGGGCTCCAGTACACGTACCCATACCATCAGGCGATTGGTTACTACATGGAGCGGGCAGGCTTCCCAAAAGTCGAGTGCAACAAGTTGAAGGCTCTCGGAACCAAGTTCAACTTCTACCTGACCTATGGAATGAAAGAGAAGCGGCTCAATCGAGATTGGAAGATCTATATTCCGGCTGGCTTTGAAACATAAACAGCATGGGGGGAAATACGCTGAGTGATCGTCAGCACAAGCGAAATGACTGAACACTTCATCCCACCACTCCCCACGTCTAACCTCAGCGGGAGCCCACCATGATCCGCGCCACTCTCCTGCTCGCCGCCGCAGCCATCCTCATCCCCGCCGCGCACGCGCAAACTCCGCAGGACCCCTGCACCCTCCTCACGCCCGACCAGATCAAAGCCGTCCTCAACTCGCCGGTCGAGCCCGGCCAGCCGGGCGTTGCCAAAGGCTCCAACGAATGCACCTGGGGCGACGCCCACGGCGCCGACCGGGTCTACATCGCCCTCCGCCCCGCCGCCGACTTCCGCACCATGCGCTCCAACATCGAGAAGTCCGGCGGCCACGCCACCCCCGTCACCGGCCTCGGCGACGACGCCTTCTTCGTCTCCCCCGACGACTCCTCCTCAGCCCTCTACGTCCTCACCAAAACCCACCTCCTGCTCCTAACCGTCACCCTCCCCGACAGCACGCAGCAGACCAGCAGCCAGCAGCAAACCCAGGCCGCCGAAAAGGCCCTCGCCACCCGGATCCTCCCCAAACTCTGATCGCGGCCCTACTTCTTCTTCAGCGCCTTCTTCAGATGTCCCGCGCACTGATCCGCCCAGCCCAGATAGATGTCACCGTCCCTCTCGTTCGAATCCACCCGGTGAAACTCGCAGGCGAACACCAGGTTCCCCCGGGCATCCTTCATCGAAATATTCACCCCGCCTTTGGAACTCAGCACGAAGCCCGTCACGAAATTCCGGTTCCTGACCCACGCATACCCAGACATCACGAAATCGGCCTCCGCAGGCTGCTTCACCACAACCACCGGCACCTTCTTATGCACAATCGAGTCAGCCAGAAGCTGCCCAAATCCACCCATCGGGTCCACGAAGACCTTCACCCCCGCAGCCAATGGAGTCGGCCGGATCGCCGCGGCCGCCGTTTCCGTGGAAGGCGCAGCCGGAGCCGTCTGCGCGACCGAGCCGGAACTCGACAGCAGGAGCACCGCCAGAACGCCCGCAAAAGCTTTCATGTGCACCTCGAAATCGCCGAAAGACTACGCCCACCCATCCGCCCCCGACAACACAACTTCCGTGGAGCCACTCCAAAAAAAAGTGAACCCCCCACCCATTAACTCCCCTGAATTCAAGATTTTACCTATAACTCCCCTGAATTCAGGATTTTACAAAAAAGGTCCGCCCCTAACCTCAATGATATGAAGATTTTGCGAAAAACACCAGGGGAGGGGGTACCCCCGGGTACCCCCGCATCTAACCGAAAATGATCCGCTCGACCGTCACCTTCACCGCAACGCTCCTCCTCACCTTCGCCGCGCACGCGCAGTCCCCCTGCACGCTCCTCACCCCCGACCAGATCAAGTCCGTGGTCTCCACCCCTGTAACCCCCGGCACCCCCGGCGGCTCCAAAGACTCCCCCGACTGCACCTGGAAAGATTCAAAGGGCGAGGACCGGGTCTACATCAGCCTCAAGTCGCGCGACACCTTCAATGTCACCCGCGCGCAGATGTCGACCCATGGCCACCTGTCCTCCGTCACCGGCGTCGGCGAGGACGCCTTCTTCGTCTCCTCCACCGCCGGCTCCGCGGCCTACCTCTACGCCCTCGGCAAGCACCACCTCCTGCTGCTGCAAATCAACATCCCCAATGCCAGCAGGCAGGACAATGAGGCCGCCGAAAAGGCGCTGGCCTCCCAAATTCTTCCCAAGATCTGACAACAAAAAAGCCGCCCGAGGATCAGGCGGCTCTTGCAATTAATTCAAAGCAGCTAAACAGCAAATCTACGGCGAACCACTCCCGCGATTCCCAGAACTCCCGTCGCCAGCAACGCGAGCGAGCCCGGTTCGGGCGTCGCAGTCGTTCCCGGCGGCGTCACGATTGGGACTCCCGTCGTCGTGTCGGTAATGGAGAACGAATCGAGGGTGAAGGTTGGATAGTCATTCGGATTCCCGTCTAAAGGCGGATCCGCACTGGTCAGCAAGTCGTAGGTGCCGGACGGCACGCCTGCGAGGTAGTAGATGTTGTAGTCCGTTATGCCCGCTCCCGTCCCAGTCTGGTACGAGAGGCCATACGCATCCAGCGCTCCCCCTTCAAAAAGCGGATTGTAGAGGTCGTTGTCATTTGCGAGGTCGCCAATCGGAGGAAAGCTGAACGTGCCCAGCAAACCAGTAATAGCTGCGGAGTTGGTTGTCCCCGATATGCTGTCGATGAGGTACTGTCCCGGCGTGGCGGTGGCCGACGCCGTAAAAGTTCCCGAGCCCGTGAAGCCGGACCCTGAGAAGTTGAAGGTGAAATTATCTGCGAACGCTGCAGGGCAAAGAAGTAAAGCAGCCACTGACATTCCGCAGAGAGTCAGCAGACGTCTCTTCATACAAGGTCCCCCAGAACCTAGTTCTTTGATAACACTCTGTTGAAGAAAGATGCTGCGCGCGGGAAATTGGGTATCTACCGTATCACCGATGCAATTTTGAGACCAGATACAGCACTGCCGAAAGCACGATGCTCAGGACGATGCAGGTGCCCAGGGGAAACCACACCTGCACATTGCGCCCGCGATAGGCGAAGTCGCCGGGAATCCTTCCGGGCCCAAGTCCGACGCGCTCCAGCAGGAGCACAACGATTCCTGCCAGCACCAGTGCGATGCCCAAGCCGATGAGCAGCTTACCCATAACGCTCTCCTGTTCTTGATTAGACGCCTGCGCGCTTTGCTCTGGCATGCGAACGGCGCTACGATAAGGCTCCCTCCTCCTGGATCGACGGCCGGAGCCGGCCCTGCCTCTACATCTTCGAACGTGGGCTCCCTTTTAGAGGCGAAAGCTCAGAATCGAGGTTCGTATGAGCCCGCATCTTTACTCTTCGTCGAGCGTCGTCCTGAAGTTCCTTGTCGCTGCACTTGTGCTTGCGAGCACGATGGCTGCGGCGGCGCAGGATATTCCGATCGGTGTGACGTATGTCTGCAACGGCGAGCGCATCTTCGCTGAGAGTTGCAACATTCGCGACACCTCCGATACGTCGAGGTGCATGGTTGGCCATCCCGATACGGTTATGCCGAATGGATTGATGAAGTACACCTATGAGACCCGCGGCGACTTGAAGAAGCTGCTGCCGACGTGCAAGCAGCCGAGTGCGCAGCAGCTCGCAGCGGCGAAGGCGTTTCAGGACAAGCAGCAGGCGATCTACAACGCGAATGTGGCCAAATCGGAGCAGCAGATGGCCGCGTACAACGCGAATGCGGCGGCTTCTGTTCCGGGCGCACCGCCGCCTCCGTCCAGCGATCCTGAGACGAGGGCGATGAATCGCTGCATCACGTCGGGGCGGCTGCCTGCATCATGCACGGGGAATGCGCTACTTGGCGGATTCACGTCGATGATAGGCAACACGGTCAATGCACTGCTGGGTACGGGCAACGGTGAAGATGCCAAGCCGAACTCCGGTCCCGAGATGGATGGTGTGTTTGTCGGTGCGGGAAATTGGCGCATTGATTTCGTGACTGATGGTGTGCTGGTGAACTGCTCGTACCTCTCGCCGAACGGGCAGCACTATAAGATCAATTTTCGAGACGGCAATGCCGTCATTGTGATTGACACGACGCCGAAGCCGCTGATGCTGACGTATCACCGCGATAACACAATGACGGCCGCGGGGCCGTTCACGATCGATGGCGTCATTGCGACTGGGACGGCGGGCGGCGGATCCACGCCTGGCCACGTGGAGTCTCACAGCACAACAACGACGGAGCGTATCGACGCCAGCCAATATGGCGCACACTCCGGTGACACAATGTCCTACGCGGGCAATGGGCAGTACGACGCCACGCACACGACGACGACGAATACCTATGTGGCCGGGACGTCTACTCCGTCCTATGCGACATTCTCGCCGCGGCGCGTGACGTGTCCGGCGCTGAATCTTTCGACGAAGGGTGCAACGGTAGGGATCGAGACGATGCAGACGAATCTGCTGAAGACGATGTTCGGCGGAGACAAAGGGCCGCCGACACCACCAGGGATTCGGATGCACGGCATCTATGCGGCGAACACGGGATTCAGTGTGCAGTTCTTTCCGGAGTCGGCGGTTCTTGGTTGCGGGCCGGATGCGGCTAGAGCGTATCCGTATAGCGTGACAGCCGAAGGCTCTAGCGGTGTGATCAGCATTAGCGCGCCGGATCATCCGCTGAAGCTGGTGCTGAAGCCGGATGGATCGCTCGATCCCGGCAGTGCGGATGCGTATCAGGTGCATGGACGATTCGTTGCGGGGCAGAACGACAACGGCGACTTTACGTTTGGCGCGATGGAGCGGAGCTGCAATCTTGCAGTGATGTCGGCGAGCAAGACGATTCCTGCGAGCGGCGGAAGTGCGGCTTCTGCAGTGCGCACGGCTGCGGCGGGACCGGCGCCCTCAGAGTCGCCGACGATGTCGACGCCAGGGCATGTGCTGGGGAATGCGACGCTGACGATTACGTCGGGATTTTCGGGCGCGCCGAATCCGCTGGCGTCGCATCCGTACACGATGCTGCGCGACAGCATGCCGAACATTGTGACGAAGGCTGGTGTGACGATTCCTGCTGGATCGAATGCCTACAAGGTGCTGGGGATGGCGTGCGGAGCACGCAGCCCGGATTGTCAGAAGATCCTCGATGCGGTGAAGGCCAATGCTGTATCGGCAGTGCGCGCGGATGCGAATGGAACGTGTACGTTTCCTGGTGTTCCTGCGGGAACGTACTACCTCATGATCTCGACGGGCTATAACAACCAGGTGCTGGTGTGGGATCATCCGGTGCAGTTGAAACCGGGGCAAAACTCGCTCACGCTGAGTACGCAGAATGCGACGCGCGTGCAGTGAGGCTTACTGCTCGGATGGATCGGGGTGCGGGCCGGTGAAGTCAGAGCAGCAGGGCTTCATGACGGGCTTGAACTCCATGTACTCGACGCGTGTCTGGTCGGGGTCGAAGAGGTTGAGCTGGATCTTGCCGTCCTTGCCGGCCTGGATTGCGGTGCACTGCTTCTCTTCGCAGCCGTTGGCCTGAAGGTCGTGCAGAACAGTTTGCATGTGCTCGACGCCGAGCGAGAAGTGGTCGCTCATGCCGAAGCCGCGCTTGTCGGAAGGCTGGTTGGGCATCATCATGTACTCGATCCAGTCGGTGCCGTTGGGTACCTGCATGCTGACCCAGTCGACGTTGCCGGGGTGCATGGTGCCGTACCAGTAGGGGCGGAAGCCGAGGATGTCCTTCCAGAAAGCGTCTTCTTTCGCGCGGTCGTGGACGATGAAGCCGACGTGGATGATGTGGTGCGATGGAGCGCGGGGTGAGAGTGGGGCCTCGCGCGCGGCTTCCGCTTCCTTGATCGGGGAGTCTTTCTGGACGAAGGCGACGAGGTTGCCCTCGGGGTCGTGCACGTAGATCATTCCGGGATGCGGTGATTCGACTTGCAGGCCTTTGGATTCCAGGTAACGTTTCATCTCGTCCACGTTGCTGACCGTGAGGCCGAGTGACGACATGTAGGATTCGCCGTTACGCTCTTGCGAGGGCACGACCTCGATCCACTGATGCTGGTTGATCGGGAAGATCATGTCGTGGCCTTCGCGCTTCTCTGTGTAGCCCATCGTCGGACCGTAGAAGTGCTCGGCGGCAGGGACGTCGTCGGTATAGACGCGCATGAACGCGATGCCGGTGATGGCGGGGCGCTGCTGGGCGGCGAGCGTGGTGCCCGCGAGAGCTGCGGCTGCGGTGAGAAGGGCTGCGAATCTCATGAGCGAAACTGTAGCGGGTTCCAGTCGCAGGGTCAAAAGACGGAATTCGGGATCATTGAATATGAGCGTGCTTCTGCAAGTTATGTTTCATGCAGAGCAGTTGAATGTTTTTCTCGCTCGTTGATGTGCCGCCCTTTGAGTAAGGAAGGATGTGGTCGAAGTGTAGATTGTCTTTCGAACCGCAGCGAACACACTGACCAAGATCTCTCTTCCAAACGGCAAGCTTCACTGCTGATGGAATAAGGCGAGCATGCTCTTCGGCCACTCTCAAAACATCTAACTCTGGTTCTTGTTCCTCTAAATCTTCAAGCAATTTGAGCTTGAACTTGAAAACCCGTCGTCCGCCAATCGTTTCCATCCAACTGTCTTCAAGTGCGAAGACGCCGTTGTAAACCCAAATACCAGCTTTTATCTTCTCGTAGACACGGACACGCAGCGCATCGCGATTACCGCTCTTGAATTCTTGCGCTGCTTCGTGAAACAGGCCATTTTGAGTCAGACGCCCCCATTTTGTCTCCGACGGCTGATCTACAGCTTTGGGGTTCGGACAATTCTTAGAACGGGATTCGTCATGCCCTTCATAGATAAGTACACTTCCGTTTTCCTCTAAGCGATCGTCATAAGGCGCACCTGGGCGTAAGGAGGATAGGACTACCGCATGGCCACCAGCGGTACGGAAATTCATTCCCCGTTGCAGCGACATGGATTCCCTACCGCACATGTCGTGGTGGCTGATGATGTCGTCACGCTTCATGTGCGACCATTCTGCCGCGTTTGAAGTGAGAACACAAAGGCCACCCAAATTGGGCGGCCTTTGTAGTTGCTCTTGCGCCGGAGGCGCTTCTACCTGGACGGTCAGTCCCCGGCGACGAGGTCTTCTTCCTTCGCGGGTGCGGGAGCGGCGACGGGCTTGATCTCGCCGAGGGAGACGAAGCCGGCAATCTCGGGTTCCTTGAGGATCTCCTTGCGGTAGAGCTTGGCCATGCGGGCGTTCTCGGCGTCCTGCTTCAGCTTCGCATCGCGAGCGCGGATCTTTTCCTCGCGCGCGTTCTTGGCGATGCCGGACTTCTCAAACGTGTCGTTGGCGGCGGCGTTGACGTGCTCCTCGTTGAGAACCAGGTCGTACTTGTCCTGCTTCTCGAGGCCGACCTTCTTGCCGCCGGCGAAGATCTCGTGACGCCCGTGCTCCTCATACCACTTGGTGAGCGTGGAGGTCATGTGCATCTTCTCGATGATGTTGCGCCAGCCGATGCCGGTGTTGTACGCGCAGAAGGAGATTTCGCCTTCCTGCGTGGCGTACGGGATGATGCACTGCTCGGTGCGGCGGAAGTCGTAGTTGAAGAGGTCCTGGAACCACATGCCGGCGATGAAGAGGAAGTTCCAGCGGTCCTTGCGGCGCTTCTCGATGTCCTCGAGGGTGCGGTCGGCGGTGACCTTGCCGTAGTTGCGGCCGGTCGCGCCGAAGCACTTATCGAACTTCTCCAGCAGCGAGAAGATGCTGAAATGCGTGGGGGCGTTCTTGGGCTCGTAGTTGCGGATGAGCGCGAGCGCGGCGCCTATGACGGTGAGGATTTTGCCGCGGGAGGCATCGTTCACCTTGGCAATGTCCTTGGCGAGGCGGTCGGCGTTGAGGAAGGCGGTGACCGGAACGGCTTCCTTGGTCTCCTTGTCGATCATCAGCGCCATGCCGATGCCGCAGTTCGGGTGGCAACCGCAGGAGAGCTGACCCCAGTCGTGCTCGGGTCCGTGCACCAGGTCCGCCCAGTCGGAGAAGGTCGACATGAAGCTGATGGGGAACCAGTCGCGCGTGGACTCGCCTAGACCGGTTTGGTCGCGGATGTCGTGCGCGAGGTGCGAGAGGGTGTAGCGCTGTGCGGCGCGGCGCTCGTCGGAGACGGCTTCGTCGCGGCCAGTGAAGGATACCGGCTGGAAGGAGAGGAAGTTGATCTTCTTCGGGTTGTCGAGCGCGAACTGAATGATGCGGCCGACCTGCTCGTTGTTGATGCCGTTGACGATGGTCGTGACGGGGACGATGTCGACGCCGGCCTCATGCAGGTTGTGGATGGCCTGGAGCTTCACGTCGAACGCATTGCCGACCTTGCGGTGGGAATTGGCGGCGTTGCCGATGCCGTCGAACTGCAGGTAGGCGTAGCGGAGGCCGGCCTCTGCGGCAGCCTTGGCGAACTCCTTGGATTTGGCGAACTCGATGCCGTTGGTCGCGGCCTGCACCGAGTTGTAACCGACCTTGCGGGCGTAGGCGACGGCGTCGAGGAAGTAGGGCGAGAGCGTGGGCTCGCCGCCGGAGAACTGGACCGACATCTGACGGCGCGGCTTGATCTGCACCGCGTTGTCGAGCATGGTCTTGATCTCGTCCCAGGTGAGCTCGTGAACGAAGCCGACCTGGTTGGCGTCCATGAAGCACGGGTCGCACATCATGTTGCAGCGGTTGGTGAGGTCGATGGTGAGGACCGAGCCGCGGCCGTGCGTGACAGTGGAAGTTCCGTGGTTGTGGAGCTTCTCATCGTTGTGCGCGCGAATGTCGCGACCGGGGAAGACCTCTTCGAGGTGGCGCATCATCGGCGGGTCGATGGACATGACGTCCTCGAAGTGACCGTGGATGGGGCAGTCCTTGACCATCAGGATCTTGCCGTCGCGCTCGATGATCTGCGCCTTGATCTCGCCGACCTTCTCGTTGAGAAGGATCTCGTGCGGCAGCTTGCCGTCGATGATCTGCTGGCGGATCTCAGGGACGCACTTGGGGCAGAGGGAGTCAGTGGTGCGAGGCCAGCCGAGCGGCGGCTTCTCCTTCTGGTAGCTCTTGAGGAGCGGCTTGTCGGACCACTTCGGGGTGAAGCTTTTGTTGGGGCTGATGGAGTTCAGCTTGTCGAATACTGTCCAGCTCGCGCGTGCTCCGAGCACTACACCTTTTTCGAGGAGCTTAACCGCTTTTCCCATGTCGTTTCGTCTCTCCTAAAAGAGTTGTTGCAGAGTTCGCATCACGCGTTATCCACTAAACTCGAATCTGGTTCAGATTACGATGCTAAGTACCTGCGCCAGAAGTACATCCGAGGGTTCCCACAGGGTTCCTCGGCCATTTAAAGTTACCCTTCTGGGGCGCTGAAAGTCGTCCGATTCGCAGCGAACGGCGATATCGTGCAGCGAACGGTAACGTGATGGGTTTGGCGAGCAAACCTGTCGGATTCGATTAAGCGAACCTGCCGAACTTTGGCGGCAGGTGGGGTTTCGATCGCATCAAACTTGGTTGACGGGGCCCAGAGTCGTGAGGGACCTCAAATTGAAGGAGAACGTCCAGTGTTGTTTGCACGTTTTGGGCAGCCCTTGTGCATGGCGGCCCTCGCTATAGGACTCTTTAGCTCAACTGCTTCAACTGCGCGCGCGGAGCAACTCCCGGCCTCGTTGCGCGGCACGTGGCGCATCACGCGCATTCTGCCAACGACGAACTCCGGCTGCTGGACGCGCGAGCAGGCGCAGTCGCTGGTGGGAACGACGCTCACGTATTCGCAGAACCAGATGCGGTGGCGCGGCGGTGTGGTGCCGCTCGAGGACATCTATACACGGGTGGTGAGCGCGGAGGATTTCAGCAAGGAGAACGCCGGGGCGGAGCCGGCGAGCTTTGCTCAGCTGGGTGTACGGGCGGCGGAGCTGACCGAGGTGGACATGCAGCATGAGGACGCGGCGGTGCTGCCGGCGAGCACGGAGATTCCGGGCGACTCAGTGCTGATGGTGGCGCCGGACCAGATCGTGGTGAGCGCGTGCGGCGTGTACTACGAGGCGACGCGCGGCAGGTCTCTCGAACGTGCGTCTCTCGCGCGCAGCGGGCACGTGCGTTCGAGCGGGCGGTAACGCGGAATCGTCTGTTATTGCCGAAGCTCGACGATGGTTGCGCCCTGACCGCCTTCGTTGTAGGGCGGTTCTGTGACGGAGATGACGTGCGGGTGTTTGCGCAGGAGATCGCGCAAGGTGCGGCGCAGCACGCCCATGCCAACGCCGTGCACGACACGGATGCGCGGCAGGCCGGCGAGGAAGGCGCGCTCAACGAAGCGCTCGACTTCGGCTTCAGCTTCGTCGGCGGTGCGGCCGATGACGTTGATCTCGGAGCTGATGAGGACGTCGTCGTTGGCGGTCGAAATGGTGATGCCGCTACGCCGGCGGATGCTTTCGGCGGGCGGCTCGTGCACGGGTGTGATCTCGGCGATGTCGCTGCGCGGCACGCGGCTCTTCATCGCGCCGAAGCTGACCTCGAGCGAGTTGGCGTCGAGGAGGCGGACGACACGGCCTTCGCGGTTAAGTGACTTGAGGCGGACGAGGTCGCCGACGCGCGGCTCGCGGGGTTGGTCGCGCTTCGTTGCTTCGCGTGATTTATCTCCGGCCTCGGCGATGTGTTCCGCGACGGTGGTTTGGAATTGCTCGGAGAACTCGCGCCGCAGGCGAGCGATGCGGAGGGCGGAGTCGCGGGCGATCTTCTGCGCGATCTTTTTGTCGTCGATGTCTTTGACGGTGTCGCGGAGCTGCGATTCGAAGTCGCGGATGAGGGCTTCGAGCTTGCGGGCTAGTTCTCTGGTTGTTGCCTGTTGCTCGGCGCGGCCTTCCTGGGCGAGGCGCTGGCGCTCGTTGTTCAGCTTGCGTTCGGTGGCTGCGAGTTCGGCGCGCTCCGCGGTTGCGGCAGTCAGCTGCGCGTGCAGCTCGTCGAGGAAGCGGCTGATGTCGGCCTGTTGCGTGGTGAGCTGTGAGCGCGCGTTGGTGACGATGGCGGGATCGAGGCCGAGGCGCGAGGCGATGTTGATGCCGGCGGACGCGCCGGGAATGCCGAGGCGCAGTTCGTAGGTCGGCGTGAGTGTGGATTCGTCGAAGCCGACGGCGGCGTTGAGCACGCCGGCGTGGCGTGCCGCGTACACCTTGAGCGCGGTGAGGTGCGTGGTGATGATGCTGAGCACCCGGCGCTCAAGGAAGTGCTGGGCGACGGCGACGGCGAGTGCGGCGCCTTCATCGGGGTCGGTTGCGGAGCCGAGTTCGTCGATGAGGACGAGGGAGTGGTCGTCCGCGCGTGCAACGATGCGATCGATATTGCGGATGTGCGCCGAGAAGGTGGAGAGGTTCTGTTCGATGGATTGGGCGTCGCCGATATCGGTGAAGATGCCGGTGAAAATCGGGAGGCGCGCGCTGGTGGCAGGGACGGGAACGCCGGCCTGTGCCATTACGGCGATGAGGCCGATGGTTTTCAGCGCGACGGATTTGCCGCCGGTGTTGGGGCCGCTGATGACAATCTGGCGCTGGCCTGTCGGCAGCGCAATTGTGATGGGGATGATGCGGCCGGCTTCCGCACGCAGGCGCAAATCGAGCAAAGGATGCCGCGCGGCGACGATCTCGAGTTCGGTGTCGGTCGCCTGTATCTCTTCGGTGTCGTTCGCGTTCGCGTCAGGTGCGCTGAGGAATAGGGGCCGAAGACATTCGAGCTCCTGCGCGAAGGTGGCAATGGACTGATGCGCGTCTAATTCTGCCAAAATTTCTGCGCCGAGCGTAAGCGGAATTGCGTTCAGCGCAACGGCGCGCGTCATCGCGACGAGGATGCGATGGATCTCGGCCTGTTCGTCGTCGAGCAGGCGCGCGAGCTCGTTGTTCTGCTCGACGGTTTCCATGGGCTCGAGATAGACGGTCTGGCCGCTGGAGCTGGAGCCGTGCAGGATGCCGCGGAGCTTACGCTTGAACTCGGCTTTGACGGGGATGACGAAGCGCTCGCCGCGCACGGTGATGAGGTCGCTCTGTGTGCTGCCGCCTTCGCTGAGCTGGGCGAGCGCTTTGCGCAGGCTCTCTTCGATGATGCGGTGCTGGCGTGCGATGGCGCGGCGGATGTGCGCGAGCTCTGGGCTGGCGTCATCGGCGAGCGAGCCGTCGGGTTCGATCTTGCCACGGAGTGCGCGCAGCAGGTTGCCGAGATCGTGCTCGAGCAATGGAGCGGAAAGTGTGTCGACCGCGGGCCAGTGGCCCTTGAGGTCGCCGGGCGGCGTGATGACGAGCACGCGCCAGGCCTCGACACGCTCGGCGTGAGCCAGGATCGAGAGCAGCTCTGTGGGTTCGAGCGCAGCGCCTTCAATGCGCGCCTGATCCAACAAATCTGCGGGCTCGAGAAGACCGCGAAAGTCGAAGCCGCCTGCCACTCGCAGCATCTCGCGCAACTCACTGGTTCGCTGCTGCTGCTGGCCGATCCACGCGGCGTCAGCGGAAGGCTCAAGGGTCAGGACGCGAGCGCGGCCGAGCTCGGAACGCGCAGCGGCGGCTAAATGTTCGCGCAGGCGCTCCCACTCGAGGGCCGCGCCTCCGCGCTCGGCCAGGCGGCCGGGTATCTTCTGGGCTTCAATCCTCTTGTCGGGACTGGGTGTTACGGTCACAGCTCCATTAGAGCCGATTCGGGCGCCTGTGGGAGGAATCGCCGGATGCTCGCCGGATGCTTTCTAAGGGCAATCCGGAGGCGTCTCATTGATAAGATGGGTAGTGTGACGATCCCCGCCCGGCTCGTCCCGCTGGGTCGCGCGTTCGCGATTGCGGGATTGGGTCTTCTCCTTGCACCTCTCGGCCGTCTGCAGGCGCAGGCAGCCCCTGCCGCGTCGTCGTCGTCCTCCACAAGCCAGGTCTCGCAGTCCGCTGCTCACAGCGCGACTCCCGCGCAGCCGAACAGCTCCCAGCAGCCGGGGCTGGTGCCGCGCGACGAGCCGCCCACCGAGACCCTGCACCTGTTCTCGCGTGAGGTCGACCTGATCTTCACTGTGACGGATCATAAGGGGCACTTCGTCACCGGATTGCAGCAGCAGGACTTCGGCCTGCTGGACGACGGACGTCCGCCGTCACGCGTGGTGACCTTTAAACAGCAGACGAATCTGCCGCTGCGGGTTGGCATCATGCTCGATACGTCGACGTCGATCCGGCAACGCTTCATCTTCGAGCAGCAGGCTGCGACGGACTTTCTGCTGCAGGTGCTGCGGCCCGAGGATCGCGCCTTCGTCGAGGGATTCGACGTGCAGACGGAGCTGACGCAGGACTTTACGAACCGCGTCGACCTGCTGGACACGGGCATTCGCAAGCTGCGGCCCGGGGGCGGAACGGCGCTGTTCGACTCGCTGTATAAGACGTGCCGCGACCAGATGCTGACCCTGCAGCAGAACAATGCGGTGCGCAAGGCGATTGTGCTTGTTTCCGATGGCGACGACGATTACAGCCGCGCGTATGAATCGGACGCGATCAAGATGTGCCAGCGCGCCGAGACGATCGTGTACACGATCAGCACGAACTACGGCCCGAGCAAGGACAAGGGCGACGACGTGCTGAAGGCGATTGCGGAGGCGACCGGCGGCCAGGCGTTCTTCCCGGATTCGGTCGAGCAGGTCGCCGTCGGGTTCCACAATATCGAAGAGGCGCTGCGCAGCCAGTACTCGCTGGTGTATGTTCCTGCTGATTTCAAACAGGATGGCAGCTTCCGGACGATCTATCTGCAGGCGCTCGACGCACGATATAACGTGCGCGCGAAGAAGGGGTACTTTGCCCCGAACCCGCCACAGTAATCTTCCCGTCAGGAGAAGAACTTTCGGCGGCAAACCGCGTCTGAATCAGCAGTGAGGACGACGATGAAGCTGCGTCTGTTTGTGCTGGCTGCTGGCTGGGTTGCGCTGTTTGCCGGAACGAGTTCCCTCCAGGCTCAGGACTACTACGATCCGCCGGCAGCGGCCCAGGCGCTCCAGGAACTGTCCTCGCAACGCGCCACGGCCACGACGATTACGTTCGACCGCGAGATGCTGGACGCGATGCTCGGCGAAGGTCGTGCGGCTGGCTTCAACGGCGTTAGCTTCGAACACTACCAGTATCCTGAGCCGGCGTTCTATATCCCGGAGGAGATGCACGCTCTGGAGCAGGCGTATCACGCGGCTGGATGGAGGCACCTCATCGATGCGAACGTCGGTCCGCGTGAGTCGGCGTCGCCCACCAAGCCAATCGCCGACATCTGGTTTCACTATGCCGGCGGCGATATCGACCATGTCACCGTTCTGATTCGCGGCCGCAAGGAGATGAATGTGGTGCGGGTCTCAGGGCTGCTTCGGCCCATGGACCTCGTGCATCTCAGCGGGCACCTCGGGATTCCGAAGGTCGATCCGAATGCCGTGATGGTGCCTGCGCCTCCGGGGCGATAGAGCCTCGCGCCTGCGCGAACGTACAATGTGCGGGTGCAGATACAACGTTTGATAGAACAGGTGCGTGGCGCGGAGCCGCGTTTGCGGGCGAGGCTGCGAGAGCTGGTGGAGATTGAGTCTCCCAGCTATGATCGCGAGGCGGTGAACCGCGCGGCTAATTGCGTCGTTAGCTGGGCGCGTGAGCTCGGCGCGGAGGTGCGGCGTCATGACGGCGGATCGTACGGAGACGTCCTCGAGTTGCGCTTCGGCGCGGAGTTGAGCGGAAGGCCGGTGCTGCTGCTCGGGCATCTGGACACCGTGTATCCCATGGGCACGCTCGCGACGATGCCGTGGCGCGAGGAAGATGCCGAAGATGGTGTGCGGCTGCGCGGCCCGGGCGTCGTGGACATGAAGGCGGGTGTCGTGATGGCGCTGGAGGCGATCGCCGCGCTGCGCGATCTGAATGCACTGAACAGGCCGGTGACGGTGCTGCTCAATCCTGACGAGGAGGTCGGGAGCCATGCGTCGCGGGCGCACACGGAGCGGCTGGCGCGGGAGTCCGTTGCGGTGTTCGTGCTGGAGCCCGCGCAGGGGCTCGCCTACAAGACAGCGCGTAAAGGCGTGGGCCATCTTGAGCTGACGGTGCAGGGCGTCGCGGCGCACGCAGGCGTTGACTTCGGGACCGGCCACTCGGCGGTGCTGGAGATGGCGCGGCTCGTTGAAGAGGTCTCAGGCTGGGCAGACGCGAGCCTCGGACGCACGGTGAACGTTGGCGTGATCGCAGGCGGAACGCGGTCGAATGTCATCGCCGCCGAGTGCCGTGCGGAGGTGGACGTACGCGTGGTCACCATCGACGATGCAGCGCGCGTGGAGGAGATGTTCCGCGGGCTGCGTACGCGTGACGCCGCCTGCTCGCTGCGTATCGCAGGCGGAATCAACCGGCCGCCCATGGAGCGACGCGCGGGAACCGTGAAGCTGTTTCAGACAGCACAACGGCTGGCCGCCGAGATCGGGCTCGATCTAGAGGAGGCGGCCACGGGAGGCGGCTCGGACGGCAACTTCACCGCCGCCATCGGCGTGCCGACGCTGGATGGCATGGGCGCAGTGGGCGGCGGCGCGCACTCGCCGGGCGAGTATGTTGTTGCGGGACATCTGGTGGAGCGCACGGCATTGCTCGCCGGCATGATTCAGGCTGATCTCTAGTCTGGCGTGAAGCCGGGTTCGCGCAACAGCCGCACGGTTGCCGCGAGCGGCAATCCAACGACGTTGAAGTAGTCGCCCTCGATGCGCGGAATCCATCGCGCGGCATAACCCTGGATGCCGTACGCTCCGGCCTTGTCATATGGCTCTGTGGTTGCGAGATAGTGCTCGAGGCCTGCTTCGTCAACCTCGCTGAAGGTGACGGACGTTGTCTCGAGATGGGTCCGCTGGCCCTGCGTTGACAGCAGCGCGAGCCCAGTATGCACGTGGTGCGTGCGTCCGGAGAGCGCGCGCAGCATGCGCCTGGCATCACTACGATCGACGGGCTTTTCAAGCGCATGGCCGTCGATCTCCACCGTCGTGTCCGCGCCAAGCACAATCGCAGCAGGATGGAGCGCGTGAATCGCCTGCGCTTTCTCCATTGCAAGGCGCTCGACGTAAGCGGTGGGACTCTCGCCGGCATGTCGCGATTCATCGATGTGTGCCGGGACAACCTCGAACCGCAGGCCGGCCTGTGCGAGCAGCTCGCGGCGCCGCGGCGAAGCTGATGCAAGAATCAATCGCGCGGGGCTCGTCATCAGGCCAGCGCCTCAACAGAGATCGTCGTCTCCATCACGTGCGCGGCGCGCGGCTGCAGGTGCAGTGCGTTGTCGGCGGCGTTTGCGGACTCTACGCAGAGCATCTGCCGCCAGCCCTCCTCGGACATGTCCGCCAGACCGTTATCTGCCCATGGATTCCAGATGACCGTCGTGTTTGAGTTTGCCTTCGTCGCGGTGATCCGTCGATGCAACACCGGATCATCGACAGCGATCGGCGATGTGGTGTTGAGGTACGGGCGATCGGTAGCGCCGCTCAACATAAGCACGGGCTGCGTCTGCGTTTTGCGCGCAAAGTCATCGGTCTTGTCGAGGTACACGGTCTCGAACAATCCGTGAACGCGCGTCTGTTCGACTTCCCCGACATGCAGATAGGTGTGCAGCGCTTCTTCGACGCGCATCGGCTTTTCGCCGTCGTTCGCGATGGACAACCGCAGGCGAAGCTCGCGCCCGAAGGTGATCTGGTATGCGAGCAGGAAGCGATCGTATCCAAGAGAACGGCTCAGGTCAGTCGCGTCGAGCGAGAGGGACAGGTGCAACTCCTCTGCCGCATACGCGCCGAAGTCGAGCTTCCAGACCTGCGTGCGCGCGAAGCCGTGGGAAGGCCCATCCGTGCGCGAGTCTTCTTCCTCAATGCCCGGAGTTGCGGTGCGCGATCCGAACCACGGGAAGATGATGGGGATTCCGCCGCGGATCGGTTTACCCGGCTCAAACGCCGACTTCTCAGAAACGAACAGCACCGGCTCCGCGCCGCGTGGCTGCCATGCGGTGACGTGCGCCCCTTGCAGGTAGAGCTCAGCCCTGCAGGCGGGCGTGTTGATGTTTGCACGGATGAGCTCGTTATGTTGGTCGAACTCGAGCAAGCCGGGAATGGCGAAGGATGCGTTGAGCTGATCGATTGTCTGCATGGATGTCTTGGGCCGCGTGCGGCTCCTGATTGCATCTTAGGTCATCAGCGGATTGGAATCGGCAAAACCGGAGTGTGCATGGTCAAGGCTGTGTTGTGCGATATCGACGGAACACTGGTGCAGAGCAACTGGCTGCACGCAGAGGCGTGGCAGCGTGCGTTTGCGGAGATGAACATCGTGCTCGATCGCGAGACCGTGCGGCGGCAGATCGGCAAGGGCGGCGACGAGTTGATTCCGGTGTTCGTCCCCTGGTGGAAACGCGAGGCCGTCGAAGAGCCGCTGAAGACCTTTCGCGAGTGGCTCTTCCGCAATGAATTTCTCCAGCACGTGCAACCGCTGCCAAAGGTGCGCGAATTCGCTGAGGAGCTGAAGCGTCGCGATATCAAACTCGCCCTCGCGAGTTCTGCCAGGAAGAACGACCTCGAGGACTACAAGCGCATCATGCACCTCGAGGACCTGGTCGACGATGCCACGTCGGCCGATGACGTCGATCGCGCGAAGCCACATCCAGATGTCTTCACCGCGACACTCAAACGACTCGGCCTCAAAGCCAGGGACTGCATCGCGTTGGGCGACACACCGTACGACGCGGAGTCCGCCGGCAAGGCCGGTTTGCGCACGATCGGCGTCGAAACCGGCGGCTGGACGCACGACGAGCTGATGGATGCCGGCTGCGTCGAAGTTTATGCGAGTGTCGCGGAACTGCTGGAGCGAATCGAAGAGAGCGCGATCATCCGCGAAGGATTGCATCCCTAAGGCTGCGGCGTCAGGTGCAACTCGCTCACATTGCGCTGTCCCGTCGGGCATATCTGCAGCAGCGGGCAATCCGCGCAGCGCGGGTTGTCAAACGTACACAGCGTCTGCGCGTGCAGCTTCACCAGCGCGTGATGTTCGTCGAGCATCGCCGCGTCCCAGGTCTCGGGCACCAGCCGCATCAGGCGTTCTTCGGTCGTTGCCGCATCCGCGCGCGGCACAACGCACAACCGCTGCACGACGCGCAGATGATTCGCATCAATCGCCAAAGCGCGCCGCCGGAGTGTGGAGAAATTGACGATCGCCGCAGACACCTGCGGCCCAACCCCCTCGAACTGCTCCAGCCATGCGCGAATCTTGTCCGTGCGATAGCGATGCAGAAAATCAAGCGAGAGCGCTCCCGTGCGCGCGGTGATCTGCTCCAGCGCGGTCTTCAGGCGCAGCGCCTTCTGCTCGGGGAAGGTGACGATCGCGATCGCGCGTTCGATCTCCTGCACGGACGCGTCGCGCACCGGCTCCCACGAGCCCGGTCCAGCGCCTGGAAAGGCGCGCTCGAGATCGCGCATCACCTGCAGCGACTGCGCCGTCTTGGTCCGCGAGCTCAGCAGCGAATAGATGAATTGCGTGAGTGGGTCCCACGGCGTGCGCGCCGGCGGCTCACCGTAGTGCTTCAGCAGCAGCCGATGGATATATGGCAGCTTATCCGCCTGCTCGGGCGTGAGCGGGCGGCGAAGCGATTCGGCCTCGGCCGGACCATCGGGATCGCGGAAGAGTTCAGTTGTGCTCACAGCCAGCGTGTGCGCTCGCGTGCAGATGCGGGGGCGCTACAGCTATTGTGCGCCTCTTACGCGTTCTTGAGCTCAGTCACCAGAGAGCCCACCGGATTCGTGACCGTCTTCTTCGCGATGTCCATGATCGGCGTTCCGCGTTTGTACATCAGGTAAGCGGCTACGGCTCCGGCGATGACGCTGCCCCACACAACGAGTTTGCGCATGCATGTCCTCCTCCAACAGAGATGCTTTCACCGCTGTAGGATGCAGGTTAAGCCGCTGTTGTGAGCTGAAAGGCAGAGCAAAACATGGGATTCAGAAAGACGTTGTCGGGCGTGGTGATCGGGGCGGTAATGTCGTTGGCCGCTATGTGCGGGATCGCGCAGCAACCGCCGGCGGTCAGCACAGACCCGGGCCGCGACATGCACCTGCATGCGCCGGCCGATCTGAAGCCTGGCATTCCGACGGTGTGGCTCGTGGGCGACTCCACCGTGCGCAACGGCCGCGGCGACGGCGCGCACAACCAGATGGGCTGGGGCGACGAGCTAGCGCAGTATCTCGACCTCAACAAGGTGAACCTGGCCAACATGGCCATAGGCGGACGCAGCTCGCGAACCTACATCACCGAAGGCCATTGGGCGGACGTGCTCGCGCTCATCAAGCCCGGCGACATCGTGCTGATTCAGTTCGGCCACAACGACAGCGGCCCGCTCGACGATCCCGCACGTGCACGCGGATCCATCCCCGGCGTCGGCGATGACACGAAGGAGATCGACAACCCGATCACGAAGCGGCATGAGACCGTGTACACCTTCGGCTACTACATGACCGAGTATGTAAAGGATGTGAAGGCAAAGGGCGCAACGCCCATCATCTGCTCGCTCGTTCCGCGCAAGATCTGGAAAGACGGAAAGATCGTCCGCCAGACCGACACATACGCCGGCTGGGCGCGCGAGGTTGCAGAGGAGCAGCACGTCGGCTTCATCGACCTGAACGAGATTACGGCGCGCAAGTACGACGCGCTCGGCGAAGCCGCGGTGGAACCGCTCTTCGGCGACCCGCACACGCATACGACTGCAGCCGGGGCCATCATGAACGCGGAGAGCGTCATCGCCGGTCTGAAGGCGCTGCCGCACGATCCGCTGGCGAAGGACTTCTCTGCGAAGGGCGAAGCCATCGCGCCATACAAGCCATAGGCATCGCTTTATCCGTTGCGGGTCGTGCCGAACTGCGTACCGTCTGCCGTCGCGATTCCCCAGGCCATGCGCGGCGTATTGTGCGCGAGGCCGATGGATCCGTCCGGTCCCATGAGGATGATGCCGCCGTGCCCACCCAGCCGGTTGAAGAGGTAATCAATCGCATCGGTAGCGGCCTGTTGCGGCGTGCTCCCCGCGGCCACCCGATCCACGGCCCACTTGCCCAGCACCAGCTTCATGATCGGCTCGCCCCATCCCGTCAGTGACACAGCCGCGGATTCATTGTCCGCATAGCATCCGCAGCCAATCAGCGAGCTATCCCCCACGCGCCCCGGAGCCTTCGACAACGTTCCTCCCGTCGAAGTCCCCGCCGCCAGCCGCCCTTCCGAATCCAACGCAACCGCGCCCACCGTATCGTGCGAGTGCAGCGTTGGATTCACGATGCGCACCTCTTCAGCCAGCCCCTGCTCGACCTCAGTATCCAGCGCAGTCTGGGCCAGCGCTGGATCCGAAGATGGTGTGGAGATGAACTCCGCATTGCCGCTGAAGGTCGTGTCCGGATGTCCCGCCAGCTCCGCCTGCTGAAAGCGCATCAGACGATCGCGCTCGCGCGGCACGATGAGCTCCGTATTATCTACCAGCCGCATCCCATGCTGCGTCGCAAAGCGCTCTGCTCCCGTGCCGACGAAGTACACGTGCGGCGACTTATCCAGGACCAGCCGCGCCGCCTGGATAGGATTCTTGAGCCGCTCGACGCACGCCACGCCGCCGGCCCGAAGCGTCGCCCCGTCCATCATCAGGGCATCAAGCTGCACGCGCCCATCGCGCGTAAGAAACGACCCCCGCCCCGCGTCAAATGTGTCGTCATCCTCCATCACGGTGATCGCAGCCTCAATCGCATCCAGCGCCGAGCCGTTCTTCTCGAGCACCGCCCAGCCCGCGGCCAGAGCAGTGGCAATACCGCGCTCATGCGCGGCGACAGCATCGTCCGGCATAGCCCAGGCGCCACCGTGAATCAGGAGAACGGGGGAAGTCGCAGCCATTTCACCTCAAACGTACACGAAATTCGTGTACACTGACATAGTGAAAAACGTTACCCTCACAGCTGACGAGGAACTGATCGAGCGCGCACGCCACGTCGCTCGCTCGCAGCATAAGACGTTGAATGTGGCGTTTCGCGAGTGGCTGCGGGATTATGTCTCCCAAGACGACCTCGCCGGCGATTATGACGCACTGATGGCGAAGCTGTCGTACGCGCACTCGACAGGACCCTACACGCGAGACGAAATGAATGAGCGGTAGGTACCTTCTCGATACCAACATCCTGGTCTATTGCTTCGATGCCTCTGCCCCGGCGAAGCGAAAGCGCGCGAACCAGTTGGTCAAAGAGGGTATAGAACGCCGCTCTGCAATCATCAGCTATCAGGTCGTGCAGGAGTTCATCAACGTTGCGCTCAAGAGATTTCAGCCAAGACTGGAGATAGGCGATCTGCGCCAGTACGTAAGCATGGTGCTGCGGCCTATGCTGGCGGTCAATTCCTCCATTGCACTCTTGCAGTACGGACTTGAGATTGTGGATCGGTATCGAATCGGCTGGTACGACTCGCTCATCATCTCCGCCGCGCTTCACGCTCAGTGCGAGGTGCTCTACACCGAGGACCTGCAGCATCTCCAGCGGATCGACGCGCTGCAGATCGTGAACCCGTTTCTGTAGCCGGTTCGCACCGTCAGCCCGCGTAAAGCAGTGCACCAGAGATTAGCAGCCGTCTACAGCTACGGCGTAGCCACACCCGCCAGCTTGCGCCGCTCCGTCTCGACGTAGGTATAGCGAATCCGGTGGATGACCGTGATCGTCGAGAGCACGGCCAGCACCCACAGCGCCGCCGGCATCGCATCCCAGCGCTCAAACAGCGCTCCCAGGATGATCAGCACGATCCGCTCCGGCCGTTCCATGAAGCCCACCTTGCAGGAGCCGATGAGCGCCTCGGCGCGTGCGCGCGTGTAGCTCACCATCAGCGACGCCGTCATCACAAACGCGACGAGAAACACATAGAAGTAGCGGTTGCCGCGCGCATAAAACACCAGCAGCCCGAAGAACAGCGCCACGTCGGAGTAGCGGTCGAGCACCGAATCAAAGAACGCGCCGAACACCGACACCTGGTTCGTCTGCCGCGCCACCCGGCCATCGACCATGTCGAACAGCCCGGCACCGATGATCACCAGACCCGCATACAGGAACATACGAATGTAGTTATCCGCGCGGCCATACCCGAAGAAGAACGCCGCAACGACGTTGATCACCAGGCCGATGAACGTGAGCGTATTCGGCGAGATCTTCGAGAGCGCAAGCCCATTGACGATCTTCTGCAGCAGCCAGCCGCTGCCCTTTCCGAATGCGCTTGTCCAGGTCATTTGCCAATTAGAAGTTTATCGCGACGCAATGCCGCCCGCTCATCGCGGCCACACCGAGGCTGCCAGTAGCGCGATAAAAACTACCTGGCCCACCAGCCTCGGACCGATTGACGCCACCGGCTTATCCAAAATAGTGAGCTGCTCCCGCGCCGCCTTCGCGTTCGCCGGAAAGATGGCGCAGAGCATGAGGATGGCGGCGATCGCGGCCCAGAGCGCCACCCGCGGGATCTGCAGTCCCACAGCGATGGCCACCTCAGCGATGCCAGTGAGCGTGACAAAGAACTCCGCATGCCCGATGCCCTCCGGCACCATGCGGACCAACGACGGCCGGCGCTTTCCCCAGTGTGCCGAGGCGGTCAGCAGAAACATCACTCCAAGCGCAGCGCGCAGCGCGTGCTGCCAGTCCGCAAACCAGGGAAACACAAATCCCAGTGCACGGAAGACGATAAATCCTGCGCCGAGAGCAACGAACAATGGCGTCAAGGCACGAGTCCTCGAAAGACAAGCGTACATCGTCCCGCCATCACGGCTTTACTCTTCCGCGTCGTGGATCGTCGTCAACTTGAGAATCTCGAGCTCGCGTTTCCCGGTCGGCGTCACCACCGTCGCGGTATCACCCACCTCTTTGCCAATCAGCGAGCGCCCAATCGGCGAGGTCGTCGAGATCAACCCCTTGGCCACATCCGACTCCTCGCTCGTCACCAGCTTGTACGTCAGCTCCTCATCCTTGCTCGAATCAAACACCACCACCGTCGAGCCGAAGCCCACCTTCTCGCGCGGAATGTTCGCCAGGTTCACCAGCGAAAGCTCTGCCATGCGCTTCTTCAACTGGCCCAGGCGCGCGTTCACGAACTCCTGGCGCTGCTTCGCCATGTGATACTCGGCGTTTTCCGACAGGTCGCCCATGGCCACCGCCTTCTTGATCTCGGCGGGCAGCTCCGTGGTGAGCTCGTACTCGAGCACCTTAATCTGCTCTTGTAACGACTTCATGATGTCTTGCATGCGCGGGTCTTTGCTCGTGAGCCTCGAAGACGGAATTGAGGCGGGGGATGAAAAGTCCATTATACGAGACGGCTCCCGAAGCCTCCCAATCTCCCCGCTTACGGCTTCTCCGTCTCCGGCAGCAGCGCCGGCCCCGCTCGCAGGGACAAAAAAGCCTCCAGCAGCAGCGTCGCGGCTACTTGATCAATGATTTCCGTTCGGCTCACGCGCATCTCCTTCCGGCTCCCCCGCGAAGCCGGCCCGCCAACCTCGAAGCCAGCTCTCGGCGCACGCCCCGCCGCATCCAGCAACTCATGCGCCTCTCGCGTCGTCAGCCGCTCATCCAGCAGATGATGCTCCAGCTCCGGGTGCTCTGCCTCCAGCGCCTTCGCAAACGCCTGCGCCTTCGCCGCTTGCCGGCTCTCCGTCCCGTCCGCATTCAGCGGATTTCCCACCACCACGATGCCGACCTCACGCTGCCGGATGAACCGCGCAATCGCCCTCAAGTCAGCCCGGAGGGTTGCGCGGCGCAGCGTAAACAGCGGCTGCGCCGTGATCCCCAGCGCATCCGTAATCGCCAGCCCTATGCGTTTGTCGCCCACATCCAGCGCCAGAATCCGCTCGGCAGCCATCCTGTCATCTTAGAGCGAGCCGGTCACTCTACGACGACCTGCGATTCTTCGCCAGAATCGCAACCAGGATCAGCACATACTCAAACAGCCGTTCCACGTACACCCAGGAGTAGCCCGTGCTGGGGATGTGATTCACGGCCATGATCGTTCGCGTCACCGCATCCGCCGCGAAGGCAGTCGCGAATGCCAGGAAAAGGAAGTCGCCCGTCCGTCTCCAGAACCGGAGAAAGAACATCGCTACAACCAGTGAGGCCGTTGCGAGAATCCCCAACACAAATCCTTCGATCATCTCCTCACTCCGAATCCCACACCAGACCGTAGATAAGCACGAGCGTCGCCACCCCTGTCACCGCATGACGCAACATATGCAGGTCGATCGCCTCCGGCAGAAGGCTCAGGTCCAGAAACGTCAGTCCGTTCGACAGCGCCAGCCCGAAGAAGCAAATCGAGCTCCACAGCAGAAGGCGCTGGCCCGACTGCCGATAGCCACGTGCCAGCAGCACGCCGCACGCCAGAACAACAAACGTGCCCAACAGGTAGACAGCAGCCTCCATCAGCTCTTGTCCTTTCTGAAACGGAAGGCGTCGGCAAATGCACGAATTCCAGGTGAGGCTTTGGAGTGAATTATGCCTGAGATTCGGATCAATTCACGCCGGTGCACCTCGTGCACAGCTTCCAGCAGCCGGTTCCGCTCCTCCGACCGTGTGTCGTAGAAGTACGCTCCGTCATGCCGTGGCTCGCGCGCAATCAATTCGCGCCGGCACAGGTCTTCCGCAATGGTCGTGGCCCGCGCCTGCGTCACGTACAGTTGATCCGCAAGCTGCCGGGCAGAGCACAGCCGCGGCGCCTGCCGCCACAGCAGCAGCAGCGCCTCCAGATGCGGCACGCTGTCAATCTCGTCGACGATGAACCGCTCGACGTCCGGGAATTCCTCTCCCATGGTTCGCTACTGCTAATGCTATATCGAATCACGACAAAGCGTCGTTCCGACAAATTGCCGCACCCCGTTACAACCCGAGGACGGCCCCAAAATATGCAAATGAATCCAAGAAACCAGCGACTTAGACTGTGCGCTGAGGTGGTTCCCCTTGCGATTCGCAGCCCGACTGCTGAAAGTTCTGTTCCTGCTGATCCTTATCGTCGTGGCCGCCATCGCCTTTCTCTTCCTCGTCCCCTACGGCCCGCACACCGAGCAGTTCGTCGACATCGCCCCCGGCACCAGCACGCTCCAGATGGGCCGCCAGCTCAAGCAGGCCGGCGTCCTGCGCACCGGCTATGAGCTCCAGGTCCTCCGCTTCACACGCGGCGGCAGCCTCAAGGCCGGCGAGTACCGTTTCGACCACCCCGCCACCCCCGCCGAGGTCTACGATCGCCTCCATCGCGGCGACGTCTACACCATCGCGCTCACCATCCCCGAGGGCTACAACATCTTCGACATCGCCGGCGCAGTCCAGGCCGCCGGGCTCGACTCCAGCGCCAGCTTCCTCGCCGCCGAGCGCGCCCACACCGAACTCATCCGGGCTTGGCGTCCTCCGGGGAGCCCCCAGCCCACCTCGCTCGAAGGCTTCCTCTTCCCTGACACCTACAAGTTCAACCACCACTCGACCGAGGTCGAGATGCTCGGCGCCATGGTCAAGCGCTTCGCCGAGGTCGCCACCCGTCTCCGTCTCCAGCCGGCCGACGCACCCCGCGTCGTCACCATGGCCTCGCTCATCGAGCGCGAGGTCCGCGTCCCTTCCGAGCGCCCCGTCGTCGCCGGCGTCTTCGAAAACCGCCTCCGCGCCGGCATGCCCCTCCAGACTGACCCGTCCGTCATCTACGCCTCGCTCCTCAACGGCACCTGGACCGGCGTCATTCACCAGAGCGAGCTCCATTCCGACTCGCCCTACAACACCTACACGCACCCCGGCCTTCCCCCGGGGCCTATCTGCAACCCGGGCGTCGCCTCGCTTCAGGCCGCCCTGCGCCCCGCCCAGACCGACTACATGTACTTCGTCGCCAATCCCGACGGATCCTCCAAGTTCGCCAAACAGCTCGACGAGCACAACGCCAACGTCGCGCAGTACCGCCAGCAGTCGGCCCAGCCGCAAAAATGAGTAGACTTTGAATGAGGTGCGAGCCTGCTCCACTTGCGGACATTGGGAGTTTCGACGGGTGCACCGCCGCGGGACCCTCTACAGGCTGTTATCGCTGATCGGTCTGTTTCCCTGGGAGTGCGCCAACTGCGGCCAGATCGTCCTGTTGCGCCAGCGCGGACATAAGACGTAAGGGCAACGGCTCGTAGCCTTGGGCTCTAGCCCAGGGTCTCAGTGCCACAAGTGTCGCCAAAAGAAACGGGGATTCACGCCCTTGGGGCGTAATTCCAGCCCAAATCACCCGTTTGGCATTGCACAAAAGTACCGGCCTCACCTGTGCATCACGGCCAGGTCCCGACGCACTTTTGCAGAACTGTTTACTCGAAAGATACTTGCGGCATACTATCGTGCACCCCAAGCCGTTGTGCCCTAATTTGGATCAACGCTTCTGACCCTCCCGCATGTGCTGATCTAGGCGAAGATTCGGCGAAAGTTGAATCCAAAACTCCCGCAATATACGCCTAAGAGATTCTCGCCAAATTGGTTAGTTTTTTCAGGAAGTTGTGGGAAACTTTCGTTTGACACAGGGGTGGGGCGCGGCTCTATAACCGCAGAACTCACCCACGATGGACTCCCCTGCTCGAGAAAAGATAGCTCCGGCGGCCGGATTCCAAAATCGACGGGTACCGTTGGGGCCGGGATCTCCCATGGACCGGCCTGAGCCAACCGAGAACAAACAGACCCCCCTGGTTGGGGTGCATTGCGCCGGGCAAGAGAGCGCAAACGCCACCACCGCGGAGGTCTCAAGCAGCCTGACGAGCCCATCCGACCGCGGAAACCCGACGAGGCTCGACGGGGGAGTTGTGCGCCTTGGAGAAAAAAAATGAAGCATTTTTGCGTTGATAGAAAAATTGACCATTTTTGCGTTGATAGGAAAATCAAGCATTCTTGCGTGGAACTGAAAGTATGCGAGGGGTGCGGCGGACTTTGGTTCCGCGCTCAAAACGGAAACCAGCACCGTGGGGTGTATTGCCGTACGTGCGCACTCTGGCTTTCGGATTTCCCGCCGCCAAGAGGGCGTAGCCGGGCAGGACGAAAACCGAAGTTGCGCCTGGTCGTCTGCGAAGGCGGCACAAAATGACCAAAAACATGTTCGAAATGGAAAAAAAAGCCTTCGAAATCGACAAACAGAATTGCCATCAAGTTGCAGCAAACGTCGCCATCAGCAACAAGGAAATGGGGTCTGAAGTGATGAAGTCAGTGGGTCGTCTCGAGCTCGTACACGTCTCTCGCAACATCCGTCGCACCGAGCTGCGCGAGGGCACAACAGGAAGGCCAATCACGGCCCGCCTCAACCTCGTGCCCCGCATCATGGCTGTTGCCGAACCGCCCGCAGCTCCGGTCGAAAATCCCCAGCCCGTCCATCCCCAGCCGAAGGTCGAGCTCGCCTTCTACCGCAAGTACACCGAAGCCATGCTTCGCCGCTACACTCGCATCTCCATGCAGCCCGGACGCACTCCCGCGCTGCTCGGCCGCGAGCTCTTCCAGGGCGATGCTTCTCACACCACCCTCACCACCTTCGAGGATGGCATCGTCTTCTGCATCGACGTCGAGCGCTGCCTTGCCAAACTGCGGCCGATTGACCGCAGGCTGATCCAACGCATGTCGATCCAGGGATACACCCCGGAAGAAGCCGCTCAGCTGCTCGGGCTAAGCCTGCGGTCGTGCTTCCGCGGCCACAGTGAGGCCTTGGATCGCCTGACGGAGATCTTCCTGACGGCCCGTTTCTTCGAACCTCTAAAATCTTGTCAAGATGTGGACGCCGTGGAAAACTAAACAACATCCTGATTGTCAATAACTTACAGACCCAAAACTTTTGGCAGTTAATTTCACTCGGCTTGATATTCTAAAGAAGTAAAGATCAAACGGGAGGCCCACCGGGGTCCCCAGCGAGCGTTCTCGGTTCGTTGGGGTGCTCACGGGGTCTCCCGTTTTCATTTTGGGAGGCAAGAACAGTGCGTTGTAGTGGTGGGAAAGGATTAGGCCGCGGCTCCAAAGGCGGCCCGCATCTGATGGCCGAATCGGCCGAAAACCAGGAGCCGGAGGAAAAGCCGCTCCGTCCGCGTCAGTGTCAGAAATACCTGCAAAAAACACTCGCTTCCAAGTTCACGAGCATCGTGGCCGGCTTCATCAGCGAGGCGCAGAAAGGCGGCTGCGCTCACATGAAGCTCGCCGTCGAGCTGCTGCAGCCGATCGAAAACGAGAGCCGCCGCAAGGGCTCCGCCCAGCGGCTGCTCGAAGAACTTGGGGAATAGTCAAGCCCTCAATCACGTTTATGAACCAATTCCAACCCCCGGTGCATCGGATTCCGAAGTGGCAATCGCCGATATACTTAGGGTTTGCAGAGGATGAAGATTCACCGCGCTTTGTCGATTGCAGGACTCGTGGCAGCTGCCGGTTTAACCGGCTGCTTCCGCACGACAACAATCGTCCAGCGCACCCAGGCCCCGGAGATGTACCGCAGCACGTCGGTTGAAAACCTCGACAGGATCATCTCCGCGCGCGACGAGTCCATCAAGACGCTCACCGCCTCGGTCCTGCTCACTGCCAGCACGGGCGGCGGCAAAGAGGGCAAGGTTGTCACCTACACGTCGTTCAAAGGCTTCATTTTCGTACGAAAACCGCGCGATTTGCGCGTAATTATGCAACTTCCTGTGGTCGGTTCCCGCGCTCTCGACATGGTTTCGAACGGAGCCACCTTCACCCTTGTGCACGCCACCGGGGGCCACGGCGATGTCTGGATTCAGGGCAGTAATACTGTAACAACGCCGTCCAAAAACGGCCTCGAAAACCTCCGCCCGCCAGTCTTTTTCGACTCGCTTCTGGTGCCCGGCGTAGGTCCGGATGAGTTTGTCAGCCTCACCGAATCCACCCGCGTGCTGGCGCCGCAATCGAAGCACCAGCCGGCGATTGAAGAGCCGGATTACGATCTCGCCGTCCTCAAGCATGGCGAGGGAAACACGATGAGGCTGGAGCGCCTGGTGCACTTCAGCCGTGTCGATCTGCTGCCGTTTGAGCAGGACATCTACGACGACAAGGGACAGGCGCAAACGATTGCGACCTACGACAAGTATCAGGACTTCAACGGCATCAAGTTTCCGACCATCATCGACATCAAACGGCCGCTGGATGAATACACCCTGAAGCTGCAGGTGACGAAGCTGACGCTGAATCAGCCGCTGGAGAACGATCAGTTCGAGCTGAAGATTCCGCCTGGAGTCAAAGTTCAGCAGCTGCAATAGCTCGTCTCAGGCGAGCCCGGCGCGGCGTGCGTGGCTGGCGATCTGTTGATTGATCTCAAGGGCGAGGGCGAGCGCGGCGCGGCCGGCCTGCCCGGTGACGCGCGGCTGAGTGCGATTGCGAACAGAGGATAGAAAGTCTTCGAGCTCGAGCCGCAGCGGCTCCGCGCTTTGCGGGTCCAGCTTCTCGAGCGAGAGCCCGCGCGAAGGATGCGATCCTTCGTGGGCACTCAATGCAGATGGATTGAAACCGCCGCCTGCGGTGAGCTGCGCGAGCAGCGATGGATCGACCTTGATGGTGAGAAGCTCCTGCCGCGCGAAGTCGAGCGAGAGGTACTCATGCGGCTGAAAGAGACGCAGCTTGCGGACCTGTTCGGTAGAGACGCGGCTGGCGGTGAAGTTGGCCACGCAGCCGGACTCGAATTCGACGCGCACGTTGGCGATGTCCACCCTCGGAGAGAGGACCGGTAGACCAACAGCGCGGACTTCGCGCACGGCCGAGTTTGTGAGCGAGAGAACGATGTCGAGATCGTGGATCATCAGGTCGAGGACGACATCGACGTCGAGCGAGCGCGGCGTAAAGATGGAGAGGCGGTGAGCCTCAAAGAACATGGGCCGCGTGATGCGCTCCGCGGCCGCGGTGACTGCAGGGTTGAAGCGCTCGAGATGACCGATCTGCAGGATGCGGTGATTGCGTTCGGCGAGCGCGAGGATGTGGTCGGCCTCTTCGATCGAGGCGGCGAAGGGTTTTTCGATGAGAACGTCGATGCCTGCGTCGAGCAGACGTTCTGCAATGGCCGCGTGATGGATTGTGGGGGAGCAGACGGACGCGGCGTCAAAGGGGGGCGCCGCGTTCGTCTGCAGGGCTTCGTCGAGAGAGGCGAAGCCCGTGACGTCGTACCTGGCCGCGAGCTCGGAGCGGCGGGATGGATTTGGTTCGACGAGTGCGGTGAGCTGAAGTTCGCCGGCGGCTTCAAGGTCGCGGTAGACGCGGAGATGGTTGCGCCCGAAGGCTCCGGCGCCGATGACTGCGACGCGAGGTGTTTGCAAGGTTACTTCTTTGTGGAGGGTGTAGGGGATTCCACGGCCTCACGGCAGCGGGCGTAGAGCTCGAGGAGCTGATTGATCTGGTCCTCGGATTTGGCGGCGCCGGCTGCGACGAAACCAGTAGAGGCGCTGCCGGCGCGGCCGACGTTGGCGTGCGGGGCGATGAACTTGAGCAGATCGAGGGCGATGTCTTCAGAGCGGCGAGCCAAGTTGGTGCTGGATTCCATGTTTGCCTTTCAGAGTTGCTGAAGCTGATGGTAGCGGTTGCGCCGAGCGGCGTGCAACGTAACCCCGCTCATCCGCAAGCGGATGACCGGGGCACCCAGCGGCTACGCGAACAAAGATTTTTGAATCGGAATTTTAAGGGAGTGAGGTGCGATGCGAGGAGTGAGACGGGGAGTAACCCTGGTGACTGTGGTGCTTGCGGTGCTGGGCATGTGTTGTGCAGCGGCGGCGCAGGTTGCGACAACCACCATTCAGGACACGGTTTACCGTGCGGACGGGACGCCGGCGAGCGGAATGGTGGTAGTGACGTGGCCGACGTTTACGACTGCGGCGGGACAGGCGGTCGCAGCGGGGAACACGTCGGCGACGATCGGGCCAAACGGAGCGTTGTCGCTGACGCTGGCGCCGAATGCGAACGCTACGCCTACGGGAACGTACTACACCGCTGTGCTGCATCTGGACGACGGAACGACCAGCCAGCAGTACTGGGTGGTTCCGGTGAGTGCGACGCCGGTGACTCTGGCGGCGGTCGAGAACCAGGTGCTGCCGTCGAGCGTGGCGATGCAGACGGCTTCGCGGGCGTATGTCGATGCGAAGATCGCGGCGGTCAGCGGGAGTGGCAGCGGAACGACGGGATCGTATGTCCCGACGACCGGAGGCACGATGACCGGGCCGCTGGTTCTGCCGGCTGATCCAGTCACGCCGAACCAGGCAGCGGACAAGCACTACGTGGATACGAACATCACGCAGGTGACAGGAGGTCTGGCGCAGAAGGTGAGCCTGGTGCCGACCCTGGCGCAGACGATCGCGCAGCCGGCGGGCACGCAGCTCGGAGTTAATGCATTCAACGGCGAGCTGTTTGCGAACGGGTTTCAGACCGGCGCGGGCGGCAACGGCATTGCGAGCGCATTGTCCTCGCCAGGATGTGGCAGCGGATGCACAGTGGTGGCCGAGCCGAATTACAACGCGGGCGAACCGGTGCTTGTGCCGCAGATCCCGAACGGCGGTCACGTGGTGGATCTTCGCCAGGGAGCGACGGCCGAGACGTTTGTGAATCCACTAAGTAAGGGCGCGGTGGCAAAGACTTTGAGCGAGTACTCGAGCGCGCCTTTGAACTCAGGCGGCGGCGGATTCACGCTGAACCTTTGGAGCACGGCACTGACCGGAGGGACGAACCAGCTTCCCGGCGGCATCGAGAGCGCGCCGTATGGCAAGTCGACGTATGGTGTATGGGCGGAGACCGGCAACTACTATACGGAAGGCCAGCACATCAACGACGAGCACACGGTCAACTGCTATGCCGTCGGCGACTGCCTTGAAGGAAGCTACGTGCTGACGAACTCCGGAGGCTATCGCGACTGGGCCGATGAGGGAGCGCATCCGTTCGATCTGGACGTGACCGAAGACGTGCGCGTGTTCCAGGGAACGTGCGCGACCGGATGCACGACCGGAGCTACTTCACTGTTTGTGAATGCGACGTCGAGCGGCGGCACGCAGGGCGAGGGCCGGTTCCTGATCGACAAGAATCCCGCGAAGACGGTCAGCACGGGACAGATTGTCTCGGACGGCGGCGACACGATGGCGGCGATTGTGAACTTCAGCGGGACGAACTTCCCGGCGAGTCAATTGTTCGTGACGGCCGGTGCTGCACTGTCTCAGGCGACGAACATCGCTCCGGGCACGGTGACGGTGCCGATCGCGACCAGCGGAGTGCCGTCGGGATACTCGGTGAACACGAACGCGCTTCCGTCGACCGGTGTGGCCTGCGTGATGGATACGAACACGGGAGGCCGGTTCCCGGACTTTGAGATGGCGAGCTATACGGTTGTGGATGCAACACACCTCTCGCTGACGTTGAACAAGGCGCATGCTTCCGGTGCGCTGCTGGCAGTGGGAGGCATGTGCGGCTACGGGATTGAGCAGACGGCAGACACGGTGAGTTCGATCCGTCAGATCTTTCCGATCGTCGGCACCGTAAGCCCGACTTCGCTGTACTACGCATCATCGAATATTCCGATTCTGGGTGATCAGGATTATGCGAGCACCAGCGGATTTGCAAACATCTCGGCGCAGGTGGCGTCGATTTCACGCAAGGCGAATGTTGTCACGGTGACGTTCACCTCGAACCTGTCTGTGGACCCGAACGGTCTGACGATGACGGTGAGCGGTGTGGCGGATGGGAGCTACAACGGCAGCTTCCAGGTGACGTCCACCGGCAGCAACCAGCTGACGTATGCGAACAACGGGCCGGACAGCACGAGCAGCGGAGGAACGGTCTCGTACCTGAATGGAAGCTACATTCTGTATCCGATGGCCGAGGTGCTGAGCGTCTACAACCAGAACACGAAACAGGTGGACGGGCAGTTCACGCTGGGCGCCAACACGGTGCAGTGGGCGGCGGGAGATGCGGTGGAAGAGCCGCACTTCTACGTGATGCTGACGTCTGCGGATACGGAGTTCATCGCGCAGTACACGCCGCGGCCGATTCAGTATTCGACGCCTGGCAAACAGTACCAGGGGAATGTGGGACCGGGGATGCGTGGATGGGTGATCCAGAATGCTGTGCCCTCGAACAGCTATTACGGCGCGGGAGGGACACACCAATTGCCGGATGATGCGTATGAGGCGCTGGGCGTGTGGGGAACGGACTTCGAGGTGGACGCGGGAGCGAGCTCGATCATCCGCGCGCACTGCAACCTGCATGGGTGCAACCGTTGGGATTCGGGTTACTCGCTGTTTGATCTGGATTCGGCGGCCGGACAGGACTTCTTCACGTACTCGCCGGCGATCAGCACGATGTACATGATGCTGGGCGGGGCGCCGGCAATCACGTTCGCACCTAACAGCATCAGCGCGGGGACGGTCAGCGGAACGACAATTACGGGCACGACGGTTACAGGCGGGACGGTTACAGGCAAGCTTACTTCGGGCAGCGGGGCCGCAGGCGTATTCATCATCAACAATCATTCGTCGGATGCCGTGCAGGTGCAGTCGACGGATGCGGCCGGCTACTCCGCGGTCGGGTTCCTAGACAACACCGGAGCGGTGGCCGGAGGGTTCGGCTACTCAAACCCTTCAGCGCAAAGCGTCCCGGGAACGGTTTTCTTCACCAGCGTCTTCCACAACATGCAGTTCTCAACCAACAACGCAGGGTCAGCGGCGCTGACGATCGACACTGCGGGAAATGTGATTTTGCCCGGATCAGCAAAGGTCAACAGCAGCGGCGTGATCAGCGCAAATCAAGTAAGCACGCCGGTGTTTCGTACTGGAACGGCGGCGAACACGGATGTTGCGGGGATGCTGACGGTGAGCGCGGGGGCAACGACCTCGTCGAGCTATAGCTTTGTGAGCAGTTATGGCTCGGCGCCGGTGTGCATTGTGCAACCGCAGAGTGCAACAGCAGCTTCGGTTGCGAGCGTGGGTGCGGTGGTGCCGCAGGTTTCGACGACGGCGCTCTCGGTGAGCGTGCAGACTGCGCCAGCGAGTGCCATCACCTTCGGATACGTGTGCGTGGGCAGAAATTGATGAGGAGATGTGGGGAAAAGACGGTTGGGTGAAGTGGAGTACTTGAGGGAGATGGGCCGCCGGATGGGGAACCGGCGGCCCGATTATTTGATCAAGGCTGCGGGGATGCTGCGCATTCGCACGCGTGAAGGGCAGCTGAAGCGGCTGGTGGCGAACCCGGCGCAGAGGGCGTTTGAAGAGCGTGCGGGGCGGCAGAACATTGTGCTGAAGGCGCGGCAGATGGGCATCACGACGTGGGTCTCGGCGCGGTTTTTTCTGCGCACGATTACCACGCCGGGAACACTGACGCTGCAGGTGGCGCATACGCGCGAGGCGGCGGAATCGATCTTTGCGACGGTGCGGAGGATGTGGGAGGGTTTGCCGGAGGATCTGCGCGAGGGACCGCTGCGGCTGGCGCGTGCGAATGCAGGGCAGATGGTGTTTGGGGAGATCGACAGCGAGTTTCGGATCTCGAGCGCGGCGGAGCTGAATGCGGGCCGCGGGCTGAGTTTGCAGAACCTGCACTGCAGCGAGGTGAGCCGCTGGCCGGGCGATGCGCGGATGACGCTTGCGGGTTTGCGAGCGGCGCTGGCTCCGCAGGGCGAGCTGGTGCTGGAGAGCACGCCGAACGGGGCGTATGGTGCGTTCTACGAGGAGTGGACCGCTGGCACGGATGAGGGGAATGCCGAGGCTGGGCTGGTGCGGCACTTCTTTCCGTGGTGGATGGAGCCGGCGTATGTGAATGCGGCGGTTTCGCGTGAGTCGATGAGCGTGGAGGAGGGTGCGCTGGTTGAGCGGCATGGGCTGAGCGCGGAGCAGATCGGGTTTCGGCGTGGGCTGGAGCGGACCTATGGATTGCTGCGCGCGCAGGAGTTTGCGGAGGACCCGGAGAGCTGCTTCCGGACGAGCGGAGCGTGTTGTTTTGATATCGATACATTGGACCAGCGCATCCGGGAGGCGCCTGAGCCTGTGGAGCGGAGACGCAGCAGCGCGCTGCAGATCTGGCTGAAGCCGCAGTCCGGGCGTGAGTATGTGGTGGCGGTGGATTCGGCCGGTGGCGGTAAGGAGGGCGACTTCGCCGCGGTGCAGGTGGTAGAGGTTGCGACCGGCCTGCAATGCGCGGAGTTGCGCGAGCGGCTGCGGCCGGAGGACCTGGCGCGCGCGAGTGTGGAGCTGGCGAAGGAGTATGGAGGCGCGCGGATTGCTGTCGAGCGGAACAATCATGGCGCTGCGGTGCTGGCATACATCGAGACGCGCGAGAGTTACACCCGCCTGTATCGGCAGAGCGGCGAGGCTGGGTGGCTGACCTCTGCGGCGTCGAAGCCGGAGATGGTCGCGAGGCTGGGAGTGCTGCTGCGCGAGACGCCGGAACGGTTTATGAGCCGGCGGCTGCTGGCGGAGTGCAGGACGTTCGTGGCCGACGAGCGTGGGCGCGCGGCGGCCGCGGCGGGCTCGCACGATGACACGGTGATGGCGATGGCGATCGCGCAAGCCGTGCGCGCGCAGATGCTGGAGCGACGAGGTTCGGTTCGCGCGGCGTAGCGAGTGCGCTACTCTGCATGGAAGGAGACTCGGGCCTTGGCGGTTGTGGCGGTGCAGGCGATTCGCAGGATGCGCGGCGGGGCGCAGAGCCAGCTGATGCTGGGCGCGGATGCGAACCTGTGGGTGGTGAAGTTTCAGAACAATCCGCAGCATCGCAGAGTGCTGGCGAATGAGTTGATTGCGACGCGGCTGGGGGAGGCGATCGGGCTGACGGTGCCGAAGAGCGCCGTCATCGAGGTGAGCGAATGGCTGGTGCGCAACAGCCCGGGAATGGTGGTGGACCTGGGTCGAGGTGCGCGCGAGGTGTGCGCTTCGGGGCTGCAGTTTGGGAGCCAGTTTGTCGGGGGGCTGATGCCCGGGCAGGTGGTGGACTATCTGCCCGAGCCGCAGATGGAAGAGGTGCGGAACCTGGCGGAGTTTGCTGGCGTTCTCGCGCTGGACAAGTGGACGGGCAACTGTAACGGCAGGCAGGCGGTGTTCGAGCGGAGGCCGCGCGAGCGAAAGTATCGCGCGGTCTTCATCGACCAGGGATTTTGCTTCAACGCGGGCGAGTGGAGCTTTCCGGACTCGCCGCTGCGGGGAGTGTTTCCGCGCAACCAGGTGTACACGCGCGTGACAGGATGGTCGAGCTTTGAACCGTGGCTGTCGCGGATCGAAAGGTTCGATGCATCGAAGCTCTGGGGGATCGCGGAGGAGGTGCCGCCGGAGTGGTACGGCGGCGATCTCACTATTATTGAGCGCCTGATGGAGCAGATGCTTGCGCGGCGAGGAAGAGTGCGGGAGCTGATTGAGAGCTTTCGCGATTCGGATCGCGAGCCATTCCCAAATTGGGGCGCGGCGGCGACGGTTGTGGTTCCAAGGCGCTTTGCAGTTGCGGGCACGGCTGGCAATCTGGTGATGTGAGTACAAGTTCTCAGTTCTCCGTTGTTAGAACGGACAACGGGCAACGGACAACGCAGCACCCTAGCACAAGGAGCACGTGTGGCAGATCGTTTGCAGTGCGAGTTCTCTCTCATCCGGTATGTGCCGGATGTGGTGAAGGGAGAGTTTGCGAACATCGGCGTGGTGCTGCGCGAGGCGGGCGCTGCTGACGGCGCGGCAGTGCGGTTCACGCGCGACTGGAGCCGCGTGCGCTGCCTGGACCCGAACGCGGATGTGGAGCTGCTGGAGTCGCTGGAGGCGGAGATTGCGGAACGGCTGCGCGCGGGGATAGACGCTAAGGTAAATGCCAAGCCGATGCTGGAGCTGCTCGAGGATACGCTCTCGAACAGCGTGCAGGTGACGGAGATGCGCGGCACGCTGGCGGAGAGTATGGCTGCGGAGATGGAGCAGTTGATGCGCATGTACGTGGAGCCGCTGAAGGGACCGGTGGCTAAGCGCAAGGCGAGCGGACGCACGGCGATCGCGGGCCGGATGCGCGATGAGTTCGAGCGCGCGGGTGTGTGGGGTTTGATGCGGAAGCGCATCTCGGCGGCGCAGTACACACGGCCGGGCGATCCGCTGAAGATCGACTGCGGCTACAGAAACGGACGTGTGCGGATGTTTCAGGCGGTGTCGCTGGAGAACGATGCGGAGTCGGCCAAGGGGCTGGCGTACTCGGCCGAGGCGCTGCGCGCTGGCGTGAGCAGAGTCGAAGCCGTTGAGTTGGAGTTGACGGCGGTAGTGGAACCGGTTGCGTCGGTAGGGGATGCCGAGATGTATGGCTTCGGTGTGGGCGCGATGGAGAGCGCGGCGATTCGGGTGTTGACGACGGCGGATCTGGCGCGAGTGGCGGAGACGGCGCGGCGAGAATTGCGGGTGTAGGGGAGCAAGTCAGCAAGTCAGCAAGTCAGCGAGTTAATAAGAGGTTAGGAGTTAGGGAGTTAGAGAGTTTGGCGTCAGGAGATATTCCTGACTCCTCACTCGCTAACTCCCTAACTGTTTTTGAGAGGAGAGCGGATGGGTGTTGGAGCGGCGGTCAGGGAGATGTGGGATCGCGTGACGGGAGTGAACGCAGAACAGGAGACGGAGGGCGCGCGCAAGACCGTTGCGGCACCGCTGGTCGGGTCGATCTTTTCGCCGGTGCGTGGCGGTTCGCCAGTGAACACGCTGCCGAAGCCGACGGCGGTAAACCTGCGCAGGTTTGCGGAGACGCCGGCGGCGAGGCGCGCGATCAACTGCATCAAGGACAAGATCGCGTGCATGGAGTGGAGGCTTGAGGCGAGGCCTGATGCAGGTGAGGAGAACGCTGCGGATCGCGCCGAGCGTGCACGTGCGCTGCGGCGTGCGTTTGAGACGCCGAATGAGAGCGACAGCTTTCGCACCTTCATCGAGCAGGTGATCGAGGATGTGCTGGTCGGCGGATTCGGCGCGGCGGAGGTTGAGGTCACGCGCGATGCAGCGTCGCCGGTGCGCTTGTATCCGGTCGATGGCGCGACGATCAAGGTGAACGCGCATTGGAACGGTGATCCTGCCCAGCCGCGATACGAGCAGATGACAGGCCGGCTTGGGAAAGATGCGGTGCTGCCGCTGCTCGACCAAGAGCTTATGTATGTGCGGCTGAATCCGCGTACGCATACGCCATTCGGCTTGGGGAAGATCGAGGTTGCGTTTGAGACGATCTCGCATTTCCTGCAGGCACATCGTTATGCGGGGCGGCTCGCGGCGAACAGCGTGGTGCAGTATGCGCTGTGGATGCAGGACCGCACGCCGGAGCAGCATGAGCGGCTCATCCAGTGGTGGCAGGACGAAGTGGAAGGAACCGGGCGTGTGCCGGTGATGAGCTCGGAGACGCTTCCGCAGGTGCTGAAGTTTTCGGGCGGGACCGATGCGGACCTGCGGCTGCAGTGGCAGGAGTTCCTGCTGACGATGATCGCAAACGCGTTTGATCTGCCTGCGATGCTGCTGGGTGTGTCAAAGGATGTGAACCGCTCGACTGCAGCGGAGTTTGCGGAGGAGGCGTTCAACAACGCGGTGGTTCCGCTGGCGAAGCTGATCGCGGACCATCTGACGCGCGATGTGATCGTGAAGCGGCTGGGGTGGGATGATCTGCGGTTCGTGTGGAACGAGCTCGACACTCGTGATGAGTCGACCGAGGTGCAGATTCAGATTGAGCTGTTGAAGGCTGGAGTTTTGACCCTTGAGGAGGTGAGGACGATGCGGGGGCTGCCGGCTTTGGTAGCGCCCGCGCAGGAGCAGCAGTAAGTGAGCGAAGGAAGAACAACAGCCAGGAGGACTGATTGAGAGAAATGGAGGCGCGGATGTGCAGGCCGCGCGGTTTGGCTGTGAACGCGATGGCGGTGGAGTTTCCCGAGGTGAATGGGCATCCGAACCGTCTGCCGTTTGAAGGGTGCCTGACGCTGGTGGATGTGCCGAGCGACCGTGCGCCGAGCGGAGCGCGAGGGCATCGCGTGATGCTGACGCGCGCGGCTGCCGAGGCGGCGCTACCGAGTCTGCTGGGTATGGCAGTCGACTACAAGGCCGGGTGGGATGGTCATGATGCGCGGCAGAAGTGCGGCATCATCACCGCGGCGCATCTGGACGGGCAGCGGCTGCTGGTGAGCGGCTTCCTGTTTGCGCGCGACTTTCCAGAGTTGGAGAGGCGAATGTGCAGCGTGAAGGCGAACGCGACGGATGAGATGGGCATGAGCTATGAGCTGGCCGATGCGCACGTGGCGGATATGCGTGCGCAGGTGTGGACGCTGACGCGCGCGGTCTTTACCGGCGCGGCGATTCTGCTGCGCGACAAGGCGGCGTATCGGAACACGTCGTTCAAGCTGCGGCGGCGGTGGAACGGACGGGCGAATTGATGGGAGGAGACAAAGGAATGGAAGAGATGACTGCGAATGAGTTCCAGGCAGCGGCGGACAGGCTGATGGAAGCGGCGTCGACGCTGGAGCGCGCGGTGGCAAAGATAGCCGAGCAGCAGGTGACGATCGCGGCTGAGGCGGAGTCGCAGGTGAGCCGCATCGTTGCGACGGTGGAGTCGCAGCGTGAGGCGGAGCTGGAGCGCAAGCTGGCCGAGGCTGAGGCCCGGCTTGCCGCGTCGGAAGAAAAGATCGCGGAGCTGGCGGCCTCGGTTGCTGCGCAGCCCGCCGGACGCAAGACGCTGCCGACCACGATGGCGACAATGCTCGCCAAGCAGGGCGTGGTGATGGATTCGATGGAGGCGGGCGCGATCGATGGTGCGCTCGCGAGCCTCAGCATCGAGCAGCGCATTGCGGTCAAGGCAGAGCTGATGCGCGCGGGCGTGCTGAGCCCCGCGGACCGCGGCTAAGCCGAAATAAAGCAGTTGTGTGAAGCAGAGGGTGCAGCGAGGCTGCGCCCTTTTTGTTTTACGAAGAGATTTTTTCGAACAACCAACTGAGGAGAATGAATGAACGCGAAGTTTACGGAGATCAGCGCAGCGGCGGACTACATCGGACCTGGAGCAGTTGAGGTCCCTCTTTACCAGACCGAGATTCTCGACCTGGTGCGCCGCCGCGGGCCGTTTGGACAGCGCATCAAGCAGGTGCCTGCGACCGGACATCCGTCGCGCTACTTTGAAGAGCAGGCGATTCCATCACCAGCCGCTTCTGCTGGCTTTATGGACCCGCGCAATCTTGTTCCGCCCGTCGTAACCCCGACGCGTGTCGAGCGCTCTGTTCCGCTGAAGGCGCTGGTCGCGCAGATCAACTACAACCTGTTTGATCTCGAGCTGGGCAAGCAGCAGGGCCAGTTTGCGTATCTGCAGGCCAAGGATCTCGCCGACACCGTTGACGGTGTTCTGCGCACGCATGATATCGCGCTGTGGAACGGCACGGACACGAGCCTCAGCACGCCGACGACACCGCAGTACTTCGGCGTCGGCGCGCAGATTGCTGCCGGCGGCAACACCACGACGATCAGCGCCTCGGAGTCGATCGTTGATGGTTTCAAGTCGACAATCGCGCAGATGCTTTCGAACACTAGCTATGGCGTTCGTCCGACCGCGATCTATGCGAACCCGGTGCTGCTTGACCTGATCGATCGCGAGATGAAGGCCGAGTTCAACGTCGTGCTGAACACGAAGGCGATTGAGGGTGGGCTCACCGTGAAGACGCTCTCCACGCAGGCCGGCGACCTTCCGCTGATTCCGGAGTGGACGCTGCCGTACACCGGCACGCCAGGCTCGGGCAGCGCGGTTCTTCCTGCGTACATCGTGACTGAGGACCTGATCGAGTATCACTGGCTCGGCGATCCGAATCCGCGCGTCTTCCAGCTCGGCTTGCCCGGCTCGCTCGCGAGCCAGTATGTCGCGGTGAAGTTCGGCGCGCCTGTGGTGAAGGGTGCGAACTACGCGCACTACCAGGTGCTCGTCGACCGCTAAACGACCGCTGACGTGAGTGGCTTATCGACCGGCGTTGCGAAGGAGAACCTGCCTTCGCAGCGCCGGTCGCAACTCCTCCTGCGCGAGCAGAAGAGATTTTACGGAGGTGAGGATGGGCTATCTATTGCCCTCGGATTATGTGGCGTATGGGTTGACGGCAGACACGCAGGACTCATGGGTGACTGCAGCATCATCGATGATCGAGGCGTATTGCAAGCGCCCGACGCTGATGTCGGCGAGCTACACAGAGTACGTGCGGGTCTCACGTCATACACAGCGTGTGCGGCTCAGCTATGGACCGCTGATCAGCGTGGATGCGGTGCAGGCGAAGTATGCGCGGCCATCGCGGCTGTTCATAGAGGAACAGCCATTTGCGCTGGAGTTCGCCGAGGTGTTCGGGCTGCCGGGAACGTGGACGACGGTGGATCCGACAACGCTGCAGATCAGCATTCCGCTGGGAGAGTTTCGCTTTCCGTGGAATGTGATGGGACTGCGCTATGCGGAAGCGGAGGTGACGTACACCGCGGGGATCACGACAGTGCCCGACGCGGTGAAGGTTGCGTGCGCGCAGATTGTGAAGAACGCACAGGCGACGCCCGGACTGAATGTGAAGTCGAGCAGGATGGACACGCTGCAGACGCAGTACTTCAGCGACGCGCTGCTGGACAGCCAGGTGAAGGCGATGCTGCGGCCGTACGTCGCAGAGAGGATGGCCTAGCGTGGCGGATCTTCTATGCAGCGATGGGGCGGTTCGAGCGGCCGACACGCTGCTGCGTGCCAATGGTGGACGTGCCGTGATGCTGCGGATTCCAGCGCCAGCGGTGGCGAATAGCGATGGTGAGCAGCTGGGCGTCGCAACGCCGCAGTTCCAGGACGTGGATCTCGCGCCGGTTGCATTTCGGAAGCTCGAGAAGACGACCATGCTGCTGGTATCGGGCAACGCAGTGCAGTCGATCGTCGGCAGCCTGCAGTTCAACTCGGCGGAGGTGTTGTTCGAAACAGCGGTAGGCGTGGTTGTCGATTCCGTGCTGTACACGATCTTGTCGAACACGGCGTCGACCTCGGATGGAAAGACCTACGTGTACAGCCTGGAGCTGCGCGCGCCGGATCGCTAGGAATGTGGGGGGAGATTGCAGAACGCGAAGGACACGTTTTACGAGATGCTGCGCTCGCGCATTGCGGCGGCCAATCCCGAGCGCACGATTGTGCTGCGCGGAGTGATTCGCCCCGGTGTGCTGGTTGAAGAGAATGAGATCGTCACCGCGATAACGATCCCTGATTGTTTCCGACTGCGCTGGCTCGATGCAACGGTGGATGCAGCGAATGCATTGCCGGTCGCGACGCTCACCTGCGAGGTGCTGTATGAGTCTGCGGGAACGCCGGGCAATGCAGGTTTGGATCGCGGGCGACTGCTGACCCAGATGGATGCGGAGTTGACGGCAGCTGTGAACGCAACACCGCAGCAGACGGCGAAGCAGAGCTATGCGGCGCTGGCGAACGGCGGCATTGCAACGCCGCTCACGACCAATATCTGGTGGAGCAATGTTGCCCTTGGCCCGTTGATCGTGAAAGCGGACCGCATTGGGCGCGTAGCAAAAATCGTGGTGATGAGCTGCGAGGAGGCAGGTGAACTGTGAATGTGACGACAGAGACAATGCCGCCTGCAGTACGCCGCGTGCGCGCGTACTTTGCTCCGGTGAATCGCGCGGCGAAGCAGGCAACAATCTTTGATCCGGCGCAGCAGGGAACGTTTGCGTTGGATGCGCCGCCGTCGCCGTGGATCGATCTCGGATGGATCACCGGATTTGCGCGCAAATCCGGAACGAAGATTGAGCCCGTTCGTGCGGGCGCTCCAGCGACGCCGCAGGTGCAAAGCCGAAGTTTGATTGATGCAACCGTTGCACTCCAGTTTGCGAGCTGGGGCAAGCTGCAGATGGCACTTGCCGCGGGAACGCAGCAGATGAATCTGCTGAAGGTGCAGAGCGGTGCGGCGGCGGCAGGATCCGGCGGAGCAGCTGTCGCTGCGGTGGCACTGCAGAGCGGATCGACAGCAACGGTCTTGCAGCTCGGAGCGGCGGCTGCAGACTTTGCGGCGGGTGAGACGGTTGTGGTCGATGCGGACTACACGGGACAGCTCGGTTTCATCGGCAGCGGTTTGAGCGGAGCCTATGTGAAGACTGCGCTCACGGATGTGGATTACGTCCGGCGCGTGTCGCTGAATGTCGCGCGCGTCGCGTCGATCGCAAATGGTGCCGTCACGCTGGAACAGCCGCTGCTTGCGGGCGTTCCCACGAGTGCAATGAAGGTGAGCGGCGTTGCCGGATTTTGCGATCGCGAGGGATCAACGTTCTTCCAGGAGTGGTCGGCTTTGTTTGTCGCCGACGGACAGCAGGGCGAGCGTGTGCTTTGGCATTACCCGCGGCTGCAGTCGATGGCGAGCGCAGCGGAGACTTCGGTTGCGAGTGGCGGCGGCCTGGAGGTTGTGCGGCAAAGCGCGGTGTTTCGTGCGCTTCCGGTTCAGGATGCGGTCGATGGCGAGAACGTCGTGTGCTTCCGCAGCTTCGTCGCGAGCTGAGGATGAGAGGAGAGTGGGTTGCGGATCACGATTGACAATCTGGATGGACAGGGTGCGCGCGATTACAGTCAGTCGGTTGCGCCGGAAGGGCCGATCACGGTTCAGCGCACGCTGAATGCGCCCACGCGTTGCACGGCGGAGCTGGTCGTGGGTGTGGACGAACTTCCGCTGCCAGCGCGGCTTGGGCGTGTTGTCGTTGAGTCTGAAGCGGGTGCGGTGTTGTTTACCGGCTATCTCGCAACGGAGCCTGTGCGGGTGTATGCGGGCGACGCGAGCGCAGGTGCGGTCTATCGCGCGCGTCTGAGCGCGGTGAGCGACGAGTGGCTACTGGATCGCGCAGGTTCAGGCGCCGCGCAACTGATGGGGTCATCGCTGTCGCTTGACGGCGATCAGTTGCTGGCGCGAATGGCGGCTCGCGTGCAAGCGGGCGGGGCAAACGCGCTCAGCGTGTCGAGTACGTCTGGTGTGCCAGTGACCGGCGTCTTTACAGCGCGAGCCGACGTTCCATGGAGCGTAAACGCAGGTGATGCTGCGTCGGCTGCCTATGCGGGATATCGCGCGCTGAATGGGCAGATTATGATTGAGCCCGCCGGATCGGCGACGCACAACTTCAGTGACGCGGATGGTTCACTGAGCGTCGCTGAATTGCAGGTGGGCGCAGTGCGCGAGCTGGCGAATGATGTCACGCTGTCTGGCGCGGAGGAGCCCGCGGCATACATCAGTGAGAGCTTCGCGGGCGATGGAACGACGGCGGAGTTTGTGCTGAGCGAATCCGCTTTCCGCCAGAGGAAGCGCACATGGATCAACGATAGCTTTGCAGGCTCGGCGATCGACACGACGGTCTGGCAGAAGATCGATCCGGGTGCGCATCTTTCGGTGGGCGCTGGTGGCCTCGTGCTGAATGGAGGCACGGGCCAGGACGGCCAGACCACGCTGTCCGCGCTGGACGCGCTGGAGATCGGTGGAAGCATCGTGATCCAACTCGCCGGTGTGGTGTTCGGAGCCGCGTCGGACGGCATGCTCGCAGGCTTGTATCCAGGGGCCGTGCAACTTGCCGAGTGCTTCGCTGGATTTCGTGTCCGTCAGAGCACGAGCGGCACCGGCGGTGTCACCGTCGTTGTTCCTGTGCTGAACGGAGCTGAGGTCGGCACGGTCTTCACGCCGGTTGCCGGTCACTCGTACACACTGCGCCTACGACTGTATTGCGTCGAGATGCAGCGAGTGATGCAGCGCTATTACTGCATGGTGGATGGCGTCGTGCAGGGGTTCGGGAATCCTGCGGGCGTGCAGGCGCCGTGCGATGTTGTATTCGAACTCGTCGATGAAGGCGCGAGCTCCAACACGCCTGCGACGGTGCTGTATGACAGTGCGGCTGAAATTGGAGCTGTGGCGGAATCGCCCATGACGTGCGAGTTTGTCGCAGTGAACTCGACGCAGCTCTTTGGCTCCATCCGGTCTGTTACTGTAACGTGCCCGGGGAGTGCGTGGGTTGTGAGCGCGCTGCCGAACGGCACGCTGCAGACTCGGTTGATTGGAAGCGCGGGCGAGGGCGTGGACTGCACGTTCAGCTACGGCACGAGCGCGGGCACTCCGGGCAAGGTGAAGTTTCTAAGCGGGCGCGTTCCGGTTGCCGGTGAGATCGTAACGGTGCACTACCGCAATCAGCAGCGGGCGGTCGCGCGCCTGGCAGACAGCACGAGTGTTGCGTCCGAGACGCAGGCAGGTGCGAGTGCGGGTCTCGCGGGAACGAGCCGCTGGCTTGGCAAAGTGTTGCAGCCGGTCGCGCGTTCGAGCGCTGATTGTGAAGCTGCAGCGCAGGCGTTGCTGGCGTTCGCGACGAGCAGGACTGCGGCAGTCGCGGGATCGTACGCGGCGGTGAATCCGTCGGCGGACATATGGCCTGGCGACATTCTCGCGGTGACGAGTGACGGCGTCACATCATCGCTGCTGGTGCGCAGCGTCGAGGTGAAGGATGGCAACGCGGCTCCGGAGATCCTGACGTACGCGATGACGTTCGCAAACGACTGGGCGACGCAGTGGGCCGACGGTATAGGCCTGAAGCTGAGCGAAGCGATTGCGCCCGATGCATATCTGCCGGCGGCCGCCGAGGCAGCTCCGGCGCAGGTGCTCGCAAACCTGCAGCAGCTCGCGGTGACGACTGTGAACGGAAGCGAGTTGCAGATCGATGCTGGATGCGATCCGCCGGCGGGCGGTGGTTTTGAGGTGCGGCGGCGCGACTGGAACTTTGGAGCAAATGTCGACACGGCGGACCTGGTCCTGCGGAGTCCGGTGCGGAGCTTTTCGATTCCGCGCGCGGCGCAGGTGGAGCAGTACTACGTGCGAATGTACGATGCGAGCTCACCGGTGCTGTACTCGCGGTTTTCAAGTGCGGTGTTTGTAAACGTGCCGCTGGGGTAAGAGGATGCGCGGCGGAGCCGTCGCGTAAAGGTGAGGTGGGTGATGACGGAGTTCGAGCGGCAGGTGCTGAGCGAGCTGAGTGTGCTGCAAGCACAGATGAAGGAGCTGCTCGGGATTGGGCAACCAGGAAGATTGCACAAGCTGGAGCAGCGGGTGGACTCGCATGAGCAGAGCGTGCAGCGGCTGAAGGGCCTTGGCGGCGCCTTCGGTGCGCTGTTGACGTTCGTGCACATCGCGATTGCGTGGCTGGGCGGCAGGCATTAGAGCTTGCCCGCGTCAGCGGATCGGAAGGTGAGATGAATTTTCTGAAGCTGTTTTTGCGCGGCGTCGGTCTGCTGCCGAGCGTGATTCAGAGCGTGGAAGCGATGTTTGGAACGAAGTCTGGCGAGCAGAAGAAGCATGCTGTGCTGGGTATCGTGACCACTGCGATCAACATTGTGGACGCGGTCGAGCAGAAGCAGATTGTTGATGCGGATCGGTTCAGCGCGGGGCTGAGCTCGATTGTCGATGGCGTGGTCGCGTGCCTGAACGCGAGCGTGTGGCACAAGGGTTAGTTCAACCAACAAGAGGAGAAACGAGTGAGCGTGGCAACTGTACTTTCAACGGTGGGGAACGATCTGAAGAGCTTCTACACGAAGCTGTCGGCGGACTTCCAGAAGGCCCGGCAGGCGTGGATGATCATTTCCAGCCCGCAGACGCGCGCGGTGCTGCTGACCGTCGGCTCGGATGCGATCAAGATTGTGAAGGACGCGACCGCGGCTGCCGGCAGCAAGGGGCTCTCGCTATCGCTGGATGAGGCGGTGATCGCAGACATCAAGCAGTTGATCGCCGATGCCGAGGCGGGCGATGGTGTGATTCAGTCAGACCTGAAGGCGCTTGGGCTGATTGCCTAAAAACAGAAGCGGCAGACTCTTGTGAGTCTGCCGCTGAAATTTTGCAAGACGTTCTGCTTGTTTTTCTTTATCCGATGTCCTCGCTCCAGTTCTCGAGGTAGGCTTTGAAGTCGCTCATGAATTTGCCGGCGTCGGCGCCGTCGATGATGCGGTGATCGAAGCCGAGCGTGAAGCGTTGGATCGAACGAACAGCGATCGAGTCGTTGCCGTCCTTGTCGGTGAGGACCATCGGCTCCTTGTTGAGGCCGCCGATGCCGAGAATGGCCGACTGGGGCTGCGCGATGATGGGCGTGCCGAACTGCTCGCCGAAGATGCCGGAGTTGGTCAGCGTGAAGGTGCCGCCGGCAACGTCATCGGGGGCGAGCTTCTTGGAACGCGCGCGGTCAGCGAGATCGACGATTGCGCGTGCGACGCCGAGGAAACTCTTCTCCTCCGCCTGCTTGATGACCGGGACGATGAGTCCCCACTCGAGCGCCACGGCGATGCCGATGTTGATGTTCTTGTTGTAGAGGATCGCGTCGCCTTGCGTGGCGGCGTTGACGATGGGGTGCTTGCGGAGCGCGTGCACGGCGGCGCGCGTGATGAACGGCATGTACGTGAGCTTCACGCCATTGCGCTGCTCGTACTTGTTCTTTTCTTTTTCGCGCAGCTTCACGATGCGTGTCATGTCCACCTTGAAGACGGTGTGGACGTGTGCGCTGGTCTGCTTGGATTCCACCATGCGCTTGGCGATGATGGCGCGCATCTTCGACATCGGGACCAGTTCGCCGGGCATGGGCGCATAGGTGGGAGCGGCCGGAGCAGCAGGCTTCGTTGCCGCAGCGGGAGTTGCAGCGGGCTGTGCTGCTGCGGCGCCGCCGCCAGAGATGTGCGAGGTAATGTCCTGCTTGGTGATGCGGCCGGAAGCTCCGGTACCAGAAACCTGCGCGAGATCGACGTTGTTCTCGGCGGCGATTTTACGGACCAACGGCGAGGAGCGCGGGCGCTCGCCGGCTGAAGCTGCGGCGGGGGGAGCTGAGGGTGCGGTGGCGGCCGCAGGTGCCTTCGCAGGGGGGGCTGCAGGTGCGGAAGGCTTCGCGGCGGGAGCAGCGGCACCTCCGCCGATCACGGCGACGACGGTGTTGATGCTGACCGTGGAACCTTCGGCGGCGCGGATCTCGGTGAGGGTGCCGGCGGCGGGCGAGGGAATCTCCGCGTCAACCTTATCGGTAGAAATTTCGAAGATCGGCTCATCCCGCTGAACGGTATCGCCTATCTTCTTTAGCCACTTGGTGATGGTGCCCTCGGTGATGGACTCACCCATCTGCGGCATCAGGACTTCGGTGCCCGGCCCTGCAGCGCCGGCGCCGTTGCCGGATGCCGGAGCGAGCGCTTCTTTTTCGGCCTCTTCATCGCGTACCGCGGTGTCGAGCGCGCCGGGAGTGACGGTGTCTTCCTTCGTCGGCACCGCGCCGGAAGCTGCCGGAGCGGCAGCGCCCGCAGAGGATTTGGCGCCATCCTCATTAATGGTGGCGACGACGGTGTTGATGGTGACCGTGGAGCCTTCCTGCACCTTAATCTCACCGAGCGTGCCGGCTGCAGGCGAGGGGATCTCGGCATCGACCTTGTCCGTAGAGATCTCGAAGAGCGGCTCGTCGCGCTGGACGGTGTCGCCCGGCTTCTTCAGCCACTTGGTGAGGGTGCCTTCAGTAATGGATTCGCCCATCTGGGGCATGACTACGTCGGTCGGCATCGGCCTTCTCCGGGAGTTCAATCAGTGCGCAAGGCGCAATTGTGGATTATACGAGCGGCGGCCGGGCTTGGCTCGCGCGTTCGGTTAGCGGACTGTCGTTGGTGCGGTCGCGAGCAGCTCGTCGAGGGAGTTTGACGCGAGCACCTGGCGATGAAAGACATGGCCGAATTTTGCGGCGACGGAATTCGATGCCTGGACGAGCGTCGGCGGAGGGTTTTGTGGAGATTCGATCTCGAGCGAGGTCACCCCGCGGTCGGCGATGCCGCAGGGGACGATCCAGTTGAAGTCTCGCAGGTCGGTCGTGACGTTGAGGGCGAAGCCGTGCGAGGTGATGGCGTTCGAGACGTGGATGCCGATCGCGGCGATCTTCTTCTCCTGGATGCGGCCGCCTGCGTAGGTCCAGACGCCGGTGCGCTTGCAGATGCGCTGGGTCTGCACGCCGAAGTCTTTGCAGGAGAGGATCAGGGCCTCTTCCATAAGGCGGACGAAGTCGACGGGACCGAGAAAGGCGCCGCGCTTATTCGGGAGGTCGCCGCGCAGGTCGAAGATGGGATAACCAACGAGTTGGCCGGGGCCGTGGTAGGTGACCTCGCCGCCGCGGTTGGTCTCGTAGATTGCTGCGCCCTTTCGGGCGAGTAGTTCGTCGCTGGCGATGATGTTGGCGCGCGTAGCGTTGCGGCCGAGCGTGAGAACCGGCGGGTGCTCCATGAGGAGCAGCGTGTCGCCGACGATGGCGGCCTTGCGCGCGGCGACGACTGCGTCCTGGATGCGCAGGCCTTCCGCGTAAGGAATGCGGCCGAGTTGGACGAGATGGAGATGCATAAGACAGAGGAGCCGGGCTGTGTGCCCGGCTCGTTTTGCTAAATATCGTTAGACGTTGATCGCCATGTTCTCCACACTGGCGAAGCCATCGAGCAGTGACTCGTAGAGCGTGGGATGGGCGTGGATGGTGAACATCATCTCTTCGACTGTCGCCTCGAGCTCCATCGCGGTCACAGCTTCCGCGATCAGCTCCGTCGCCTGTGGGCCGATGATGTGCACGCCGAGAATCTCGCCGTACTTCGCGTCCGAAACGACCTTCACGAAGCCGTCGTGCGCGTCGACGATCGTTGCCTTGGAGTTGCCGACGAACGGGAACTTACCGGTCTTGACCTGGTAGCCCTTCTCCTTCGCCTGCGCTTCAGTGAGGCCGACAGATGCAATCTGCGGATCGCAGTAGGTGCAGCCGGGGACGCGGTCCTTGCGGACAGCGCGCGCGTACTTGCCGGCGAGCTTCGAAGCAACGACGATGCCGGCCATCGCGCCAACGTGTGCGAGCTGCGGCAGCCCGGCAACGATGTCGCCGACGGCGTAAAGGCCGGGGACCGAGGTCTCCATCCACTCGTTCACCGTGACGAAGCCGCGATCGAGCTGCAGATTTACCTTGTCGAGACCGGCGTCATACGTGCGCGGCGCACGACCGACTGCGACGAGGACCTTCTCGGTTTCCTTTGACTGCGGCTTGCCGCTCGGGTCAGTCCATGAGACCTTCGCGCCGTTCTTGGTCTTCTCGATCTTTTCGACCTTGCATCCGGTCGCGACTTCAATGCCGCGCTTTTTGTACTGGCGCGTGAGCTCCTTGGAGACCTCTTCGTCCTCCACCGGAACGACTCGCGGGAGCGCCTCGAGCACTGTCACGTCGGCGCCGAAGCTCTTGAAGACTGACGCGAACTCGACGCCAACCGCGCCGGAGCCGATGACGACGAGCGACTTCGGCATCTTCGCGAGTGTGAGCACCTGCATGTTCGTGAGGATGGTGTCGTCGGCCTGGTAGCCGGGGAGCATGCGCGCGTCGGAGCCCATGGCGAGCACGACCTTCTTCGCCTTCACGTCGGTCCTGGTCTGCTGCGTGAAGCCCTCGGCCTGCAGGTCGCGCGGCTTGCCCTTGTCCTCGTCGGTGACCTGGACGGTGAACACGCCACCGCTGGCTGGACCGGTGAGGCGGCCGTGTCCGGGCACGACGGTAATCTTGTTCTTCCGCATCAGGAAGTCGAGGCCCTTGGTATGCGTGGCCACGACGTTGTTCTTGCGCTTGAGCAGGTTGTCCCAGTTCAGCGTGGGCTTGTCGACGTTGTCGATGCCTAGCTCGGCCGCGGACTTCAGGTGGTCCCACACTTCGGCGGAGAACAGCAGCGACTTGGTGGGAATGCAGCCCCAGTGCAGGCAGGTGCCGCCGAGCTTGTCGGTCTTTTCGATTAGCGCGACCTTGAGGCCGAGCTGTGCAGCGCGGATGGCGCAGGTGTAGCCGGCGGGTCCGCCGCCGAGGACCGCGAGGTCATAGGTTGTCTCTGTTGCCAAGGGGAGGCGCTCCATTCATGGGGGCTTTGCACGCGACGTGCGGGAATCGCAGTTAAGTTTACGCCCGGCCGCTTGCGTACCAAACGGTATTCGATGCGCCAGCCAGGCCCAAAGATTCAAGCCGCTGGCTTTGCCTGAACTTGCGTGCGGAGGAGGCGCGCGAATGCGATGAATGACTATGAATACTCGAGTGCTGGTCTCGCGCTGACGCGCAGCTTTGAGGGTCTGCGCCTGGCGGCTTACCAGGATTCTGCCGGTGTGTGGACGATTGGCTATGGACACACCGGGCCGGAGGTGCGCGCCGGCCGGAATATTAATGAGGCCGAGGCCGAGGCGCTGTTGCGCGCCGATCTGGGCACCGCGGTGAAATGCGTGCGGCAGGCCGTGAAAGTGCCGCTCGCGCAGCACCAGTTCGATGCGCTGGTCGACTTCTGCTTCAACGCCGGGCGCAGAAACTTCCTCGGGTCAACCCTGTTGCACGACGTAAACCGCGGCGACTTCGCGAACGCCGCAGCCCAGTTCGGACTTTGGGTGCATGCCGGCGGGCGGGTGATTTCAGGACTGGTGCGGCGGAGAACGGCAGAGGCTGCACTCTTTTCGGGGCACCAGAATCTCACTCCTTCCACAGAGGTGGGAGTGGCAGAACCCGGATCGGCACTGGCCCCGAACGGTCGAGTGACGGTAGCCTGAAAGAGCTCTGGTGGCTCCGCGCCTCCTTTAGAAAATCTGGCCCATGTTGAACCCCGCCTCCCGATTTGAGGAGAATGCAGAGGCGCACGCCGCTCTGCTTCGTCCGCTGGCGATCTTATTCGTGATCGCGCTCTTTCTCGCCGCGACAGTATGTCGTCCGGTCGAGGCGGCCTCGCGCGAGCGCTCTGTCCGGCGTCCTGGGTCGAGCGCGCCGTCACATGTCCTGATGCATTCGTACGCGGTGTCGCGGCATGGAGCAAAGGCGCGTGCGGCAAGTTCCCATCGTGCCAGCCGGCATGAGGCTGCCGAAACCACGGTCAGCCGGCGGGCTTCGCGTTCGACTCGTGGAGCGAGACTTCGCAGCGCTGTGGCCGATCGCAGTGAGACTGGACGGCGGCTGCGGCGCTCGATTGCGCTGCGGAATGCTCATCCTTTGCGCGAGAGCGTTGTCGTGCGGCATCCGGAGCCGCTGGCGCGGCCGGTTCCGGGCGCGAACAGTTTGGTGGAGGCGGCGGCCGATTCGCATCCGGTTGAGGAGGCACGTCTCTCGAGTTCCGCTGACATTCCCACGGGTACTTCCGCAAACGATATGGCACAGGCTGCGGTTCAGCCGCGCGTGACGCCGATGTACACGCGCACGGGCCGGCTCATTGTTCCGCCGCCGCTGCGCGGATCGCGCGAGATTCTGGTTCACCAGAACCAGATGGCGGACGCCGCCGGACTTGCGCGCATCGAGAATAACGAAGAGCTCGACCGGCTGCGCTACTCGCATCAGCTCATCGAGGTTGCGGGAACTTCCGCGCTGCATGTGAACCCGGAGCTTCCGGAGAACCGCCGGTTCGCGCGTCCCTGGACTGCGAAGTTCGCGAGCGACATTGCGCGGGCGTACTATGCGCGCTTCGGGCAGCCGCTGGAGTTGAACTCGGCGGTGCGCACGATCTCGTACCAACTGCGCCTGCAGCGCGTGAACGGAAACGCTGCGGCGATTGAAGGCGATACGGCATCGCCGCACCTCACCGGCCAGGCGATTGACTTCGGAAAAAAAGGCATGACGATGGCGGAGATCGCGTGGATGCGGTTATATCTCGAGCCGCTGATGGACGCCGGAATGATCGATGTCGAGGAAGAGTTTCAGCAGGCCTGCTTCCACATCAGCGTCTATCGCAAGTACACGGGCGGATCGACTGCGGACCTCGCGCAGGCGCAATCGCACACCGGGGTCAGCAACTAACAGGGCATCGAGCAGCAGAAGAGCAAATAGAAAGGCGCGGTCTCCATGGGAGCCGCGCCTGAATGTTTTGGGCCGAGTTACTTATTCGGATTGGGCGGAACCTTCTCGCCCTTCTTGCGCGCTTCGGAGAGCCCGATAGCGATGGCTTGTTTGCGGCTGGTGACCTTCTTGCCGCTGCGGCCGCTCTTCAGCTTGCCCTGATGCATCTCGTGCATCTCGCGCTTTACCTGTTTGCCAGCGCCCTTGCTGTATTTACGGCCAGAGCTCTTCTTCGAGGAACTCTTCTTTGAAGAAGACTTCTTCGAGGAGCTCTTTTTGGATCCCCGACTTCTTGACGCCGCAGTACTTCGACTGCTGCTTTTCTTGCTGGAGGATTTCTTGGTTGAGGATTTGCGGCCCGAGGATTTTTTCTTGCTGCTGGACTTCTTGGCTGCCATTTGGGTACTACCTCCCGTGAAGTTTGAGCATCACTGCACCAACTTCGTTGCATCGCAGGATCTTGATTCTTCGTACCTGACCCTGTGTCGCGATTGGAGTGTACTTCGTAATTAACCTCTGCGGCGAAGAACTGCGACGGCAATCAGCACGCCCGCACCAGCGAAGGTAACTGCGACGGCGATCCAGTAAATGGAGCGGCTATGCATGCGATGAAGCTTTCCCGACTGCCACGCAGCGTAGCTGGCCTGCAGATCATTGGCGAGTCCAGGGATAGTGATCCCGCTGAAGCGGCCCTCCGCGTCAGGCTCGATTGGCAATGACCCGAAGATGCGTTCCGCGTCGGGAGGCGCGCCGTTGCGGTCCTTCGGAATCGCGCTGAGGAGTGCATTCACCTCGGCGTCACGTGGATCGTCGAAGAGCGTGTCGTCAGCGGTGTTGGGGAACAGCGTCGTCTTGCCGGTCATGCGATGCTCGATAGCAGCGACACCATCCTGGCAGACGCCCAGCGTGTAATAACCCCCGAAGGGAAGCTTAGGACGGCGCTGATGCTGATGCATGTAGGCGACGGTGAGCAGGCCGGCGAGCCGCGTGACCTCCACGGCCTGCGCGCCGGTGTAGGTGTGGGCCGCGCGCTTGAGCACCCACGACTGGTCGAGCGTATCCATGGTGCGCCACTCGCTCTTGCCGTCGATGCCGTAGTAGTAGCTGATGTCGGCATTCACGTTGGGCCCGCGAATCTGCCATTCATATTCAGCGTGTGCGGCCGGCACGAGCAGCGGGCGCGCGCCGATCCCAAATAGGCCACCGGTTCCTGCAACCGCAAAGCCGGAGTTGACCCAGAAGGGCATCATCACGTCGCGGCGCTGATAATGCAGGTGGCCGAAATTCGCAAAGTAGCGCGCGTCAATGACCGTGACGCTGTGGCCTGTCGCTTCAAGGTCGAAGATCAGATCCTGCGGCGTCGTCGTGAACGGATCGGGTTTGTAGACCGTGGGCGGTCCGGGCGGTCTGCGTGCAATGATCGCTGCCCATGGACGCATCACGCTGAACGACTCCGCGCCGTCGAGCGCATTGGCCGCGAGCCTGTTCAGCACATCGGCCAAGCGCTGGCTTTCGGCGTGCTCCGGTGCGAGATCGTTTGGTCCATCGCCGCGTGTTACGTCCGGCGCGAGCTGCGTGACAATGCCCTCGGTTGTGAACGGCGTCAATGTGGATGGCTCATCGAGCGAAATCGTCTGTTCACGATCGAGAATGTACGGGCCGAGGTCGAGAAACTCCTGAGCTTCAGCCGCAGACTCGTTGTCCGGGGCCACTCTGTCGAGCGCACCGACACTCGACGTGATCGCGCGCATCGACCATCCGGGGAAGCGGTCGAGGCCCTGCCAGTTCCTGCCCAGGATGAGCTTACGCAGATCATCGATGAGGGACGGCGTAAGCAAGGCAGGCCCCCGCTTGCCTGTGTGCGATTGGCGCTGAAGCTCCTGCAGAAGCGCTTCGGTGAAGCCGGGCTGCGCGGAGAGCTCGCGCATCATCTGCGACAGCAGAACAGTGTTCGGCGGCATCGGCGATTCCGGCGGGGTGTAGCGATGCATGCAGCCAGAGAGAGCAAGGAAGACAAAGAGAGTACCGAAGGTGAGCGTTCTCCGAGCCATTCCCATCCGGCCTCCTGCCGGCTGTCATTCAGAGGAACGAGCCCGCAAGAGACCTATGCGTCGAGCTTTTTCACCACTAACTCGTTCAGCAGCGCCGGGTTCGCTTGTCCCTTCGAGAGCTTCATCACCTGACCGACGAAGAACGCTGCGACCGTGCGCTTGCCAGCCTTGAACTGCGCGACCTGCGCGGGATTTGCGGCGATGACCTCATCGATCATCTTCTCGAGTGCCGAGCTGTCAGTGATCTGCTGCGGCTTGTCGCGGTCGTAGATAAAGGCGAAGTCGCGGCCCTCGGCAAAGCAGCTATCAAGGAGCTGCTTGAGTTGTTTCGAGCTGATGGCGCCGCCTTCGGTGAGGTCGGCAGCGAGCACGATGCCATCGAGCGTGACGGGGCTCTTGTCCAGCGTGATCTCGGCTGCGCGAAGACGCATCGTGATCTCGCTGAGCAGAATCGACGCGACACGCTTCGGCGACTTCGCACGTTTCGCCGCTACCTCAAAAAGATCACCGAGCGCGCGATCCGTCGTGAGCGTTGCGGCGTCCTGCGTGCTAAGGCCGAACTTAGTCATAAGTCGTGTGCGCCGCGCTTCGGGGAGCTCGGGCATCCCGGCAAGGATGTCCTTCAGCCACGCTTCGCCAACGATCAGCGGCGGAAGATCCGGCTCCGGGAAGTAGCGGTAGTCATGCGCCTGCTCTTTGCTGCGCATGGAATAGGTGCGGCCCTCGGCGTTGTTCCACAGGCGCGACTCCTGCACGACGCGGCCGCCCTCTTCGATGACGCCGATCTGGCGCTCGATCTCATACTCCAGCGCCGCGCGAATGTAGCGGAAGCTGTTGACGTTCTTGACCTCGGCTTTCGTGCCGAACGTGTCAGAGCCCTTGGGCATGACACTGACGTTGGCGTCGCAGCGCAGCGAGCCCTCTTCCATATTGCAGTCGCTGACGCCGGTGTAGAGCAGAATCTCTTTAAGCCGCGTGAGGTACTCGAAGGCTTCGTCGGGCGTGCGGATGTCGGGTTCGGAGACGATCTCGATGAGCGGCGTGCCGCAGCGGTTGAGGTCGATGTAGGTACGCGAGCCGGAGTCTGCAAAGCCGTCGTGCAGGCTCTTGCCGGCGTCCTCTTCCATGTGGAGGCGCGTGATGCCGATCCGCTTTGGCTTGCCATCCGCGTCAGGGACTGTGAGTGAGCCGTGCTCGGCGAGCGGTTTGTCGAACTGCGATATTTGGTAGCCCTTCGGCAGGTCCGGGTAGAAGTAGTTCTTGCGCGCAAAGACGCTGCGAGTGTTGATCGTGCAACCCAGCGCCTCGGCGGCAAGCGTCGCGAACTCGACGGCCTGGCGGTTAAGCACGGGCAACGCGCCCGGGAGCCCGAGGCAGACCGGGCAGATGTGCGTGTTCGGCTCGCCGCCGTACTCGTTCTTGCAGCCGCAAAAGGCCTTGGTCTTCGTCAGCAGTTGGACGTGGACCTCAAGACCAATCACGGGTTGGTATTTGGCGATCACCTCGGGCGCAAGACCGGCAAGAGCGGGCATGGTTTGAGTTTATCAATCCTTCCCCGGTGCACTTCGCCCGCCGCTGCATCTCATAGCTTCAGTTTCGCGGAGGCGCGAATGCCAGAGGAGTCTACGAGTCCGGCAGGAGCAGAGCAGGCTGGCGAGGAACATCGCGAGGAAAGCGGTTGGGCTGCGCAGAAGAACGAGCAGGCGAGCAGTGAAGGCAATGGCGGCGAAGGCGTCGCGTCGCACCAGAAGAACCTGGAGCGGCCGACCGCCGAGGACATCTACCAGCAGGTTTCGCTGAATGCGAAGACGGAGCTGAAGCGTTCGACGCTGTCGCTGGCGATCTCGGGCTATGCCGGCGGCATCTTTATGGGGCTGTCGGGGCTCGGCACCGCACTTGTGCTTGGCTTGTTCGGTACGTCGAACATGACGCACTTCATCGCGACAATGTTCTATCCGATCGGTTTCATCGTGGTGATCATCGGGCGCGCGCAGCTCTTCACGGAGAACACACTGTATCCGGTCGCACTCGTGCTCGCCGAAAAGCGCGAGCTGCTGAACACATTGCGGCTTTGGTGCACGGTGCTTCCGGCGAACGTGATTGGCGCGCTTACATTCGCAGCCCTCGCGGCACGCACCAGTGCATTGATGCCTGAGACGAAGCATGCGCTGATCGACCTCGGCCTGCAGGCGGCGAACAGGCATCCCTCCGCGATCTTCTGGAGTGCCGTCACCGCTGGATGGATCATCGCCACGGCCGCGTGGCTCGTCTCTGGGTCGCACTCGATTACAGGTTCGGTGATGATCCTTTGGATCCTGACGTACGTCGTCGGTCTTGGCAAGTTCGCACACTGCATTGCTACGTCGGGCGAAATTCTGTCGGCGGTTGTGGCCGGACAGCTTGGCGCGGGCAGCTACTTTCACTGGCTGTGGATTGCGGTCGCGGGCAACGTATGCGGCGGCGTGTTCATGGTCACGCTGCTGGAGTACGGACAGGCGATCCTGGCAAAGACGGAGAGGCCGATAGAGCCGTAGGTTTTGGCGCATCGTTCGCGGCGAATGCATCACAGGGCTAAACTGGTGACTGCATGATTCTTCCGTTCGTCCGCGAGCTGGTCGCGGACCTTGAACGATCTCCAGTCTTTGAGCGTGTGCGTCGCCATCTCGCGGGCGGCACGGGGCGGAGACGTGTGTCCGGACTGACGGCGACGGCGCGGGCTCTCTATCTTCCATACTTCGTCAAAGCCGCCGATGCGCCGGCGCTGGTTCTTGTCGCTGATAACAAGGCTGCCGAGGCGCTCTATGCGAACGTGCTTGCCGCATGTCAGCTCAGCGACGCCCTGCAGCAGGAAGAGGTGCTGCGGCTTCCGGCGCACGATGTGCTTCCGTTCGAAAACCTCTCGCCGCATTCGGAAATCCAGGAGCAGCGTGCGTCCACGCTCTGGAAGATTGCGAGCGGGCAGGCGAGGCTGATCATCGCTCCGATCGAGGCTGCGTGCATGCGGCTTTTCGCGCGCGATCACTATGCCGCGCTCGCGCTGATGCTGCGGGTCGGCGAAGAGCACATCCCGGAGATGCTGGTAGAGCACCTGATCTCCGTCGGGTACACGCGCGTGGATGTCGTCGAGATGGCCGGGCAGGTGACGATTCGCGGCGGGATTCTCGACGTTTACGGTCCGGAGATGGAGCGCCCGGTGCGCATCGATTTCTTCGGCGACGAGATCGAGTCCATCCGGCGTTTCGATCCAGAGACGCAACGGTCCTCGACAAATATTGACGAAGTGCTGCTGCTTCCGCTCACTGAGACTCCAGCGACGGAGAAGCTGCTGGAGGCGATCAATGCGCGGTTGACTCGCAGCGGACGTGCGGGTGCTGCTCTGGAAGGCGGCGAGACGCCAGCCGAGCTGCAGACGCATGTTGCCGGCGGCACACGCGAGGCCACGATCTTTCCGGGCTGGGAGTTCTATGCGCCTGTTGCGGGAGCCCGCTCGACCCTGCTCGATCTGATAGGCCAGCACACGCGCGTGTTTGTCGAAGAGCCCGCGATGGTGCTGAACCAGGGCGAGCGCTGGTGGAACAAGGTCGAGCAGCGGCATGAGCGCGCGGGCATTGGGTCTCTGGTGCGCGCGGAGGATCTGTATCTCTCGCCGTGGGAGCTGGAGGACCGCCTCCGTGCATTCGCGGGCTGTGATCTCGATCAACTCGGCGCTGTTGATGTGCTCGAGAGCACACGCAGCGATGCCAGCGAGATTGAGTTCGCGACGCGGCCGACACTCCGCTTCCACGGATCGATTCCGAGCTTCATCGACGAGCTGAAAAAACTGATGGAGAGCGAAGCGCGCGTGCTTGTTGCCGCGCCCAATCAGGGCGAATTGGAGCGGCTTGCAGGCCTGCTGCAGGAATATGGCGTGCCGTATCGCATCGGTTGGCGCACGGATCATGGCGCCTCGGCGACAGTATTCTCGGAGTCCAGCTATCTCGCCGGCGATCTGCGCACGCCCGTGCTGGTGCGCGCCGCAATCGCGAATGGCGTGCAGGTGCTGGATCTGGATCGCGCAACGGCCCGGCAGTTTGTGCTCTTCGGCGCAAATGACCTGAACGATGAAGTCGATGTGCACGCCCGTCCCGTGCGCCGCGCCAAGACCTCTGCCTTCGTCTCGGATCTGCGCGATCTTACGGTCGGCGACTACGTCGTTCACGTGGAGCACGGCATCGCGCGCTACGACGGCCTGCGCATCATCGACGAAAAGGCGGCGGGAAATGGCGACGGAAGCTCGCAGCTTGAGCTGATGATCCTCACGTTCGCGGACGATGCGAAGCTCTACGTTCCGCTTACGCGGCTTGACCTGATTCAGAAGTATCGGTCGACGGAAGCTGGTCCTGCGCCTCAGTTGAACCGGCTGGGCAATCCGGCGTGGTCGAAGACCAAGGCGCGTGTGAAGAAGGCCATGGAGGACATGGCTGAGGAGTTGCTTAAGCTCTACGCGCAGCGCAAGGCCGCGCTGGGCACGGCGTTTTCGCCCGACAACAACATGATGCGCGAGTTCGAGGACGCGTTCGACTACAACGAGACCGACGATCAGATCAGCGCGATTGCGGATATCAAGATGGATATGGAGTCGACGCAGCCGATGGATCGCCTGCTCTGCGGCGATGTTGGTTACGGCAAGACCGAGGTTGCAATGCGCGCGGCGTTCAAGGCCGTGCAGGATTCTAAGCAGGTCGCGGTGCTTACACCAACCACAGTTCTGTGCTTCCAGCATTTCGAAAGTTTCAAGCGACGCTTTGCGAACTTCCCTGTGACGGTCGAGATGATCTCGCGCTTTCGCACGTCGAAGGAGCGCAAAGAGATTCTCGAGCGCGTTGCCGACGGCAAGGTGGACATCCTTATCGGGACACACGCGATCCTCGCGCAGGGATTGAAGTTTCAGGACCTCGGTCTGCTGGTTGTCGATGAGGAGCAGCGCTTTGGCGTGCGGCATAAGGAGCGGTTGAAACAGATGCGCGCGGCCATTGATGTGCTGTCGATGTCGGCGACGCCGATCCCGCGCACACTGCATATGTCGCTCGTCGGCCTGCGCGACATGAGCGTGATCGAGACGCCGCCGAAGGACCGCATGGCGATCCAGACGGTTGTGGCGAAGTTCGATGAGAAGCTGATTCGCACGGCGATTGAGGTTGAGCTGGAGCGCGGCGGGCAGACGTACTTCGTGTCCAATCGGGTGGAGACGATCTACGAGATGGCGACGAAGATTCGCGAACTCGTGCCGCAGGCGCGCGTGGTGGTAGGCCACGGACAGATGCCGGAAGCAGAGTTGGAGCGTGCGATGCTCGCCTTCATGAACGGCGAGTATGACGTGTTGTGCGCGACCAGCATCATCGAGAACGGGCTGGATATTCCGCGCGCGAACACGATCATCATCAACCGCGCGGATCGCCACGGTCTCAGCGAGCTGTATCAGCTTCGCGGGCGCGTTGGCCGCTCCAACCGCCGCGCGTATGCATATCTTTTGATTCCGCCGGAGCAGCAGCTGACGGAGATTGCGCGACGGCGGCTCGCGGCGTTGAAGGAGTTTTCCGATCTCGGTGCTGGATTCAAAATCGCGGCGCTGGATCTCGAGCTGCGCGGCGCTGGCAACATGCTGGGCGGAGAGCAGTCGGGACACATCGAGGCGATCGGGTTTGAGCTGTACACGCAGATGCTCGAAGAGGCCGTGAGCAAGCTGAAGGGCGAAGGGCACGAGGAACGTGCGCAGGTCACCCTGAATCTCGGCATTTCATTGCGCATCGACGAGAGCTACATTGCCGAGGAGAACCAGCGGCTGCGCATGTACAAGCGCATCGCGGGCGCAAACTCGGAAGCGATGCTGACGGAGGTTCGCGACGAGCTGCAGGACCGCTACGGACAGCCGCCGGAGAACGTGCAGCATCTGCTCGCGGTCGGTGAGATTCGCCTGATCTGCGAACGGCTGTCGGTCGCACAGATCGAGCGCAAGCGCGTCGCTGTCGATGAAGCGAAGAAGGTCGCGCCTCCGCAACAGAAAGTACCGGCGCGCCCGCAGGCCGTGCAGTGGGCGGGGCGTGAGGTCATGCGGCCAACGAACCCGTGGCAGCCTTCGACGATGCTCAGCCGCACACAGCAGCCTCTCGCCGGACGTCACGGGCAGGCGCCCCAGGTGGCGTCGCTGCAGTTCTCGTCACGCGCTGCATTGAATCGCGCTGGCGAATCGA
>DASRGC010000045.1:0-129683 GCA_035651235.1 Acidobacteriaceae bacterium
CACAGACACACCATCCCGTCCGGAATCGTGATCCTCGTAAAAATAAAAATCCCAAAACTCGACAGCAGAATCAGCGCCGCATACAGCCCCGCTCTCCCCGACCGAAACATCCTCCGCGCCAAACTCTCGCATACCAGCGCCAGCGCCAGCACCGCAAAGGCCAGCGGCAGCCTCACCGCAACGGTGCGCGCCACAGGGCGGCCCCCCGTCAGCCCCACCGCGCCAAACACCTTCAGGCACGCAGCCATCGACCAGTACAGCAGCGGCGCCTTCTCCAGATACCGAATCCCATTCGCATACAGCGTCACGTAGTCATGGCGCAGCAGCATCTCGCGCGCCACCTCCGCATGCACCGAGTCCGCATCATCCAGCAGCGGCGGCCTTACCAGCGCAAAGCTCGCGTAGAACCCGGCCCACAACACTACAATCCACGCCAGCACCGCACGCGCACGCCGCGGCGTCTCTAGCGTCTTCTCCGTCCTCACTTGAACCGCATCCACCCCTCAAGTCTAAGGGCCCCGCACAAACGCCCCTGCGGACCTGAAGCAAGCCGGGTGATGTTGAGAAATTGTGGCTCTCGCTACGTAGGTGTAGCATTCGGGGGAATGAACTCACTGCGGGGCAAATACCCACGCATTCGCTGGTTCGCCCTAGCCCAAGTGATCGCAGTTGCGCTCTTCGCTCCAAGCGAATATGTCAGCATGTTCCGAGATCACGAGAGTCCGCTTCTTATCGTGTGGGTGACCGCCTTAGGAATTGGCTGGAACGGAATGCTTCTAAAGTTTTGGTGGGCGACACGGTCAATCTCGAAAGAGGACTCCATGGCCTCGCTCGGAAACTCGAACTGAGGACCACCCCTTTCCTCTGCCGCCGCTGCGTTCTCGTTCGTACTCTCTGCTTTAGCCTCGCTCTCTACCGCTTGCCTCCTTTCCCGTAAACTCATCCCCAATGCCCCGCATGCGCCCCATCGCCGCCGGCCGCGCGCCTGAACTCGTGCAGCTCGATGCCGCCGCAAAACCCGGCCCGCCCACCGACTTCATCTACAACGACTGGTACCCCGCGCTCCGCTCATCTGACCTCCGCGAACCGCGCACCACCACGCTGCTCAACATCCCGCTCCTCATCGGCCGCAAGCGCGATAACTCCCTCTTCGCCCTGCGCGACCTCTGCCCGCACCGCGGCATCCCACTCTCCGCCGGCTGGTTCGACGGCAACACCGTCCAGTGCAAATACCACGGCTGGCGCTTCGAGCCCTGCTCAGGCCGCTGCGAACAGATCCCCTCCCTCACCACGCACGACTCGCTCGAGCCCACCCGCATCTTCGCCAACGCCTTCCCCGTCGCCGAGCGTGACGGCTACGCCTGGGTCTACATCCCCGCCCCCGGCGCCGGCCGCGTCGACATCACCGACGTAAACGTTCCGCCCCTCCCATCACTCCCGAAGTTCACAAAAAAGTTCCGCACCGCACATCTCTCCGCCGACCTCCCCTGCAACGTCGACCACGGCATCATCGGCCTCATGGACCCCGCGCACGGGCCCTTCGTTCACCGCGCCTGGTGGTGGCGCTCCGCCTCCTCCATCCACGAAAAAACCAAGCGCTTCGAACCCATCACTTCCCCCGACGGCGACCACGACGGCTTCCGCATGTCGCCGCACGCACCCAGCTCCAACTCCGCGCCCTACAAACTCCTCGGCCGCCCCGTCACCACCATCGACTTCACCCTCCCCAACCGCCGCACCGAAACCATCGCCGCTACCCGCTCCGGCCGCATCTTCACTCCCGAAGACTCCACCCACGGAGAACGGACAACGGAGAACGGACAACATTCCGAGACCCTCCGCTGGTTCTCCTCCCTCACCACCGTCACCCCCATCACACCCTTCACCTGCCGCATCGACGTCGTCGCCGCCTGGAACATCGCCTACTACATCCCCTTCGTCACCTCGCTCGTCCGCCTCTTCGGCGCCCGCTTCGTCGCCCAAGACCAGCAAACCATGGTCGAGCAGTCCCGCGGCCTCCGCTCCAACCCCGGCCTCATGCTCATCGACGACGCCGACAAACCCGCCAAGTGGTACTTCGCCCTCAAGCAGCGCCGCCTCACCGGCACCGGCCCCCACCCGCTCCCCGGTCCCCAGGAACTCCACTGGCGCAGCTAACCCCACCAGCACGCGCAGCTAATCGCCTCGCCCAGCGACACAACACGCCTCGCAAAATTTTTCTCTTCCCGCGACCCACTCCCGCAGTACCCTTGGTGCGCAATCACGCACGTAACCAGCACGCGTCCCACATCCATCTCCGGGTGCCCAATGGTCCTCCGTCGAGCCGTCCCTCTCTCCCTGTCTCTTCTCCTCTCGCTCGCAATCGCCGGCTGCGGCTCCGCCCCCAACACCTGGCACTCCATCCCCGTCATCAACTCACAACCGTCCGGCAGCGTCCACGGCGGCCAGCAGCCCGTCGTCGGCGCCACCATCCAGCTCTACACCGTCGGCACCACCGGCGACGCCTCCGCCGCCACGCCGCTCCTCACCTCCACCGTCACCTCCGACTCCACCGGCAGCTTCACCATCACCGGCCTCTACTCCTGCACCTCCGCCACCCAGGTCTACATCGTCGCCACCGGCGGCAACCCCGGCCTCTCCACCACCAATCCCGACATCGCCCTCATGGCCGCGCTCGGCCCCTGCTCCTCCCTCACGCCCTCCACCTTCATCAACATTGACGAGCTCACCACCGTCGCCGCCGTCTCCGCGCTCGCGCCCTACATGCACTCCGCCGCCACCATCGGCTCCTCCTCCACCGACGCATCCTCCCTCGCCTCCGCCTTCTCCCTCGCCAACCAGTTCGTCAACACCACCACCGGCCTCGCCCCCGGCACCGGCATCCCCGCCGGCTACACCGACCCCATCGCCCAACTCAACACCCTCGCCGACATCGTCTCCGCCTGCATCAACTCCACCGGCGGCGCCGCCGGCGACGGCTCCCTCTGCGGCCAACTCTTCACCCTCACCACCATCTCGCCCAACCCCGCCCCCACCAACACCATCGCCGCGCTCCTCAACCTCGCCAACAATCCCACGCAGAACACCGCCGCGCTCTTCGCCCTCACCCCACCCACACCGCCCTTCCAGCCCACCCTTACTGCGGCCCCGTCCGACTTCCTCATCGTCCTCATCCCACCCGCCGCAACCACCAGCCTCGAGATCACACCCTCCTCCATCAGCTTCCCCGACACCGCCGTCAACACCTCCTCGCAGCCCGTCACCGTCACTCTGCAAAACACCGGCAGCACCTCCATCTCCCTCACCTCCATCGCCATCTCCGGAACCAACAGCTCTGACTTCTCCATCACCAACCCCACCTGCGGCTCGTCCCTGAACGCCGGTGCCTTCTGCTCCGCCCAGATCGTCGCCAAGCCCTCCGCCAGCGGCTCCCGCTCGGCCAGCTTCGTCGTCACCTCCAGCGCGCCCAGCTCGCCGCAATCCCTCCCACTCACCGTCAAGGGCACCGTCCCCGCCGGCTCCGTCACCCTCACCTCCTCCGCCAGCTTCACCATCCTCGGCGCGCTTCAGGACCTCACCCTCACCAACCAGAACAGCACCGCCGTCAACATCGCCTCCGTCACCGAGACCGACTCTGGCGGCACGGCGCCTTACTTCGAAATCGCCGCCAACAACTGCGGCGCCTCGCTCGCCGCGCAATCCTCCTGCACCATCACTGTCCTGTCGTCCAACTCACCCACCGGCTCGCAACCCACGACCGTCACCGGCGCCCTCAATGTCGCCGACGACGCCGGCACCCAGACCGCCGCCCTCACCTCCGCCGACGTCTACGCGATCGAGGTGCAGAACGGTCTCCTCACCGCTCCCTTCTCCGGCATTCTCTCCATTCCCGCCACGCGCATAAACTCGCCGCAGAACGGAACAACGATCTACTACACTCCCTGGGTCTCCAGCGCCATCGCGCCACCACTTGCTCTCACCCTCAGCGGCGCCAACCCCAGCGACTTCGCCGCATCCGCTATCAGCCCCGGTGCATCCGGGCCTGCCACCACATGCCCTGACGTCTATGGCTATGGCGAGCAGTGCAAGATCACCTTTGACTCCAGGCCCACAGCCGCCGGCCCACGCTCCGCCAAAGTCTCGCTCGATCCCTCCTTCGGCACACCCACCGGCCAGTACATCCTGCTCGAAGGCACCGGCGTCTCCGGCAGCAACGGCTTCGACACCAGCCTCAGCTCGCTCTCCTTCCAGAGCTATCTGCCCGCCAGCATCGACCCCAGGAGCACCGGCGCCGCGACCATCACCGTCACCAACATCGGCATCAACACGCTCGACCTCTCCGCCAGCCTCACCGGCACGGTCGCTCCGTATGTCACGGCTTCGGTCGCAAACTGCGCCTCCGTCAATCCAACAGCAACCTGCACGGTTCCGGTCACCTTCTCCGCCTCTGCCACCGGCACGTACACCGGCAGCCTTACCCTCACCAATGTCTACGGCGGCTCCGCCACGCTTCCCATCACCGCAACCACCTCCTACTGGCCCGCGGTCGCAACGCCCAGCCTGCTCAACTTCGGCAGCATCACCGTCGGCTCGGCCACCGCCGCCCAGAACTTCATCATCGCCGATCCCAATGGCTATCCGCTCGGCCACGCCTATAGCGTCTCGCTCCAACCTTCGAGCAACTTCACGCTCACGAACGGCGCAACCTGCCCCGCCAGCACCACCCAGACCTGCACACTCTCCGTCGCCTTCGATCCTCAAATCGCCGGCCCCATCAGCGAAGCCGCAACCATCACTGACCAAACCACCAACCTCACCAGCCAGCTCGCGCTCTACGGCACCGGCGGCGCTGCCACCTACACGCTCTCCACCACTGGCATCGTCTTTCCGCCGGCTGTCTCCGGCGCCACCAACACTGCCCCGATAGCCATCACGCTCACGGCCAACGGTGCGCAGCCGATCTCGGTCTCCGGCATCTCCATCACCGGATCCGGCAGCAGCAACTTCTCCCAGACCAACAACTGCTCCACCGTCGCCATCAACTCCACCTGCACCATCAATGTCACGTTCACCCCAACCTCCGCCGGCACACCATCCGCCACGCTTCAGATCGCAAGCAACGCGGTGAACTCACCCACCTCTGTCTCGCTCAGCGGCTCCGTCACCTCCTCCAGCGGCCCGGCGCTGCAGATCAGCCCATCCTCCATCACATTCCCATCAACCACCATCGGCTCTTCTTCACCCGCTCAGACCATCACCATCACCAACAACGCGAGCGGCCCCGTCACCCTCACCGGCGCCACGATCAGCGGAACCTCCGGAGCAGGATTCGGCGTCTCCGGCAACTGCACCGGCACACTCAACGCCGGCAGAAGCTGCACCCTCTCCGTCAGCGGCACGCCTTCAGGCGCAAGCGGCACCGGCTCGCTCGTCGTCACCTCCTACACTCCGGACTCGCCTCAAACCGTGCCGCTCTTCATCACCGGCACAACTGCCGGAGGCGGCACCACCTCGGGCGGAAGCACCGCGACCGTCACTCCGACTCCCTTCAGCTTCACGATCTGGGGCGCCAATAAAGACTTCACCGTCACAAACACTGGCACCGCGGGCCTCACCGTCAGCAGCGTGAACGTGACCACCACCGGCGCCGGCATAGAGCATGCTTACAGCACCGTCAGCAACAGCTGCACCACAATGGTGTCGCCAGGGGCGGCCTGCACCTTCACCATCTCCCCCTATCTCTTGCAGTCGTTCTCCAGCATCGCCGGCACCTATGACGGCAATACCGGCCAGATCTACGTCTCCGACGACGCCTCCACCGGCTCCGGCCAGCAGGTGGTCGCGCTCAACGACGTCGAAACTGCTTATCTCGGCGTTGGCGGCGTCAACGGCAACGCTACCGCCGGCGGCATCATTGGATTCTCCGCGAACCAGGTCGGCTCGACCCAGACAGCCACAATTCAGCTCGCCAATCTCACCAAGGGTTCGCCCGCCGCCACGCTCACCATCGGCGGAGCCAACCCCGGCGACTTCTCTGTCTCCGCGCTCGAGCCTTCCGTCAGTTCCACGCCGTCCACGTCCTGCCCCGGCACCGGCAGCGCCCCGTGCACCATCACCATCACCTTCAAGCCCACCGCCATCGGCGCCCGCTCCGCCAGGATCTCGCTCGACAGCGCCAGCACCTCCACCGGACAGTACATCTTGGTCGGCGGAACTGGACTGCCTCCCGGACCGTCCTTCAGCGCAAGTGGCGCGGCCCTCAACATTTCACTGCCCGGCTCCAGCACGGCGACCGACACCATTACTGTCACCAATACCGGAACCACAACCCTCGATCTCGGTGCCTCCATCACCGGAGCCAACGCCGGCAGCTTCACCGCCGACGTCAGCCAGTGCCAGTCCGTCGCCCCGCAGGCCACCTGCGCCATCACCATCACCTTCAACGGCAACGTCGTCGGCAACACTTACAGCGCCTCACTCTTCCTCTACGACACCTCCTCCTCTGCCTCGACGACCGTCAGCCTGACCGGCGCCGTCGGCTATCAGGCACCCACCCTCACTCCCAACATCACGCTTTCCTATTCACCGTTCGGTCTGCTTTTCCCCAACAGCCAGACCGTAAACACCATCGGCGCGCCCGTAAGCTTCACCGTCAACGGCTACGGCGACCCGGTCACACTTTCACTCTCCAACACCAACTTCATCTTCGTCGGCAGTTCGAGCTGCCCCGCCAGCTCCCAGCCCTGCACCATCTCCATCGCCTTCGCCCCTGCGTCGACCGGCAACCTTTCGGCCACCCTCACCGCCACCGACACCATCACCGGCAAGCAATCCTCCCTGAACCTCGCCGGCATCGCCACCCAGTAATCCTGACAGCGTTCGCCGATCCCCAATCCGCTCCAAACCCGCGTAAACACTGATCTAAACAGCGGCCTCGCTCCCCCAAAAAGCGCACCCCGCATAGGCGAGAGCCATCCTCTTGATTCCAGAGACTTTACTGCTATCTCCTTTGGAATGAATATTTTACACACAAGGTCCAAGCCTAAGTTCCCTGCAATCAAGATTTTGCACAAATACACGGGGGGAGGGGGGTACACTGCAAAATCTTCACCGCATCATAAGAAGCATGCCGAGCTCACCATCCGCTGCTCCGGTGGAACAACTGCGCGACAACGCCAAGCGCCTCGAGGCCGCGCTCTCCGTCGGACTCGCCAACCCCACCGTCAAAGCCGTCCACGAGCTGCGCGCCGCCACCCGCCGCGTCGAGGCCCAGCTCGCCCTCCTCGCCATGGTCCCCGGCCTCCCCTCCTGGAAGCCAACCGCCGAGAAGCTCCAGCGCCGCCTGGACAAGCTCCGCCGCATCGCCGGCCGGGTCCGCGACTGCGACGTCCAGGAGAAGCTCCTCAAGGACCAGGACCACGCGATGCGCTCCGCCCCCGAGGCCGCCACCCCCCTCGACAAAGCCCAAACCAAACTCCGCAAGAAGGTTGCTAAGAATCGCCAGCGCAGAGAGCGTAAGCTCCTCGCTGCGATCGAGCAGCAGCTTCCCAAGCTCGCGCGCGACACCGAAGCGGTACTCGCCTGCCTGAAGCCTGCCGCAGAGCAGCAAGTCCCCGTGAACCATCTGCTCGGCACCATCGAAAGCCACATCGAACGCATGCTCCAGTCCCGCGAGCACGGGGAAGAGCACCTGCATGACCTCCGCAAGGCTGCCAAGCGCGCGCGCTATCAGTGCGAGAGCCTGCCCGGCCCCCAGGCCGCCGCCTTGGCCAAGCGCCTCGAACAGTTGCAGGACGCCGGCGGAAGCTGGCATGACCTGCTCGATCTAGCCACCGTGTGCCACGAGGAGCTCGGCCCGGAACACCCGTTCTCACGCGTCATCGAGCATTGCCGCGACGAGCACCTCGATGATTTCCTCGCGGACCTCGAAGACTTCCGCAGCCGGCACACGCACCGCCAGACCTCCGTGGCCAAGCGCAAGCCACGGCAGCATGCTGCCGGCGATTTGGGGAGAGCAGCCGCCAAAGGCAGACGCCGTCTGCGAGCGAAGTAGCGGCACCCCCACGATACGATTACCCCATGAGAGTCGGCCTCTTCGGCGGAACCTTCGATCCACCTCATCTCGGCCATCTCGCAGTCGCCCGCGCCGTGCGTGATCGATTCGCTCTGGACCGCGTTCTGCTCGCGCCGGCCGCAGTGCAGCCTCTCAAGCCCGACGGCGCACACGCTGGTTTCGCCGACCGCCTGCGGATGGTCGAGCTGCTCTGCGCTGGCTGCACGAACATCGAAGCGTCGGCCATCGATGCACCCCGGCCGGACGGTTCGCCGAACTTCACCATCGACACGCTGCACCGTCTGCGCGCGGTGCTGTCGGCGGAAGCAGAGATCTTCGTCATCGTCGGAGCGGACGCGTTCCTGGGCATACGACAGTGGAAGAGCCCTGACGATCTGCTCCGCGAAGCAGGATGGATTGTGGTCAGCAGGCCGGGTTTCGATCTCTCTGCACTGGATTCACTTGGCCTTACCCCTGAACAGCGTGCGCACGTCGAGATTCTCAGAGACTTCGCGAATCCGGTGAGCGCGACCGAGATTCGCGACCGGCTACCCGAGAGTGAGGCCGACGATGAGGCCGCCACCGATCTGGTACCCGCCAAGGTTCTGGAGTACATCAAAACGCACCACCTGTACGGAACATGAGCCGAAAGGCCGCTCGAGTTCGCTAGGCTATATCTGGAATTCGCTACGCTGGCATGAGAGGAACCTGATGGCAAGAAACGAGACGAACCGGATGCTGGCAGCAGCCGCGGCGGCCTGCGAGGACAAGAAGGCTGAAGACATTCGCATTCTCGCGCTGGATCCGGCCGAGAGCGGCCTCACCGATTACTTCCTGCTGTGCAACGGAACGAACGAGCGGCAGAACGTCGCAATCGCCGACGAGATCGAGCTGCGCATGAAGCGCGACTTCAACACCCTGCCGAACTCCGTCGAAGGCCGGCGGCAGGCCGACTGGATTCTGCTGGATTACGTTGACTTCATCGTGCACGTCTTCTCGCCGGAAAAGCGCGCGTTCTACGGTCTCGAGCGCCTGCGCAAGTCCGCCACAACGCTGAGCGTGGAAGACCTGAACGCCGAGATCAAGCAGCACATCGCTGACGCACGCCAGAAGAAGGCTGCACCGGCGGCTAAAAGCGCTGCAAAAAAATCCCCACACAAAAAGGCAGCGACGAAGAAGGCTGCTGCAAAGAAGACCGCCGCGAAGACTCCCGCGAGGAAGGCTGCAAAGAAGAGTACGAAGCGCACGCGCTAGCCATCCGCTTTTGAACGTCGCTGTCGTGCCAAGCCTTGGCTTTGTCTTCGCCTTATTCCACTATTCACTACCCACTATTCAGTGCTTTCAGGGCCTGGCTGCGGGCGATGCGACCTTCGCCTGATCCACCTTGGCCTGCGCCTTCGCCGCGAGTGCACGCTTCTGTTCGTCCTGATCCGGACGCGGCGGGCCGTACGCCGTCCAGTCGCCCACCGGAATATCGCTCGGAACCACCCGCAGCGTCATGGTGGAGAAGACCGGCGCGCTGCCCTCCTGTGTGGCGCGAATGATGAGCCGGTAGGTACCGGGCGCCATCTCTCCCGTCTGGAAGACGTGACCGGTAACGAAGTTCCCCGCCGCATCTGCATTGGAGGGATCGACTGTCTCGTCCGACTCGTCGATAGGATTGCCGCCGGTGACCGGTGAGCCGTACAGGTAATGGAGCTGGATCGGCGCGGTCTTGGGCTTGCCGTTCGCGTCCTTCGGCACCCAGAGCTGGAAGACAACCGGGACGCGATCGCCGGCGTGCATCGTGAGCGTGCCCACGGCGCGCGGGCTGAAGCGCACATCGGCGACGGAGAACGGAAGCGTGCTGCCCTCGTCGCGGACAGGATTGCCGTTGTAGACGAATGGCTCCGAGATCCCGAGCGCGGTGCTGGACGGCCGCGGCACCACTACAGTCTGCAGCGTGCGGTGTGCGGCGAGTGTGAGATTGTTCGTCAGGGTCGACTGAATGATGTAGCGCCCGGGCACCAGAGGGAAGCGGTCTTCCGCAGCGAACGGCTTTTTGCGCCCCACATCGGCCTGCGCTGGCTGCAACTCGCTGGTGAGCACGACGAAGTCGTCGTATACCGGCGCGCCGGACTCGGTGGTGATGTGGTTCTGCAGCGTCAGGTCATAGCCGAGCGTCTTGTCCTTGCGCTGCCCGATGATGGTTGCATCCGGCTCCGGGAACTGGATGAGGTAGTTCACCGTGCTCAGGCCGCGTTCATCGCGTGAGACCGTATAGCCGACGTGCGGCGTGTTGCTGGTCGTGATGATGCTGGCGGTAACCTTTCGCTGCTCCCGGCGCAATGCGAGTTGCTGCTTCTGCAGTTGGTTGTCGGGCAGCGTGCGAATTGTAGCCAGCATTTCGTCCGACATCATTGTGGGCGAGAAGTTATCAAGATCCACGGGCTCTGTCGGCAAGAGCGAAACAGCCAGCCGGGCGACCTCATCACCGAGCGACTTGCGGATGGTCTTCAGGCTGCGCGTCTGGTCGTTCAGGTCCTCGAGTCCCGTGACCAGCTTGTTCGGCCCGTCCTGATACGGCGAGTAGATTGTGTACGGCTCTCCTATGCTGCGCTTGAAAAATACGATGTAGAAGTACGACGGCAGCGCCGGCGACGGCGAGCTGTAGAACCAGATTACGAGCGGGCGAACATTACGCGGGCTAGGGTAGGTCACAATCGACTGCGGGGCACCCAACGTGATGTAGATGCGGCCCTCGTCTGTACGCCAGCCGTTCTGCAGGTTCACTGCGCCGAAGTGCTCATTCGCATACGCCAGCCGGCGATAGTGCTCTTCCTTGTAGGTGTTGATCTCGGAGCCGGGAGTCGGATTGCGGGCGTCCCAGAAGGAGCGAATGAACGCGTCGCGCTCCGCGTCTGTGTGCAGGGCGAGGAACTGCGCCCGCTCCTGGGTCTCGATGATGTACGGAACCTCTTCATCGAGCCAATGCCTGTAGTGCGGGGGGAGATTCTTCTCCGCTCTGTCTACGCGGGGCGCGGCCATAGCCGGGGCAACAGCAGCAGTGGCAGTCAGCAGGACGAACAGAACGGCGAGACGCGAAGGGAACAACGGTGCTCCTTGAAGCGGTGTTTGCAGCGAAGTTGCACGCTGGAAAAAAACAAATAGAGGAGGAAGGCCATCGGCCTTCCTCCTCCAGTGTAGAAGATTCGGTTATCGGCTAGAACTCGAACCGGACCGATCCACGGGCATAAAACGGGCCCTGGAACGATGTAGGACGGCCAAAGTCGACGTTAGGTGCGAACGTGCTGGGCAGCTCGGTGTACTGCTCGCGGCTCGTTTCGAACTGGCTGTTGGTCACGTTGAAGAAGTCCATCGCCAGCTTCAGGCGATACTTTTCTCCCACCGGGACCGGGTAGTCGAGGTGCATATCAAGTTGCGCAGACGCCGGCGTGCGTCCTGCGGCGCCGCGACCTCCAACCGGAACCTCGCCCTGGTTTTGGTAGATGGGGTGGTCAGCAAGGTAGCTGAGCGGCACGCCCGACTGTCCGCGGAGACCGGCGCCGACGGTGAGGCCGTGCAGACCGTTGAGCCACGGCGTGTCCGAACCGATGTTGTAGCTGATAAACAGATTGCCCACGGCGCGGCGGTCGGTGCTGAGGTAGCCTGGCGCGAACTGGTCGCCAAGCAGGCCGAGCTTACCGGGGGTGAAGTCAAACAGCGAGCTGATGCCGGGGTCGGCCTGCCCGTTGTCGTTGCGGAATGCGCCCTCATAGTTGCCCCAGAGGTTGCCCCAGCGGAAGTTGACGTCGGCCAGCCAGTGGTTGGAGAAGCGCTTGATTGCCTCGAATTCCACTGCATTGTAGCGGCGAATCGGTTTCACGAAGCCATCCGGAATGCCATCGCCCGGACCGGCGTCTGCGGTGCTCAAGTTCAGGAAGCAGGCGCCGCCGGCATTGGCGCCGTTCGGGGCAGTGAAGGGCCCGCCGTTGGAAAAGTACGTGTCATTGTTCTCAGTGCAGCCGGGCAGAACAGGGACATAGTTTCCTGCAACGGCGGGAGGGGTTCCGCCAGGTCCAGCAGGCTGGCTGTGGACTACCTTCCCTGGGTTCTTAGCGAGGAATTGTGCCTGCGTATAGGTGACCTCGTTCTCGTTGACGGCGATGTCCGTGCTCGGTCCGGGGTTCGCAATGCCGCCGTTGTAGTTCGGAACGATCGTGGAGCCTTCGGGCGACTGCGATCCGATATCCTCGATGATCCGGCCGAGGCGGCGGTCTGTGTAGCGGGCCTTGAAGACCAGGGAGCTGGAGAGGTTGCGCTCGAAGCCGATGACGTATTCGTCCTCATACTCCTGCTTCGTTCCCGGAATGATGCCTTCACCCGTGGATGATGCGAAGCTCGGGCCACCGAAATTCGTTGCGACGCCGCCGACCGTCTTCTGCGGGGTTCCATTGAGAGAGTTGTTCTGGTTGGGAGTTACGCTGATGGTCCCGTCAGCGGCTATTGTGGGGGCGAAGTACAACTTGGTTGCATCCTGCTCGTTGCCCAGCTGCCGGATGGCGGCATCCAAAGGCATCGCCCAGTAGTTGCGGCCGAAGTTGAAGAAGAGCTTGCTCCTCTGAGTTCCGGTCGGATCGATATTGATGCCCATTCGCGGTGACCAGCTGGGCCCGAAGTTATAGTTCAACACTTGGCCGCCGACGCGCTGCTGCTCCCAGCGAACGCCGATGTTGAGTGTTACATGGCGATTCATCTCATAAATGTCTTCACCGAAGGCCTGGTGATAGCGGCCGGTGGCGTTGACATAGAGGCCCTGGTATGTTCCGCGGTAAACGCTGGCGTATACACGGGCGCCATTAAGGACGGCGCACTTCGTGCAGGTCTGGTCGGTGAGATCGGCCGTATTCGCCGGGATGATCTGGAAGATGGCGTTGTCCATCTGACCAACCGCTGAGGCCTTCATGCCCGGGATAGGAGTACCTAGGTAGTTATTTGCAGGTATCGCGAACAGCGCGCCGGAGCGGGCGGGGATATCCAGGAAGTCTGTGTGATCGTACCCATACCCGATGTTGAAGGTGTGCTGACCCCACAGCTGCCAGATCTTCGAGGTGTTGGCCTCGATGCTGTAGGTGTTGTTCTTGGAAGGTTCATAGGCGCCCAGACCGGTTATCACCTGCGGGTGGGTGGGTGATGTGTAGTTGCCTACGGTGTTGATGATCTCGTACTGGTTGAAGGCCGGAATTTCGGTGAAGTGGTTGTGGTTGTACGCATAGGCAGCGTCCACGGTCCAGGTGTTCGTGAGGGCAGAGTCTAGACGGATCAGCTCATCCTCGGAACCGAAGTTCCACGAGCTCTCGGTTGTTGTGGGCACCGTGCTCGAGAGGCTGTTCGGAACCACATTGTGACGGGAAGGATCACCGAAGGCCGTCGCCTCAAGCGTGGTGCGGTCCGTGACTTTGTACGTCAGCTTGCCGGCGTAGCTCAGGCCGGTGGTGCTGGAATGGATCGTACCGAGCGCAATCGACTGCGCTGGGGCTGTTTTGGCAGCGGCGATGTAGTTCCGGGTCAGCGATGGATCCCACGCACCGAAGAAGAACAGCTTGTCCTTGATGATGTAGCCGCCGAGCTCAGCCGAGGCGTCGAACGCCGGGTTTGAGAGCGTGCTCGAGTAGGAGTTATTCACATAGCCGAACTGGTCGTAGTTGTAGCGGCTGGCATAGAAGCTAGGAGGAGCGAAGTACGCGCTGAGGGCTCCGTGGAACTGGTCGCCGCCGGATTTGGTGACGATCTGAACGATGCCGCCCGTCGCCTTGCCGTAGGGAGGCTCGAAGGCGGTTGTCTTGACGTCGACTTCCTTCACGAAGGTCAGGTTGATACCCGTGCCGAGTGCGCCGTGATAGCGGTTGAATGTGCCGATGCTGCCGAAGGCCTGATCCGTGATCGTCACGCCGTCCACGACATACAGGTTCTCGAGGCCGGAAGCGCCGCCGATCGACGGGTTAGACTGGCCGGGGCCGATCGCGTTCGGGGTCGTGTTGACTTGGCCGGCCGCCACGCCCGGAGCTGCGTAAAAGATCGCGCTCACGTTACGCTGCATCGGAACGCTGTTATAGAAGGTGTCGGTCAAGTTGGAGGTGATCGCGGTATTTTGGGTGTCCAGCTGCACCGCGGCGGCGGTGACCTCAACCGTAGTCGACTCGCTTCCGACGCCCAGCTTGATGGTCAGGGTCGAAGCGACGTCCGTCGTTACCTCATTGTGCTTCGCCTCGGTCGCCGAGAAGCCCGCCTTCGAAACTCTCACGTCGTAATAACCGGGACGGAGGTTCGCGGCGGTGAAACGGCCGAGGTTATCGGTATGCAATGTGAGTGCTCCCTGGGGCCCGGAAACGGAAACGGTCGCGTCGGGAATCGCGGCGCCGGTTGGATCGGTTACCGTGCCATTCAGGCTTCCGGTAACGGCGGACTGGTCTTGCGCAACTGCCGCAACCGGCAACAGCATCGTTAGAACCAGGAGAATGCTTCGAATAATCGTTCTCACTGAACACCCCTCGGGAACCCAGATATGCGTTCCGAGGATCGCATTCGCGGGTTCATCGGGCAGTCGGTGTTGCAAATATCGTGCCAACCCGGCGATTACTGAAAATACACCACTTACACCTTTCTAATACTCATTCGTCTCCTCTGTTTGGTATCTGGCATTCCAAAAATGGAATTTTGTGCGTCGACGAACTCGATATCGCGTTATCGTTATGCATTAGGCGGGTTTAGCATCCGGTAAAAGGCATGCGAACAGCCAGGTCAGACAATTGGGCGCCAGACACCATTGCCGCCGTGGCGACGCCTCCCGGGCGCGGAGGCATTGGCATCGTCCGGCTCTCCGGCCCCGAGGCGTGGCAGGTCGCGGCGCGACTTGTCCGCCTCAGGCGTGAGCTGGAGGCCGGGCGGACTGGGCTGGCCGACGTTCTGGACCCCAGCGCTCCCGATGGCGCCACTATTGACGAAGCTGTGGTCACTCCTTTCGCTGCACCTCGCTCCTACACCGGAGAGGATGTAGTTGAAATTGCGGCACATGGATCACCCATCGTGCTCGAAACCCTGCTACGCTCCGCCCTGAGCTTCGGAGCGCGTCTGGCGAGGCCTGGAGAGTTCACCGAGCGCGCTTTCCTTAATGGCCGGCTGGACCTGACCCAGGCCGAAGCGGTGCATGACCTGATCGCTGCGCAAACGCTGGCGCAGGCCCGGATGGCGGCGCAGCAGCTGGGAGGCGCCCTCTCACGGCGAGTGACTCCTATTAAAGAGGAGCTCGTCACGCTGATTGCGCTGCTCGAAGCCGGGATGGACTTCGCAGCCGGCGAGCTGGACGATGTCGATGTCGTTTCACCGGAGCAAATCCGCACGACGTTGGCGCAAATCCATGAACCGCTGGAGCGACTTGCGCGCAGCTATGCGCAGGGGCATCGGTTGCGCGAAGGCGTCTCGCTTGCCCTGGTCGGGCGGCCTAACGTGGGCAAGAGCTCTCTGTTCAACCGGCTGCTGGAGCGGGAGCGCGCGATCGTCACGCCGCTGCCCGGAACCACCCGCGACACGGTCGAAGAGGTAACCGCCGTCGGAGGCGTGCCTGTACGCCTAATCGACACCGCAGGGCTGCGGCTGGCCGGTGAGTCCCCGGCTGACGACGCCGAGGCGCTCGGGATTGCGCGCTCGCGAGAGGCGCTCGCCGACGCGGATCTGGTGATCGTCGTTCTCGATGCGACCGCCACTGCTGACCATCAGGAGACCGAGCTGCTTCAGTCGCTCAACGGCCGACCGCATCTCGTGGTCAGGAACAAAGCCGATCTGCTCGCAGCGTCCGCGAGTGCTGACGGGGAGGGCATCCTGACCTCCGCCATCACGACGCAGGGCATGGAAGAGCTGCGCTCTGCAATTCTGCGGCTGTTACAGGCTGATGGCGAAATCGTTTCCGGCGGCGGGCTGAATTCGCTGCGCCAGCAGGAGGCGGTTGGGGCTGCGCTGCAATCCGTGGCTGCGGCTGAGACAGCGAACGAGAGTGGCGTGCCCCACGAGTTCCTGCTCGCGGACCTGCATGGCGCGCTGCGGGCGCTGGACAGCCTGACCGGCCAAACGACCTCCGACGACATCCTGAACCGGATCTTCTCCACCTTCTGTATTGGCAAGTAACACGACCTCCGAGGTAGTCCGGTGAAGCACTCATCAAGTCGTTTGATCACTTTGGATTGGCATTGATCAGCTCCTCCAAGCGGTCGTGACGGAATTCCTCGTATGTCCGCCTGTTCATAGAGGCTTCGGGCAGTCCTTTGAAGGGCTCTGATTTGTGCGACGTATTCCAAGGCAGCGAATTACCGAAACGGCAAATGTATATCGAAGCGCGGTCGCCTAACTGTAGCTCAGGCAATTCGGCCATCGATATGTCCACTGATGGGCCGTACACCTAGAACCAATCAAGACCCGAAAGCTCCGCTCATGTCATACGCGACGAGAGGTGGTTCAGACTCCTGTCCGAGGGGAACATATTCCCACTCGAACCAAGATCCACGTGTTGGCGCCGCAAACCCAATCTCGTATGAGGCGGGATAAGAGGCAAGGAACTTGTCGGCGTAGTAGATCTGCACGCACGTGTCCTCGCGCACTGCCATGCGAATGCGAGCGTTCGGAATGTATTGCGCGAGAAGATGTTGCCACCTGCCGGCATACCAATACGAAACCCCGTCCTGGCTGGCGCGCAGCCAATAACGGTTACACATCGTGCATCCGCTTCGTACGAATGCGCGGAGGATGAAGTAGTCGTTGCTACTGGTGAATGCCGGAAGCTGAGCTTCGACGGTAAACCCCTTGGCGATATTGAGAGTATCCAGAGCGCCGGTGCGCTCGTTCGTCCACAGATGTAGCGCTGTGCGATACCGATGCATATCTGCATTCGGAATTTGTGTCGCAAGTTCCGTTTTCCGCGCAAGAGTCCGCGGCTGTGGCAGAGGGCTCGGGTCCTTAAGGCCGTTTTCGGCCCACTTCAAGTTGAATTCGTAGTGATCCATGCTGCTCACCACATGAATCAGCCCATTTCGTGCCTGCGTCAAGGTGACGTAACCAGTCGGTTCGGCATTTCCTGGTCCCATGTAGATTCTGCCGTTGCTCATGCCAGTGATGCCGTGATCGGGTTTGTCATCGGTCAGGATGCGCCGCACCGGCCAGGTCTTTCCTTCGTCATAGGAGAGACAGATGCACAGCTTGGCCAATTCGCGGTCAGTCTTCTTCTGCGGTCCGACGTCGGAGAGATCGGGAAGAAATGTCGCCAGCGCGATCGGTCCCTCTGCGAGACGGTGCATGGAAAAACGCTGCGTGTAGGTTATCGGCGGAAGGTCCGTGGCTACCGCATGCCAGGTCTTGCCATAGTCGTCGCTGATGCTCATCGGCAGGTGACCGTCAATGTTGTCGCCTCGACCGAGTGCCATAATTCGACCGTCCTTCAACTCAACAATTGAAGCGTGAATGCCGTTGATGCTGCCGCCTGTGTCCTCCCAGGTTGTGCCCTCATCCTTGCTCAACCACATGGCCGAGCTTTGCGGATGTGCATCTGCGCCAAAGATCCACCAGCCGTTCTTCAGTCGCAGGATCGGTTGGCAGACCATATTGCGGAAGCCGAAATCAGGCGCAATGTACCGTGGAGTTGACCAGGTCGCACCGTTGTCCTTGGAGCTTCGAAGGATGATCTGCAACGGCTCCCAGTAATGCGAGAGCGCTGTTCCATTCAGGTGATAGAGCGTCTCGTGCCCATCGAACCAGAGCGCGGGGCAGTGATCGTTCCGGTCCGGTGTGTCATAAAACGAATAGGCTTCGTCCCATGCATCCGCCTGAAACGGAAGCCGGCTCGCCGCGATGCTTAACTCTCTGCCCTGTTCACGCGCGCACGTGTACCAAATGGCCAGCATGTCACCGTTTGGGCATTCAGCCAGTCCGGTGTCGTGATTGTGCCAGTGATAAAGCGGCCCAGCAGCATCCTCCGGAATCTTCACAAATTGCCGAGGACCCTGGAAGTACGGAATCGAAGCTTGCGGGCCGCGCAGAATCTCATCAGGCCTGCGTTGCGGTAGTGATTCTTGCGAGACGACGATCGCGCTCTCATCTCGTCTGAGCTCCGGCTTCGGCGCCGGTAGTTCGTCGCAGGCAACACGGAACCCGATCGTGAATCCGCGCGTCTCCGGCAAGGCCGCAGCGCGATTGGCAGATCTCAAGTAGTAGGCAAATGTTCCGTGACTTCCGCCGCGGGTGACTTTGAACAGGCCATGCGAGGAGCCGCCCTTCGCTCGGTCTACGGAATAGGGCGCATACCAGTCCTGCACCCACTCTTCGACATTTCCATGCACATCGAAGAGCCCCCATGGATTGGGAGGAGACTGGCCGACCAGCAGACTTACCTTGTCCCGCTCGGAGGCGAAGTCAGTGACGCGAGCATTCATCAGATAGGAGTTGGGCAGGCTGTCGCCCGTCGAGAACAGCGAAGTCGTTCCCGCACGCGCGGCGTACTCCCACTCCGCCTCGGTTGGCAAGCGAAAGGGCCTCTGCTCCTGCTTCGACAGCCACTCGCAATAGGCCACAGCATCGTGCCAGCTGACGTAGATCACTGCCTCATTGTCGAGTCGCGAGAAGCCGAACTTGCCACGCAGCTTACGATGAGCGGGATCGAACCGTTCGTATTGACGATTCGTCACCTGCGTGACACCGAGGTAGAAGGGGGTGTCAATGCGAGTCAGCGCCGCCGGACGTTCGTCGAAATCACCTTCTTCGAAGAGAACATCAGAAAGCACGAAGCGCGCCGGATCGCCATGTGGGAACATGGCCTGCAGTTCACTGCGCGTCATGTACGCCAGCGGCTCGCACATCGAGAGCGGGATATTCTCCGCGTTCCCCATAGAGAACGTTCCCGGCGAGATGAGAGCGTACTCCGCTCCGCCCTTATCAACGAGCGGAGCGGAACTGAGAGCATCTGCCCTGGCGAACCGGCAGACAGCACCGGGCGCTAGAGCCGCCGCCAACTGCAGAAGACGTCGGCGGTTCCAGGTTTGCGGCATCTGTGGTCTTCTCCCGGATCGGTACTAGAACTTATATTTGAGTTCCAGCTCGAGCTGGCGAGGTTCGGACCGTGTGCTCTGTACAAAACCCCAGGTACTTCCGCCATTTACCGTGCGGCCCTGGTTGTTGTAGCTCGTGAGATTTCCTACGTTGTAAGCCTCGGCGATGAACTCCAGCGAATTCTCGCGATAGAGCGTCCAGTCTTTCTGCAATGACGCGTCGACCTGACGATAACCTTGGGCACGCTCGGAACCCACGCTGGCCGTTCCGAAGATTGGAGCCTGTCCTGTGACACCTGCGGACGGCTGGCCGTAGGCACAAACTCCGTCGTCATAACCAGCCGTTCCGCAAGTACCGGGGCCGGTGTTGCCGGAGTGCGTTGCAGACGGGTCGCTTCCCCACGCGCCCGCAATGACGTAAGTCGCGGGATAGGTGATGGTGCCGTCTACTCCGGTGTTGTTGTATCCGCCAGTGCTGGTCACATACAGACCATCCTTAATATTGGTGATCTTCATGTGACGATAGTGATTGGCGCGCAGTGCACCCGCCGTGCCGACACCCGCTGAGCCCGTTGCGGTAATCGTGTTTGGTTGGCCACTGAATAGCACGGCGCTGCCGGAAAGTTTCCAGCCGCCCACCACTTCGTCGGTCCAGACAGGCATCGAAGAACCGACGTGCCGGCTTCTGCCAAACGGCAGGTCGTAGACCCAGCTGCCATTCAGCATGTGGCGGCTGTCACTGCCGGAAGGACCGTACTCGCATGCGAGGCAGTAGTTGTTCTGCGGATAGCTGCCCGAGACATTGTTGTCATTGATCGCGACGATGCCGGAGGTGTCACCCATCGCGTGCGAGTAGGTGTAGTTGATCTGAAGCTCCAAACCACTCGCGGGCAGAAGCCGGTAGGTAAGCTCGCCTGCGTTGAAGTTGGAGTATGCCTCAGACTCGTACTTGGTGACCGTGCTTGTGCCGATCGTGACGTTGTTCACGCCGGTGAAGATGGTTTTGGAATTGAACGGCGCACTGGAAGCGGTATTTACCAGCGTTTCCTGGTTAATGTTGCGTTGATCCGCCAGGTGGTTTGCCACATTGCCAACATAGGCCAACGTGACCTTCGATTTCGCGGTTATCGCGTATTCAGTTACTAGGCTGTATTGCGGCTCAAACATGGGCTTCAGATTGTTGTCCCATGCGACAAACGCGTAGCCTGCCGCGGAGGCATTCGACGTGGCGAATCCGTTTGTCACGGCAAATGGGTTGCCGCCGGATGTGGATGTTGGCGTCGTTGCAACCCCAGAGATGCTCAAATGGTACGGAACATTAAGCAGGTGATTCCGCTCGATGAGGTTATAGTCCATGAAGGTCGTGGTGCCAAAACCGCCGCGCAGCACGAACTTCTTACTCCGCCAATCCGGATTCCACGCAAAGCTGATCCGCGGATCGAAGTCGGTGTAGGTCGGGTTGTAAAGAGCGCGCGAGTTGCCGTTTTGTCCCGCTAGCAACAGCGCGCCGGTCGTCGGGTCCAGCTTCGACATCTTGTCGTGGACCTCGTACATCGGCTGGTCGTATTCCCAGCGAACACCGTAGTTCACTGTGAAATTCGGAGTGATCTGGAAAGCGTCCTGCGCGAACACCGCGAAGCGATACTGCCTCAGGCCATAATCGCCGTTCGTGGCAGTCACGCTGTAGCTCGAAGAGTAATCGAGCAGAAAATCGGCAAAATCATAGCCGATTGTCTGGCCCGCAGCCGGATCGCCGGTGAAGACGCCGCTGTAGTTGAAGTTGCCCAGCAGGCCGCCTGTTCCATTGAGGTACAGGTTGTTCTGCTCGCGCAGCAGTTGCGCACCCAACTTGGTGATATGACGTCCATGCTGCCACGTCATCTCGTCGGCGTAGGTGAAATGGTTATCGAGGGCAAGGTTGTAAGCGCCGGACGTGCCGAGCGTGCTGACTCCTGAACTGTTCGTGCTCTGGGTAAATGTCTGCGAACTGAAGCCGGAGACGACGCTCGGCCACGGAATGCCGACGAGCGACTCGCCATTACTGAAAGCCGACGAGGCTGAAGTCGTCTCGGCGTACTGGTTATAGTGCAGTCGCGTGAACCCGAGCCGGGCCTCGTTCACAATGTTGGGCGAGAACGTGCGCACGTAGTTCACCGCAAACTGCTTGAATGGAAAGTCATTATTCGTCGGGAACGAGATGGGATCGATCAGTTGCGAGGCGAAGTCATAGGCCTCGCCCTGCGACCAGCGTGCGCTCAGACGGTCCTTCGCAGTCGGCGCCCAGTCCATGCGAACGTCACCCTGGTTATTGCGCGCCAGACCTTTCGAATATCCGAGGTAGTTGCCTTGCACCGGAGCCGTGCTGGCGGTGTGGTTGGGCAGCGGCAGCAGCGCAGGATTGTTGAAGAGATACTTCGCGACCGGATTTCGGATCGGAATGAGGTTCTTGTACAGCGTTCCGCTGATGGTTTGGTTGAACGGCGCGTAGCCGTTTTGAGAGTCGTATAGCTGCGGAACGGATGAGCCAAAGTATGCATATCCGGCCAGTGGCGACACCGAGGTATCGGCCGCGCCGCAAGTGGAGCATGCCGTGGTGTAGCCGCGCCACGCGTTCAGAGGAACGTTGAGCGTACTCTGCCCGGATGACGGCTTGACGTAAACCTCCATGTCCGCGAAAAAGAAGAGCTTGTGCCGCAGGAACGGCACCGGGCCGCCTGCTGCGGCGTTGTAAATGGTCTGGGTGTAATGCGTGCGGCCGGCGAACGCCGACCCAGGAAGGACACGCTTGTTCTGGAACAGGTTCGCGTCCATTAGATAGTTCTGGAGATAGGCGCTCAGGCCGCCGTGGTAAGAATTCGTTCCACTCTTGGTGACGAGAGCCATTTGCGCCGCGCCATCACCATACTCGGCTGGCGGCACATTCGAGATCAGCGTCACCTCCTGCACCGCCTCGGGCGCGATGCTATAGGTCGGCACGCCGAAGCCATTGCTCAGGTTTGCTCCGCTGTCCACGATGCTGATGCCGTCCAGCGTGTAGTTCGTCGTATAGGTGCGGTTCCCGTTAATGTTCGGCAGCGTGGCGAAGCTTTGGGTGCGCTCACCCGAGTTGTTCGGGCTGCTTTGGCCGGCACCGTTCCATTGGTTGCCGTCGGCCACCGTGGACCCGGGCATCAGCTGCGAGAGTTCCTGGAAGTTGTGGCCGTTGATGGGAAGGTCGTTGATCAGTGTCTCGGAGATCGTGCTGCTGATCATTCCGTTGTCGGTGTTAAGTAGCTGCGCCGCATTGGCCGAAACCTCGACGACGGTATTCTCACCGCCCGCCCTCAGGCTCGCGTCGATCTTGGCCACCTGCGCCACCTCCAGCAGAACGGGCGAGATCACCTGCTGGGCAAAGTTTGGTGCCGCAACTTTCAGGCTGTAGGTGCCGACCTGGAGAAACCGCAGATTGTAGACCCCGACTGAATTGGTCTTAACCGTCGTGGCGAGACCGGTCTTCTTGTTGGTCGCGGTGACCGTCGCGTTCGGGATCACAGCTCCGGCCGAATCTGTGACTGTGCCTGTAATGTCAGCAGTGACCGTCTGCGCCTTCGCGGTGAGACAAACCACTAGAATCATTGTCCACATTATGCATACAAGTGTTCGAATGCGCATAACCGCCTCCTAACGTAGTCGCCTCAGTGTTTCGATCTCTGAAAGGTAATCCCCAACAAAGTTGCGCTTCATTCGCATTTCATAGCATCAAACAAAAACTGCCGTCTGGCAGGGCCATCCCGATTTTCAAGAAAATTACACGCGGCCGCCTATCGCTGGCAAGGGTTTTTCGCGAGAAAATGTAAAAATTGTTGTTCGATTGGCGCTATATGTCGACATACAATCGACCATATGTTTGGGCGACTTGCGGTCAGCCGCAATCTCCAGATACCTAGGGAGAAAATACCCGCTATGTTTAAGAAAAAGCGGCATGGAATGAGGATGTGTCGCCATAGATGGCGGGTGCTTGTTGCGCTTGGCGGGATGGCCCTTGGAATTGGCGCACAAGCGGCTGGTGCATACGTGTCGACGAATAGACGACCGACTGCCATTCGGGATGTAATTGCAGTTGAGAGCCCCGCGCTGACGTCCGTAGAACGCGTAGCAGTCACGATGTTGCTCGACGAAGCGGAGAGCCGCACGGGAGAGCGCTGGCAACTGAAATCTGGGGACGATTCGCGCAGCGCCCAGCCGAACTCGATGCAGATCTTTATCGGAGAGAACGGCGAGATTGCATCGATGCTGCAGCATCCACTGCGGAATGAGTGGGTATCTCATGCGCCAGACTCGGCCTTCCTGGCGAAGGCCGAAGGGTACACGGTGCGAACGCTCGATTGGCAGCATCATCCGGCGCTCGTGGTGGATGGGAACGACGCTCGCGGGGTGCTCTATGGTGTTGGCTATCTACTGCGGCACCTGGAACTTAGCCCGAACGGTACCGCGTTACTTCAGCCGCTTTCCATTTCGACAGCGCCACAGGTCCCGATCCGGAGCCACCAGATCGGCTATCGATATAAGAACAATACATACGACGCATGGACGCTCCCGATGTTCGAGCAGCAGATCCGTGACCTGGCTGTGTTCGGAATAAGCGGTCTCCAACTCGTGGCGCCTGTCTCCGATGATCGTGCGACGAGCCCGCTCTACCCCGCTCCCGCGTTCGACACCGTGGTCGGCATCTCACGTCTGCTCGCGAAGTACGGCTTGGATTGCGATCTCTATTACCCGGAGATGCGCAAGGATTACACAGATGCGGCGACCGTAGACGCCGAGGTGAAGGTCTTCACCGCTCTGGTCAAAACCATGCCCCGCATCGACGCCCTGTACGTGCCCGGCGGTGATCCCGGCCATACGGCTCCGGGGCCGCTGATCGCGTTAGTCGCCAAAGAGACCGAGGTGCTTCACCGCTATCATCCCAACGCGACGGTCTGGGTCTCGGCGCAAGGTTTCGACAGCAAGGCATACGCTGAGTTCTATGCTCTGCTGAAGCAGCAGCAGCCCGCATGGCTAACAGGTGTCTTCTTCGGGCCGCAGTCTCGTGACAGCTTCGAGACGCAACGCGCGAATATCCCGGCGCGCTACCGCATGCTCTTCTATCCCGACATTGCTCACACCATGCATGCACAGTTTCCGGTACCGCAATGGGACCCCGTCTTCGCGCTAACCGAGGGCCGCGAGCCGATCGATCCGCGGCCAATCGATGAGACACACATCTATCACCATTTCGCACGACTGCATACCGGCTTTGTCACGTACTCAGAGGGTGTCAACGACGACGTGAACAAGTTCTTGTGGACCAGCCTGGGATGGTCTTCCGACGCTGATCCTCGCGAAACTCTCGAAGAGTACAGCCGCTACTTCTTCGGTCCACATATCGGCAAGCACTCTTCGTCGCGAGTGGCGGATGCCATCTTCGACCTCGAGCGCGACTGGCGCGGGCCGCTGGCGTCGAATGTACAGATCCCGCGCACGCTGGAGCTTTTGCAGCAGCTAAACGCCGGGGCTACACCCGCGCAGCAGAACAACTGGCGATTCGAGTCACTGATCTATCGAGCGAACTACGACGCCTATCTGCAGGCGCGTCTGAAAGTGGAGAGTGGCCAGGAAGACTCCGCGCTGCGCCAGCTCACCGGCGCTCCGCGGACGGGAAGCATCGCTGCGATGGAAGCCGCCGAAAAATATCTGCAGCCCGTGGCTAGTGCCTCAGAGATTCGCACCCGAATTGAAGACCTTGCAGCGCGGCTCTTTCAGCACGCCCGGCTGCAATTAAGCGTGGCCAAGTACGGCGCCTCGGGCATCGAGCGCGGCGCGAACCTCGATCGTGTGGACATACCGCTGAATGATCGCGTTTGGCTGCAGAAGAAGTTTTCCGACATTCGTAGCATGCCAACGGAGAAGCAACGGCTTGCAGCGCTTGAGGGCATAGCTTATTGGCAGCATCCCGTCGAGGGCGCGCTTTACGATGACTTGGGCAATCCAGCTGGGGAGCCACACCTGGTCCGCGGCAGGGGTTTCGACCGTGATCCCGAGATGTACGAGACCGCCATCGATGGTGTAGCCGATCACACCACAGAAGAGGGCTGGCGAATGTCTGAGCTGAGTTACGCCGAGACATTGTACGAATATCCGCTTGGGCTTCATTACAAAGGGCTGAACACACGGATCCGCTATAAACTTCGCATCGTCTACGCGGGCGAGGAGTACACGCTTCCTCTGGAACTCACAGCCAATGACAAGCTGATCATTCACGGACCAAGGTTCCGCAAATCCAACCCCGAGACCCTTGACTTCGATCTGCCCGCAGAAGCGACAGCGACCGGCAGCTTGGATCTAAAGTGGAATCGCCCAGCTGGCATCGGCGGCGGCGGACGTGGTCGTCAGGTCGCCGAAATCTGGCTGTTGCCTGAGCGCTGAGCCATTCGCGCGCCGTACAGCAACGTGATCGCAATCGCGAGGTAGATAACACCGGTCGCGCTGAGGCAGACACCGAGACTAAACCGTTGCGACATAATCCCGACAAGAAGCTGCGCCGCTCCTGCGCCAAGCCAGCCAAGCGAATTCATGAGCCCGACCGACGCCCCTCGCCTCGCGATGGGCACAACATCGTAGAGTGAAGCCCATAGACTCGACTCGTAAACACCTTTGCCCAGGCCAAACCCGGCTATGGCCGCAAGCACGAATGGAATGCGCTCGGTCCACCCGCTGAAAAAGAGAAACGGCACGGCGAGGCTAAGCCCGAGCGCCTGAACACGCATGCGCGCAGCACCCGCGCCGGCATGCCGGTGAACGCTCGCGTCGGCAGCGATTCCTCCGACCGTGACGCCGAGAATCGAGGCCACCTGCATGTACGCGCTGCCGTAAAGACCCGCGAGGCTCAGGCTCATGTGAAACCGGGTAAAGAGATACGTCGGAATCCAGACCGTGAAAACCATTGCCACAAAGTTCGCGCCGATGAAGACCGATACCAGGAGTCGCGCGATACGATTCGCCGCAAGTTCACGAAAGGCAGGCCACAGCGCGCCGTCTGTACGTACCGGCCCTGCATCCGGGTCGGAGTCGCCGCGTCCCGGCTCACGCAACAGCGCGTATAGGACCACGCCAAGCGCGATTCCCAGCACACCAAAGAAGCGAAAGCCCCCGCGCCATCCCGTGTGTTGCCCCAATACACCGGCCAGCCATCCGCCGGCGATGCTCCCCACATAAATGCCCGACTGGTGTAACGCCATCGCGCGGGAGCGGGACCCCGCCGGATGGTAGTCGCTGATAAGCGACATTGCCGCAGGAAAGTAGAAGGCCTCGCCCAATCCAGCCATCGCCAGGCCAGGCAGAAGTTCCCAGTAGCTCTGTGCGAACGAACTCAGGGCAGTCGTTCCGGACCACAGCACCAATGCGCCGACGATCAGAGAACGCCGCGACACGCGGTCGCAGATCCATCCCGCGAACGGCCCCGTCGCCGCGTACATCACCATGAATGATGCGCTGAGCAGACCGAGATAGAAATTGTTCAGCGAAAACTCAGAGCGGAGCAGGGGAAACACCACGAAGATGACCTGCCGATCCGCGTAGTTAAGAAAGCAGACAAGCCACAGCATCCCGACGACGAGCCATCGGTTATCCAGCCTCATGGCCAGCTCGTCGCCCTAGCCCCGTCCGACTATGTTCGGGAGGTCAAAGATCATCGGCATATTGGCGCGCATCGCGACTTCGCGATTCCAGCGGTCGAAGTCGTTGATGCGCTCGCGCTCGCTTAGCTGGATATGTTCGGTGAGTGCAGCCATCGCGGCGCCCGGATCCTGATTAGCCACTCCATCCAGAACTCGCTGATGGTACTGCTGAACGCTTTGCAGTTGCGGCGCGTCGTGCCCTCCGCGTTGCATCGCGAAGATGCGAATCAGCAAACGAGTGTCATTAACGATTTTAAGTATTCTCGAATTCCCCGTGAGGCTGAGCAGCAGCGAGTGAAAGCCAAGATCGCACCCGAGAAAGCGCTTCATCTGTTCTGCATCGAGCTCCGTCGCGTTCGTCTTCAGGATTTCGTTCCGCAGGTTTCCAATCTCGTCGACCATGAACTGCAGCCGGTCCAGATCCGCAGGGCGCAGCGGGAGCTTCGCCACCTTGCCGACGCTGTAAACCTCCAGCGCCTCGCGCAATTCATACAGCTCGATGATGTCGTCGCGCTGGATCTGCGCGACTACCATCCCGCCATTCGTTCCCGGGCGAAGCAGTCCCTCAGCGGCGAGTTGATTCATTGCCTCACGGATGGGCGTGCGGCTGCTCCCGAGCTCTTTCGCCAGGCTCAGCTCTGATACGCCGCTCCCAGGGCCAAGAACACCGTCGGCAATCGACCTCTGGATGTGTTGATATGCGCGATCGCGTACAGAAGGACTCTGCTTGCTCGCCGCGTGGATCCTTCGCTTCATGGGCACCAGCATACACGGCTTCTCCCAAGTCTTCGTATGAGATAAGGCCCTGCGACAGGCCACCTGCATGTTTCAAGTTCAGCGTTGTGAATCATCAATCACAGGCGGTTACAACTGGCCGTTGACGCCGCAAAGGTGGACGTTGATCCCAAGTTCATGGAAGGTGGCTGCCTTCAACAGAAGGGCTTCAGTCGCTTGCGCAGCGGACGGTGCGTAGACGACATTGAGATGGGTTCGCATGGTGTCGCGCCATGAAGGAATCGCGGCTCATGCCATGCAGCCGCGCGTGCACGATGGGCCACTCGTAGGTGGCCTGCCTCCAACGGCGCTCCGTCTCCTCCGCATGGAGCTCCACAACCGTTCCCAGGCCCATATCGACATGGAGCGCGCCTCCCTCCTGGAACACGCGACTCCAAACAATCTCGCCCGGTTTCCCGATTCCCTTAAGACTGCCTGCACCTAAAGGGAAGTACATCGCCGGCTGCCGCTCACTTGTCGATCGTTGAAAGACATCCATGCCCTGACGCTGGGTGGCCACCAGCTCCACGCCGCGGTCTGCAAAGCATCGGCGCGATCCATCTTCGAGCTCTCTCTCTGCGCGGGCCAGCAAAGACGGTTCGCAGAGTCCCGCAGATCTCCACTGGTAATCAAGTAGGCGGTCTTCACGTTATCCTCGGACGAACTCCGCAATGATTGCTCCTAACGCGTAATCGGGTCTGAGTCAGCCTGCAACGCTGCACGATTCGCGTCGAACCACTCCAAAAACTCCTCCCGCGCCCCTTGCCGCGCCGGCGAGAGCGGCATCGGGAAACGGGCCGCTCCCAGACCGCGGGCCTCAGCAATAATCTTGAGCCCCCACGGAGCAGGAAAGCGGTGCAGCCAAGACAGAAACTCATCGAGCAAATCTCGAAGCCGCTTCGATGCCGCACTCTCAGAGTTCCGAGCAGCTTCCTGGTAGGCGCGCAGCATGAACTCCGGCAGAACACTCGCGACTCCCGAAACGAGCCCATCGCATACGCCCTGCGCCAGCGCGCTGTGCAGTATCCCGTCCCAGCCAAGAATGCATCCCGCCTCCGGAATCTCGCGACGAAGGAGCGAAACCGTCTCGAGCGACCCACTGGAATCCTTGATCCCGACAATATTGGGCACGCGGCGAATCAGATGGAGCGCTGTCGAAGGCGCAAGCGGTGACGTGAACACCGGCAGGTTGTACAGGTAGATCGGAAGCTGAAGACCGTAGGCAACCGCCTCCGCGAACTGCACAAGATCGTCCTGCTCATACGGGAAAAAGTACGGCATCGGCAATAGGACGCCGTCGGCGCTCTCCTGCTGGGCAATGCTGGCCAACTCGCGGCACTTCGGGGCGTCCGGGCCGCCGATGCCCGCAATGAGACGCGCGGACGGACCGGCCACCGCTCGACTCGTTCTGAGGAGCCAGCTAAACTCCGCTGGCGTGGTCAGCGTGTACTCGCCAGTAGCTCCGTTCACCGCAAAGCTCTCAATTCCGCGAGCGCATAAAAACCGGAGCTGCGCCTCGTACACCTGACAGTCTAGCTGGCCCGTTCCAGTTCGCGGGATCAAAATTGCAACTGAGACTCCATATAGAGGCAACGTATCCTTTAGACGAAGATCGCCACTAAGCGCCATGAGATCCAATCCTTCATAAGCCAGATCTCGCCTAGGGTAACATGCGGTCGTCATCATGTCGACAGAATGTATTACTTTGTGTGAAGTGGGTCCTACATCAAAATCGTTTGGGCAATTCCGTTCTTCTGCCGAGGTGCCTTCGCACTGGTTCGACGCAGCTCTTCATACCCACTCGGCCGCAATCTGCGTGAACCAATTTTTGATCAGCGGAATCGTTCCCAGCTGTCCCGGCGCAAGCACATGCCGTGTGGCGTCTCGGCGAGATCGGAATAGCGGTCGAATTCGAGCACGGGATGCAGGTGGCCGAATGCCTCTGCTCGGGCAGGACGATGATGTGGCGGTCCCTTAGCGTAGGCCACCAAGTCCGAGATATCGGCTGGCGTCAGCGCGCTGCCGGGAGGAGGAACCATCAGGGGTTTCCCTTGTATTCCATGGTGCTCTCCAGATACGGCGAATGAATGTTGATCTCGTAACTCGTTAACAGATCGAGCTGATGCTTCTGGAAGGCCCGGGTTGGAACGGGTCCTCTGGAGAGATCGTCATCGACTCCGCGCCATCGCATTGCCGGCCAATCGCGCGCTGTTCCCAGGACAGGTACTGATGCACCAGCCGAGCGGGTCATCCTCCACGAGCTGCTGGGCACGAAACGGACTGCGATAATTTGTTTGCGAATATCGCTGCTCGGGCTGCCATAGATCAGCATTCCCGGGCAGGCTTGTCGTCAATATCCGGATAGCAGTCAGCTAGAATCCCAACTGATTTCAAGGCAACAGGTGATTAAGGTATTCGCCGGAAGGCTACTTCAGCAAGTATCGCGAGCCATTTGGTGTACAACCACCATGACCCTGACTTTCGGCGGCACAAGGAAGTTTTTGCACTTAATCATCTACCCGCTGCCGTGTTGTTAGCGGGAGCGCACGAGTTTTAATCAGGAGCTTACGTCTCATGAGGTCCAGAAAAGATGTGGTGGTGATTGCTGTGTTCATGTTCGTTTGCGTCGCGACAGCGCTGGCGCAAACGCGGAAGGAGAGCGCTCGTGGACCTCTGAGCCGGCCGCAAGGTCCCTGTGACATCTATGCCGCTGCGGGCGACCCCTGCGTCGCGGCCCACAGCACGACGAGAGCTTTGTATCAGTCCTACAACGGACCGCTCTACCAAGTGCTCCGTCAGTCGGATGCCAAGACGGTGGACATCAATGTCGTCCAGCCCGGCGCTTCATCGAGCCGCGATGCGGGTGGGTATGCCGATGCCGCGGCCCAGGATGCGTTTTGTGCGAACACTTATTGCTGGATCACCAAGGTCTATGACCAGTCGCCGGACCGCAATGATCTCTCGCAGGCGCCGCGTGGTGGTTTCAGCGGGCCCGCGATGGGCGGCATGAACAGTCTGCCGCTGGCGGATATGGCACCCATTACTGTGATGGGACACAAGGTTTATGGCGTTTTTATCGAGCCGGGGACAGGTCTTCGCATCGACGATCCGAAGGGCACTGCTGTCGACGACCAAGCCGAAGGCATTTACTGGGTGATCGATGGCCACCACTTCAATGGTGGGTGCTGCTTCGACTATGGCAATGCTGAGATCGACAGCCGTGACGACGACAACGGCACCATGGAGACCGCTTATTTCGGGGATACCACCGGCTGGATTCACGGCAATCCTCCGGGCCCATGGATCGAGACGGATCAGGAAAACAATTTGGTCGGTTGCGTAAACACGGACGGATCCAGGTTGTGCGCGCACCTGGCGGACATCCATTGGCGGTTTGTGACGGCGATCGCCAAAGGGGAACCGCACCGCTGGGCTTCGCTCGGCGGCGATGCGCAACGGGGTCCCCTGACGGTGTTGTTCGATGGCCAGCGGGTGAACTCCAGTTACGATCCCATGCGGAAACAGGGCGCGATCCTGCTTGGCAACGGCGGCGACAACAGCAATAGTTCCCAGGGCACGTTCTACGAGGGCGCCGTAACCGCCTCGGGAACCTTCCCGAGCGATGCCACCGATCAATTGGTTCAGGCGAACATAGTTGCCGCAGGTTACGAGGGGCAGCGGCTCAGCGTGAAACCGGCTTCAGCCAAGAACCCAACTGGCGTGCAGACGTTCTCCCCTGGCGCAGCCAAAGACACCACGGTTACGTTCACAAATACTAGCGGGGCACCCGTCAAGGAACTGGTGCTTACGCTAAAGCCGCCGACGCGGTGGACGGCTGTTGCTCAGGGTACGAAGCAGCAATCCACGACATTTTCTGATGCAGTTGCGCCAGGAGCCAGCGTGAGTGCAACCTTCACCGTGATAGCGGGGCCGACGGCGTTCAATGGTGACCTGATTGCTGATGCCTCTTGGTCGGATGCAGAGACGGGCGTGAAGCAAACGGACACCACTTCAGAGAAGGTGCGAAGCGTCGCCCCGGTGAGGATCAATGAATTCCGCATCGGTTCGGGAGGCAATCCGACCGACTCGTTCGTCGAGCTGTATAACGCCGGCGACAACGAAGTGGATCTTTCCGGCTGGAGCCTGACGGAGCGGCCCGCACAGCAGACGGTCTTTTCCAGGATTGAAATCCCAGCCGGGACGAGGCTGAAGCCGAAGGGGTTTTATCTGCTTGGTTTGTCGAACTCCGGGCTGGCAGTCTCGGCATGGGCTGGCGACGCCACACTGAACGTCCGCGACGTGAAGGGAATGTCCGCCGGGGATACGCTGCAGATTGGTATCGGCAAGGACGCTGAGATCCGCAAGATCGAAGCGGTGGGTTCGGCGGCCAGTGATCACACGACGTTATGGCAGCCCTTGCCTGACGGACCAATCACATTGCCTGCAGGCTCGACGAATGTTCCAGTCCAGAGCGTCGTCGGCTTCAAGGTTGGGGAGAAGATTGCCCTCGGGTACGGTTCGGCTGTGCCGTTTGCGGCCATCGGCACGGAGCAGTACGAGACAGCCACGGTTACCGCTGTGGGGAAGCCAGGGACACAGGCTTATCTGGCGGCGGATGCGCCTGCCGGCGCCACGAATCTCCAGGTGACGGCTGTGGAGGACGTCTCCGCCGGTGACAAAATTCGGCTGGATATTGACAGCTCCGGCCATGGAATCGAGACGGTGACCGTGGCACGAGTCGGCACGAAGGCGACCCGAACCAATCTGACGGAGGATGTCAGCGCAGGCGCGACCCGCATCGGAGTTCGTCGGGCAGACGGATTTGCGGTAGGCGACAAGATCACGGTCGGTACGCCGGCAAGCAAGGAGGTCGTCACGGTGAGCTCGCTGGAGCAGGAAGGCCAGAACGGAGCAGCGATTACGTTTGCGCCAGCGCTTTCCCGCAAACATGGCCGCGCTGAGTGGGTCGTATCTCCGGGCACCGGGCTTGACCTGGCGGCCCCGCTTCGCTTCAGCCATGCGGCGAACCTGCCTTTCAGCGACCGTGGGACAGGCATTTCATTCGAGCCTGCAACCAGATTTGTCCACGTGAGCGATGAGCCGGTACAGGCGCTTGGCTCGGGAGTTACGCTGGACCGCCCCCTCGTGAAGGGGCACAGAATCAATTCCGTGGTGCGCGACAAAAGAGTGACCACCGCCGGCTACCAGGGAGACCGGAGGCCGGACCAGTGGTTTGGAGGGCCAGAGCTTACGACACGCTACCTTTTATTTGGACGGATGATCCCGTTAGCGGAGGGCAGCCTCGTGTTGCGGGACGTTTCCGGAGTGGTTGCGGATAGCCTGAACTACGGCGGCTTGTCCGATCCCTGGGCAGCCAAAGGCTACCAGGCTGAATCGGGCGAACGGGCCGAAGGCTGCTTTGTGCCTGCTCCGGAACCTGGTGGAGGGTATGGGATGCGGGGTGGCCCTGCCGGAATAGACCGGAGCGCTGGTCGCTTTCCAGATGGCGCGGACACGGATAGCAACTGTACGGATTTCGTTGTTGCACCGGCTACATTGCTTCCCTTCGGAGCCACGGCGGGGAGCACAACGGTTAAGGTCGCCAGCGTCGCGGGATTTCATGCAGGCGAGAAGGTGCTGGTCGGCACTGGTGCCGACGGCGAGCGCGCGGTGGTTGCGAGTGTGGGCACGGCAGGGGCGACGACGACGAGCAAGGAGGTTGCGGCCGGGTCGACGACGATTCCTGTCGCGAGTCCGTTTGGGTTTGAGAGTGGGCAGACGATCACTGTCGGTACCGGTGCTAATGTTGAAACGATGACGATGGCGGCTATCAGCCGGGGACCAGCGGGGTTTGCGATCGTGATCGCGGCTCCGTTGAAGCAAGCGCACGGTCTCGGCAGTCAAATTTCCGGCACCGGGTTGACGCTTGGCTCTCCATTGACCCGATCGCACGCGGCAGGTGAACAGGTGCGAGTCAATGTTCCGACGCCAGGCGGTCCCAACGAGTCTGGAGCACCGGATGCAGCGAGCGAAAGCCGATGAGAACAGATTATTGCTCGCCCATTCGGCTACTGCCAAAGGATGGCGCGCATTCTGTGGGGTCTCCAAGTGCTTGTTGTCGGACAGAGGGTCGCTTGGTCAATCCTGAATAATGTGTCCACAGATCTGTCCACGCGCGACCGCCAGCTAGTCGTATGTAGAAGCAGTTAAGGAACTTAGGTGGGGCTCTCCACGTTCTGTATTGGTAAGTGACAGGAAATCACCAATACAGTTTCAGCGCCAATTGAATATTGCGCGGGCTCCCGCGGCCGCTGGTGATACGCGCGAAGTTGAAGTTGGGCGAACTGGGATTCTGGGTGAAGTCCAGGTTTCCGGGATTGCCGAAGTTCGGATGGTTCAGAGCATTGAAGAACTCGCCGCGGAACTCGAATCGGCGCTGCTCTCCTTTGAACCGGCCTCCAAGTGGGAACGCTTTGAAGATTGAGAAATCCAGGTTGTTGTACCCCGGACCGTGGTACTGGGTGGGGAATCCGCCCAGCGGTGACAGATCGGACTGGCCAACCACCGTCGCCTTGGGTGGGGCGGCGAATGCCGCGTAATTGAGGAAGTGATCGATGCCGTGCGGACCCTGGTGCACATAACGGTCAACACCCTTGTTCACAAACGCATTGCAGCCGAAGCCGGCAGTGGTGGAAAACGGGCAGCCGACCGTTCCCGGGAATCCGTCCTGGGCGGTGTAGATGCCGTTCACATCCCAATCGCCGACGATCTCATTGATGAATCCCGGCATGTGCGTGCCCAGCATACGACTATTGCCGAACGGAATCTCCCAGGTGACTGCCGTGTGCAGGATGCGCGGCGAATCGTCCCCGCAGTAGGCGTAGTCACCCTTCTGCCCCAGAATACGTGGCGCGAGCGCGAACCCGCCAGGATTCTGATCGTTCAGGATGTTCCGAAAATCGAGCTTGCAACGCGAACGCGTGAAGTCGGCCATTGCGTACAGTCCGCGGGACATTCTGCGCTCGTAGGTGACCTGGAAGCCATGGTAGAAGCTATCACCATTGGGTGCGACGTAATCCATTCCCTGCCCGAAGTCCGGGTACAGCGCGTAGTTCGAGGTATTGGTTCCGGGCGGTAGCAGTTCGCCGGGGTTGTTGAAACGCCAACCATTGATCTGGTGGACGCTGTGGTTCCCGATGTAGCCGACCTGGATGCTGTCGTTGCGGGTGATGGCGTATTGGACGAACTCGCTCCACTCGTAGGTGCTGCCGGTCTTCCATGGCAATGCGAAGGACTCGAAGCTCATACCAACGGGGTTGAACGCCGGGCTGTTCGGGTCCGGAATGGTGTAGTTTAGCGAGTTCGCCAGCGTCAGAGGCAGGGGGCTGGGGAAGATTGTTGAATACTGCTGATAGATGGGCTGGTTGCCATTGGTGTTGTCGTTCAGCGCCGGTTGAGTCTCCAACGGATAGTTGTACCCCGGGTCGGGTGCGCCTCCGATGTTCTCGAACCCGGCATAAAAGACACCAAATGCCATGCGGTTCACCAGCCTGGGTGTGATCTGGTAGGCCAACCCGACACGTGGTGCGAAGTCGTTCTTGGGCGTGTTCAGGAGGCCGGGCACGCTGCTGTACGTCAGCGGGATGCCATCTTTGGCAAGCAGGGCTAGAAGCGCCGGTGACAAGGCGACATTCTTCAGGTTGCTGGAAAGAACGTAAGTTGCCGGGCCATTGACCGATTGCGGGATCAGCATTGCCTCGCCTTTGCGCGCGCGAGGCTGGCCAAAGAACTCCCACCGGAGGCCATAATTAAAGGTGAGGTTCTTCGTCAACATCCAGTCGTCCTGGAAGTACAGGCCGTAGTAGTGCCGAATCTCGTCCGGATAGGCGTTACTGCTGGTCCGGATGAAGTTCGGGCCGCCCTCGTAATCGGTCCCGCCGGGCACGGTCGCCTTGATCGGCGTCAGCTCCATTGCCGCGATACCAAGACCTACGCCGCCGCCGGACGGGATGCCGGTGTAGTTCGTACCGAAATCCATGCGGCCGCGCGGATCGGAGGGATCATCCCATGCGAACCGCACCAACTGTCCTTCAAACCCGCCTTTGAACGTGTGCGACTGATGGATCTTGGTCAGGTTTTCCGTAAGCTGGAAGGTGTTGTTCAGGCGCGTATTCGGACTGGCGAACTCGCCGGGGCCGACCGCGGTAAGACCGTTAATATTGATCAGCGGCAGACCGCCGAGGGTTGGGCCCTGCGGCGCCCCTTGGATGTTGAACTGCGAGGGCACCCCCTGAACGCTTGCGATCGCCGGCAACGCATTGCTGATCAGCCGGCTATAGCCCAGCCGGGCCTCGTTGATCATCGTCGGTGAGAACACGTGCGTTTCACTGAGTGCGGCGTTCCAGGATGAATCCAGGAAGTTGCCATTGCCGAAGCCCGAGTTGTCAATTGGCCCGATAAACGTGTTCAGTATGTTGCGCAGCCGGTGCGAATAACTAAGCCGCGTGAACGCCTGGTCCTTGGCGCTGAAGTTGTCGTCTACCCGTATATCGAATTGCTGGGTATGGTCGGGCTGCGGCCGTAAGATCTGATAGTTGTTCGAGAGGCCGAAGTTGTTGAAGCTCGCGGGCGTCACGTTCGCCGCCGGGTAGGCGGCCAACAGCTTGAGTGCGTTGGGGTCCAGCCGGTTTGCGGGAAGAATGTTCATCAGCGCTTCGGCGGCTGGTGTGGAGTAGTCGGTGACGCCCACAATGCTGCCCTGATAAAACGGGTCACGAACCGTGCCGGTTTTCTGCGCAATCAGGTTGGTCACGGTATCAAGCTGCCCGGCGGTCACGCTGCGCGTAGTGGCCGGATCGAGAATCGAGCCGGTAGGAAAGATGCGTCCGAGAGCGTCTGTTTTGGTGCCCGACTGATCGAAGATCTCTTCCTGGAAGTTCGTGAAGCCGCTCTTGCTCATAGTTGCGGTCGGCACGGTGCCGGTCTTCACGGACTGCTGGCTGATCAGCGTTCCCTGATAGTCGCCGAAGAAGAATAGTTTGTCGTGGACGATCGGACCACCGATGGTGAACCCGAACTGGTTCTGCCGCAACTTGGGCTTCTTGACGCCGTTGCGGTCGTTGAAGAAGGAGTTCGCGTCAAACATGTCATTGCGCAGAAACTCCCAGAGGGTGCCATGGAACTTGTTGGTGCCGGACTTGGTGGTCGCCTGCAGCACCGCGGATCCCGCGCGGCCGAACTCGGCATTGAAGTTGCTGGTCTGGACCTTCACTTCCTGTACGGCATCGGGCGGCGTGAGGACAACGAATGCTGCGCCGTTCAGGTAATCGACGCTGTCGTTGTTGTTGTCGATGCCGTCGAGGATGTAGCTGTTGTGCGACCACTGAAGGCCATTCGCCGTGAATCCGCCGGTCCCACCCACGCGGCTGTTGTTGGTCGTCACGCCGGCGGTAATCTGGGCCAGGTACGTGTAGTTGCGGCCATTCAAAGGCAGGTCCTGGACCTGTTGTGCGCCGATGGATTGACCAACGGAGGTGGTCTGGGTTTGGAGGATCGGGAGCGCGCTAGTCACTTCGACCGTCTGCGTAACCGCGCCGGCTTGCAGCGTGATGTTCGCCTTCACCTGCGAACCGACGTTGACGAGGATGTTCGATTGTGTGGCTTTCTCGAATCCGCTCTTCTCCACAGTCACGTCGTAGGTGCCGATCTTGATCGGGTTGAAGACGTAGGTCCCGTCGCGTTGCGTGGTCGCGGTCAGCGCCAGGCCGGTCTCCTTGTCGGTCGCCGTCACGGTCGCACCAACAATAACCGCGCCCGAGCGGTCATAAACGGTGCCTACGATTCCGCCCTGGTCAATCTGTGCATAGACAGAGGTGCTGAACCACAGCACGGACAGGAGAACTATTAGTTTGGAAAGGACGAACCGTGGCTTACGCACCGAAACGCGCATTGCTGACCTCCGAAGCAAAGTCCAAAACCGAGAGAGCGGTCTGTCGCCGCACACAACCATCCATCGAGAGCAGCACCCTTCTACACGATCGAAAAAAGTAAGTCAACCGGGAACGTTCACGGAGTCAACAGGGAGTGACGACAAAACCAACCCGTAGCCGGAACGACGAACATTAGCTTACGCAGCGAAACGTGCCTTGTTGCCCTACACGTGCAATATTGAAACCAGGGCTGCGGCCACTCACCGCACACCGAAATCTGTCGCGCAACGAGCACCCTGCCACAATCCAAAAAAATAAATCAACGGGAACGTTCACGGAGGTCAACCGGTGGCCACGAGAGCCAGCCGGTGGCCGGCCAGATCTTCAAGCCGGAAGATTGAACATGGGAAATATAAACGCTTTCGGGAATCACGAGTCTGGACTCACGTATCATGGCCCGGCGGCCGGGCGTTGCGATTTGACAATGCCAGTCAGCTCGGCGCGGAATATGAAGTGCGCGAACTCCGGTCGATTCCCGACCGGGGGCGAGTATAACTACGGCTGTGCTACAGCTGCACTAAGGCTGCAGCACCATAGCCGCGCTACATTTCCAGGCATGTTCCTGCCATCCTCCATTTCGCTCTCCGCAGGGATCCTGACGCTCGCGCTGGCAACTTCGGCGCTCTCTGGATCGGCAAGCGGTCAGCGGGCTAACCGTGCCGACACGCAAGCGGCACAGCAGACGTCGAGACTTCGCGCAGCCGGTGCGGCCTATGAACGCGGCGATTACAACGCGGCTCGGCAACAACTTCAGCCGCTGTTGAAGAGCGATCCGAATAGCTTTCCTGTGAATGAGCTGGCAGGACTGGTCGAAGCCGCGCGCGGCGATGACCAGGATGCGAACCCGTATCTGGCGAAGGGCGTCCGGCTGGCGCCGAACAACTCCGCGGCACGTACCGCTTTCGCCATGAACCTCATGCATCTGCACCGCGCCGCCGACGCCGAGTTACAGTTCCGAAAGGCCGCCGAACTTGAACCTTCCAACCACGAGGCCAACCATAATCTTGGCGAGTTCTACGTCCAGTCTGGCAAGGTCGCGGCGGCGATTCCCTTCCTGAAGCGCGCCCAGGATCTTCAACCGGATGACTATGACAACGGCTACGATCTCGCGCTCGCTTACGAGCAGACCGGCAAACTCGACGACGCCCGCCGCCAGCTCCAGGCATTGGTGAAGGTTCGTGACACGGCCGAGTTGCACTCCGTGCTCGCAGAAGTCGAGGAGAAGTCCGGGAAGTTTCTGACGGCTGCGCAGGAATACGAACAGGCCGCAACCATGGAGCCGAGCGAGAACAACATCTTCGATTTCGGCGCGGAACTGCTGCTGCACCAGACGTTCGATCCTGCCGTTGCCGTGTTTCGGGCGGGAGCGCAGAAGTACCCGGCGTCGGTCCGGCTCGCGCTGGGGCTCGGGGTCGCGCTGTGCGGCAACACTCACTGTGATGAGGCGGCCGAGCAGTTCTTTCGCGTCAGCGACGCCAATCCTACCGATCCGCTGCCAGTTCTGTTCCTCGGGCGGTACTACAGCGAGTTCTCCCCCGCCATCCAGGAGCAGGTGCGCGCGCGGCTGAAAAAGGCCGTTGACGCCTTCCCCCAGAACGCACAGGTTCAGTACTTGTACGCGAGCGCGTTATGGAAGGTGCACTGGGATGATGCGGCTGCGGCGCCCCTGTCCGAAGTTGAGTCCCTGCTGCGACGGGCGATTGCGCTGGATCCCCGGTACGGCGACGCATATCTCCAGCTTGGCATCCTGCTTGCAAGTGAACAGAAGGATGCGGATGCCGTTCCAGAGTTCCGGCAGGCGCTGAACTACAGCGCAGACACGGGTCCCATCCACTATCGGCTGTTCCAGGTGCTTCGACGTCTTGGGAACACGGCAGCAGCCCAGCAGGAACTGGCAATCTTCCAGCAGCAGCGCTCGAAAGACTCCACTGCCGCCGAACAGCAGAGCGCCGCTGTGGAGCAGTTCGTCTACACCATGAAGAAGGCGGGCCAGTAGGCCGCTATTTGACTTAGCGACGTAAGCCATCGTAATTTTTTCCGCACTCGATCATGAACTGGAGTACAGAGCAAATCTCGCGTAGTCGCCGGGAATTCCTAAGTCTCGCTGCCCGGCTGGGCGCCGCAGCGGCGGTCTTCGGGACATCGCCGCTGCACGGCGCTGCTGTGCACGTTCATCCAAATCCGAAGAAGATCGTCGTCGTCACATTCGGCGGCGGCGCGCGCGACGACGAAACCTTTTCGCCAGCGGGACAGGAGAACATCCCGCACCTGCTGACCGAACTCGCGCCACAATCCACGTTCTTTACGCAGGTCGTGAACCGCGGCATTCTCGGCCACTACGTTGCCACCGCCAGCCTCGCGACGGGCGTTTACGAGACGCTCAACAACTTTGCATCGGTTCCGCCCGAACATCCGACCGTGTTCGAGTATTTCCGCCAACAGCTCAAGCGGCCTGCGTCCGACGCATGGGTTGTGGCGCCAAGCAACGGCTTCAATCGGATCGGTGAGAGCGACCATCGCTCATTCGGCGACGGAATGGGTGCAGGTGTCATCCTGCCAAAGCATCTACTCGCTGCCGCCATGCCGGCTGACAGTGCCGCTTACGATCATCTGCTGCAGGACAGCTACGAGACTCCGTACTACACACCGGGGCTCCGCGGCAACGAACTGCAGTTGCAGCAACTCGAGCGCATGCTTCAGCTCTCCGTCGGTGACTTCACGTCCCACGCGCGCACGCTCTCGAGCCCGGACGAGCTCTCTGTGTACATCGCGCGCCGCCTGATGCAGCAGCTAGCACCCAGCCTGCTGTGGATCACGCTGCACGACATCGATGTCGCTCATTCCGGTGCATACTCGCTGTATGTCGATGGTATCCGGCGCACCGATCGGCTCTGCGCAGAACTCTGGAATACCATCCAGACCGAGCCGGAGTACGCGGGCAAGACGGCGATGTTCATCCTGCCCGATTTCGGCCGCGACGCCGATGACGATGCCGGCGGCAATGGCTTCCAGCATCACCGCACCGGTGATCCGCTGTCTCGCACAACCTGGATGATGGCTCTCGGCCCCGGCATCCGCGAGCGCGTGGTCGTTGATCGTGCCATCGATTCGCTCGACCTCGTTCCGACGCTGGGAGGGCTTCTCGGCTTCTCACCATCCTTCGCCAAAGGGCATCCCATCGCAGAGGTAGTGTAGCGATGCTTCCGCGCGATCTCCAGCCGGAGCAGTTCCAGCAGTATCCGCCGCTGGCGCACAAGCTCGCGGTGGAAAATATCGTTGCCTTGCGTCGCATACCGCTAAGCCTTCTGCCCAGCCTGCTCAGCGAGCTCATCCAGTACGACTACCGCTTTCCGGCGGAACGAAAATCGCTCGAAGCCGAGATCGCGAACGCTGCTTCCTTGTCGGACACGCAGGTCAGCGAGTGGTTTGGCGGTTTCGCTCAGATCAGGCTGTCTCCGCAACTCGAGTCCTTCGATTGGGTCAATGCGCCGGCGCAGTTTGTAGAGCAGCTTTCCGACCAGCTGTGGAGGACGCACCAGATGGATGCCTTCCGGAACGCGGCCCTGGCGTACTCGAATCGACTGCTCGCTGCGTATCCACCCGAGGCGCCTGCGATCCCGCGACTCGGGATCGCGATCATCGGAGCCGGAGCAGCGTCGAGCCCCGTCCCGCTGTTTCGCAAGCTGCGGCCGCACGGTGTTTACTTCCGGAACGTCAAGCCCGAAAACGGCTTCTCCTTGTTGAGGAACGCCGTCGCCGATCGCGCGCGCGGGAATCCTGCCCCGTTCGCGCACTGGTATATCGACGGTGGCGTGCCGGAGGCAGACCTGGCTGGCGTGACATGCGTCAGCTATGGCGGGCTGGAGCCCGCGCGGGCAGCGCTGTTGCGGCGGATGAACAGAGAAATTCACTCCGCGGGCATGGGGCCGGAGCAATTGCGCACGATCATGGCGCGCATGCGTCCTGCCGAGCTCGGACTCGGCGACGAAGATCCTGTCCTCGGCAGGTTCCAGGTGAGCGTCCTGACCGAAGGCTCCGGAACGCAAGTATTCAGCACGACCTTCGTGCAATGGACCGTGCGCGAAGCGCTTCGGCGGGCGCAGCCTCTTACCGTGCTCGCGCGATTCGCTCCCCGGCAGCGGCAGCTGCCGATGAATGAACTGCTCGCCCGCACCGAAACACGTGCGGAACTCGATCCGGCCGAATCGCTCATCGATGGCGATATGGGCGCGTACTACAACTGGGTCAACCAGCAGAGACTCGCCGGCGCCGAGCAATCGCGCTTTCTCGCCTGGTTTGAAGAACGGAACGAGGCTGTAGTGATCGCGCCATCAATGCCTCGCGGCACGGAGTCATCCACGTCTGCGACGATCGGCGACCTCCTCAAATGGATGGGGTAGTGGGTTCCCCGCCGAGCCGCTGGCCATCACCGACAGGCGTCGTTGATCACGGCCGTCTCGACCGCCTTCCGACAGAGTAGGAATTGTTTTCGATGGTCGCGAACGGCAGAGTACGCCAGCACACATAAGAGGCATTGGCAATATCACAGCCAGCCGCGCGATACTGAGAGAATAGAATCCTTGTCCTACGCCCACCTACAAACCAGATTGTCGATTCTGCTGAGCGCCTGCTGAGCGATTCGTGCGCTGTCCACAGGGCCAGCAATTGGAGATGGAATGCCCCGCTCTCTCCCGGCTGCAACGTTGTCAACCGTTGCTGCCATTGTTCTTTTCACTGCATCACTTCCCGTCGCACAAGCTCTATCCATTGCGGCCAGCAAGCCCGCAGGCCCTTCCGCCGCAATAGCCCCGGTCACCGGCGTCGTCGCTGACTCGACCGGCGCGATCGTTCCCGGTGCTGAGGTTGACCTGCTCGACCCGAACGGCGCCGTCGCCGTCGCCTCTCATTCAGATGGTCAGGGTGACTTCCATCTTTCGGCCCCAAAGGCTGGGCAATACATGCTGGTCGTCACTGCTCCGGGTTTTGATGCGGTGCGGCGACCGGTGATGGTGGCGCCTCCGCCGCTGCCCACAGCCAGGGTGAGAGTGCCTTCACCGATCACGCCCGGGCTGCACATTATCCTGCCGCTCGCGGCCGTCGCGACCAATGTGCAGGTCAACGCCGACACAGGCGCCGATCTCACCGCAGGAGATGAAAACAACGACACCTCGGTGATGACTGCCAACGACATCAAGGCGCTGCCAATCTTTGACAACGACTACGCTACAGCCATGAGCGCCTTTCTGGACTCGGGCTCCGCGGGCACAAGTGGTTCCGGCCTTCTTGTCGATGGCGTAGAGGCCGGTCGCGTGCCCGTCTCAGCCTCGGCCGTGCAGGAGATTCGCATCAATGAGGACCCCTATTCTGCGCAGTACTACTGGCCTGGTCGCGGGCAGATGGAGATCATCACAAAATCCGCCGCGGACCATTACCACGGCCAACTCAACTTCTACTTCCGCGACTCGGCTCTGAACGCCACCGAGGCACTCGCCGCCACGAAGCCCTTCGAACAGCGACGCATCTATGAAGGGTCGATCTTGGGGCCGATCCCGCATGCTGCCTCGAGCGGCTTTCTCGCGTCCTTCACGCGCGCGGAAGAGGACGTGGACTCGATCGTGTACGCCTTCGGCGCCGCGTCGCCCAATAATCCCACTGGCACCATCAACCAGAACGTTGCGGCGCCCACGCGCGACACCGAGTTCAGCCTGCGGGCCAGCCACCAGTTCGGCGAGAAGCATTCTGTCTATGCGCAATACGCTTACAAGGAATGGGCCGCGCAGAATCAGGGTGTCGGCGGGCAGACGTTGGGCGATGCCGCCTATAACGCCGAGTATCGCGAGGACGATGTCATCCTGCACGCGGACTCGGTGCTTTCGCCGTCGGTGCTCAACCAGGGATCGTTTGTCCTCGAGCGCAACTGGTCGCGCAACCAGGATGCCAACGAGCGTCCGCATGTGAACGTGAACGGCTATTTCGCCAGCGGGTCAGCGCAGAACGACGCCTTCACCAACCAGTACAACGGCCGCCTGAGCGACATGGTCACGTGGACGCGCGGCAGGCATCTCCTCAAGTTCGGCATCGGCGTACCGAACTTCAACCGCCGCGTGCTGGAGGACGACACCAACTCCGGTGGAACCTATACCTTCGGCCCCACAGTCGATGCGAAGAGCAACGTGGTGGCAACCGCGCTCTCCAACTACGACAACAACCGCCCTTCTACCTTCACCCAGAACACGGGCGTATCGAGGTTTGTCTATCACCAGCAGGAGGCCGGCGGATTCGTACAGGACCAAGTCAAGCTGACGTCGCGCTTCTCCGTCACCCCCGGTCTGCGCTACGACTGGCAGAACTTCCTCCCCGGCAACCGCACGGCCTTTTCGCCAAGGCTGTCCTTTGCCTACGTGCTTAATCAGAAATCCGAGACCGTCGTGCGTGGTGGCGGTGGCGTTTACTACGACCGCTTCGGCTCAGGGCCGCTCGCCGATCTCGCCCGCTACCGGCACGCTCTGCGACGTTCGATTGTTGTGTCGCTTGATCCCGCGAGGGAGCCGGCCACAGGCTGCGTGCCGGTCGCCGACTGCGTCGCGCTGACCGATCAGCCGCCCAATCTCGTCGAGCTTGCGCCCGACACCACCACACCCTACCAGATCCAGTACGGCCTCTCGATCGAACGCAAGATCGGTCAAAGTGGCGAGCTCTCCGTCAGCGGCTACTCCACGCGTGACCTGCACGCCTTCCGGTCAGTGGACATCAACGCACCCACACCGGAGTCTGGCTATACCGAGCGCCCTGATCCTGAGTACGCGCGCATCCGGCAAATTCAAACCGCAGGCTTTATGGATGGCAACGGTCTCGACATCCAGTACCATGGCAGATATAACCGCTACGTCTCGGGCTTCGCGCGCTATACCTGGTCGCATTACGGCTCGGACACGGAGGGCATCGGCTGGTTCCCGCAGAACCAGTACGACCCAGGCGATGAATGGGCCAGCACGAGCTGGAATCGCCGCAACCGACTGGGCCTCTACGGCGTGTTCAACCAGGACAGCGTCCTGAATCTCTCGGTCGGCCTCTTCGCCAACTCCGGCGCACCGTGGACGCCCGTCACCGGCACCGATTCCTATGGGGACGGCCTTTACAACGAACGCCCCGACGGTGTGGCGCGTGACTCCGAGCTCGGCCCGGACTACGTTGATCTCGATCTCCGCTGGGGACACGACTTCGCGATCACCCCGAAAAAGACGGACGAGTCTCCACATCTGGGCCTTTCGGCCGCTGCATTCAACGTCCTTAATCACGAGAACGGCTCATTGATCGACACCGTGGAGACCTCATCCACCTTTGGTGAGATCACCGCCGCAAATCCTCCCCGCCGCCTGCAACTGGGCATGCGGTTTGAGTTCTGACGGAGACGGCTTCTTGTCACCGCAGAAAAAGCTCTGCACAAGAACGTTCACCGTCGATTCTTGAAGACAGTTCCCGGAGGCGCGCTCGACATGCGCGCCAGACTCAGGCTCACTGCTAACGAGAATGTCCAAGAAGATTGACCTCCGTGCCGATCGCGTGATGAAGGCGCTGCTGCGCGTGGGAGACATCTCCGTTCAGGACCTCGCGGACGAGGTCGGCACCTCCGCTCCCAGCATTCGCCGCGATCTCGCTCGCCTGGAAAGGCGCGGACTCATCAATCTGACGAACACGCGTATCTTCAGCGTGCCGGCAAGTTGGTGGGGGCAGTACAGCTCGTGCGGTGCGTGCAACACCGTTCGCACAACCGGGCTGACTGGCGGCAACTACTCGAACTCCGTTGGTTTATTCGGTCTTGTGGATGGATCGAACCCCGAAGGCCAGGTAGAGCTCTCCGCGAAGATCAATTTCTAAAGGCGAAGGGCATCTCGAAAGGAATGCCACCCAATTGGGTGGCATTCTGTTTAATGGATAAGCCGAAAAATCTGCTGACAAGGGACAAAATGCGTCTGGTGATTGCAATGTTAGCGTGCAGTGCAGCTTCGATGGCGCAGGCACAGGTCAGGAACAACCTTATGCCGCAACCGGCGGAGCTGCGTGACGGCAGCGGAGTGCTTCCCCTCACATCGACTCTCAACGTGGACACACCTGCGTGGCACGACGGCCGTCTGCAGCAAGCGATTGATCGGGCAGTACGGCGGTTCGAAATGGCCACGGGCTTGCCACATGCCGGCCCAGGAAATGTTGCAGGCACGCATCTCATCGTGCGCGTCAAGGGCGCCGGAGAGATGGTCCAGTCGGTTAATGAAGATGAATCGTACGCGTTGAAGGTGACAACCGATGGGGCAGAGATTGATGCGTCAACGGATGTCGGAGCGATGCACGGACTCGAGACGTTGCTGCAGCTCATCCAGCCGGATGGGAGCGGTTACGCTCTGCCGGTTGTTGAGATCCACGATCAGCCCCGTTTCCGCTGGCGCGGACTGATGGTCGACTGCGGACGTCACTTCGAACCAATCGACGTGATCAAACGCACACTCGACGGCATGGCAGTCGTGAAACTGAATGTGTTTCATTGGCACCTGACAGAAGATCAGGGTTTCCGTATCGAGAGTAAGGTGTTCCCGAATCTCACACGGAAGGGATCGGACGGGCTCTTCTACACGCAGGAGCAGGCCCGCGAGATCGTCGCCTATGCGCGAGAGCGTGGAATTCGCATAGTGCCGGAGTTCGAGATGCCCGGGCATAGTACTGCCTGGCTGTATGCCTATCCAAAGCTGGCCAGCGGCACGGTGCCGGACGGCATCCGGCGCGAGTTTGGCGTGAGCAATTACGCCATCGACCCGACGCGCGAAGCGACTTACACGTTTATCGAGAGGTTCCTTCGCGAGATGGCGACCATCTTCCCTGACGAGTACGTTCACATCGGTGGAGATGAGACGCCGGCTCCCGACTGGAAGCACAATCCGCGAATTCTTGCGTTCATGAAGCGACATCATTTGAAGGGCAATGCGGCGCTTCAGGCGTACTTCAACACCCGGGTGCTGGCGATTCTTAAGAAGCTGCACAAGCGGATGATCGGGTGGGATGAGGTATTGACGCCGGGACTTCCCAAGGATGTTGCAGTGCAGTCATGGCGCGGAGTAGCTTCGCTCAATCAAGGCGCGAAGCTCGGCTACGACGGAATTCTTTCGCAGCCTTATTATCTCGATGGAATGCGGTCCGCAGGAGATCATTATCTTGCGGACCCGGCGCCGTCCAATTCGGATTTAACTGCTGCGGAGCGCGAGCACATTCTCGGTGGCGAGGTCTGCATGTGGGGCGAGCACGTCTATGCGCGCACGATTGACTCACGCATCTGGCCGCGCACAGCCGCGATTGCAGAACGTTTCTGGTCGGCCGAAGATGTTCGCGATGTCGATGACATGTACCGCCGGCTGGATCCGGTTTCGGTTGAACTGGAGAGTGTAGGTCTCACACATCTCCAGTCCGAGGATGCCGGCCTTCGCGAGCTCGCCGGGACACAGGACATCGCAGCGCTGCGCACATTCGCTTCCGCCGTCGAACCGGTGAGCTTCTCGGAGCGATATCAACAACAGCATACCAATCAGCTCACGTCTCTCGATCGATTCGTCGATGCTGTGCGCCCCGATCCGCCGTCGCGTCATTGGACCGAATTGCTGACGCGACGCATTTTTGCCGACCCGGTGGGAGACTCGGCCGATCGCGAGCAACTGAATGCATGGTTCAGTCATCTTTCCGACGCTGTCCCGGTTGTGCAGCCTCAGATGCAGAGTTCCCCGCGACTGCGGGAGATCTCGACGCGCGCGGAACAACTTGCGAAGCTGAGCCGGGTGGCACATGAGGCGCTGGTCTATCTCTCCTCCGGAAACAAGCCTCCCTCCGGTTGGAAACAGGATGCAGAACAGCAGATCGCAGAGGCTCGCAAGCCGAGCGGCATGGTGCGATTTACCTTCCTGGACTCACTACAGAAGCTGGTTGATAACGTCGCGGACTGATCCTCGCGACCTCGCACTTACATCTCGGGTTCTGCAGCAGAACCTTTTCGGGCAGCGAATACCTGAAACTCTCGGATGCGAGCAGTGCCGGCGCTGGTGAGGATGTTCAAGCGGAAACGGCTCGCTGTTACAGGTGAGAAAATGTCGATCTTCTTGTGCCCGATGGCTTGGGCTTCGGCGAGAGGCTTCCATCGGCCATCGACCAGCGCCTCAATTCGATAGTGCTGCACCTGCTGACCCTCGACGAGCCACTCCATCGTGAGCGCGCGATCGACAGTCGCGGGCGCGGGCAGCCGCAGCTCCAACGTGGCGGCATGCGAGCCCTCCGGCGCACTCCAGAAAGTATCGCGATCATTGTCAAAGGCGCGCATCGCGTTCGCGTCTGCTGCAATGACGTGCGCCGCAAGGTTCGCCTGCGGACCGTAGCGAGCGTGGATCGCCGCGCCAAGTTCGTGCAGGCGTTTCACATCAGCATCGGGCAGAAGCCCGCGGTTATCCGGCGCGACGCCCAGCATCCACTGCCCTCCGCGTCCCACTGAGTGTTCGTAGCTGTCCATGAGCTCCGGAATCGTCTTGAGCGACGCTTCATCGTGCGGATGCCAGAACCAATGCAGTTTGCGGAGTGGTGTGTCCACCTCGATTGGGCGCCAGCGCAATTGCCCGTGGCGGTCGATGACGTTCCAGTTCTCGTAATTAATCTTGCCGGATTCATCTCCTCCCCAGCGCGCGTCACCGTACTCGAAGAGTCCGGTGTCGGCAAAGACGATGGTGTTCGGCTGGTAGGTGCGCAACGTCTCGATATATTTGTCGAAGTTGTAGACGTGGCCAGCGCTGCCCGCTCCGTCGAGCCACCATTCGACAAGCTCGCCATAACGCGTCGCCAGCTCCGTCATCTCTGCGCGGTAGTAGTCGTCGTAGGCGGCAGCATCCTTATAACGAGGCTCATGGCGATCCCACGGCGAGAGATAGATGCCGAAACCGAGTCCCGCGCGCCGAGCGGCCTTCTCCACGTCGCCAACCACATCACCTTTGCCGTCGCGCCACGGGCTTGCCTTCACGCTGTATGCTGTCTGATCGGTGGGCCAGAGCGCAAAGCCGTCATGATGCTTGGCGACAAACACCACGTAACTTGCGCCTGCAGCTTTGATGGCTTCCATCCACTGATCCGGGTTGAACTCCGTCGGGTTGAAGACCTTCGGGTCTGCCGTGCCATCCCCCCACTCGCGATCTAGAAACGTGTTAGTGCCGAAGTGCAGAATCACGCCGAACTCCCGGTCCTGCCAGGCACTCTGTTGAGGCGCGGGCTTCAGATCCACAAAGTTCTGTTGCGCTGATGCGACAAGACCAGCAACCGCCAACAGCGCCGTCATGATACAGCTCGCGGCGAGACGCGCTTGTGAACCGCGATTACTTGCTGAGGCCCTTTTTTGCTGTATCAGCCCGATGCCGGACATCATAGGAGTTCCCTCATGATTCTGTTGTAAAACGACGCGGAAGAAAGCCTATGCATCCGCAATGAGGACACGCACGCCGTACCCTTCGAGCTCTGTCCGCGCGTCTTCCGGAATTCCACTATCCGTGACAAGCACGTTGATCTTCTGGATGCCGCAGATGATAGCCCGGCTGGTCATCCCAACTTTACTCGAGTCGGCGACGACGACAACTTCGCGGGCCTGCCGCACCATTGCCCGTGACACCGCGGCTTCTTCGATCTCAATCATCGTTGCACCGTGCTTGATGTCAATGCCGGTTACGCCGAGAAGGATGCGGTCCAGAACGAATCCATCAATCGCTTCGAGTGCTGTTGGTCCCGTGAGCGAAAACGCGCCCGGCCACATCATGCACCCGCCCGTCAGCGTCGTGTCAGGCCCTTCGGAAGCGCTCAGTTCAAGTCCAATATTCACCGCGTTGGTAAGAACCCGTAGCCCTTTACGTCCGCGTAAGGCGCGCGCCACTTGAGTCGTCGTGGTGCCCGCCGTCAGGCCGATCGTCTCCCCGTCGGCTATGAGGGCTGCCACTTTGGTCGCGATGAGTTGTTTCTCTCGCTGAAACCTCTTCTCACGTTCCGTGAACGTAGCATCGAAACGGAACGGCTCATAGGTTTGTCGAGCCAGCATGGCGCCGCCGCGTGTGCGATGCACCAGACCTTGCCGCTCCAGCCGCGCAAGGTCTCGACGAACACTGGTCGATGAGGTTCGGAAGTGTTCGGCGAGCTGTTCGACAGATGTTTTGCCTTGATGAAGAAGAAGGTGCAGGATTTCCTTCGCGCGCTTCTCAGTCTTCTGAGCCATGGCGGTATTCTACGAACTCTCATTCAATCGTGTGCCATTCAAACGAGTAACCACCTTACCGGCTCGCGTTGTTCTTTGCATCCCGCGATCGTGTGGCTGCAAGAAGCTCGCGCACCTCGTCCGCGAGTACCAGGTTTCTGCTGAACTCGTCCATGCCGGGTTCGCCTAGATTGAGCTTCTTCGCCTGGTAACGCATGGGGCTTGGCATCATGCGGCGCATGGAGGAATGAAATTCGGTGGCGCCAGTGCTGGCCATCAGTCGCGAGATTTGCGCGGGACGGACGCCGCCTCCGACCACAATCGTCGTGCGCTCCGCCGCCTGCTGCACCATTGTCTGCAGGCGCTTGCGGCCCGCCCACGCAGACGAAGCGCCCCCTGACGTGAGGACCCGCTGCACACCGCACGCGATCACGTCCTCCAGCGCCCGCTCCGGATCCGACGTCATGTCCAGCGCCCGGTGAAAGGTCACCTCCATCGGGCGCGCCAGTTCCACCAGCGCGCGCGTACGCTCTTTGTCGACTTGGCCATCCGGCGTCAGAAGACCGAAGACAACGCCGTCCACTCCTTCCTTCCCCATGATGCGGATGTCCTCCTGCATCGCGCGAAACTCATCGGCAGTGTAGAGAAAGTCGCCGCCGCGTGGACGAATAATGGTGAACAGAGCGATCGTGCACGCAGATCGCACCGTGCGCACCAGCCCCAGGCTTGAGGTCAACCCTCCTTCGCGCAACGCGCTGCAGAGCTCGATGCGCTGCGCACCGCCCTGCTCTGCGGCGCGGGCCGATTCCGTCGAGTCAACCGCAATCTCAATCACAGCCATAGCGAGTCCATTCAGAACTGGTCATGCTGCCGATTAGAAACGATAGCTGGCTGAAAATTGCAGATGACGCTCAACGGAACGAATGGCGTCCTCCTGCGCAAGCCATCCGAACTGCGGCGACATGCTGAGATCGGGATTGCCAAAGCTGACCATGTTGAACGCATTGAAGGCGTCCACGCGGAAGCCGACAAACTGTTCGCGAACGATGCGGAAATCCTTGAACCCCGACAGGTCCACATCGCGGAAGCCCGGGCCGCGTACAACCCCGTTCACGGAGTTGCCGAAGGTGTTCTGCGCCGGCACACCGAAGGCACACACGCCGTTATCAACACCGGCGACGGTGCAGGGTTTCGCCGAGGGATCCGTACCGAACCAGGCGTTCCGGGACCGGTTGACGATGTGCAGAGGGCGGTACTGTTCAGCCCGAGTCATCCCATAACTGTTGACGTTGCTATTACCGCCTCCAATCGTGTCCGGAAACCCGCTGTAGAACATAAATCCTGCGCCAATCTTCCAGCCGCCGACCACCTCGTCGACGATCCTGTTCGCATGGTTCATGTATTTGCGTCCGTAACCCAGAGGAATCGCATAGGTCGCAGTCCCGTTGAGGTTGTGTTTGATATCCGATCCGGCCACGCCATAATCCGCATGGCTGTCGTAGTAGTTCTGGAATCCCGGATCCGCGTTGTAGCCGCCGGTATTCAGACCATAGTTGCCCACGGCGTTGGTCATCGACTTCGAATACGTGTAGTTCACGGTGTACTCGAGCCCGTTGGACAACCGCTGCCGAAGCACCGTCTGCAGCCCGTTGTAGTTCATCATCGCTCGAGATTCGGTGATGAGCAGGCCATTCGAACAGACCTGCGTTGCCTGCGGTGATTTGCAGCCGATATACGGGCTGTTGTAGAAGGGCGCAGAGGTGGGATCACCCGGAACTTTCCACTGGTTTACGTTGCCGTAGTCTTCAATGTGTTGGCCGGTCTCTCCTACGTATCCGGTCTGCAGGCTCAGCGAATGCGTCAGCGCATATTCGAGCGTGAAGTTGTAGTTCTGCACGAACGCCGGCTGCATGTTCTGGGGATACGTGTTGTACGTTCCACCTGGTTGCGCCGAGACATCGAACGCAGTCTGGGTGGTATAGGGCGCAGGAACACTGCTGGCACTTACCCCCAAACTGGGGGTTTGAATCGCCTGGATAAACGGCGTGATCGAGGTCAGGCGCTGATTGCTTGAGTTGCCTTCAAAGAAGCTGGATCCACTGTAGCCGCCGCGCACCACGAAACGGGGATCGACCTGCCATGCAAACCCGAAGCGCGGCATGAACTGATGGAAATTCCAGTCATAGCAGCCGCGGTTGGAGCACAACCCCGAATTCGGCGGCGCGCCAGCGGGGATGTGGTCGGCATAAATGATCTGCCCAGTCGTCAGATTCACATTGCCCGTCTTGTTGTTTTCCTCGATCCACGGCTCATCAATCTCGTAGCGGAACCCATAGTGGAGGGTCAGGTTCGGGGTGAGCTTGAAGTCGTCGGTCGCATAGAAGGCCGTGCGCCACTGCCGTTGCCCGACGTTGACACTTGCCAGCGTGGCTGCGGCTGAAGTGATACGGCCCAGCAGAAAGTCTGCTCCTCCATAGCCGCCGCTGCCGATCGCAGCGTTGCTCGTGTATTGACCGTTGTAGTTCAGGTTGCCGAGGTATCCGTTGTTATTTGCCGTCGGATAGTTGTTCTGATATCGAAGAGCCGACACTCCGAAGCTGAAGTAATGGCGGCCGTGCTGCCAGCTCGCCGAATCCAGGTACTGGTAGGTGTTGTCGATCAGGCCGCCGCCGTACACCGGGTTGCCGCCTGCGAAGATGCCTCCGTTGACACTCTGGTAGGTATAACCCGGCACGCTTTGGTTGGGGAAGCTGATCCCAACCTTTGCATCGCCGCCCACGCCGAACTGTCCGGTGGAATCCACAGAGAAGTTTTGCGCCCACACCACGCGCGTGAAGCCAAGCCGGAACGAATTCACGAAGGCCGGCGAGAAGGTATGCACCCAGGTCAAGCCGCCGAGCTTCGTCGGATAGAGATTCGGGCCGGAGAAGCTGATCGCCAGCAGCGGACTCGTGCCGTCGTACGCCGTCGACATCGAGTAGAAGCCGGTGAGCTTGTCCTTGTCGCTCTTGTCGTACTCGATCTTGATGTCGCCCTGGTTGTTGGCCTTGTAGGTACGGTAATGTCCCTGGTAGTTATTAGCCGCAATCCCATCGGTCGGTGTCGCATTGGGCAGCGGATACAGCGAGGAACTGGAGAGCAGGAACTTAGCCACCGGATTGAGGATAGGAACGCCAATATTGCCGACATAGGGCTTGTTATTGTTCAGGGTGTCGTACAACTGATAGCTGTCCGGCGATCCAGTCGAGTTGCAGATTGCCACGCCACCGACCGTCTTATATCCGGCGTCGTCGCAGCCTTGGGGGAGCAACTCAGAGAAGTCGCCGGTCCGCATCTTGGCTGTGAGCACGCTGGTGGTAGTGATACCTCCCCTGTGATACCGCGAACCCAGGTAGTCCACGAAGAAGAAGAGTTTGTTGTGCAGGATCGGACCGCCGAGAGTCGCGCCGAACTGGTCCTGCGAGAAGGGATTGATGCCAATGACCGGTGTCTGGTTCTTGTTCTGCCAGGTGTTCGCGTTCAGCCGATAGTCCTGCAGATAACCAAAAAGCGATCCGTGGAAGTGATTGGTGCCGCTCCTGAGCACGTTGATCACGGATGCGCCGTTCACGTTGCCCACGTCGGCCGGTGAGTTCGCCGTTACCACCTGGATCTCGTCCAGCGCAAACGGCGACGGGCTGTAGGCGATCTCGTTGTTGAAGGTCTCGTTCATGTCGATCCCTTCAAGCGTGTAGTTATTCGCCTGGGCACGGTTGCCGTCGACGTTTACCGAGTCGCTGTAATACGTGTCGCGCTCGATCACGTTCGTACCCGTATTCCCAAAGGTGCTGACCGCGCCGGGCGTATAGAGTGTGAGCGCGCTGAAGTCCAGACCGTTCAGCGGAAAGTTCGCGATCGTGTTCGCTGTAAACGTGCTGCTGAGGGTGTAGTCCTGCGTGTCCAGAATCGGCGCCGCGGAGGAGACCTCCACGGAGGTCGTCGATCCCTCAACCGCGAGCTTCGCGTTGAACGTCACCGTCTGCAGCGCTTCAAGACTGAACGACGGCAGCGTCTGTTTGCTGAAACCCTTCGCGTTCACAATCACTTCATACCTGCCGATCGGCAGATGTTCTATGTGGTAAACGCCGTCCCCGTTCGTGGTTGTGGGCGTGGACACGTTGGTGTCCAGATCGTGAGCGGTAACGGAGGCGCCCGGAATGGCTGCGCCGCTCGGGTCCGTGACCGTCCCAGTCACGCCACCGGTTACGGTCTGCGCGTTCGCCTGGAATGCGCAAAACGTGCAGGCGATAAGCCCAACGAAAACATGAGTGCGGAACGCTGGAACTACTTTGGCGCGAAGTTTTCTGATCACCGGATTTCTCTCCCCAAAAAGTGCAACACCCGCCACGCACCGGCAGGATGCGGCTCCGTCGCGTTGAAGCGTCCTCGCGGGGATGCATTGCTGCCAAAGCCGGCCCTGGTCGAATGAGAGCAAGCCTAAAGTTCATTATGAGCAGATGTCAAGCTAAAATGAGCGAAAGAGGCGAATTTGTGCCGACCAGCGGCAATATTTTGAGCAGACCGGTCAATTCTTTGTCGATCGTCGGATTCCTGGATCGAACAAAATCGCGTCCGTCCGGCTAATCTCTTTCCAGCCCAGCTCGCTTCCAGGAACGCTCGCAATGAGCTTGCGGCAGCAAAATAGCAGCAGCAAATTCAGGAAGTGAGGAGATTTAGGGTGAGTTTGTTTCTCGCAATCGACGCCGGAGGGACAAAGGCGGACTACGTGCTGGCGGATGAAACGCGTGTTCTTTCGATGGCGCGCGGGGGGACCATTAAGCGAATGCGAGCGTCCGCCGAAGCCGCAACTGCGAACCTCATCACCGCTCTCGCGAAGCTGGAATCACAGTCCGGCCGATCCCTTGCTGACGTGGACGTCACATGCATCGGCACCGCCGGGGATATCGTGCCGCTCGTCACGGACTGGCTCCGGCAAGAGTTCGCGGCTCGAGTTGGCGGGCGCTTGCTGCTGCTTGGCGATGTAGAGATCGCCCTCGACGCGGCGTTTCCCGATTCGCACGGCGTCCTGATTCTCGCCGGCACCGGCTCCAATGTCAGAGGCCGTACACCCAACGGCGTTATGGCGGGTGCGGGTGGCTACGGGCCGATGCTCGCCGACCAGGGCTCCGGCCATAGCATCGGGCAGCGGGCCGCGCGTGAGATCTTCCGCGCCATCGACGAGGACCGCGAAACATCGCTGCTGCCCGCAGTCCTCGCTCATTGGAAATTAACGAATCTCGACGAGCTGGTCGCTTATGCGAACACGTGCGACCTCACCGAGTTTGCAACTCTCACGCCACTCGTGCAGGCCAGCGCACTGGCAGGGGACGCCGTCGCGCTCAATCTGCTTGCGCAGGAGGGACAAAAGCTGGCGCATCTCGCCGTACTCACTCACCGCAAACTCGAGCGCATCCACGGCGAGCCGGTCGCGCCGCGCTTTGCCTTCGCAGGCAGCGTGCTCGAGCACGTAACCGTCCTTCGCGACTCACTGATCGCTGCCCTGCGAACGCAGTTCCCAGGAGCCGAAATCCAGACGGCGCCCGCCGTACCGGTTCAGGGAGCTCTATTCCGGGCCCGGCGTGCCGGTGAAAGTCATCCTATTGACCAAAACGGACATATTTAGCTCAATCCTCGCGGTACCGCCCTCATTTTTGCAGAAATTTGACTGGATCAACCACTTTTCTGGACAAATCGACCATTCTGTGAGTATCTTGGCCTTCCAAGCGACTGAGGCCCTGCCCTGACCTCGCCTTTTGCACCCAACCCGCTGCTCGCCGACTTCCTTGGCGCGCAACGCAGTGTGAACGCAAAGGGCGATGAAAGGACGTCTGCGGATATTCCGTCGCCGCCTTTAGGAGGTTTTCATGGATATCTTCCCCGCCGCTCTGCGCACTTCGCGCCGGTTGACTGCAGCCTTGGGAGTGGGGCTGCTCGGCTTCATCATGGTTCCAAACAGTCACGCTCAGGTGGTCACCGTTCCGTCGACCCCGGTAGTCGGCTCATCGAACCCCGCGACGGCGGAGCCGCCTGTCTCCCGGCCTTCGACAGAGCCTTGCATCGTGACGCTGTTCAGCAATGAGGAGTTCGGCGATTACAGCGCACATGCAATGAGCTATGCTCCGCCGGCAGCATGCCCCGGCCCCTGGTCGAAGGTCGTCCTCACCATTGACTTCACGGTCACGGCCGGACGCCAGTATGACCGCACCGCCGCGCTCTATCTCGGCAACGCGAATATCTACTACGGCACCACTGCAGAGCCGCGCGCCACGCTTAGCCCTTCATGGCACGTCGAGCGCGACGTAACCGATCTCACACCGGTATTCAAGACTGCCGAAGCCGGACAGGCCGTCATCTACAATATCGTGAACTCCACCTACACCGGCATCATCTACGCGACTGCGAAGCTGTACTTCTACCCGGCCAACTTCCGGAATCCGCCGGCAGTCGTTCCGCAGGTCGTTATTCCTGTGAGCGGATCCAACAACGCCGTCGCGCTGAACACGGGAAGCGATCAGGTGACCGCGACGTTTACAGCGCCGCGCAATACCATCAAGGCATACCTCGACGTGATCTCGCAGAGCCAGGGCGGCGATGAGTTCTGGTATCAGTGCGTGCCGAACAATGTGACTGGACCGCTCGAAAGCTGCGGCAACACGGCGTTCCGCGAGACGGAGATAACGATCGACGGCAAGCCGGCAGGCGTCGCTCCGGTCTACCCGTGGATCTACACCGGCGGTATCGATCCCTATCTGTGGGAGCCGATCACCGGCGTGCAGACCCTGAACTTCAAGCCGTATCGCGTGGACCTGACTCCGTTCGCGGGCGTGCTGAGCGATGGAAACCAGCACACCATCGGCATCAGCGTCTACAACGCAAACAACTACTTCTGGGAGACATCCAATCTGCTGCTCTACACAGATCCCTTCCGCAGCGAGACCAGGGGTGCGCTCCTGGAGAACACGCTGAGCCCGGCGCCGACGCCCGTCATCTCCGAGAACCTGACGAAGAACGCCTCTGGCGACACGGTCGGGACAGTCTCGGTTGATTCTGTGCGTAACTTCACTCTGCGCGGCTATGTCGAAAGCTCATTCGGCCACGTCGAGACCACTGTCAACGAAAAAGTCCACTTCAACAGCACGCAGACGTTCGATGTTGCGGCCGCCGGTATTCCGGAGGTGCAGAACGGTGTGCAGACAACCACGGTCAGCCAGAAGACGACGGAACAGGCCGCCATTCTTCGCAAAGAGTCGGACTTGAACGTCTCCTTCCCACTCACGGTCAACTACTCTCTGCTGCCGAATCCGGATGGAACCTTCTCGCAAATTGTGAGCGTCGATCAGGGATACAACGTGCAGCATGCCACATCGTTGAACGGCTTCCCGACCGGGTCGAGCAATACGCAGGAAGAGGTGAAGTCGAGCGACACGTCCTTCATTAACTCCAGCTTCACAGCCATCACCGGCCACACGGGAGCGCAGAGCTCAGCGAGCTACATCTTCACCGACTCGAGAGGCGACTGCTACAGCCGGCAGCTCACCTCAGCCAATAACGTGCTGTCCAGCGTCACCGATGGAAAGGGCTGCGCCGCGCACATCTGGTAAGCGAAGCGCTGTGACAAGAGTGGCAGGCGTGCTGTTTGGCGCCTGCCTCTTTTTTGTCCAGGCGTCCCGGCACTCAGCTCAATGACAAATGTCACATCATTTCGCTGACGCGGCTCACTTTTATCTTCGTTGCCGCGAACGCACACTGCTTCTGTACCCAGGAGGCAGAAATGAGTCCCGTGCTTTCGCCGACACCAGCCGACACCAGCACTGATGTTGTAGCGTCGCTCAACGCGGTCACCAAGCGATACAAGAATGACGTGCTCGCACTCGATAACCTGTCGCTCTCGTTGCGCGCCGGAGAGATCCTCAGCCTTCTTGGCCCGAACGGAGCCGGTAAATCCACGGCAGTTCGTCTGCTCATGGGGCTGAGCGCGCCGACCAGCGGTCACGTGAGTATCTTCGGCCGTGATCCTCGTCTTGCGGCGAATCGCCTTCGCACCGGGGTCATGCTGCAGGTCGGCCGGGCCCCTGAGAACCTGAGGGTGCGCGAGCACATCGAGATCTTCCGCGGGTATTATCCGCAGCCCATGTCCAGCCTGGAACTCGTCCATGCCGTCGGTCTCGAAGGCCTCGAGAACCGTCTCTTCGGCCAACTCTCCGGCGGCCAGAAGCAGCGCGTCCTCTTTGCGCTCGCACTGGCCGGCGACCCAGACCTTGTCTTTCTCGACGAGCCCACCGTCGGTCTCGACATCGAGGCGCGTCGAGGGATGTGGACGCAGATCCGTGGGCTCGCACAACGCGGCAAAACCGTCCTCCTCACAACCCACTACCTCGAAGAGGCCGACGCGCTCTCCAATCGAATCGCCGTCATCGCCAAAGGCCGCCTGATTTGCGAAGGCACACCCGCTGAAGTAAAAGCCATGGGAGCGTCCAGAGTGCTCACCTCCAGACCCGACGCCCCTGATCACCTCCACAGGAGCGCCTCAGATCCAACCGTCCGCATCATTCGCTGCGTCACGACCCTGACCGCTGACAACCTGCTTCACATGCCCGGCGTCTCGCACGTTGACACCGTCGACGCGAGGACTGTTATCACCAGCTCGGCGCCTGAAGCCACGCTGCGCGAGATGCTCGCCCTGGACGCGCAGCTTCATTCGCTTGACGTGCAGAGCCCCGCGCTCGAGGACGCCTTCCTGGCGCTCACATCACTGAACTGATCCACGCACCTCGCTCTCTTCCGCCCAAAGGAGACTCCCATGCTCACTGCCTCACTTGCCATCCCGTCCGCGTCCACAACGTCCACAAACCGCATCGGCCGCACACTAAACATTGTGCTGGCGGAGATCCGTTACGAGCTAGTCCGCGCGCTTCGCACTCGCGCGTTCTCTCTCTCCGCAATCGGCTTCCCGCTCATGTTCTACTGCCTCTTCGGCCTTCTCATGAATCGCGGCGAGGATCTCGACGGAGTCCTGGTCGCGAAATACCTGCTCGGCGGCTATGCCGTCTTCGGCTCCTTAGGCGCCGCAATCTTCGGTGTTGGGGTCGGCGTAGCCCTGGACATCCATGCCGGCTGGCTGGAGCTCAAGCGCGCCAGCCCCATGCCTCCACTCGCCTACATTGTCTCGAAATGCGCGACAGCAATCGCGTTCAGCATCATCATCGTCTGCCTGCTCAGCGGCCTTGGCGTGGCCTTCGGGCACGTCCATCTGTCAGGCGCGGAGCTCGCTCGGATGCTCGCACTCGCGGCCTTCGGTTCCGTGCCCTTCTGTGCCCTCGGTCTTGTAATGGCCTTCCTTGTCCCGCCAAACTCCGCTGGCGGCATCGCCAACCTGATCTATCTGCCCATGAGCTTCTTCGGCGGCCTCTGGATTCCGATCACGATGCTTCCGCATGCCGTTCGACTCATCGCGCCGGCGCTGCCCACCTTCCATCTCGCGCAACTGATGTACGCCTGCTTCGGCGCCACGCCGAAAGGCGCCATCACCGGCCACCTTGTCAACCTGCTCGGCTTCACGTCCCTCATGCTTGGAATCGCCTGGATCGCGTTTAGTCGCCGCGAGCAGAATTCATAACGCCTGCAAGATTGCTGGGCATACACTCAGACTCGAGGGTTGGCGATGCACACAACCGGCAGAAAGGCGCTTCGCGGCTCGGCCTTTATTTGGATCGCCTATATCGGCTTCATATTCATCGACCCCATCCTCGATCCGCGACCGCATCTCTGGCTCAAAACGTTAGCTGCCGTCGCCGTCTTTCTCCCGCTCTATCTCTGGTACTTTGCCAGCTGCAACAAGCGCTCCCAACTGTGGCTGGTCGTCGCCATGGCCGCGCTTGGAGCCATCACCGTTCCATGGAATAGTGGTGGCACTACCTTCTTCATCTACGCGGCAGCCTTTCTACCGTTCACACTCTCTTCCATTCGCTGGATCCTTACCGGCTTCGCGGCTGAAATTCTCCTCCTTTGCGCGGAAGCCCAATGGCTGCACGCTCCCGGCCTGCATGTTTCATGGATCACCGTCGCCATAAACAGCTTCCTGCTCGTCATGATAGGCGGCGGCAACATCTTCTTCGCGCAGAACAGGCGCTCCGAAGCCAAACTGCGCCTGGCGCACGAGGAAATCGAAACCCTCGCCGCTGTCGCTGAACGGGAACGCATCGCACGCGATCTGCACGATGTCCTCGGCCACACGCTTTCGGTGATTGTCCTCAAGGCCGAACTGGCACGGCGCCTGCTCGACCACAACGATCCCGATGCTGCTCTTCGGGCCCGTAACGAGATGGCAGAAGTCGAAAGCACCGCGCGCATCGCACTCGCTGAAGTCCGCGAAGCCATTGGAGGATACCGTTCGCGAGGCCTCGCTTCCGAGATCGAGTCGGCGCGCCGTACGCTTGCGGCTGCGGGCGTCACTCTTCACGCCGATGCACGCGAGATCCGCTCCATCGGCCTTTCCGCAGCCGAAGAGACCGTGCTCGCTCTCGCCCTCCGCGAAGCCGTGACCAACATAGTTCGCCACGCCCACGCACGCACCTGCCATCTCCGCTTTGCAACTCAGGACGGCGTTCGCCGGCTAATCATCGAAGACGACGGCGAGGCTGCCGCGATCCGTGAAGGCAATGGCCTCAGAGGCATGCGCGAACGCATCGAAGGATTGGGCGGCCGCTTCGCGGTAGAGCATGGTCAGGGCACTCGTCTCGAACTCCACCTGCCCACAAAGCCCAGCCCAGCCAACGCATGAACGCGAACAAGTCTTTGCCCACCCGCAAATCCATCCGAGTTCTTCTCGCCGAAGACCAGACCATGCTTCGCGGAGCGTTGACTGCACTGCTTGAGCTCGAAGCAGGTATCACCGTTATTGCTCAGGCAACCAATGGCCGCGAAGCCCTGTGCCTTGCACGGGAATACTCTCCTGACATTGTCGTCACCGACATCGAGATGCCCGAGATGACCGGCCTCGAATTCGCGATGGCACTTCGCGACTCCGGCTCCAAAGCCCGTGTCATCATCCTCACCACATTCGCCCGCTCCGGCTATCTGCGCCGCGCGCTCGAAGCCGGCGTGCGCGGCTACCTGCTCAAAGATCGCCCGGCCTCTGAGCTCGCCGAGGCCATTCGTCGTGTTCACGCCGGCCTGCAATCCATCGATCCCGCACTCGCCGCCGAAGCGTGGAACGCCGACCCCGATCCGCTCTCCGAACGCGAACGCCAGATTTTGAAGCTCGTAAACAGCGGCCGCTCCTCCACTGAAATTGCACAGCAACTGCACCTCAGTGAAGGAACATTGCGAAACTACCTTTCCGAAATCATCTCGAAACTCGGAGCCACAAACAGAACAGACGCCGCCCGAATCGCTCACTCTCGCGGCTGGCTATAACTCCCTCCGGCTCGCCGCCGACCACAAGCTCAGGACAGATGCACAACCTTTGCATCGCGCTGCGCCTTGATCACCAACTCGGCTGCATAGAGCGCCTGCTGCTGGTCCTGTGCCGTGTGCGTGCGGTGAATCACGTCTGAAACGAACTGCGGTCCAAACGGCAGCGGGACCTTATTGCAGTCGATGTAACGCGCCTGCTTGGCATCGACGATGTACAGGTTATTCGGCGTGTGACTTACCCCGACATTCGTATACTTCCGCACCTCGATGTAACCCTCCGTGCCCAGAATGAACAGCCGGCCATCACCCCACGTGCCCAGCCCATTCGGCGTGAACCAGTCGAGCCGCACATACCCAAACCCGCGGTCGCCGCGCAGCACCATGTCCCCGAAGTCCTGAAAATGCGGATGCTCAGGATGGGCGATGTTAGCCACCTGTGACTCCGCAATCTCCGCGTGCTTCGATCCCGTGAAGTACAGGTACTGATACACCTGGTGCGATCCGATGTCGCACAAGATTCCGCCATACTGCTCCGGGTTCCAGAACCAGTTCGGCCGCGGTGCAGCTCCGCCGGCGTCTCCAGCGCGCTGCACGATCTGGTGAGGCGCGATGTTGATTGTCTGAATCACGCGCCCGATCGCTCCGCTGTGAACCAGCTCGGCGGCTTTCACAGCCGCGGGAACCTCCAGCATCTCGCTGTACATGATTGCGTAGATCCGCTTGGTCTCAGCGATGGTCTTCCGCACCTCCGCAAGTTGCTCGAGCGTTGTCATCCCAGGCTTGTCGCTCAGAAAATCCTTTCCATGCCGCATTGCCTGGACGCCCAACGCGGCGCGCTCATTCGGGATCGTCGAGCTGAGCACCAATTGAATGGAAGGATCCTCAAGGATCTGGCGCGCAGAGGAGACCACCTTTGCGTCGGGATACCGCTTGTGAAATGCCGCCGCCTTATCCGGCTCCGCGCCATAGGCCGAGACGAGCACTCCGCCTCCGCGCAGAATCGCATTCACCATACCGTAGATATGGTCATGGCTCATTCCGCACACGGCAAATCGAATCGATTGCCCTGGCGCCACAGCATCGATCGTCGCACCCTCCGCAACCTCGTGCACAATATGCCCCTGCGCAGCGGCCGGAACTGGCGTCATAGACGAAGCAATTCCCCACGCACCTGCGGCTCCGACACTTTGCAGAAACACCCTTCTGTCCATTGCTCTCTCCTGTGTTGCCTCACTTGCTCTCATTCCAGAAAGAGAGCCCAGCTATCTTTCATTACACCGCAACGTGCAACTGATTCTGCAGATAATCCTTGCTGATCGCGGCGCATCCTTTGGGTGTGCGCGATTTATCCGGCACCCTGTCGAGCTCGACAATCGCCCAGCCGCTGTACTTCGTCTTCTGCAACGCATTCATTACCGCCGGCAGGTTCACCTGTCCCCGGCCAAGCTCTACGAATTTGAACGGGTACTTTACGCCGGGCGTGTCCACAGGAAGATCGACGACATCCTTCAGATGCAGGAAAAGGAGCCGGTCACCGTAATGCAGAATCGCCTCAGCAGGGTCGCCGCCGCCAGCGACGTAGTGCGCTGTGTCAAGCTCCAGGCCGACATAGCGCGGATCCGAAGCGTCCATCACTCGCTGCAGATTCTCCGGATGCTCGCTGATCGTATTCATGTGATTGTGATACCCGAGCTTCACACCTGCATCACTGACGCGCTTGCCAAGCTTCGTCAGCAGCTTGCCCAGTCGCACGCATTCCTCAGGTACCACCTTGCGCGGATATGGCTTGAGTTCGTCAAGCACCTGCAGATACAAACCATCCACGGCTCTTACGAACCTCGCATTCGACACATGCATATCGAGCTGCTGACCTTCGAACGCAGGATCAATGTTCAGCTCACCGCTCGAAAGTGCAACGAATTTGAGCTTCCGCTGCTGCAACAGGCTGCGCAGTTCCTCCGGCTTAAAGTCCGATACGGCGATCGGTCGCGCCGGGAAGTCGGGGAAGAAGTGGCCAGTCGCATCGAAGCCGTCAATGTTGTGATCCGCGCAGAAATCGACAACATCATACAAATCCATGCCCTGCTGATGGTGCTTGATCTTCGCATTCAGCAGCTTCGTGAACGAGTAGGCATTCACGGACGTCTTGAGGAAGGAGCCCTGCCGGCTCTCTGGATCGGCGCCAGCTCGGCATCAGCGGACGCTGAGAAACCAAGCCCCGCGGCGGCTGCGGCTGCGACGATCGGCACCGAGCCAACGCCTCTTAGAAAATTCCTGCGAGTGTAAGTCGCGGTAGGTGCGGAATTCAATGACATTTTCGACATTCTTCTATCCTTCTTCCCTGGATCAGACGTTCTCGAGGTTTACCGGACGATTCGTCCGGCATGAGCCATAGATCGCGCTCACCAGCTGCAGCGCCTCGTATCCATCCTCTCCTGCAACCAGAGGGCTGCGGCCGGACTCACACGCCGCAGCAAAATCTCGCAACTGCCGCTCGAACGGAACCACCGAGATCGCCATCGGATCCGACGCGCCGGACGCCACCTCGCTCACCACAGGCGCCGCCTCGCCGCTATCGTCCTGCACATCCCAGTGCGTCAGCTTATCGCCCGTGATGATCGCAGTCCCATGCGTTCCGTGAATCTCGATGCGCTCCGGATATCCCGGCCACAATGCCGTCGATGCCTGAATCACTCCGGTTGCGCCATCTGCATAGCGCAACACCGCGCAAAGATTATCCTCCGACTGAATCTTATGCACTGCACCGAGCTGCCAGTATCCAAAGACCTGATCGACGCAGCCGACAAGATAAAGCAGCAGGTCCGCTTGATGGACGGCCTGATTAATCAGCGCTCCCCCACCCTCAACATCCCAACTCCCCTTGATCGGACGGCTGTAATACTCCGCCGAGCGCCACCACTTCACATACGCGTCCGCCTGAAGAATCCTCCCGAGCCGCCCATCCTGAATGGCCTTCTTCAGAAAAATCGTTGCGTCATCAAACCGGTGCTGGCTCACTACGCCGAGGCGGATGTCCGCATCGCGCGCAATCGCAATCATCTCGCGAGCGGTCGCAAGGTTCGTCGCCATCGGCTTCTGAACGAGCACATGCTTCCGTGCAGCCGCGCACAGACGCACCGCCTCCAGCCGGTAATCCGGGAACGTGCACACATCCACGAAGTCCACATCCGGTCGCGCGCAGAGCTCCTCAGCAGTCGCAACAAACTGCGCTCCGTTCGCCTCGGCAAATCGACGCCCTCGGTCAGCCGTCTTGTTCGTGCAAGCCGTGATCTGAAAACCGAGATTGCGATACGCAAGCGCGTGCTTATTCGCAATCGCTCCCGTACCGATGATGCCGACGCGCATGCGCCCTCCAGGTTCGTGATGAATTTGCGGCCGGCGAAGACGACTCACCGGCCGCTCTCTCCCTGATTATTACCGCGGGCCCGAGGGAGCATTTGAATTTGCAGGAGCCTTGAACGGCAGCATCGTCGACGCGGGGGGCGCTGGCGCAGTGGAGGACGGCGCCGGCTTACCCGTCACCGTGTTCGGCTCCATGAGCTCCACGCGCGTTCCATCCGGATCATAGAGATTCACCTGCCGCTTCCCATTTACGCCCGTGTTGATCGTCAGCGGTTTCCCGTAGGTCTCGTAGGTCTCGTAGGTCTTGTAGTACGGCCTCGACTCCAGCTCCGCAACGGCCTTCTGGATGTCAGGCACCACAAGCGAAAGATGATTCTTGGTCCCCCACTTACTCTCATCCGGCAGCGAGTGGTACAGCATCAGCTCCACATAATCCTCACCATCAGGAACCTTCATATTGATCCAGCTCAGCTCCTTCGGGTTCGCTCCGCCGCGCCACGTCTCCGTGAAGCCCAGCATCTTATAAAAATTCTCCGTCTTCTCCGCATCGGCAACCATGTAACCCACGTGATAGATCCGCGGAGAAATCCGTGTCTCCGGCATGAACTTGCCGGCCGCCTGCATCTCCTTGCCCGCCGGCAGCCGCTGCACAAACTCAATCAGCAATCCATTCGGGTCCTTGATCTCGAATGCGTAATCGCCAACCTTCGTCTTCGATCCATTGCCCGGCTTCACGTCATACCCCTTCGACCGCAGGAACGCTCGCACCTTCTCGATGTCGTCCACCGTGAAGCACAGATGGCTCAGCATGTTGTGCGGCATTGCCGGCTCTTCATTAAAGAGCTCAATGTGTTGCAGATCGTTAATCTTGATAAACGCAATCCGCACATCATTGCTGTCCTTCTTCGGCAACGTGTACATCTCGTCGTAGCCGAGGAAGTCATGCCAGAAGGCAATCGCCTTCGCAAGATCGGATACGAAGAACCCTACATGCGAGATGCCCGTGATGCGCGGCCTCTCGACCTCCTGCGAGCGAGCAGAGAGCGTGACCACCCCGCAGAGCGCAAGCAACGCCCAGGCCCCAAGCCGATAAAAAACATTCCGTGATTTTGAATCCATCCGTTTGCCTTTCGTGCAGTAAATCAAATCCAACCCTAAATAGCTGGAGCAGCGCTCTCAACCGCAATATCGTCACCAATTTTTACCGTCGTAAGCCGCGGCACAAGCAGTTGGATGACTGCCATTGCCGCCAAATATGCTGTGCCCGCGATCAGGAACACCGGCAGGTAGTTTCCGTGGGTCATCTGCAGGATGATTCCGACGAGCGCTCCAAAAAACATCATCGCAATAGACCCGCCACACGCCCCAATCCCAACTACAGACGCCACGGTCCGCCGCGGGAACATATCCGACACCAGCGTAAACAGATTCGCCGACCAGGCCTGATGCGCCGCCGTGACAAGGCTGACCAGCGCGATCACTCCCCACAGCGAATGCGCGCGCTCTACAAACACAATCGGCACAACCGCGGTTGCATAGATCAACATCGCTGTCTTGCGCGCCCGATTGATGCTCCATCCCATCGAAACGAACCGCGCCGGCAGCCAGCCTCCGTATACACGCCGCTGTTCGTTGGTCCGCCAAGGTTGCGAAACTCAACGTGGATCTTCGCGTCCCCAAGCTGCTGCTTGCTGATGCAGTTCCCCCGCCGCGGAAACGACTCCGCCGCACCTTTCGCCGCCGCACCGCCGAAGAGCTCCCACCTTCCACAGAAGCGATCCCCTCTGTTCCGTCCTTCAGTGCAGTCGCCGGTGCAACGGCCTCTCCCGCGGGGGAGATCCACGAATCCGCTCCCATCGGAATGACGGATGCATCACCCGTGCTGCCCAACCCCCATGCCCGCGACAAAAAGCTCTGGATCACCGTAGCGTTTGCGGTCGGATTTGCCATTCTATCCAGCCTCCTCTATATAAGGCTGCAGCCTTGGGGCCGAGCTTCTGGCTCAGTTTCAAGAGGCCGCGGTTCCAGTTGTTCACCTTGTCAGAGATGAACTGGTAGTTGTTGGAGCCGGTGGAATTGGGCAGGGGAATGTAGGCGAGGAGCGCCTTAGCGACGGGATCGAGGGTGGGGATCTTGTCGTAGGGTGCGCCGTAGAGGCAGCCCGAGCCGCCGTTGACTCCGCAGGTGGCGGAGGTGGGCTTGGCTGGATTGTGGAAGTAGTATGGCTGGCCGCCGAGCGATTGGCTGAAATCGCCGCTGCGCTCGAGCAGCGTGGGGACCGTGGTCAGGTTGTTCTGGCCCTGTATCTGGCGATAGAACTCGAGCGACAGGTTGAAGAAGGTCTTGTCGTGGCCGTTGTAGATGTGCGGAATCCAGATGGGGCCTGCGAGATCGCCACCGAACTGATTTCTGCGCAGCTTGGTCTTGGGGGAAAGAGCCGATCCTGGAAAGTTATAGATAGGAGCGTCGAAGAGGTCGTTGCGGATGTAGTCGAAGGCGGAGCCGTGGAAGCGGTTGGTGCCGTCCTTGATGGCGAGGTTGACGACGCTGCCGGCGAGACGGCCGTACTCGGCGCTGTAGTCGGAGGTTTCCATGCGGAACTCCTGAACGGCGTCGAGCGGGGGCTGATCTGCGAGCCGGCGTCGCGGGGGTTTTCGACCTTGAGCTGAACGTCGAGGCGGGCGGTCTGGGCTGCCTGGAGCTCGAGGTGAGGCTCATTGGAGGTCTGGAAGCCGGGCATCGTGATGGTGACCTGGTAGATGCCGGGATTGAGCGTGGTGACGGTGTACTCGCCCTGGCTGGTGGTCGTGACGGTGCGGACCTGGTTGGTACCGGTGTTGCGCACGGTGACGGTTGCACCCGGGATGACAGCTGGAGAGATCCGTTACGCGGCCGACCAGAGTTGCCGTAGGGGCCTGGGGGCGCATCGGCGCAGGGGTTAAAAGCGCGGTGGCCCAGAGCGGGAGCCAGAGCTGAATGGGCTTCATTGAAGATGCTCTCATCATAGTTTCCTTATTGTTTCAACTTACGAATATTGCGGAAGACGATTGCGATCCGGTGGACTACGCGGCGTCGTCGTAGATGTCGCTGCCCTGGGCGGCTCCATGAGCTCGATGCGGTTGCCGTCGGGGCCATAGAGCTCGTCGACGTGCTTGCCGTTGGGTGCTGATGGGACGCGACCGGATTAAATCTCTTTCGGTGGAGGGCTCCTCGGGGCAGGACTGAAGTGTCACGCTTCTGCTCTGGAGCGTGACAGCCACTATTTGCGGCGCTCGTAACGATGGCCAAGTTAATTCACGGAAGCGCTTGAGAATTTACTTGCGCCGTCTGGCGGCTCAAACTACGTTGGCATCTGTGAACAGTGCCTTTCGTATGCAGTGGATTCTGCGCGGCTCGCTCTGTCTTGCGGCTTGCGTTGTACTAGGATGCGGTGGCTCGAGCACGCCCGGAACCACCGGCGGAGGTGGCGGCACCTCTCCCCTCGCGCCGGCCGTCACTGTCACCCCATCCACCACCAGCGTAACCACAACGCAAAGCCTGACCGTGAATGTGAGCGTCGCAGGCAATTCCGGTTCAGCCCCCGCCGGAACCGTAGTCCTCTCCAGCGGCAGCTACGCGTCGGCGCCCGTGACGCTGAGCAGCGGAACCACCACGGCCACAATTCCGGCCGGCTTGCTTGTCATCGGAAACGACACCCTCACTGCCACCTACACGCCTGGCGCGGCGAGCGACGGAACCTATACGAGCGCCACGGGGACCGCCAGCGTCTCAGTCGCCGCCGGCACAGCGCCCTCGCAACCCGCAATCAGTCCTTCGCTCGTGCTGCCCACAGCAAGTGCTCCGTTCCAGGCGCTCCCGGCAGCCAACGGAACAGTCTTCGTCGGCGAAGCCAGCGGCCTCGAGGTCTTCGCTCCAGTCGCGGGCGTCCTCACCTCGCAATGCGTGATGCCCCTGACCTCCACGCTGCAATCCCAGGGTGGCCAGTGGGCTGAGTTGGAGTTCCTGCCCAACGGCGTCGACCTCGCCGGCGGCATCGAGACACCCGGCGCCGTCTTCTATAACGCCGCCGCTGCCGCAACCTGCACCGCCACGCCATTCGTCGTAAGCCAGGGCGCCGTCTCGGCCGACGAAGGCTCGCAGGCCGTCGCAGTCACACCCGATGGAAAGTTCGCGTTTGTCTCGAACGAATACGGCGTGGCTTCAGGAGCCACCACCGAAGGCAACGTCGGCGTCGTCTCGCTCACGTACGACGCGAGCGGAAACGTGAACGGCGGCACGCTGCTTGGCCAGATCACAACCGGCGGCAACGCGATCGCAGGCATGCTGCTGAGCCCCGACGGAACTCGCCTCTACGTTACGAGTGAAGTCTCCAAAAACAGCTCCGCAGTCGGCGCCTCAAACTCCGTGCTGGCCCGCACCGGCTGTCTGCAGGCCGCCGGAAGTTCGCCGCAGGTGAACGGAATCCTGACCGTCATCGATGTCTCGAAAGCCGAGAGCTCGCCCAACACAGCCGCGATCTTCACCACCGTAGACGCCGGATGCAGCCCCGTCAGAATGGCCGAGACCTCCGACAACTCCACCCTCTGGGTCGCCGCCCGCGGAGACAACCGCGTCCTCGCGTTCAGCACCGGAATGCTCGAGGTTAACGCCGCGAACGCTCTGCTCGGCTACGCCGACACACACGGCGCCACACCCGTCGGCGTCGCGCTCTTCCACCACGGCCAGTTCCTCGCCGTCGCCAACTCCGACAGGTTCGGCACCGGGACCAATGCCAATCTCGCAATTCTTTCCGTCGCCTATCCCGCTGCCGCCAGCGTAGTGACCACCGTGCCCGCAGGGCTCTTTCCGCGTGAGGTCAACGTAGGCTCCGACGATGCCACGCTCTACCTGACCAACTACTCATCCCACTCGCTCCAGGTAGTCCCCACCCACTAGGCTCTACCCGGAAACCGCACATCGAAACCCAATGTTGGACGTCGAGCTATCCGGCGTATTCGAGCTCCGCGCCGCCACGCGATACCGGTTGCAATACGACTTGTGACATAAGAACGATCCGCCCTTCATCACCCGAGCCACACCCGCCGGCGGCCCCTGCGGATTGCTGCGCGGTGCCGTGCGATGAAACGCCGCATCGAACCAGTCCGAACACCACTCCCACGTGTTCCCGGTAACGCTGTACAACCCAAACCCATTCGGCGGAAACGCCTCCACCGGACACGTCCCCCTGTACCCATCGTCTCCGGTATCAACCTTCGGAAACTCTCCCTGCCAGATATTGCAGCGATGCTCCCCGCCCGGCCGCAGCTTGTCTCCCCACGGATACAGCTTCTGCTCCAGCCCTCCGCGCGCCGCATACTCCCACTCCGCCTCCGTCGGCAGCCGCTGACCCGTCCACTGACAAAATGCCTGCGCATCATTCCATGAAACATGCACCACCGGATGATCGCCGCGCGCCTTGATATTCGACTGCGGTCCCTCGGGCGACTTCCAGCTCGCGCCCCGAACCTTGCACCACCACGGAGCCGAGGCCACCGTATCCTCCACCAACTCCGCAAATCTTTTCTTCGGCAGATGCGACCAGAACACGAAGCTCCACCCAAATCGCTCGGCCTCCGTCTTGTAATCGGTCGCCCGCACAAACTCTTCGAACAGCGCGTTCGTCACCGGGTGCCGATCCATCCTGAACGCATCGACGAACACCTCCCGCACCGGTCCTTCGCCATCCTCCGGAAATCCCTCTTCTGTATCCGTGCCCATCAAAAACGATGCCCCGGGCAAAGAAACCATCCGCGCCAGCACCGCCTCACTGCACTCAGTCACGCATAAAGCTGCCGCCTGAGAGCTCTCAACCTTCGTACTCGCCTCACGCGCTCCCGAAGGCGCGCAACACGCCTTCTTGCCTTCCGCGTTCGACCCACACGCCATATACCTCTAGTCTCCCTCAAGCCACAGCTTTACGGGAGGCCCGGTATGGTCCTTGTACTGTTCGCGCATGTCCGCAAGCTGCTTCGCCAGCGTCTGAATCACCGCCCTGTACTCCGGCTGCACGCTCAACCCGTTTTCAATGACCAGGTTATCCATCTCATCCGGATCCTTCTCCAGATCGAACAGCTCCCACTCATTGCGCGTGTAGTAGTAGATCAGCTTGTACCGCTCCGTCCGAATCCCATAGTGCTCCGGCACCCAGTGCGGCGGCCCGAACTCATAGTAGTGGTAATAAAACAGCGACGGCCGCTGCTCCCCCGCATTCTCCAGCAGCGGCACCAAACTCTTCCCCTGCATCTCCGGCGGAACCGGCAATCCCGCCAGCTCCAGCGCTGTCGGCGCATTATCAATATTCGCCGTCCACTGCTCGCGCACCACGCCCCGCTCTTTCTGCCACGGCGTGCGAATCATCATCGGCACACGGATCGCCTGTTCGTACATGAACCTCTTGTCGAACCACCCGTGATCGCCCATGAAAAATCCATGGTCCGTCGTGTAAACCACCACCGTATTCTCCGCCAGCCCCTTCTTCTCCAGAAACTCAAACAGCCTGCCAATGTTGTCATCCTGCGACCGCAGCGTGCCCAGAAAATGCTCCATGAACTTCTGGTAGTTCCACTGCTTCCGCTGCCGCGGCGTCAAGTCCGCCGGCGGATTGAAATCCGGCATGTCCTCAATCCGCATCCGCGCGTCCTTCGCCGCCGACGAGCGATGACCGTAGTCATCCCAGAACGTCCCCGGCTCCGGAATCCGTACATCGTCATAAATATGTTCGTTCTTGTGCGGAGGATCCCACGGCCGGTGCGCATTGAAGAACTGCACCATCATCAGAAACGGCTTGTCGAACTCCTCAATCCCCTTCATCACGAGATCGGTCATCACATCCGTCTCGTACCCCTCAAACCGCATATCGCGAATCTCGTGGCTTCCCAGCGAAGGATTGCCCAGAAATCCGTTCGGATCGTAGTACGGTCCGCCCGCACCGTTCTTGTAGACGAAGTAATCGAACCCCGCATCCGCCGGATTGATCGGCAAATGCCACTTGCCCACCAATCCCGTCTGATATCCATTCGCCTTCATGATCTTCACAAACGTCTGCTGCGCAGGATCAAACGTCGGAAGCTGTGTCTGCATCTCGCCCGGAATATCCGGGTTCGCCACCATCCCATTGATATGCGTGTATGTCCCGGTCAGCAACGTCGCCCGGCTCGGCGCACACAGCGCATTCGTCGTAAACGCATTCTCAAACCGCACACCCTCATTCGCAATGCGGTCGATGTTCGGCGTCTTGATCAGCTTGCTTCCATAACAACTCAGCGTCGAGATCGGAACACCTTCACCCGTGATCCACAAAATGTTCGGCTGCTTCGGCCGCTTCGCCGTCACCGGCTGCCGCACTGCCTCCGCCGCAACCCCAGGCCCCGCAAACGAAGCCGCCAACGCCCCGCTCAGCGTCTTCAACGCCGTCCTCCGGCTGACCCGTCCGCAATTCGAAACTGAATTCTCCGATTTCATCTCTTTCTCCGCGAAGTCCCTTGTATCACTTAAACGGCCTTCTCTCACGAGCCCGGTGTCCGATCTTCGCGTACATCCGGGTGTCCCATCTTCGCGCGCGTTTTTTGCGCGCTAAGGTGGGCATTCGCGCGATGCGCGAAGAAACCCATCGGTCCACCACGACACCCCATCCCGGCGACGATCCGGGTGCCCCATCCTGGCGACAGCCTCATCGTCGCTAGGGTGGGCATCGCGCGTTATGACGCGCGAGTATCTTCCCCTCACCGGCCCACACCAACCCACCCCATCCGAACTCCCATCCTCACCACAAATCCGGGTGCCCCATCCTCGCGACGGTCTCATCGTCGCTAGGGTGGGCATCGCGCGTTAAGACGCGCGAGTTTTTCGCCCGCACGCCACATCCAAACTCCCAGCATCCTTAACCGGCATCTGCACAAACCACAAAAGCTACTTCCTCCAAAACGTATACATCATCAGTCCGCCCGACAACGTCATCACCAGCAGCGTTGCCAGGCTCCCAATATTGCTCCACACTCCACTCGCGCGGTCGCCCATAATCCGTTTGTTGTTCGCAATCAGAATCAGCATCAGGATTACCGGAACCGCCACGATGCCATTGATCACCGCCGTGTAGATCAGCATCTTGATCGGATTCACCCGCACGTAGTTCTCAAGCACACCGACCGCAGTTCCACCCAGCATGATCCAATAAAACCCCGGAGCTTGCCTCGGCTTCAGATCCAATCCTTCCTTCCACTCCAGCAGCTCACATAGCGCATACGACGACGTCGCCGCGAAGATCGGAATCGCCAGCGCCCCCGTGCCAATCACACCCGATGCAAACAGCACCTTCGACACAACGCCCGCATAATGGAAGCTCGCCACCAGCGGCTCCAGCGCCTGCGCTGCCTGCGCCGACGTCGAGATATCCCGGATGCCGTGCGCATACAGAACCACGGCCGTCGTCTCGATGATGAACCACGTCGCGATCTCCGAAGCGAACATCCCAATGCTGGTGTCTCTCTGCATGGTTGAAAGCAGAGCTTGCAATCCCCCTCTGCCTAGATTTCCCGCGCGTCTCTCTTCCAGCTCTTCCGACGCCTGCCAGAAAAAGCAGTACGGCGAGATCGTCGTTCCAAACACGCCGACAAAAATCATCAGGAACTGGTAGTCGAACTGAATGTGCGGAAGGAAGCTCGCCCGGATCACCGTGCCCCAGTCGTGTGTCGCGATCAGGCCCGTCAGCACATAGGCAAACAACGACAGCGCCAGCACCTTCAGCAGCGGCGCATACCTCCGGTAGGAGATGAAAACCTCCAGCACGATCGCAGTCGTCGCGAAGACCAGGACGTAGATCGCGTTCGGCACCGGCAGCAGCAGGTGTGCACTGTCGGCCATCGCTCCCAGGTCCGCTCCCAGGTTGATCGTGTTGGCTGCCAGCAGCAGAAGCACAATCACGTACAGCACAGGCTTGGAATAATGCTTGCGCAGCGTCGTCGCGATTCCCTGGTTCGTAACCAGCGCAATCCGCGCACTCATCTCCTGCACGGCAATCAGGAACGGCAGCATCACGACCGCGGTCCATAACTGACCCGTACCGAACTGCGCGCCGGATTGGCTGTACGTCAGAATCCCCGAGGGATCGTCATCGGCCGCACCCGTAACCAGCCCCGGCCCAAACAGCCGGGCCAGCCTCCCAAGCCGCGCGAGAGACGAACGCTTCGGACCGCCCGGACTGGTGTGGCTCCGTCTCATCGACCTGCCAGAAGCGGTATTCCGCAAAGCATAGAGTGCGTTGGAGCTTTCTTCCAGTGACAGTTATCACACTCGTCCCTCGTCACGTCACTCAAATCGGCGCTCGAGGGGTATCCAGCACAGACACCTTGCCCTCCCCGCGGGAACGCGGTCGAGGGTCGGGTGAGAAGATAGAAGGATGACGCGTGCCCGGATCGCCATTCCCGTGCCGACCAGCAGCAACCCCGAGTACAACCAGCGCTCCTGGCCCACCTACGCCGCTGCCATCGAAGCGGCCGGCGGCGAACCCGTCCAGATCGACCCGGTCGCGACTCCGCGCACAATCCGCGAAATCGCCCGCACCTGCTCCGGCATCCTCCTCCCCGGCAGCCCCGCCGACGTCCTCCCCTCCCGCTACGGTGCCGACCCCGATCCCGCCACCAACAAAGCAGACGAATATCGTGAAACGACAGACTGGACTCTCCTCGAAGAAGCCGAGCGCAACCGCCTCCCCGTTCTCGCCATCTGCTACGGCCTGCAGTCCATGAACGTCTATCGCGGCGGCTCGCTCGTCCAGGATCTTTTGCCCCTGCCTGTCAATCACTCCGCCGGCAGCAAAGTCGCCATCGCCCACACCGCCGACATCTCCCGCGAAAGCCTCCTCGGCTCCCTGCTTACATGCAGTGAAGTTGCTGAAAACAATGGCTTTCTCCGCCTACCAGTAAACTCCAGCCACCACCAGGCGATCGCCGAACCGGCCCCCGGCATGCGCATTGTCGCCCGCTGCCCCGAAGACGGAGTCATCGAAGCCATCGAAGCCGACTACGACCCGAAGAACCCCTGGTTCTTCATGGCCGTGCAATGGCACCCCGAGCGCAGCACCGAAATCAGTGCAGCCTCCCGTGCGTTATTCGCACGCCTCGTCCACGAAGCCGAACAAAAGGCCGACCCTCCCAACTAACTAGCCAAGTCAATGCCTGCTCTCTCATCCGCCGAGATCCGCACTCTCCTCTCCCCGTTCCTCATCCCGCCGCTCGAACTCCCCGACCCACTCCTCGACCAGGTCTCCACCTACCTTGACCTGCTCCTCCGCTGGAACGCCCGCGTCAGCCTGACCGCGATCCGCAACCCGGAAGAAATCATCCAGCGCCACTTCGGCGAAAGCTTCTTCACCGTCGCCCATCTCGCTACCCGCTTACCCCCGAACGCCGAGCTCCTCGACTACGGCAGCGGCCCCGGTTTTCCCGGTCTCCCCATCCAAATGCTCCTGCCGGAGATCCACGTGACCCTCGCCGAATCGCAGGCAAAGAAAGTCGCCTTCCTCCGCGAGGTCATCCGCACCCTGAACCTTCCGGCTGAAGTCTGGCCCCGCCGCGTGGAAGAACTCCCCGAATCCAGCCGCTTTGACGCCGTGACCATGCGCGCCGTCGAGAAGATGTCCACTTCCATCGAGACTGCCTTTACCCGCGTCCGCGACGGCGGCTTCGTAGCCGCGCTCGTTGGCTCAAAGATCGAACTTCCGGGCGCTGAAGAGTTCCCGATTCCCGGATCAGAGCGGCGTCGACTCCTGATTTGGAGAAATGTTCCACGTGGAACATTTCAGAAGTAAGGCGGGCCAATTGTTCCACGTGGAACATTCCGAGGGTTGAAGCCGGCAGAAGCCAGGGATTGTTCCACGTGGAACAATCGAAGCATCTGTACTATTGGCTGTACTACCAGCATTTAGCACATACCCCAGCCAATGCAGCTGGGGCAGTGAAGAGCAGGAGCAGGACGTGCGCTCCCTTGGGTCTTTTGTTGTTCTTCTTCTCCTGGAGATTCACTCCGTCTCGCCGGTGAGCAACGGCGCGAGCGCGGAGCGTTTTGCGCTGGCAGCAAAACTCCCGGATCTTCCAAACCTGCTGCTCCGGGCTATGCATACCCCTTGGCTCGGACCCGGATTGGTGCTGGCATTCCTGCTTCTGGCGACACTGCGGCGAGCCCGGCGCATGGCCTATAAGCCCCTGCAGCGGAAAGTGCATCAGCCAAGATTCGAGCGATACCGGGGCGACATTCCGCGAAAACATCAGGATCTGGAGATTTGAGCCGGGAAACGCACAGAAGTGGCGATTGTTCCACGTGGAACAATTTCGCTGGTGTCTGCTAGCCTAGGGCTCACGAGATGCCGGACGCCCCGAAAACAACTGAATCCATCGAAACCAGCTCCGTTATAGCGGTCGTCAACCAGAAAGGTGGCGTTGGCAAGACCACGACCGCTATTAATTTGGCGGCCGCTGTTGCGATGCAAGGCTTGAAAACATTGCTGATTGACTGCGATCCCCAGGCAAATACGACGGCTGGACTGGGTGTGGCGCGGGATGAGGAACGTGCGTCGGTCTACGACCTTATGGTCAAGGAGGCCACGGCCGAAGAGGCGACGCTCCCGACAGAGATTGAGAACCTGTCGCTGATTCCCGGGACCAAGAACATGATTGGCGCGAATGTGGAACTGGTCGCCGCAGACAAGCGGGAGTTCAGGCTGCGTGAGGCACTGGAGCCAGTGCGCAAGCACTACCGGTTTATCTTTCTGGATTGCCCGCCGGCGCTGGATCTGTTGACGCTGAATGCGCTGGTGGCTTCGGATCGACTGCTGGTTCCCATGCAGGCGGAGTACTTTGCGCTGGAAGGGATTTCGGAGCTGATCTCGACGCTGGATAAGGTTTCGGCGGCGTTTAATCCCGGGTTGGGATTAGAGGGCGTGCTGCTGACGATGTTTGATGAGCGGACGAATCTGTCCCAGCAGGTCAGGGAGAATCTTCGCAACTTCTTCAAAGATAAGCTATTTAGCACCACGATCCCAAGGAATATCCGGCTCGCGGAGGCGCCCAGCCATGGCAAGCCGGTGATGGTGTACGACCCAAAGTCCAAGGGGGCCGAGGCGTACCAGGAGCTTGCAGTGGAGTTGCTGAAGCGGCATGGCGTCGAGGTGAAGAAACCAGCTAAGAAGCTGATTCTGGACGAGATACCACCGATTGCGGACCGGCCGATTATCAGCACGCCGAAGAGTAAGAGGGTTTGGCCGTTCGGACGGGAATGAGGGAAAGGCGAGTCGTTAGTGGTTAGTAGTTAGTGGTTAGTGAAAAGCAAGGACAAAGCAGGTCCTTCCCCTTCGCAAGCTCAGGGTCAGGATGACAGATAGAAAGCAAGAGCAAGAGCAAGGCAAACCCAGATCCCCCTCCGGGGCTGACAAACAAAAAAGCGAAGGTAAGGACAAAGGCTATTTATGGCGACGGCGGTTGCAAGTGATGTGAAGCGGAAGGCGCTGGGGCGGGGGTTGGAGTCGCTGTTGCCGTCGCGGCCGAACCCGACGGTGGAGATTGCCGCGAGCGCGGCGGCGGCGCCGGTTGCAGAGGGCAAGCCGCTGGAGATTCCGGTGGAGCAGATTGACCGGAATCCTTATCAGACGCGGCGCGGGTTCGATGAGGAGAAGCTGGACGAGCTGGCGGCGTCGATCAAAGCGTCGGGGGTAGTGCAGCCGATAATCGTACGGCCGGGCGAAAATGGGCGGTACACGCTGATCACGGGCGAGCGGCGGTGGCTGGCGAGCCAGCGGGCGGGCAAGACGACGATCCCGGCGGTAGTGCGCGAGGTGTCGGACGTGCAGGCGATGGAGATGACCATCGTGGAGAACCTGCAGCGCGCGGACCTGAACCCGATGGAGCAGGCGCTGGCGTTTGAGCGGCTCAGCAAAGAGTTCAAAATGACTCAGGAACAGATTGCGGATCGAACGGGCAAAGACCGCGCGTCGGTGGGGAACTTTCTGCGCTTGCTGAAGCTGCCGGTGGATGTGCAGTACCACCTGGAGGGCGGCGAGCTGAGCTTTGGGCATGCGAAGGCGCTGATGGCGCTGCCTCCGGAACTGGTTTCGAGCATTGCGTGGAAGGTGGTGCATCTGCATCTGTCGGTGCGGTCGACGGAGAAGCTGGTGCAGGGGATCATCAATCCGGAGATGGTCGCGAAGCCGGTGAAGCTGCCGGAGGAGCGCATGGTGGATCCGAATGTGCGCGAGGCGGAGGACCGGCTGCGGCGGAAGCTGGGGCTGAAGGTGATGATCGAGGATAAGAAGGGCCGCGGGAAGGTGATTATTGAGTACGCGGGGATCGATGATTTCGATTCGATTCTGGCGGCGCTGGGAGAGAGAGGGTTGGGGGAGTGATGTTTGGGAGGTCTGCGCCTCCTCCGTGAAGGTTTGCAAGAAATGCGTTAATGTCGGAGGCGACCTGCGTCGGATTGCTGAGATACACGTAGTGATCTGCGTTCGGGATCACGACGATCTGCGCGGCCGGGACACCGCGGCGAAAGTTGTCGATCCATTCCGTACACCGCATCTTGTCATCTTTTATGAGGGCGGCTTTACGACCTGACGGATCGTTGGGAAGCCGATCCCAGTTATGCGGACAGGCATAGATGGCGAGGACAGGAACAGGAATGCTGGTGTACTTTTGCATTCCGAAGTTAATCGCGGCTGCGATCGGGGATCGCGGAGGCAGTGGCGGCATATTCGCGATTTCGAGATTGTTCTGGTGAAGGATCTTCTCAAATCTAGAGACGGCAGCCTCGAGTTCCAGAAGCTTCTTTTGCTCGTCCACGCCACCGGCCTCGATCTCGTCGATGCGCCGCTTGATATCGTTCATCTCGACGGCTAGCAGTGGATGCGCGGGATCGTAGAGTGCGAAGCCGGTGGCAGCATCGAGGTAGATGAGAGCTGAGACCTTTTGGGGGAAGCGGCTGCCGATCGAGCTGAGTTCCTCACCGGCGATCGAGTGGCCGACCAGCACGGGGCGCTCGATTTGCAGCGCCTTCATGACGGCGAGCACATCATCGGCGAGATGGTCGGCGGTGTAGTTTCCGTTGGCAGGCTCGGGGCTGCTGGATGGTGGTGTCCCTTTTCGAGTGATTCCGTAGACGTGATGCTGTTTCGTGAACTGCGGCGCGAAGCTGTCGAAGCGATGTGCGGAGTCTCCGGCGCCCCCGAGAAAGATAAGCGGAGTGCCTGAGCCGCCCCAGTCGACGACCTGCAGTTGCACTCCGGGGTCGACGGTAACGAACTGCGTGGTCGGATGCGCGGCATTGGATTGTGCGATGGCCGGGAACGGAAGCAGAAGCGCCGCTGCATAGAGAGAAAGCCTGAAGGATTGCCGCATGCGCCTCACAATACTACGGGGCCGCCCGTGGCGAGGGGTAACGGTAAGGGGTAAGACAAAGGCAAAGACAAAAGCAGATCCGTGCGGGGTGACAACCAAGAAAGGCAAAAGCAAAGACCCTCACGCGATGCCCACCTTAGTGCGCGATGAAACCGCGCGCGAAGATGGGGCACCCGGAATCTGAGCACACGAAGCCTAACTGCTAATTCCGCACTCCTAGCTTTATTCGCTAAGCTGAGGGCGAGGAATTTTAGCTATGCCTTCCAGTGCTGATGAGTTGCGGGCTGTGCCGTTATTTTCGTTGCTTGATGAAGATGAGCTTGCCGTGCTTGCGCAGCAGGTGGAGAGGCGCGAGTTTGCTGCCAAACAGCGCATCTACAAGGCGGGTGAACCGGGCGCCAACGCGTTTGTTGTGATGAGTGGGTCGGTGCGGGTGACGCTGCTCGATGAAGATGGGCAGGAGGTTGTGTTCTCGGAGCCGCATCACGGCGAATTCTTCGGGTTCGCGTCGATGATGGATGACTCGCCGCACGCGACGTCAGCGGTGGCGATGGAGGAGACGAAGTGCCTGGTGATCGACCGCAACGATCTCGAACAGTTGATTCGGAGCAAGCCGCTGGCGGGCCTGGATATGCTGACTGTCCTGGCGCGTGAGATTCATTCGACGCAGCGGATTGTACGCGGGCGCGCGGCACGCAATCCGAATGAGGTGTTCGAGGAGTCGGAGACGACCGGCGAGAGGATTGCCGATAAGGTCGCGTCGTTTGGTGGATCGTGGACGTTCATCGGGGTGTTCCTGGCGTTTGAAGCGATCTACGTGATCGTGAACGTGCTGCTGAGGCACAAGGCGTGGGATCCGTATCCGTTCATTCTGCTGAATCTGTTTTTGTCGATGCTGGCCGCGATCCAGGCGCCGGTGATCATGATGAGCCAGAACCGGCAGGATGCGAAGGACCGAGTTAGAAGCGAGCTGGATTTTCAGGTGAATCGCAGAGCGGAGTCGGAGATTCAGGGGCTGGCCAGGAAGCTGCATGCGCTAGGGGATAAGTTGGATGATATCGAGGATAGGTTGAGGGGATAGGAGCAGTAGTTAGTAGTTACTGGTTAGTGGTTAGTGGTTAGTGGTTAGTGGTTAGTGGTTAGTGAATAAGGCAACAGCAGGTCTCGTTCGGGGATGGCAGAAAGAAAAGCAACGCGAAAGGCTCGCGGCTGGCTACTCACTAACGACTGACGACTAACTACTTCCAAGCTGCTTTAGCAGCTGGCGGGTGCGGGCGCGGATGGCGGCGCTGGGGTCGGTGAGGGCGCGCTGAAGAATTGGGTGGATGCGTGTGCGGAGTGTGGGGTCGTTGTGCGCGTAGTTGGTGAGGGCAGTGAGGGCGAAGGCTCGCTGCAGGGCGCTGCGGCTGGAGAGAGATTCGAACATGAGATCAATGGCCAGCGATTTTTCGCGGCCGCGCAGAGGGAGCTCGCCGAGGATGATGGTCAGATTCCAGCGCGTGTGCATGTGCTCGGTAACGAGCGTTGCTTGCAGGATGCGTTTTGCGTAGGGATCGATGAGTTTGGGGTTGCTGCGCTGAATTTTTTTGAGGGCGTTGGACGCGCGGTGTGGAACGACGCCGCGGTTGTCATCGAGGGCGTCGATGAGTTGTTGGATGAGTGCGTGGTTGTGCAGGGCTTCGTCAACGATTTCGTCGGTCGGGCCGAGGTCGCGGGTGGTGCCGGTGGTGAGGCGGTCGCGGAGGGTCATTGGAGTGAATAGTGAGTAGTGAATAAAACACGCAAAAGCAGGCCCTTCGCTGCGCTCAGGATGACAGAAAGAAAAGCAAGGACAACAGCAACAGCAAAGGCAAGAACAACAGCAAGAGCAAAGGCAAGAACAACAGCAAGAGCAAATACAGAGATCCTTCGCTTCGCTCAAGGATGACGAATGTCTAGGAATCAACAACTAGCAAGTACCAGATACGAACTACGGAACTTCGAACTACGGAACTGAGAACTTCGAACTTCACATTTCTAACTTCCTAATTCCTCACCTACTAACTTCTCAAGACGACCGCGGTGGAGGCGGAAGCGTTCGCCGCGCCAGATGACGATGTCGGAGGCGTAGCTCCAGAGCCAGAAGAAGAGGGCGAAGGCGTCGCGCAGGGGGAGCAGGAGAAGGTCGCGGAGGATCTGGCCGTCGCGCAGGAGGCCGACGCCGATGATGAGGGCGACGGAGATGCGTGCGAGAAGGGCGACGGAGAGAAGGGTGAAGCTCCAGAGCGCGCCGCCGGATGCGATGACCGCGAGAACGGCCCAGGGGAGGACGTAGGTGAGGCCGAGGCCGAGGTAGCCGGCGCGGCGGGAGTCGCGGGTGGAGCGGGACCAGCGGAGCTGGTGGTCGCAGAAGGCGCGGAGGGTGTAGGGCGGGATGGAGGTGGCGACGACTTCGTGGAGGAGCTCGACGCGGAAGCCGGCGCGGTGGAGGCGGACACCGAGCTCGTAGTCGTCGGCGAGCTGGTCGGTGAGGGAGGCGAAGCCGCCGATGGCGGCGAGTGCGGATTTCGTGGTCGCGAGCGTGGAGCCGAGGCCGAAGCGGAGACCACCTTCAAGAGCGCGGGCGACGAGCGCGCCGGGGATGAAGTCGGTGGAGATGCCCAGGGCTTCGAGGCGCGACCAGAGCGTGCCTGACGCGATGCCGATGTAAGGGGCGGTGACGAGGCCGATGGGTTTTGTGTTGCCTTCACCCCCGCCAGCAAGCTGTCCGGGGACCCCACTGGCGGGCTGGTGGAAGGCGGCGGCGATGTGGGTGAGGTAGCTGGGCGAGACGAGGATGTCGGAGTCGTTGACGAGGATGTGGTCGAAGCGCGCGTGCGGCAGCATCTGGGTGAGGTTGGAGAGTTTGCCGTTGGGCCCGAGGCGCGCGGGGCACTCGATGAGGCGGATGTTGATGTGGGGGTGGTCGACGCGGAGGCGGGCGATTTCGGCGACGGCGGGGTCGTCGAGTGAGCTGACACCGAAGAGGAGCTCGAATTCGCCGACGTAATTTTGCATGCAGTGGCTGACCAGCGCGGCGTGCATGTGGGCGTCGACGCCTTTGACGGGCTTGAGGATGGAGATGCCGGGGGTAAAAGATCCACCCCCGCGAGCAAGCTCGCCGGGAACCCCGGAGACGGGGTCGGGCTGCGGGGCACCGGTGCGGTCGAAGCGGCGGGCAGCCCAGAGGGCCATCGCGCTGTAGAGGATGCCGCTGGCGGTGAGGAGGGCGGTCAGGATTTCAGCGACGAGTGCGACGAGGTCCACGTGTTCTAGTTTATCGGCGGGACAGAGGCGAGTGGTTAGTCGTTAGTAGTTAGTGGTTAGTGGAAAGACCAGCTACTGACGGCTGATCGCTAGCCACTCGCGGCTATTCGTAGCGGAGGGCTTCGATGGGGTCGAGGTTGGCGGCTTTGTAGGCGGGATAGATGCCGAAGACGAGGCCGATGGCGCAGGAGCAGAGGAAGGCGAGTACCACCCACAGGGTGCTGACGGTGCAGGCGATGAGGAAGTGCACGCCGAAGGCGACGGCCGAGCCGAGGAGGATGCCGATGACGCCGCCGACGGCGCAGAGCACGATGGCTTCGAGGGTGAATTGAAGCAGGATGGTTTTTTTGGTGGCGCCGATGGCCTTTCGGACGCCGATCTCGCGGGTGCGCTCGGTGACGGAGACGAGCATGATGTTCATGACGCCGACGCCACCGACGATGAGGCCGACGGCGGAGAGACCGAACATGAGGAGGAAGAGCGAGCCGGTGATCTGGTTCCAGAGGCGGGTGATGGCGTCGGAGGAGAAGATGGCGAAGTTGTCGGGCTGCTCGTTGCGGACTTTGCGGCGGCGGCGGAGGAGCTCGCGGATTTCGTCGGTGACGAGGTCTTTGTTTTTCTGGTCGTCGAACTTCGCGCTGATCCAGTAGTCGAGGACCTCGGGGTGGAGCTTGTGAAAGGTGGAGAGCGGGAAGTAGGCCATCGAGTCGTTGGGATTTTTGCCGCCGCCGAATGCGTTCTTTACCCTTTCGAAGACGCCGATGACGGTGAAGGTGCGCCCGGAGATGATGACCTCTTTGCCGATGGGATCCTGGGCGCCGCCGAAGAGATCCTGGGCGATGTCGTGGCCGAGGATGACGACGTCGGTGGCGCGGTCCTGGTCGGTTTGCGTGAAGTAGCGGCCGGCTTCGAGGGCCTTGTCGTAGACCTGGGCGTAGGAGGGAGTCTCGCCTTCGAGGCCGACGTTTTCGGATTTGCGCAGGCCATAGTGGGCGGTCTCGGAGCCGGAGTTGAACTGATAGTTTTCGTACTGAAGGCCGGCGGAGGCGGCCACGACATGCGGGAGCTGGGAGATGGCGACCATGTCGTCGTAGGTCATCTGCTTGCGTGCGAGCATCTCGGCGGTCGGCCGCACACCGATAACGGGGAAGCGGAAGATCCACAATACATTGGTGCCAAACTGTTCGACCATGGTCGAAACGGAGGTGTTGAGGCCGTTGATGACGGAGGAGATGGTGATGACCGTCATTACTCCGATCACGATTCCGAGGATCGTGAGGGCGGAGCGGAGCTTGTTGGCGCGGAGGGTGTCGAGCGCCATTTTTACGGATTCGCGTTGGTCGGAAGGGCGCATAAGCGGTGAATAGTGAATAGTGAGTAGTGAATAAAGCAACTGCAACGACTGGTTAGTTTGGGGCCCTTCGGTTACGCGCCGGCCGGTTGCGCAGGTTGGAGAGGATAGCGTTTAGGATTCGCACAACCTCGGTCGCCTGAACTTGGACGGCCTGGAGCTCGGCAGGCACACCCATTCTAAGGCGTTCCGCGAGCTCGAGTTGCGTTTGCACTTCCAGCGCGGAACCACGCGCCATTCCAAGAAAGTGCATGAACTCGCCTGAGGTGAGCCGCCCTTGTCCTTCGGCGATGTTGCTAGCGATGGAGACGGAAGCTCTGCGCAACTGATTCGTCAGGCCAAAGATCTCCTCTTTCGGAAAACTGCTCGTAACTGCGTAGATGTTGGTGGAGAGATCCATAGCTCGTTGCCACGCGATTGAGTCCCGAAACGACTGCACTGCCAAAAGCGTTACTCCTGAAAGCAAGGTGAAATAGTAATAAGTAGTGGATCGTTCAATGGAGGAGTGAATAGTGAGTAGCGGATATTGCATAAAGCAAGAACAACACCACAACTAATAGAGCAACAGCAACACCACAACTTAACCCAGCAGCGGCCCTTCGCCTTTGTCGTGCCTTATTCACTGTTCACTACTCACTATTCACTCGTCAGCTAGAACTCACTCCGTAATGCCACGATAGGATCCAAATCCGCGGCTTTTCTCGCGGGGTAGACGCCGAAGAAGATGCCGACGGAGGCGGCAACGATGAGGCCGGCGAAGACGCTCCAGAGAGCGATGGTGGAGGGGAAGCTGATCAACAGGGTGACGGTTTTGGCGATCACGACGCCGGCGATGACACCGATGATGCCGCCGGCGAAGGCCATGGTGCTGGACTCCAGGAGGAACTGCTTGAGGAGGTCGCCGCGTTTGGCGCCAAGGGCTTTGCGGACACCGATCTCGCGGGTGCGCTCGGTAACGGAGACCAGCATGATGTTCATGATGACGATGCCGCCGACGACCAGCGAGATGGCGGCGATGGCGACGGCGACCGCGCCGAAGTAGCCGGTGATGGTGCCGAGCAGGCCGGCGAGCGCGCTGGAGGTTTCGATGGTGAAGCTGTCTTCCTGGCCGGGGCGGTCGTGGCGCTGGCTACGCATGATCTGCCGCGCCTGGTCGACGGCTGCCTCCATCTGTTCGGCGCCCTGCGGCCCCTGGTTGTAGATGACGACGCTCTTGGCGGTGCCGTAGGTCTTCTGGTAGGCGGTGAGCGGGACGGCGACCCAGTTGTCCTGGCTCTGGCCGAAGGTTTTGCCCTGGGCCTCGGCGAGACCGATGATCGTGTAGGGCACGCCGCCGACGCGGATCTCCTTGCCGAGCGGATCGGCGCCCTTGAGCAGGTTGTCTTCGATGTCGGTGCCGATGATGCAGACGGGCGAGGCGTGGGTCTCGTCGGCCTCGGTGAAGCTGCGGCCCTCGGCGATATCGATGTTCTGCATGTCGGGCATGAGCGCGGTGTAGCCGCGGATGGTCGTGTCGGTGGCGGACTCCTTGCCGTAGACGACGGAACCGGTGGTGGACTGCATGGCGCCGACGCCCTGGCAGAGTGTGCACTGCTGTTTCACGGCGCGGTACTGATCGAGCGAGATGACCTTGCGCTTCTGGAACTTTACGTAGTCGTTGTAGCTGGTGATGAGCTGCGGCTGCTGGGAGATGGTGAAGACGTTGGCGCCCTGGCGGTTGACCTTGGTGGCGACGTAGACCTGCGCGCCGTTGATCAGCGTCATGACGGCGATCAGCGAGGAGACGCTGATGACCACGCCGAGCAGCGTGAGGATGGTGCGCAGCTTGTTCGCCCAGAGGGACTGGAGGGCGATCCGGAATGCTTCTTTCGTCTCCATGAGAGGTCTTTAGAGTGTAGCCGTATCCGTGGGGCGGCCGCAGCCGAAGTGACTGGATGCAGCTCTCCCGTGATAAGCGGTTACGCAGTCTGGGCAAAGATGGTTCCCCGCCGGTGGCCTAATCCGTTCCCGACGCGGCATCCGGGGCGAGAATTGGTAACAACGGTGAGGATGCGTGCCGGGGATCAGCGGCGCATTGAGACGATGATTCGATTCGCGAGCGACTTACCCGTGAGAGAACAGCCTCAAGCAAGGGTGTTACGTGCGTCAGTTGCCGGGCACGAATCAGCAGGTCCCACACGGGTTCGAACTTCTTCCAGCCAGAGGCATAAAAGAAATGCTTCGCTTTGTGCTTCAGCGAGCCGTGGTGAAGCGAAGCGCGGGAGATCGCCGACCATTTGTAGAACTCGCGGTAGGCCCAGTCATAGCCGGATTTCAGAGCTTCACGCTGAAGCCGTGCCGGGCGAAACACGACGTGGCGCGTGTCATAGAGATCCCAGTTTTCGGTCACGATGCGACCATCCCGCTGCATGCGGGCGTGAAGACCGGTACCAGGATAGGGCGTCTGAATATGGAATGTTGCCGTTGTAATTCCCTGCTCGATTGCCCAGTCGACGGTGCGGCGAAACACGTCGGGTCCGTCATCATCCATCCCAAAGACGAAGCTGCCGTTAGTCATGATGCCTAGTGAGTGAAGCCGGTCCGTGACCGCCTTGTAGTCGCGGCCGAGGTTCTGGCGCTTGTTGCTCCGCTTCAGATTCTCCGGAGTCAGCGTTTCAAAGCCAACGAAGATGCTGCGAAGGCCCGCATCGGCGGCACGCTCGATGAGATCGCCACGCAGGATGGAGTCCACTGTCGCTGCTCCCTGGAAGACACGTCGCATACCGCGCATCCCGGAGAAGAGCGCTTCGGCGAAGCGGCGGTCGCCGAGCAGATGGTCGTCGAGAAAATAAAGGTGGCGACCGGGCAGGCGAGCAATTTCTGCAAGGGCGTCGTCGACCCGCTGCGTGTAGAAGCTGCGACCGCCATGGAAAAATGCGTCCTTGTAGCAGAAGTCGCAGTGTTGCGGGCAGCCGCGCGTGACCACGATGGAGTTCGGTACGAGGTAACACGAGCGCTTGATGAGGTCACGGCGTATCGGTGGGATTTTCTCGAGCGTGCGATCCGTCGTCGAGGTGTAAATGGGTTGAGGTCGGCCTGCCCGGAAGTCCTGCAGAAATCTCGAAAAGGTCTGGTCTCCCGGGCCGATAAATATCGCATCGGCGTGCGATGCCGCTTCGCGGGGAAGTGCCGTAACGTGCAAACCGCCAAGGCAGACGAAGGCACCCTGGCGGCGATAGTGGTCAGCGATGCGGTAAGCGCGATAGGCATTCGTGATGTAGACCTGCACGATGACGAGGTCTGGATTGTCGTCCACGTGCAACGTCTCCACGTGCTCGTCGGTGATCACGACCTGGTCGTCAGGGTTGAGGTAGGCCGCGAGTGTAGCGAGCCCGAGTGGAGGAAACAGGGAGTACTTGACCGGGCACCACTCTGGATCAGTTGCCTCCTTGAGCGCGGGAAGGATCATTCTGACTTTCAGCGGACGCGAACCAAGCGAGATCATTGAACTTTTCCGAGATGAACGGATGGTTTACTTTGTATTGCAAAGTCATTGGAGACATCACGGCTCGCGATGTTAACTGGCCAGGCCATGCGTAACTTTGTATTGCAAAGTACAACGAAGTTAGTGTGATGTCAACGGGAAAGGTCCGGGTCTCTGCGAGGCGATACATTGCTTACAGCTATTTGAGCAGGGCTACCACAAGGGCGATAGCGCGATCAGGAGCGCGGTTGCTGGGCTGGGGCCTCGGGCGTTCAAGTTTGCCAAGCGTGCGTAGATTTTGGGTGGGCTTGGCAGGCGGAACATGCTATTTTAGGACTCGATTTTGTGCCCGGGCCCCCGGGTTCCCTCTGACAATGAAAATGTTTCCGCTGACTTGCAGTCGGCGTCGAAGCAGGGCTGCCAATGCGGAACACAGGCAATACAGGCGGCATTTGCCCTGAGTCTGCAGAAGAGCGCGGCAAACGCGCATGCAGCAATTGATAAATAGCGAGGACAGTAGCGCATCCGCCCTATGTCGAACTTGTGACGGGCCGCCGCGCAAGGAGCCGCCGGACAAGGAAAGGAGCAGCCGTGGATCTCTATAGCTTCGTTGTTGAATCCTTCAAAATTACCGACACGCGCGCCCTCCACACGGACACGCTGACCCTGAGCCATACCGTCATCGTCGATGGCGACCTGGTGGCGCATCGCGCTCTTGTCAAGATGGATGATTTCGACAATGGCGAATATAGTCCCAGCGACTACGCGCCCGACAGCGGTGGCATTGAGGGTGTGGTGATCAACGACCCCATGGCCCAATCTGTCTTCGTCTTCCAGTTGATCAACGCCGGCAATCCGGATGGCGCACTTACGGGGCGGTTGGCTGCGACCGCCGACCAGATTGCAGGTATCGTAGGCGGCGCCGCGGCGCTTGGCACGGACGCAACCCCGATCGGCCTGGGGATCGAGGCGATCGCGAACCTCTTCGCCTGGCTGACGAACAACTGCGACGGTCCAGTGGCAATCGATCAGATCGCGGTGCCACGCTACATGATCGATACGTGGACGGAGGACCTATCAACAACAGAGACCCAGGCGACGCGGAAACTGACGATGAACCGCCATTATCCCGGTAGCGATTCACCCACAGGGTGCGGCGGCAACTCGAACTATGAGGTCACCTGGTCGGTGGGGCACTGGCGGACGTGGGTCCCGGTCACGAATACGGCGGACAATCAACAGGTTGTGGAATTCCCGCAGCCTGTAGGCGGCGCTCCGTTGAAGTCAGACACGGCGGTCAGCGCGACCATGCACAATGGCGCTGTGCACGCGTTTGGGGTCCTCGACGGCGGGGCCGTGACTCATGCCAGAACTTTTAGTGGGGCATTCTGGGCGGTCGATACTCCGGACCTGCACGTGACTGACCTGGCCAAGCTGCCTGTGAGCGCGGTGAGCTTTGACGATCGCCTGTACGTCTTTGGGGTTCACACCGACGGATCGGTGTCGTCGCTGGCCTACTCGCGCGACGGCAGATACTGGGTCCCGCGGGTGACGGTGCCACCGACATTGAAGACGGCTGAACCCATCGCGACGGCAGTCTTCCGCGATCGCCTGTTCCTTTTCGCGCAAGACTCCACGACCAATTCGCTACGCTTCACGTCGAGCGCCGACCTCATCGTGTGGAATCCCTGGGTGGATGTGCCGCCGCCGGGATTGCCGCCGCTTTCTGCAGTCACAGCGGCCACCCTGGGGAACACGCTGCATATCTTCCGGGTGTTCGATTCCCTCAAGAAGGAAAATATCGTCATGCACAATTCGACGACCGATGGGACGACCTGGAGTGGTTGGGGCCTGGTCGAGAGCGGCATCCGTCCGGAAGAGCTGCCGGGAACGGACCCAATCGATGTGGTCGCGACCATTTTCCGGGATCGTGTCTATCTTGCGTCGCGATGGAGAAAACCTGCGAATGAAACGGAACCCGTAACCATTGCGATGAACTTTAGCGGTGACGGCGTGAACTGGTCCGGGTGGCGGATCCCGGAGTCGACTGCCAAACCTCTGGTCGACTACACTTCGTCTCCCGAACCATCATTCCAGCTCGTACCGAATGCACCCGCTGGCCTGGCAGAGGTGAACAACCATCTCTACATCCTGGCTCCGGGGAATGCTGTAGGCGACACCAACAATGTGTGGGCTTACTGATAGGTCGAGTGCATCAACCTGACCTCAACGAGGAATTCCTCGACTCTGTGAGGCGGTACGTTGTTTCCGATTATTTGACCAGTGCTACGACAAGGGCGATGAGTGCGATCAAGAGTGCCGCTCCGGGGAGGCCATAGGCTAGCAAGAGTTTCGAAGCCTGCGAGACGGTTGCGGGAGTAAGGGCGGCGGGCTCCGGCATGAGGGCGGCTTGATCTGCAAAGATCGACTGCTGCATGACCCGTTTGCTGGCTATGACTTGTTCTATTCCGGCGACGAAGTGGTGCTGATGGATTCGCTTTTCGGAATCGGGGAGAAGCTCGGCTGCGGCAGCGAGGGCGGCTTTGAGCACAGCGTTCTGGATGTCTCCGCCGCTTACTTCATAGCGATGCGCGAGGGCTTTGAAGTCGACGTCGGAGGCCAGCGGTGTGCGGAAAGGATGGAGCTGCACCTGCCAGATCCGGACGCGTTCGGCTTCGCCGGGCAGCTCGAAGAGGACGTGGGTGCGGATGCGCCGCTCGAAGGCAGGATCGAAGTTGGCGGCGAGGTTGGTGGCGAAGATCACGACGCCGGTGTAGCGCTCGAGCTCCTGCAGCAGCACATTGACGACGCTGTTGGATTCGCGCTGAGCGCCGCTGTCGGGCGCGGTGGACCGGCGGCTGGCGATGGCGTCGGCTTCGTCGAAGAGCAGGACGGCTTGTTCGTCGCGCGCGGCACGGAAGATGCCGGCGACATTTTTGGAGGTCTCGCCCATCCACATGGATTCGAGCTCGGCGTAGCGGACGACCATCAGGGGGCGGCTGAGGGAATAGGCGATGGCCTCGGCGCAGATGGTCTTGCCCGTGCCTGGAGGACCGGCGAAGTTGAAGGCGAGACCAAGGCCGGTGGAGTGCCGTTCGCCGAGTCCCCAATCTTTGAAGATGAGCTCGTGCTGTGTGACCTGGGCGAGCGCGGTCTGAAGGGCGCGATGGGTCGCGGGCGGGAGGATGACGTCGTGGAAGGTGCGGCGCGGCGCGATGGACTCGACCGCGCGGCGGCCACTGCCAAAGAGACGCGAGAATGGGATGGGCGCCACCGGGTGAGGGTACAGTTGCTGCCGGTGGGAGAGCAATGGGAACCTGGCGGCTCCTGCACCCGTATTATGCCGACAAGGAGTTGTGTGCCTATGCTTCGCATGGTTCAGAGATGGTTCGGTGTGTTCACGGCTCTGCTGGTGTTTGCGATTGGATTGCGGGTGGTTGCTCAGACGCCGATCGTAGAGGAACCGAATTACAAGCCGACGCTGACGTTTGATGTCGCGGTGATTCGGCTTGCGCCACCGCCGGACGCCAACTTCCATGTGTCCGTCTCGAGCCCGCCGCACTCCAGTCGCTTTGAAGCCACGAACCTTCCGATGAAGGCGCTGCTGCAGATTGCTTATGGCTTCGACGCGCCGGTGGTGGGCGCGCCGGACTGGGTCGCGAACACGTTCTACGACATCAATGCGCGCTCGGACGAAGCGGCTGATGCAAGGCTGGCGAAGCTCACCGATAACGAGGTCCGGCTGGAAAAGAGAAATGCGATTCGCGTGCTGCTGGCCGAGCGCCTGGGATTGAAGACGCATCTTGAAACTCGCAACACGTCGATCTACAACTTGGTTGTGGCGAAGGGCGGGGTGAAGATGCAGGCTGTGCCGCGGCCACCTGCAGATGAGGCGCCGGCCACACCTCCGCCGGCCGACGTGCAGGCGCATGGATCGCGGCATGGCCTCGAGTTTGTGGGCTCGAATGCACCGATCCGGGCGATCGCGGGAGCGCTGAGTTCGATGGTGGAAGCACCGGTTGTGGACAAGACCGGTCTCGGGGGCACGTACAACTACACGCTTCAGTTTGGACGCGAGTGGTCGGCGAACGATCCGGACGGCTGGCCGTCGATCTTTACGGCGGTGCAGGAGCAGCTTGGGCTGAAACTCGAGGCGGTGCATGAAGACGTGCCGAATCTTGTGGTCGACCACATCACCAAGCCGACCGAGAACTGATGGCCTCCAAAATACGTCATTCACCCGATTGGCTGAATGGGGTTCGATTCCTATAGTTCCGATCAGCGACCGAGAAGGTCACTTTCAGGAACAGTAAAGGGAGGAAGTTCATCATGGCCATGAGCCAATTGGAGACAGCGACCGGTTCCGGAGCCGTCGTCGTGCGATCGGGTGAAGGACAGACGCTGCGGTGGGGGATGGGAGGCAGGGTCCGGATCATCGCCGGAGCCAGCTCGACGGACAGGTCGTTCAGCGTGGTTGAGGTCACGGACGCGCCGGGAGTCGGAGCTCCGCTGCACGTGCACCACGGCGAGGCGGAAGCGTTCTACATTCTGGAGGGAACGATCGAGTTGACCTGCGGCACCGAGAAGGTCGTCGGGCATGCGGGGGACTTTCTCTACGCGCCGAAAGACGTGCCGCACAAGTACATGGTTGTGGGCGATAAGCCGGCGCGCCTGCTGCTGTTGTTCTCGCGGCCGGGGTTCGAGATGTTCTTTGCCGAGGGTGGCGCTCCGCTCGACCAGCCACCGGCGGGGCCGCCGGATGCGGATGGCTTTCGACGCCTGGTGGAGAGGTACGGCATGGAGCTGCTGGAGACGGCGCCCTGCCATTGATGGCCCGGTAGCGGGCTAGCGCGGGTTCGGGTCGTTCGTGTGCACGAAGGGCCCGAACTCCTGCGTGGATCCGCCGCGCAGGGCAGCTTCAATCACGCGGTCGGTGGCGCGGACGACGGCGGCCAGCTCGGCGCGGGAGTGGACGTTCAGTTTGTCGTAGATGTTCACGAGATGCGTGGACACCGTGCGTTCGCTGATGAAGAGCCGGTCGGCGATCTCGCGGTTGGGAAAACCGTGGACGACGTAGCTGACTATTTCGCGCTCGCGATCGCAGAGCTTCTCGTCGAGGACTGTTTTTACCTGTCCTTCGGGAATGAGGTGGGCGATGCGGGTCCAGTAGGATTCGTTCTCGCGCCTGACGAGCGCGCGGAGCTGGTCAGACCCCTGGCGATCGAGCAGGTCGATATCGTGGAACTTGCGCGCATGTTCCACCGCCATTGCGATCAGGGCGTCCTCGTCTTCGGCGGTGAAGACCTCGCCGCAGGGCGGGCAGGTGAGCCTTAGCTTGGCTGGGTGATGTGGTTCGGGCATGCCGGAGCTCTCTGGTTAATTCCGGTCGAACTTGCGGAGTCGCGGAATTGCACAACATTGTAACGTTCCACGATTCACTTGCCCTGGAGCGCGTTGAGCTCGGCGAAGAAGGCGGGTGTGGGTTTGAGATCGGGGTCGAAGGGGAGGCAGCGCTCGGGCAGGCCGTCCTTGCGGGCGCCTTCGTGGTTGAGCCAGGTGTACTTGTCGGTGATGCCCCAGGTAAGTAGCGCGGCGACGGCGGGGTTGGCCAGCGTGGTGAGGAGATAGCTGGCGTAGAGGTCGGCGACGGCTTTGTCGCGAGTGGGGATGTCGGCGGGGAGGTCGCGGTCGTTGACGTCCATTTCGGTGAGCATGATTTTGAGGCCGAGGGATTGGACGTCGGCCATGAATTTGGCGAGTGCGGGGCCATAGACGCGGTTGGGGCCGGCGGTGAGGTGGGACTGGATGCCGACGGCGTCGATGGGCACGTTGCGTTGTTGCATGCCGCGGACGAGGGCGAGGACCGCGGCACGTTTCTTCGTCGATGCCTCATCCTCGGCTTCTATGCCGTAGTCGTTGTAGGTGAGCAGGGCGTGCGGGTCGGCGCGGCGGGCGGTGCGGAACGCGATGTCGATGTAGCCGGGCAAGACCTTCTGCCAAGGGGAGTTGCGGAGGCCGCCGGGCAGGTTGTCGGAGACCTGGATGGCTTCGTTGACGACGTCCCAGCTATGGATCCGGCCTTTGTAGCGGCCGGCGACGGTATTGATGTGGTTGACAAGAACCTGCTCGGCGTTCTGCGGCGTGACGTAGGTGGCGAACCAGGAGGGAAGCTGGCGGTGCCAGAGGAAGTTGTGGCCGCGCATGAGCATGTGGTTCTGCTCGGCGAAGTTGACGATGTAGTCGGCGTTGTCGAAGAAGAAGGTGGTGGGGGTGGGGCGGAGCGGGCCGAACTTCATCTCGGATTCGGCGACGAGGATGGAGCACTGCTGTCGGACCAGCGCGGTGTAGGCGCCGTCGGTGCGGAGGATTCTGGCGGCGACGCAGCAGCCCACGGGGAAGTTGTGGGAGACAGACTTGAGGCTGCCGGGCGGCGGCGTCCCGGGCAGACTGCCGGGGTACAGATTCTGGGCGGCGATGGGGAGCGCCGAAAGGGTTGCGGTCGCGGCGGTCTGCTGGAGGAACTGGCGGCGCGTGAGGCTCATCCGCTTATTCTGGCATCTGAAGTACTGTAGCGGGCTGAGCGGAGCCACTTTCCTGAGGAGGACGCGTGACGGAGAGTGCAGAAGCTGTGGCGTTGATGTTCGTGCAGGCGATCAATGCCGGTGACGTTGAGAGGCTGCGGACGCTGATGGCCGTGGACCACACGTTTACGGATGCGATGGGCAACAGTGTCTCGGGCGCGGAGAAGATGGTCTCCGGCTGGCAGCATTTTTTCTACGCCTATCCGGAGTACAAGATCAGCATTACGCAGAGTTTCGGGAAGGACGGCGAGGCAGCGCTTTTCGGTGTGGCCGAGGGCAAGTGGCGTGTGGAGGGACACGTGACTGCCGAGGGGTGGAAGGTGCGGGCAGCGTGGCTGGCGAAGGTCCTCCAGGGTAAGGTGCAGCGGTGGAGAGTGTTCTGCGATACGGGATGGGCGAAGCCGCCGGCTGGAACCAGCTGATAAGCTAGGGGTGTGCAGGCGGCCGGGCGATCGCTGCCGCGCGGGCTTCGAGAGAGGCGTTGCGCGGGGGAGGAAAGTCCGAACTCCGCAGGGCAGTGTGCCGGATAACGTCCGGGATTCAGGCGTGAAGGCCTGAAGACGGCCAGTGCAACAGAAAGCAAACCGCCTCGGCTCTGCCGGAGAAGGCGCTTCGGCGCTTGATTCCGGGCCAACAGGCCGGGGTAAGGGTGAAAGGGTGGGGCAAGAGCCCACCGCGTCCGCAGTAATGCGAACGGCACGGTAAACCCCACACGGAGCAAGACCAAATAGGCAGGGAGACCGTTCGCTTCTCTTCAGGCGGCGGCGCGCAGCGGCCCGCTGCGTTCAGGCGAAGAGGGCATTGGGCTTAGGCCCAGGCGGCTGAAACTTGCGGGTAGGTTGCTGGAGCCCGGCAGTGATGCCGAGCCTAGAGGAATGATCGCTTAGAACAGAATTCGGCTTACGGGCCGCCTGCACAGTAGTTCAAGTGGTTAGTGGTTAGTCAAAAGGCAAAGGCCTTGACGCAAAGCGGCGCGAAGCAGAGCAAAGGAACGCCACGGGAGCGCCACCCTAAACTGTTTACATCCGAAGCCGAAATTCTTGTACCGGGAGGGATTCCCATAACGGGAATGGGGAATGGGCTTTTAAGTGCCTTCGCGTAGACTGGCGGTATCATGCCGTGCGTCCGTTCTGTATCGTTCCTGGGATCCCTTTGCGCCGTTCTGTCAGGTTGTTTGTCCCTGCTGGTTACAGGTTGCGGCGTAGGGCCCTCGGCAGAACCCAACCCTGTGCTGTTGACGGTGAACGGCCGGGTGCACGGCGGGCAGCAGGCTGTCGTGGGAGCGCAGATTCAGCTCTATGTCGCGGGCAATGCAGGCAACGGAAGCGCGTCGTCGCCACTGCTGAACCGGAGCGTGGTGAGTGGCGCGGACGGTGGGTTCTCAATCACGGGGGACTATAGCTGCCCGTCGGCGAACTCGCAGGTGTACCTGGTGGCCACGCAGGGGAATCCAGGCCTGGGTTCGGGCGGGAATAATCCGGCGCTGGCGATGATGGCGGCGCTGGGAAACTGCGGCAATCTGTCGCCGACGCAGTTCATCTGGATCAATGAGGTCACCACAGTTGCGGCGGCGTGGGCGCTGGCGCCGTTCACCACGGACATCTCGCATATCGGCGCGAGCTCGACGAATTCCGTAGGGCTGGCGAATGCGTTTCTGAACGCGCAGCTCATAGCGAACACGACGACTGGAACGGTGGCGACGCTGCCGAGCAATCTGACGACCGAGCCGGGCAAGATTTACGCGCTCGCCGATGCGGTCGCGTCCTGCATCAACTCCGATGGCACGAGCGGATGCTCGCCGCTGTTTACGGCGGCCACTCCGAGTGGAGGAAGCGCGCCGACGAACACCTGGGCTGCGCTGATGAACATCGTGAAGAACCCGGGCAACAATGTCAGCGGTGTGTTTGCGGCGATCGGTTCAACGCCACCGTTTCCGACGAGCCTGACACAGGCGCCGAATGACTGGACCCTGAGCCTGACGGTGACCGGAGGCGCGATCAACACGCCGGAGGGTCTGGGAGTGGACAGCCAGGGCAATGTGTGGATCTCGAACCATTCTGGGATTGTGAGTGCGTTCAATCCGCAGGGAACTCCGCTGACCGCGAACGGCTTCGGCTCTGCGAATGCGACGGAGGCGTATGGGCTGGCGATCGATCCGCACGACAACGTGTGGATCACGGTCGGCGAGTCGCCGTCGCACAACGGGACGAAGGGATCGCTGGAGGAGTTTTCGGGAGTGTCGTCAGGCGGAACGCTTGGCACCATGACGATGTACGCCGATAACAGCATCAACTATCCGTACGCGATCGCGATCGACAGCGGCAACGGCAACATTCTTATCGCGAACTACTACGTCAAAGGCAGCTCGACGAACCTGGTGATTTTCAATCCTGCGGCAAATACCTACACTCCTGTGAACACGGGCAGCGATGTGGGCGTGCCGGTGGCGGTGGCGCCGGATCCGGCGCACGGGGTGTGGATCACTTCAGGGAATGGAATCGGCACGGCGGCGCACGTGGATGCGAGTGGGACTGTCACGTTTTCGACGGAATGCTGCGGAGCAACGGACGGCGTTGCGCTCGACTCAGCCGGCAACGTGTGGCTGGCGGACTCGACCGATTCCGACGAAGCGGGCGATGCGGGCGGAGCAGTAACCGAGCTGGGACCCACTGGATCTACGATCAACGAGTTCATCACGTCGGGCGGCATCAGCAATCCGTCGCATATCGCGATCGACGCAGCCCAGAACGTGTGGATTTCGAACTTTCACGCGCCGGCGACCAGCGGATTGACCTACGAAAGCTTTTCGGAGCTTTCGGGGGTGAACTCCAGCAGCCCGGGTACAGCGCTCTCGCCGAGCACCGGATACGGCCTTGACGCGAAGCTTCTTTCGCCGTTCAGCATGGTGGTCGATGCGAGCGGGAATCTATGGGTTTCCAACACCGGCGCGAGCTCGCTGGTGATGTTCTTCGGGATGGCTGCGCCGACCAAGACGCCGATGCCGATCACGCCGGTTGCGCCCTGATGTTTAGACGGTAAGGGGTAGAAGGCGGATCGCGTACGTCCGGGCTGCGGTTACGTCTTAATGGTGTGGGTCGTCGTACTCCTTCCAATCTGGTGCTGTTCTGGGTGGCCGGGATTTTTCTGCTGCGCTCTGGCGCTGCGCAGACGAGTGTCGGGTCCAGGCATCGCAGCTTTGAACTGCTGACGCATCGCATGGATGTGGATGTGGACGGCGCGCCGCGAGCGTACGGGCCGCCGGGCAGCGAGGCGCTGGACTATCTCTCAAACGCACGCTTGCGCGGACGCAGGCACGCTCCTGTTGTAGGTTACATCGTCGATGACCGTGACCGGCCGGTGGTACAGGGACCGCACGATCCCGCGCCGGGTTACTACGTTTCGCAGACTGCGTTTGAAGATGAGTCGGTGGAGAACGAGCATGATCCTCGCCGGTATGTGGACGCGACCGCGATTAATTACGTGGTGCTGGGCAACAAGGCGCGCAGGATGGGAGCACGGCTCGGCGACTTCGTGGCGGTGTATTCGCGAAGGACGCACCGGTCGGTGTTCGGGATTGTCGGCGACAACGGTAATCCAAGCGGCGATGAAGGGTCCCTGCACCTGCTGCGTGCGCTCGGGTATCCGTTCCACAACGGCAAGGACGAAGCCGTGGAACACGCTGAGATCGTGATCCGGTTTTATCCGCAATCGAATCCCACTCACCGCTTCTTTCACACGCAGGCCGCGTTGGACCGGGCAGCGGATGCGCTTGGTTTAAGCCGCGCCTTTGAGCGGTAAACGACAGATGGACTTTACCAAAGTCATGTTGAAGAATTGGCAGTTTTTGCAACTTTTTATAGCCGGGATGGTCAGCAGAGATTAGAGTCTTATGAACGAACCGTACTTCGCAATGCTTAGGCCCATCGCTTCGCGCCGCTCTATTGTTGTCGCTCTGGCTGTAACGGCTGCCGCAGGAACCGCACTTCTTGCCCGCAGTTCGAACGCAACACAGAGCATTCCACCGGCCGAGGCCTCACCGCAGTATTACACCGAGCACGTGCAGCCGATTCTCCAGGCGAATTGTTACCGTTGTCACGCGGGACTGAATCACCGGGGCGGGCTGCATCTGGATACGCGCGAGGGGCTGATGCATGGCGGCAAGGACGGTAGCGTTATCGTGCCGGGCCATCCAGAGCAGTCGTTACTGGTGACGCTTATCCGGCACGAGGGTCCGGCGAACGATCCGAAGCCCATGCCACCGAAGAGTAAGCTCTCGGATGCAGACATCGCGACCATCACGGAATGGATCCGTGCAGGCGCGGTGATGCCGATGGACGACGCGGCGCATTCGTCCCTCCAGTAATAAAGGCCCGAAAGCACCAAGGCCACTGCAATTCCAACATGACGAGAGAAGGCACTTTAGTTACGCCTTGTGTTCGCGTGACGACTTATTTTCTCATCAGCTTATGTAAAATTTTGCATCATACGTGGCAACGAGGTTCTACTATAGGACGCGTTGACCGTCCTGATTCCTCCCCCAGTTCAGAACGGAGCCCTCGGCTCGCGCGTTGAGAAGAGGCAGGCAGGTCTTTTGCATGGTTGACATCCACAGTTTCGCGCTTCCGGGCTTCGTCTCACAGGCCACGTTTGCGCTCACCCTGGCGCTGCTCGCCTGGAGCGATGCGCGCACTCGCGGCACTCGCTGGCTGGCGGCAGCCTGTGCTCTCCAATTGCTGACGACAATCTCGCACGCGATCATGCCGGTGCCGCTGCGGGTCTCCGACAACCTGAGCGCCTGCCTGCTGGTCCTGGTGTTCTTCCTGGTCTACATGGGCATGCGCTGGTTTGTGCTGCGCATCCGGCTGGCCACGATGAACGGACCGCTGGCGCTGAGCGCGGCGATGACAACGATTCTTTCCGTCGGCGTCATGCATCCGGGCGCGGAACTGGCGGCGGCTCGCGTGTGCGCGCTGATCGTGCTGGGCGCAACGGTCGTGATGCTGCTGCGGCCGCGGATCAAGTCTCTCGCGGATATCGGCCGGGTGATGGCGTTTCTATTTACGTTCATGGCGGCGACCGTGGCGCTTCGGCTGTTGTTGAGCCTGGGGATTCTTGGTCACCGCGGGATGGAACCGGCGGCTCACGATCTCTCGACGATCGGGCTGACCATGCTGGGCTTCGGGTTTGTCGCGATGTATGTCGCGGAGACTAAGCGCCGTCTACATGAAGAGACCCGGCTGGATTCGCTGACCGGCCTGCACAATCGCCGCGCGTTTGAAGAGAAGATTCAGCGCGAGGTTCAGATTGCTGCTCGCGACAACACGCCGCTGACGCTGCTGATGATGGACCTTGACCACTTCAAGCAGCTCAACGACACGTGGGGCCATGCGCTGGGCGATCGCGCTCTGCGAACCTTTGGCGGCGTTCTGCTGACGGTGACGGGAACGCGCGATGCAGTGGCGCGCCTGGGCGGTGAAGAGTTCGCGATTCTGCTTCCCGGCCGCTCGCCGCGGAGCGCGCTGTCGCTGGCGGAGCGGCTGCGAGCCACGGTTGAAGGCCTGCGGCTGAGCGAGGGCGAGGAGCTGGTGCGGTTTACGGTCAGCGTGGGCCTGAGCTCGCTGCTGCCAGGCGAGAAGAGCTTCGAGCCGATGCTGCGGCGCGCCGATCGCGCGCTGTACAAGGTGAAGCGCTCGGGCCGTAACCGCGTCCTGCTGGCGGATTCGGACACACATCCCGTCCCGTCGATACCGCCGGCACGGGCGCTGCCGGACCTGCAGCCAGTCGCGGCAGGCGGAGCAAGCCAGCGCGTGCGCGAGTTCGTGGGGTAAGACAGAGGGTAAGGGGTAACGGCTAGAGAAGAAACAGGAGCAGCCCTTCCGCTGCTCTTTTTTCTTTAGCGTCTGCCCATTACTTTCTGCCCACCTTACTCTCTACCCTCTCGTCCGCACTAAACTAAGACTGTCTATGTCCGAGTCTGAATCCAAGCCCCTCCCTGAGGTCGATCTGTCGCAGCCACCTGCGGAGAATATGGTCCGCGTCACGTTTCGCCCTGAGAACAAGACGGTCGAGTTCCCGTTCGGCACGCTGCCGTATGAGGGCCATGGCGAGCCGATGAGCCTTCTCGATGTCGCGGAGAACTATGGGATCTTCCTGGACCACGCGTGCGGCGGCGTCTGCGCGTGCACGACCTGCCACCTGCATGTTCTCGATGGCGCGAACGGTCTTTCCGAGCCGGAGGAGAAGGAACTGGACCGGATGGACATGGCGCCGGGACTGCAGCTCAACTCGCGGCTTGGCTGCCAGGCGGTGATTGAGAAGCCGGGCAACTACGTGGTTGAGATTCCCGCGTGGAACAAGAATTATGTCCAGGAAGGCAAGCCGGCCGCGGTGGTGAAGGAGTAGCGGGTAAGGGTAGGGATAGCGGCTTTCTGCGGTGGTGGCGCAACGCTGTTTGCGCCGGTGGGTCTCTAAACGAGGAGCACGGAATCTCCGGCGCGGGTGCGCCATACGAACGAGGGCCTCAGATGATCTCCTCAGCGGTTCGCAACTGCTGTCTTTCTCTTCTCGCAATCTTCGGTCTGTTGATTCTGCCTGACGCGGCGAAGGCGCAGGCCGCCATCTACGGCATGCTGAGCGCCGGACACTACTCCGGCCTGGGCGTGGGGTATGGGACGCCCTCCACCCAGAGCGGCGGCATGACGGCGGACGGTGGCACGTTTGGCGTCTACGACAACTTTATGCCGTTCGGGCCCATCCGGTTCGGCGGCGATGCGCGCGTCTTCATCCAGAACAGCGCGAACTCGACTACATACGGGAACAAGCTGGCGGGGTTCATCGTTGGCCCGCGGCTGGAGATCGCGCCGCCGCCGCCGATTCCGGTGAAGCCGTATATTCAGCTCGAGTTCGGCGGGGCGGGCACGAACAACGGCTCGAGTCACAGCAAGACCACATCGTTTGCCTACCAGGTGAACGGCGGTATTGACTTCACGGTGGTGCCGCATCTGGATATTCGCGGAGAGTACGGCGCGGGTCAATTGACCGGCATCAGCGGCGCAAACCACACGCTGCAGGAGTTCGGCGTGGGGCTGGTGCTGCGGCTGTTCTGAGGCAAGTTATCCATTGAGGAGCTACGGAGTCGCGCCGTCAGGATTGGCTCCGCAGCGGCTGCGTTTTCAGAGAACCTTGCGCACGATTCTCCGCACCAGCTCGGTGGTCGCCCCGTAGACCAGGTGCGCGGCGAGCGGACTTGCGAGGGAGCTGACGGGGTACTCGTCCGGCCACCGGCCAAGGTGCATGGCAGGCACGCCGAGAACATCTGCGGTGGCGAAGAGAATGCCGCCGAAGGTGGTACCGAAGCCGGCCTTGGCCACGTCCGTGTACTCGGCGAGCGCGCCGTAGATGCCGCCGGAGATGGCGCCCATGCTGTAGTGCACGATCGGGCCACCGATCTCGCGCTGCTCGTGGGACAGATGGCGGCCACCGGTGACGGTCTCGACGATCTTGTCCGCGGCCTTCATGGTGGCGTCTTCGCCGTCGGACTGTTGCCTCAACTCCTGCTGCTCCTCGGGCGTCTCGACGGCTGCGGAGAGCTTCTGCCCGAGCGTGCTGCTGAACTCGTTCATGACCCATGAGGCGGCCAGGCCGCCGGCTACGCCTGCCAGAATGCCTCGCACGAGATGCTTCGTCGCCATGGTTTCCTCCACCGGCAGGGGCCGGGTGGTCTGTTCGATGCAAAGTGTGGCACGGTGCGGAATCGTCCAGCAGTAGTGCGAATTCCAGATAGTGCCCTTGTCGGACGAGCCCGGCATCGCGCAGAACTGTATGGGCGATATGCGCCTCAAGGAGCGATGCTGCTACCGGGAAGTCAATAGCTGCAATTGACAGACGTGTCTGAACCCGATAGTTTGGTGGCGTTGATTTGCACAACAAAACTAAATAATTTTCATTTTTGCTACACAGCAGAAATCGAGGGTTCATGAAGCTACGCGCTCTGTTGCTTCTCGTTTTGTCGGCGGCTTGGGGCATGCACGCCTTCGCCCAGGAAGATCGTGGCCGGATCAGCGGCGTCGTGACGGATACGACGGGCGCTGTTATTCCCAAGGCAAACGTCACCGTGACGGACGAGGCCACTCACGTCAGCCAGACGGTGCACTCGAACGATACAGGGCAGTACGTGGTCGACCTGCTGATTCCCGACCTGTACACGGTGCGGGTCGACGCGCAGGGGTTTAAGCAGTTCACGGCGACGCACGTGCGGCTGGAGATCGCCGGCCGGGTGAGTGTGAACGCGAAGCTCGCCGTCGGCGAGGCGAACGAGACGGTCACGGTCAACGAACACGGCGTCGTGCTGAAGACCTCGGACGCGATTCTGGGCTCCACTATGGAGTATCGCTCGATCGAGGATTTGCCGACCGAGTACGGCAATGCGTTCGAGTTGCAGCTGCTGCAGCCCGGCGTTATCTCAACGACGCTCTCGAACGGCAACCACGACTACGAAGGCGGCTCTGAGAGCACGAAGATCGACGGAGCCCAGAGCGGCCAGACGGAGTTCACGATCGACGGTGCGCCGGACACCCGCAACGGCGGTGCGGTCACGACGGCCTTTATCCCTTCGCACGAATTCGTTGGCGAGTTCAAGGTCATCGCCGGGCCGTACGATGCGTCGCTTAGCCATACCTCGGGCGGTTCGCTGGACTCCGACATCAAGGCGGGCACGAGCCAGTTCCACGGCGGCGCAAGCTGGTACTGGCAGCCGGGAACGGTGAATGCGCGTGGCTACAGCTTCTCAACGGCAAAGGTGAATCCGACCGAGTACGACCGCGAGACGGCATTCGTTGGCGGCCCCGTTTTCAAGAAGAACCAGAAGCTGTTTTTCTTCGGCGGGTACGAGCATGAGCACCAGTCGCAGGGAACGCAAAGCGTACAGACTGTTCCGACCGATGCCGAAAGGAACGGCGACTTCTCTGCGCTGTTCCAGTATGGTTCGACGCTGAAGCCGGACACGCAAACGGTCTGCACAGGCGTCTCGCAGAGCTGGAATCAGTACGAGATCTTCAATGCGTATTCGGAGACCGCCGATCCGCGGTGCATCGGCCATTACCTTCGCCAGCCGTTCACAAATTCCAGCGGAAGTATCACGAACGTGATCCCGTCGGGGATGATCGATCCGATTGCGAAGAAGATCCTCAGCTACTACCCGGAACCCACGCCCGGAGCCTCAACCGTCACTGCCGACGGCCAGAACAACTACGTCTGGAACGGTGCGAACGTTGACCACTACTGGTCGGTCGTGAATCGCGAGGACTACAACATCAGCGACCGGCAGAAGATGTTCGGCCACTTCTACACCAGCAAGCGTGTGCAGCCAGGCAAGAACGAGTTCTTCCCCGGCGCCAGCGGGCAGACGCTCACGCTGGTCAATTACGGAACCGTCCTGGATTACGTGAACACGATCAACTCGTCGACGGTGCTGAATGCGCGCTACTCGTTCACGCGCTTCACGACGGTGACATCGCTCGATGCGAAAACGACTGTGGATGATCTCGGCATTCCCGGGAATCTGCTGGCGGGTGTGCCGGCGATTGCGCGTGGGTTCCCGGAGATAAAAATCTCCGGCTATGGAACGCTGGGCAACTCTGATCCCGGAACGGAGTACGACAACATCCACGACGGGCAGATTAATCTCACGCGTGCACAGGGCCGCCACACACTGAAGTTTGGCGTGGAGTACCGGCAGTACCAGGCCAACCAGGGCAACTACACGGGCGAGCACGTCGTGCTGGGCTCGAGCGGAACGTATACAAAGGGGCCGGACGAGAATTCGCCCGCCGCTCCCATCGGGCAGGCGCTGGCCAGCTTCGAGCTGGGCGTGACCGAGGGCAACTCGCAGACGCTGAACACCAGCACCTCGAACGACTCGGCTTACTATTCGGCGTACGCACAGGATGACTGGAAGGTTACGCCGAAGCTGACGCTCAATTTGGGTGTTCGCTACGAGTACACCTCGCCGGTCGTCGAGCGCAACAACAAGAGCACGGCCGCCTTCGCGTTCAACACTCCCAACCCGATCGCGACCCAGGCGATTGCCAACTACACAGCCAACCCGAGCCCGCTGCTCCCAGCGTCGCGGTTCCATGTGAACGGCGGGTACCTGTATGAAAACACCGCGGCGTTTCCGCAAGGTGGTCTTTGGAACGCCCCCAAGGACCTGTTTTCGCCACGCTTCGGGTTCGCGTGGAATCCGTTGCCCAAGCTCGTGTTCCGTGGCGGCTATGGCATCTTCTACAGCCAGCTTGCGGAGTACGTGCAGTACGGCAATCCGCTTGGCTATACCCAAGCCACATCGCAGGCGATCACCACAGACAATGGCCTGAGCTTCATCAACGGGCCGAAGACGCCACTCTCCAATCCGTTCCCGAACGGTCTGGTGCAGCCCTCCGGAAATTCCAACGGAATGCTGCAGAACGTTCTGAACTCCGTCAGCACGTTTTACCCGCAGAATCCAAAGGCAACCTACAACGAGCGCTGGTCGTTCGGACTGGAGTATCAGCTTCCGGCCGAGTTCGTGCTGGACATGAACTACGTCGGCAGCAACAACCTGCACATTCCGATTACGCAGGACTTCAATCCGCTGCCCAACAGCTATCTGAGCACGGACAGGATTCGCACGGCAGCGATGCAGGCGAACTACAGCCTCCTGACCAGCAACGTCCCAAACCCGTTCTATGGGATCAGTGTTCCTACTTCAGTAGCTTCAACCTTCTCTTCCAGCAAGATTGCGCAGAGTCAGCTTCTGAAGCCCTATCCAGAGTTCAGCGGCATCACCTACGGCAAAACCACCGAAGGCTATGGAACCTACAACGCTCTGCAGATGCAGGTGTCGAAGCACTTCTCGCACGGCTACAACCTGAGCGTGGCCTACACGTGGTCGAAGTCGCTGGATGCGATCAACTTCCTGAATCCGGGCGATCCCAAGCCGTGGTACGGCATCTCCAACGGTGACTATCCACAACTGCTCGCGGTGTACGGCATCTATGAGCTTCCGTTCGGCCGCAACAAGCCGTTCCTCTCAGGCACCAACCCGTTCGTGAAGGCGATCGTCTCAGGCTTCCAGATCAACGGGACCTACCGCGTGCAGAGCGGACAGCCGATCACGTTTGCCGCCAGCGATATCCTCAGCACCGGGTCCAGCTTCTCTGACCTGGGCAAGGTCACCGGCAAGAGCCTGACCCATTGGTTCAACACCGCTGCCCTGGACACGGCCACGAGCGATCAGTTGGAAGATGCGGTCAACTACTTCCCGCTGCGCTTCAACAACGTGCGCCAGGATAACCTGGACACGCTGAACCTGGGTGCGGAACGCAAGTTCCACATCTGGCATGAGGCGGAGATGGACTTCAAGTGCGAAGCGATCAACGCCTTGAATCACCCTGTGTTTTCGGCACCGAGCACGAGTGTCGGATCGACGACAACGCTCGGCCACATCACCGGCGTAGGCAACACCGGACGCACCATCACCTTTGCGTTCGAGGGCCGCTTCTAGTCAGGCTGGACGTTACACAATAAAAGGCCCGCTCGAATGAGCGGGCTTTTTCATTGCGCTCGCTTGATCGTCGGACGGCTCGACGGATGAGGTTACTAATGTTTTGCGGTCTTGCATTGAACCGCGTGTATCCTGTTGCCGCCTTCCTTCACCAGTTTTCAGGAGACAGAAAACCATGGGGTTTGTTACGCGCTCGCTGCTGGTTTTGATGTTTCTTTATAGCGTTGTGTTCGTGCTGGGTGATCTTGCGCTGCTGCACGGCAATGCGCCGTTTATCTGGGGAGTTGTCTTCGTCTTTGCGCTGGTCGGGATTCAATATCTCGTCTCGCCATGGATCATCGAGTGGATCTACTCGATCGGCTGGTATGAAGAGGACATACCGCAGGCACAGCGCGACTTCGTTCGCCAGCTTTGCGAGCAACGCGGCATTCCTGTGCCGCGGATGGGCATCATCGAGAGCGGAACGCCGAATGCATTTGCCTTCGGGCGGGTGCGCCGCGACGCGCGGATTGTTGTCACCCGCGGGCTGCTGGATATCTGCACGCCGGAGGAAGCCAATGCAGTGCTGGCGCATGAGCTCGGCCACATTGCGCACTATGACTTTGCGGTGATGGCGCTGGCCGCGACGGCTCCCCTGCTGCTTTATCAGATCTATGCGTGGACGAGCCGGCTGAATAATCACGGGCGAATCGTGAGCTATGCGGCGTACCTGGCGTACTGGATCGGGCAGTTCATGGTGCTGCTGCTGAACCGCACGCGCGAGTACGGCGCAGACCATTTTTCGGCGCAGGTGACGCGCGAGCCGGATGCGCTGTCGTCCGCGCTGGTGAAGATTGGCTATGGCATGGTGCGCGAGCGCAGTGAGCAGAAGCGCCTGGTGCGCGAGGGATCGAGCGATGAAAAGAAAGATGCGCGGCGCAGGTTGCAGGCCGGACAAGCGCTCGGGCTGATGGGTATTGCGAGTGCGACGGGATCGGATGCGCTGGCGCTGGCGAGCAACGATCCTGCGGCGGCCGCGCGGGTGATGCAGTGGGACCTGGTGAATCCGTGGTCGCGTGTGTATGAGCTCGGCTCGACGCACCCGCTGACGGCGATGCGGTTGCGTGCACTGAACCGGGAGGCGGCGAAGCTGGGACAGCCGCCGGCGTATGCGCTGCCGGAGAAGACGCGTGTGCGTTGGGCAGGCTTTCCCGTCGAGTTCCTCTTCTGGATTGCGCCGCTGGTGTGCGGATTTTTGCTGATCTCGTGGTTCTGGATTGGCCGCCCGCTGGAGCGGATGGGCGTGACGGTTCCGGATCACGCGTTCGCCTGGGTGTTGCTGACGCTGGGTGTGACGTGGGCAGCGAAGATTGCGTTCCGCTACCACGGGCGCTTTGCACCGAAGAAGGTCCAGGAGATGCTCGAAGATCTTGGCGTGTCGCAGATGCGGCCACGCGCGGTGGAGATGGAGGGTGAGGTGGTCGGCAACGGCGTGCCGGGCGCGTTCTGGAGCCCGGACCTGGTGCTGCAGGACGACACGGGGTTGATGTTTTTGTACTACCGGTCGTCGGTGCCGCTGGGGCGGCTGTTCTTTGCGGTACGCAGCGCCGATCGTTTTATCGGCGAGCGCGTGAAGGTGCAGGGATGGTACCGGCGCGGCATCAAGCCGTATGTGGAGCTGGCGCGGATTGAGGCGACGGTGAATAAGCCGGCGAAAGGAAGCGGCGTAACGTCGCTGTTCGGCAGCGGTGCAGCGGCGGCTCCGCTGGAGTACGAGCAGCTTGTAGAGCGCTCGTACTCGCGCTGGATTCAGCTTGCGGCTGCGGCGGTGTGCGCGGCCATTGGAGTGATCTGGTTGATGAGCTAAGAAGCGACAAGCAGATTCCCTTCGCGGAACCAAAAAGAAAGTCAACAAAGCAGCAAGGCCCGCTCGAGTGAGCGGGCCTTTGTTTGTCGCCAGTCCGGCGTGTGCGGGTGATTTGTGTGCTGTTGTTCTTGCGCGAAGCGCGTCTCGCCGTCCGCGCAGGACTCAGATTCGCATCGGCATCAGGATGTAGCGGTAGCGCGTGTCCTCATTGCCATCTTCAGGGCGCATCTGGCCGGCCGACTGCGCGTCCTTGAACTCCAGGCGAACTTCGCCGGTGTCGCCGATGGCGCGCAGAAAGTCGACCAGGTACGAGCTGTTGAAACCGACGACGAGCGGATCGTAGTTGTAGGGCGTCTCGATGATGTCCTCGGACTCGCCGGCATCCGTGGATTGCGCGGAGAGCTTGAGCTCGTTCTGCTCGAGACGGATCTTGATGGCGCCGGAGCGCTCGTCGGCGAACTGCGCGACGCGCTGGATGGAGGCCATGAGATCTTCGCTGCGCACGATGACGAACTTGTTGTTGTCGCGTGGGAGCACGGCTTCGTAGTTGGGAAACTGCCCGGTGAGCTTGCGGCTGGTCAGCACGCGGCCGCCGACCTTGAAGAACAGCGTCTGGTCGTCGTCGGCGAATTCGATAAACTGCGGCGCCTTGTCCTTGTTGGGCTCCATGTTGGCGAGCAGCCCATTCAACTCGGCGAGTGCCTTGCGCGGAATCAGCGTCTTCTTCTCGCCGGAGATGCCTTCGATGGGCTCACCTGTCTTCTCGATGTGCGCGAGCCGGTGACCGTCCGTCGCGACCATCGCCATCGACTCCGCCTTCAGCACCAGCAGCGCGCCGTTGAGCGTGTACCGCGACTCCTCGTTGGAGATGGAGAAGATAACCTTGGCGATCATGTTGTGCAGCGTGACAGCGTTGATCTTGTAGCCGCCTGTCGCGGGGAACTGCGGCACCTGCGGGAAGTTCGCGCGCGCCATGCCCACCATCTTGGTGTTGGAGCGGCCGGCGCGGATCTGCACCCAGTGGTTGTCCATCAGCTTGATGGAGATGTCGCCTTCGGGCAGCAGCTTGATGTAGTCGTACAGCTTGCGCGCGGGGATGGTGCACGCGCCGGGCTTCTTCACCTTCGCGCCGCAGGAGGTATGCAATGACTGATCGAGGTCCGTTGCAGTGATCGTCAGCCTGCCGTCTTCCGTTGCTTCGAAGAGGAAGTTCGAGAGGATGGGGATGGTCGTCTTGCGCTCGACGACGGACTGCGCGGCGGTGAGCTCGCGCAGCAGCTCGGCTCGCGAGACCGTGATCTCCAGGTTGCCGGTGGGCGCTGCGGCGACGTCGGGCGTAAGGGTGGCACTGGACACGGTCGGTTCTCCCTGGTGAGACACCCTCCCCGGCTCGGCGACTGGCGGGCGGGTTCGAGTGAGTTGACACGATTCTAGGTCGAGCGGGGTGTTTCGCGCGAGGGCCAACTTCTGTGCATAACAAGGGCGGTGTTGTGGGTGGTTCGTCAGGGGATAGAGGGTCGAGGGTAAGGGGAAGCGAGGGAGGCGAATCCCAGATGCATCGGCGCGAGGGTTAAGAAGACTTATTAAGTCTTAAAAGAAAGAGAGAAGACAGTCGTCTTAATCGTTTGGCGTGGAAGAGTGGATAAGCCAGGAAACCGACCGAAACTGGGCGAAAAACCGCGGTCCCGGCTTTCCAAAATCGCCTGCGGAGAAACGAAGAGCTTGGAAGACGAGAACGCGTGGCCGGGTTCGGTCCGGCGTTTTCCCCATTCCCCACAGCTGGGCTCACGGCATCGTGAGAAACCATGGCCGCGAGTGTGGGCAATCTGCGTTAATTCAGCCAGGGCGCGGCCCGGCCAAGTGCCGCAATGTCAACAACTGCACCAGAACCGCGCCGGAAAATGCGTCCCCGGCCGCGATCTGCAAGGATCGGGCTTTCGCGCAGCAAAGCAAAAGCCGCTGGACATTGAACCAGCGGCTCTGCGAAGCGAAAATTCCCTTGATTCAGTACCTGCGACCGCCTCCGCGACGCGGTCCACCACGGCCTCGGCCGTAACCTCCCCGGTCGCCATAGCCCGAGCGCTCCCGCTCGCCCTCAGGCGGAATCCTGTAGCCCTCCGGGTAGAGCACGACAAAACGCCGCGGCCCTTCGCCGGAGCTCGCTGTCTGCAAGCCGCTGTCGCGCAGGAACAGGTGCAGCATGCGGCGCTCCCGGCTGCTCATGGGCGGGAAGCTGTAGGGACGATTGGTGTTGTCCACGCGGTCGATGGCGTCATCGGCCAGGCGACGCAGATGGCGCACGCGCGCGGCCTTGTAGCCCTCGGCGTCGAAGGAGATGCGGTCGTGCTCCTCGGGCTCCAGCCGCAGGACCTTGGCGGTGATGTGCTCGAGTGCACGCAGCAGCTCGCCGTCGCGCTCCAGCAGCAGGCCGGCGTCGGGTCCCTTGCACTCCACGTAGATGTCGCGCCGCTCGAAGCCGTCGGGGTCGGCCGCGCCTGCGCCTGCCGTGATTCGATACTTGAGCCGGAGACCTCCGGTCGAGGTCAGAATGCGCATCAGGGAGGCTACTTTTTCAGCCGCCTGGGCGAGGTCTTCCATGGGTATTTACGTCCTCGGGGAAATAGGTAGGTTGCTTCAGACAGAAGATCGAAACGACAGGCTGCCATTCAGGCCCGACTCCAATGAACTCAATAGAACGAACAGGCAAACTCTTTCGCAAAACCTCTTTGGACTTCCGCCGTATACCCGAAAGTATCGGCTTCCAGTATGACGCAAACTTTATCGGGCGTGCAGCCCGCAGCTAACCCTGGAGCATTTCTCCTGAAGGTGTGAAGCGAAGCAGAAGCCGTTCGGGCCGTTTTCCTGTGAAGAAAACGGCATTCGACGCTCTTTCCCACTGCACAGTATCAGGAGAAATGCTCTATCGCCTTCCCGCAATGGTCTTCGGAGCCATCTTGGCCTTCTTCTTGGCCTCCGCGCGTTTCAGTTGGATCTCCCGCATCTCCTTGCCAAGCGCCGTGCGGTTCAGCACCAGCTGCTGGCCAACCATGATGAAGTTACCGATGTTCCAGTAGAGCGCCAGACCAGCGGCGTAGTACCAGGTCCAGTAGCCGGAGAAGGCGGGCATCATGAACGCCATCATGCGCTGCTGCGAGGGGTCGACGCCCGGCGACGGCGTGTAGAACTGCACCAGGAAGCTGGTCACGACCATGACGATCGGCAGAATGTGCAACGGGTCCGGCTGGCTGAGGTCGTGGATCCAGAACCAGTGAGACTGGCGCAGTTCGACGACCTTCTCCATCATCTCGAAGAACGCAAACAGCAGCGGCATCTGCACCAGCGTCGGGATGCAGCCGCCGAACATGCTCACGCCGTTCTTCTTCTGCAGATCCATGATCTCGGCGTTCATCTCCGCCATCTTCGGACTGGTCGGCTTGGGATTGCCGAACTTGGCCTTGATCGCGTCAATCTGCGGCTGGATCCGCTGCATTTTGATCATGCCCTTCATGCTCTGGAAACGCAGCGGCACCAGAAACATGTAGATCAGGACGGTGAAGAGGACGATCGCCCATCCCCACGAGTAGTCGTGAGCTGTGTTTGCCGTCACGCCGGATGGAGCAATCCAGGTATGCACTGTCTGGAGGCCAACGAAGAGATACTTGGCCACCGGCCCCCAGAAGCCCCAGTTGAGCAGCGGCTCGAGCGAATAGCCGTCGGCCGTCTTAATGGTCTTCAGCAGCTTCAGGTACTTCGGGCCGACAAAGACCCGCTCCTGATTGTGCCCGGAGAGGTCGCCAACGGCCGCCCCGATGATTGGAAACTGAACATCCTTGCCCGCCGGCTGGCCGGCAGCGCGCTTCAGATCATTCAGCGAGAGCTGGTTGTGCAGCGTCACGGCTGTGGCGGTCTGGGGGTGGTCGGGCAGAATGGTGGCGCCGAAGTACTGGTCGCTCACGCCGGCAAAGTCGAACGGCCCAGTCAGCGTGGCGCCGCCGGTCACCTTCTTGGAGGCGGTGTGGTCATCCTTGCCGTTCTGCATGGTGTCGACAGAGGTGTCGGAGGGATAGTGGCTGCCACGCAGATGCGGGACCACGAGATCGCCTGTGCCTGAAGGCCACGCCAGCAACGCGCGCACCGGAACACCGTTCTTCAGCACGAGCGTGTCGGCGTGGATGAGATAGTCCTGGCCGAACGCAAATGTCTTGGTTACATCGAGACCGTTTGCTGCGTAGTGGAAGGTCAGCGTGGCCGGAGCCTGCAACGCTCCCGTCGCGGAGGGAACGAACATCGCGTTCGCCAGCGTCTGGTTCAGCGCCGCGTCGTAGGTATAGAGCGACATCGGATAGCCGAACTTCGCCGAGGCCACATGATCGACGAGATCGAGAGGCTTACCGTCCTCATCCATCTGGCGTTTCAGGATCCACGAGGTCACATCGCCGCCCCGGTTGGAGAAGGTGATCCGGTAGAGCTCGTTCTCAACGACGGTTGTAGTCGCAGCAGTGGCCTGAACTGCCGGGGTCTGGACTGCGGCGCTGGCAGCGGTCTGTGCGGCGGCAGGCGTCTGCGCCGGAGCGTTCGTCTGGGCAGCGGTCTGGCTGCTCGGCTGCGTAGCGGGCGCGTGCTGCGGGGCAGGCGGGTTGGTCTTCATGCGCCAGTACTGCACGCCGAAGATCACGCCCATCATCACGACGAACATCAGGAGGAAAGAGCGGTTGTCCTGGCTTCCGGCGCCGCCTGCATTGGGGTTACGAAACTCTGGCAAGTGAAGAACTTCCTATCGTTGAATCTGCGCGTCAGGCGCGGAGTTCGCTATTGTCCATGGTAAATGAGTACGTTTGAAGGGCCCGCCGGGTTTCGCTCGCGATTGAATCACGGCACGGGGTCGAGGCCGCCTTTGCTGAAGGGATGGCATCTCGCCAACCGGCGCAGGGCAAGCCATCCGCCCCGAAGCCATCCGTGCCGCACCACCGCGACGTAGGCGTACTCACTGCAGGTGGGAAGGTATTTGCACTGCGAAACAGAGACCGCGTGCAGCATCGGCGACACAACGCGCTTGTAGGCGCCGAAGAGCCAGGTTGCCTGGAGCTCACGCCGGCGCTCCGCATTCACCGCGACGCCTCTGCGCCAGGTTGCCCAGCCGCGGCCTTCCTGACTGGCTGCCTTGCCGGCTCGCCGCCCCGTTTCTCCGCCGCGGCCTGAACGCTCCGTGCCTCCATGGATCGTGCCTCCATGGATCGTGCCTCCATGGATCGCGCCTCTATGGATCGAAAGATCGTCTCGACCTCGCGTTGAATAACGGTGAACTCCGCCTCAAGCACGCTGCGCTTCGGATGCAGCACCACGTCCACCGGCGCGGAGAGCAGCGGCAGCGCGGCGCGGACGGCCTCGCGCAGCCGGCGCTTGATGCGATTGCGCACGACCGCCTTGCCCAGAGCCTTTGGCACCGTCAGGCCAACACGCGGGCCGGTTGTGACCACCCCAGCGGGCAACGAACGCTCGCGGGAGTCCGCGGTTGTTTGGGAGCACGCCGCGGCCTCAGCATCGCGCAGCGCGAAGAAGTACGCCATCTGCCGACCGAACTGCTTGCGGCCTGCCTTGTACACCCGCTGGTAGTCGGCATGTTTGCGCAGGCGGAAGTTCGTCGAGGTCGTCATGATCGCTCGTGGTTGGGGATCGGTATCAAGGCTCTGCTGCCAGCTGCACCCAACGCAGAAACGCGCCCTGGAGGAAAATCCTCCGGAGCGCGCGTTCGAGAAGAAACTCGAAAGATCGTCGCGAGCTCAACAAAGCTCTCGCGACAAACTGGCCAACTAGTCTCGGTAGCCGGCGGAGACCGCGATCTTGTGGCGGCCCTTGGCGCGGCGGCGGCTCAGCACCGCAGCGCCGGCCTTCGTGGCCATGCGGCTCAGAAAGCCGTGAACCTTGCTCCGGCGGCGGCGATTCGGTTGAAAGGTGCGCTTAGGCATCGTCGTATCCTGTTCTGAAAAAATCTTTGTGAGGCGTTTCGCTACCGCTACGCTTCTGAGGCCGAAGGCACTCGATGCGTCTGCGCCGCGAGCTCTCGCCCACACGCGCAAAATGCATATGGCAGCAACTATTGAGTATACCGAAGTCGATGCCGATCGGCAATCTCATCATGGACGCGCCGTCATGTCGTGCATCCTTCGTGTAAGCATTTTTCGGCCCACATGCAAATCTTCACAAACTCTGGTGCAAACGGTCTCTCTTTCGCATTTTTGAGTTTTTGGTTTGCTGAACACGCCTGAATTGCGTGCTACTATCAACTCCGTTCGTGGAGTGCAAAAGCCCTCCGCCTTGAGTTCCGACCGGGTCTGTTGATTCACTCTCCGGCGGTGCCTCTGGCAACGTCGGATTCAAACCAATCTCAGGGGTTTCGTTCTCCTCCGTGTGAACGTGCAGCGGAGCTGCCCTATCATTGCGTTTATGCAGTCTTTGTTTTCGTCCTTTCCCGCTTGCTTTAGCTCCTCAAGAACGTCTAGGACACTAAGGAAGATTCACGATGTCATTTGAGCCGGTCCCAGCTACCGTGCTGAACCAGTGGGTTCGAATTCTCGGCGCGCTGGAAAAAAAGATCAATCGTCAGAGCTTTGAGACCTGGCTGAAGCCCACGCGCTTCTCGCACATCAACGGCCGCACGCTGCACGTGCGCATTCCCTCCGCGGCGTTTCAGCACGTCGGCGATCGCTACGGCGATCACATCTACGAGGCCATCGAGACGCTCGGCCTCGAGCTCGACAACGTCATCTTCGAGATTCCGCCGCAGGAAGCTCCGCGGCCGCAGCGCGAGGACGGCGGCTTCGCTCCGCAGTCCGCGCACAACGCCAACATCACGCGCAGCAACTCGCGGCCTTCAGTTCCCGCCGGTCCAGGCCCCGAGCAGGCGCGCTTCGACTGGAACACCGCCGCGCAGCTGAATCCGCGCTATCAGTTCGACGGCTTCGTCATCGGCAGCGGCAATCAGTTCGCACATGCTGCCGCGCAGGCCGTCGCCGATCGTCCTGCGAAGGCCTACAACCCGCTGTTCATGTATGGCGGCGTGGGCATGGGCAAGACCCACCTGATGCACGCCGTCGGTCATCACGTGAAGACGCGCACGCCGCACGCGGCCATCAGCTACATCTCGGGCGAGAAGTTCACCAACGAGATGATCAACTCCGTGCGTTACGACAAGATGACCAGCTTCCGCGACAAGTTCCGCACGGTCGACGTCCTGCTCATCGACGACATCCAGTTCCTCGCCGGCAAGGAGCGCACGCAGGAGGAGTTCTTCCACACCTTCAACGCGCTGCACGAAACCCAGAAGCAGATCGTCATCTCGTCGGATCGCTCCCCGAAGGAGCTGAACGATTTCGAAGACCGCCTGCGCTCCCGCTTCGAGTGGGGCCTCGTCGTCGACATCCAACCGCCCGATCTCGAGACCAAGGTCGCGATCCTGCAGCGCAAGGCCGAGCAGGAACGGATTGGCCTTCCGACCGAAGTGGCCCTCTTCATTGCGGGCAATGTGCGCACCAACATCCGCGAGCTCGAAGGCGCGCTGAATCGCCTGATCGCGTGGTCGTCCATGCAGGGCGCGGAGATTACGCTGCCCAACGCGCAGCACTGCCTCAAGCACATCATCGACACGCAGGTGCGCAAGATCACCATCGAAGCGATTCAGCGCGCGGTTGCGGAGTCCTTCGGCATGCGCGTCGCCGAATTGAAGCAGAAGAACAACTCGCGCCAGATCGTCGTTCCGCGCCAGATCGCGATGTACCTCGCCAAGCAGCTCACCGAGGCGTCACTGCCGGAGATCGGACGCCAGTTCGGTGGCAAGCACCACACCACGGTCATGCACTCCATCGCCAAGATAGACGAGCAGCGCCGCCATGACAAGGACCTGAATCGCACTGTCGCAAAGCTGCTGGAGACGCTGGGATAAAGCAGTGAATAGTGAAAAGTGAGTAGTGAATAAAGCAAAGACAAAGGCCGCCCGAACGGGCGGTTTTCGCTTTTGCAATTGCTTTTCTTCTGTCATTCCCGTCGGGAATCTGCTGTTGTTTTTTTTCACTATTCACTACTCACGATTCACTTCTCCCGCTAGAATCGTCACGCCTTTCGAAACCAGCTTCTCTCATCACTCAAATCCCAATGGAGATCCATCATGGAGCAACAGAAACAAGTCACGCCCGAGCGCATCATGCAGATGGCCTGGGGCTATGCCGTCACGCTGATTCTTGAAGCGGCTATCCGCAACAAGGTCTTCGACACGATCGACTCCGGACCAAAGACCGTCGATGAAGTTGCCGCGGCGAGCGGCGCGTCGAAGCGCGGCCTGCGCTCGATCATGGACGCACTCGTCGGCGTCGAACTGCTGAAGAAGAACGGCAGCAATAAATATGAGCTGACCCCGGAGAGCGCAACGTTTCTCGTCTCCACCAAGCCCTCGTTCATGGGCGGTATGGCCGCGCACACCTCCGAGCAGCTCATGCGGCCCTGGATGCAGCTCAACGATGTCGTCGCTACCGGCAAGCCGGCGACCAGCGTCAACCGGCAGGACGGAGGCGAGGCCTTCTTCCAGGAGCTGGTCTCGAACATCTTCTCGATGAGCTACGCTCCGGCGAAGGCCCTCGCGCAACATCTCGCGCTCGGCGACTCCGGTCCTCCGGTGCGCGTACTTGATCTCGGCGCGGGCTCCGGCGTCTGGAGCATCGCCCTCGCGCAGAGCTCGCCGCGCGTCAAGGTCACCGCGGTTGATTTTCCCGGCGTGCTGCCGATCACCCAGAAGCATGCGGACCGCTTCGGCGTCGGCGATCGCTACACGATGATCCCCGGCGATCTCGGCACCGTCGACTTTGGCCGCGATCACAACGTCATCACCATCGGCCACATCCTGCACAGCGAAGGCGAGGAGCGCTCGAAGAAGCTGCTGAAGAAATGTTTTGACGCGCTCGCTCCCGGCGGCACCATCGCAATCCAGGAGTTTCTTGTAAACAAGGACCGCACCGGCCCGCCGATGAGCCTCATCTTCGCGGTGAACATGGTGGTGAACACGGACAATGGCGACACGTGGAGCTTCGAAGAGATCTCCGGCTGGCTGAAGGAGGCGGGCTTCACCAACCCGCGCACGTTCGACTCGCCCGGGCCGTCGCCGCTGATTCTGGCGACGAAACCGTAAAGCGAGTAGTTAGTTGTTAGTGGTTAGTCAAAGATAACGGCCGCCTCAAATCGGGGCGGCCTCTGTTTTTGCTTTTCACTAACCACTAACTACTAACGACTAACTACTTCAGGTATTTTTCCGGCACCGTCACACCCGACCGTTCATCATCCCAGATGATGCTCGCTACCCAGTAGCGTCCCTGCGCCTTTATGATCTGCAGCGAATTGATGCCGCGCACAAACGGCTTCGGGTCGTCGGCGGCATGGCGGCTCTCATACGTGCTCCACACGCTCACCAGATTGCCGAACTCTTCCACCCTGTTCGCGATGCCCTTCTCAAAGAATCCGTTGTTCTGGAAGAACGGAGCGTCGCGATCGATGTAATCCTGCGGCGTCAGGAAGACCACATCCTCCGGTATCGACTTGGTCTGGTCCACCGGCGGATGCCGGATCACACCCAGCCTTCCGTCCGGCAGAAACAACGAGCGGAAGCGGTCCCAGTCGCGCGCTTTGCCGGCCGGCCCGCTGATCACGTCGTACAACGCCGCCATCAGGCTGTCCACGCTCTCCACATCCGCCTTCTTCGCCTTCGGCCACTCCGGGTGCGAAGCAAGCGAGCCCGCCAGCGGCTTGGGCGGCGGCGCCGGAGCCGTAGTCTGCGCGCCTATAGTTCCGCAAAACAACACCAGCGCGAACGCAGCCGAACACGTTGAAATCAAACGCACGAGACACCTCCGCAAGGTTCACCGGAGGATACCAGACCACCTCGTCCCCTGCGCGCCCGCGGGAGCTCGCATCACGCCGAATTGATTTTTCGAAACCGCCCTCGCACAAAGCAACTCGGGCACACTCCATCCGCTCCAACCTCTCATCAGCAAGTGAGGTGACGAATGGAGTCGCTTCATGCAGGACAATGCGGGCCCTGCAGTCACTTCGGAGAGATCCACGATCAGACACCTGCGCTGGTGTCCACCCTCAGCAGCAAGCAGGCCAGTGAGACCATGCTGGATGAGTGCGGTCATCCGCGTCACGCCTCGCTTCACCTGAAGGTGTCTGCCATCTCCGGCTGTGACGGGTTCGTGCCGGCAGCACGAGCCTGAACCGGGCAAGGCTCGCCCCTGCCCGTCCGGGCCCCCCAAGTATGAATGCGGCTGACGAAACAGCCTCCGGTGTGGCGATTCTCCGCACCGAGGCTGTTTCAGCTTAAGCCAAGTTAGGAAGTTCGGGAGTTAGCGATTCTGGGAGTTACGAGCTTAGGGAACTGAGGAAGTGAATTCCTGACCCGTGTCTCCCAACCCCTGACTCTCTTCAGGCGTACGCGCCCAGCGTTTCGAAGTAGCCCGGCAGCGACGCTACCGAGACAGAAAACTCCACTCCTGGATGGGCGGGCAGCTCTCTGTTATGGCCATGCTGGTTCAGAAGGGCCTGTTGAATTTCCACGCGCGTTGAGCGCTCGCCGGAAAACGATCGCGTCCAGTAGATCTGAAAGCCTTGTCCGCAAATAGGACAGCTTACGTCGCAATCGCCCTCGGAAGCTTTACACAGGATCTGCATCGTCGTTTTACACCCCGTGGGTTAGGAACCCAAGAACTGCTGGATGGAATCTACGGCAGGGCGCCTCGCACACTAATGCCGCGTCGGCTGTAAGTGGTACAACTTTCCGCTGAAATGAGGCCTTTTGTAATGCCAGCTTTGTACCGTGACGCCTGTACCGTGACGGGAGTAATGAGACAGAGAGTAGAGGGTAAAGAGTAGAGGTAAACAGTACATTGCCCGGCCTGCCGTGGACGGTCGACTCTACGCTCTACCCTGTACTGTCTACCCTCTGCCTTCCGGTTGCTATGCTTGTGGAGTGAACCAGCAGATTCAGATTCAGCTTCCTGACGGCTCCGTGCGCGAGGTTCCGCGCGGAACGACGCCGCTCGATATCGCCAACAGCATCTCCCCGCGTCTCGCCGCCGCCGTGGTCGTCGCGCGTGTGCGCCCGCTGAACACTACGCCGCCCAGTGAGAGCGCCGACACCGAAGCCAAAGCCGAGCAGACGGAAGAGGCAATGTACTCCGGCAGCGAGCCGGCGGGCGAGCGCATCGTGGATCTCTCCGCTCCGCTCAACGAGGATGTCGCGCTCGAGCTGCTGAAAGAAACCGACCCCGCCGCTCTGCGCGTGGTCCGTCACTCGGCCGCGCACGTCATGGCGACGGCGATCCTCGAGCTCTTCCCCGAGACCAAGCTCGGCCACGGCCCCGCCACCGACAACGGCTTCTTCTACGACGTCTACCGCGAGACCCCATTCACCGAGGCCGACCTCGCCGCCATCGAGCAGCGCATGCACGATGTCGTTGCGCGCGACGAAAAGTTCCAGCGCGTCGAAGAGTCCCGCGAGCAAGGCCTCGCCGACTACGAAAGCTCCGGCGAGTTCATGAAGGTGCACTTCATCGAGCGCTTCACCCGGCCCGGCGATCAGATCTCGCTCTACAAAAACGGCAACTTCATCGACTTCTGCCGCGGTCCGCACGTGCCTTCAACCGGCCGTGTGAAGGCCTTCAAGGTCACGTCGATCGCCGGCGCGTACTGGCTCGGCAAAGAGGACAACCAGCAGCTGCAGCGCATCTACGGCACGGCGTTCTTCTCGCAGAAGGATCTCGACGCCTACTTCAAATATCTCGAAGAGATCAAGGCGCGCGATCATCGCGTGCTCGGCAAGCAGCTTGATCTGTTCTCCATCCAGGAGGTCGCCGGCGCGGGGTTGATCTTCTGGCACCCGAAGGGTGGCCTGATCCGCAAAACGATGGAAGACTGGATGCGCGCCGAGTGCATCCGCCGCGGCTACCAGATGGTGTTTACGCCGCACATCATGCGCCGCGAGCTCTGGAAGATCTCCGGCCACGAAGAGAACTACGCCGAAAACATGTACCCGCCGATGGAGCTCGATGATGCTGAGTACCGCATCAAGCCCATGAACTGCCCTGGCCACATTCTCATCTACAAGAATTCGCCGAAATCCTACCGCGACCTTCCGCAGCGTTACGCGGAGCTCGGCAATGTCTACCGCTACGAGCGCAGTGGAACGATGCACGGCCTCCTGCGCGTGCGCGGCTTCACCCAGGACGACGCCCACATCTTCTGCACGCCGGAACAGATTGAGGACGAGATAGAAGCCTGCGTCGACTTCGCGGAGTCTGTCCTCAAAACCTTCGGCTTCTCTGAATTCAAGGTTGAGCTCTCTACCTGGGATCCCAAAGACCCGAAGTTCATCGGCGGCGCCGAGCAGTGGAATCGCGCGAATAACTCACTCACCCGCGTGCTGGAACGCAAAAACATCTCCTACAAGACCATCCCCGGCGAGGCCGCCTTCTACGGCCCCAAGATCGATATCAAACTCGTCGACGTCCTCGGACGCCTCTGGCAACTGTCCACCGTACAGTTCGACTGGAATCTTCCCGAACGCTTCAAGCTCGAATACATCGGTGAAGACGGCGAGCGCCATCAGCCTGTCATGGTGCACCGCGCTCTGTTCGGTTCCATCGAGCGTTTCTTCGGCGTGCTCATCGAGCACTACGCGGGCGCATTCCCGTTCTGGCTCGCGCCCGTGCAGGTCGGCCTCGTGCCCATCTCCGAAAAGCACCACGACTACGCGCAGACGGTGAAGCAGCGTCTCGAATCCGCCGGCCTGCGCGTCGAGCTCGACCTCTCCAACCAGAAGATGAACGCCAAGATCCGCGACTTCGGCCTGCAGAAGGTCCCCTTCATCCTCGTCATGGGCGACAAAGAATCCGCGACCGACTCCGTCAGCGTCCGCGTGCGCGGCAAAGGCGATCAGGGATCACAAACCGTCGACGCGTTCCTCACGCACGCAAAGCAACTCGTCACCGAGCACTCGATGGAGTTATAGAAATCCAGTGCAGCTCATCGAGCTTGAAACAACGATCGCAGCGCCGCCTGAGCGCTGCTTTCTTTTGTCGCTCAGCATCGATCTGCACATGGACAGCACCGCGCGAACCCACGAGCGCGCCATCGCTGGCGTGACACATGGAATCATCGGACCCAATCAGACCGTCACCTGGCGCGGCCGCCACTTCGGCCTCATGCTCACGCACACCTCGATCATCGACCGCTACGATTCCGCCAAACTACTTCCGCGACGTAATGCTCGCAGGCCACTTCCGTTCTTTCGAGCATGAGCATTTCTACGTCCGCACTGAGGAAAACCGCACCGTAATGCGGGATGGCCTTCGATTCTCTGCCCCTTTTGGTGTAGCCGGCAGCCTCACAGAGCACCTTTTTCTGCGCCGATATTTCATAAAATTTCTTCAGGCGCGCAACGCGGCCATACGCCGTGTTGCGGAGAGCCCGACGCACGAGTGGCGTGATTATCTGAGCTGACCGAAGCAAAGAATCCGGCAGCTACCGAGCCACTTCTCACATCGACCTTGTAACCAATCCCGGCGTCAAAGGGCCCGCGATGTTCACTCTCCGGCACGGCCTCCTCATCCAGGCACCCATTGGGCTCTGCTTCGCCCTCTCCACACATCTCCGGTTCGTGGAGCGCGTGCTCGGAATGCATCCCGTCGACGGACGCACCGCTGGCCGCGTCACCGCTGGCGATACCGTTCGTTGGGAGGGTATGCGCTTCGGCTTCGCTAACTACCACGTCTCACTCGTTCCGCCCGAGACCTGGGATCCTCCCCACTTCTTTCAGGACCGCATGATCGCGGGCCGGTTCCGCAGCTTCGAGCATGACCATCGCTTCGTTGAAACCGCAAACGGAACCTTCCTCGACGATTGCATTCGCTTTACCATGCCGTTCGGTCGCGCCGGGAATCTTGCAGGGCGCGCGGTCGTCGTTCCGCACATGCTCGCAGTCCTGCGCCGCCGCTTCAGCCTCCTCAAACGCCTCGCTGAAACCGACGAGTGGTGCGACTACCTCCCCGCGCCCGACATCCACCCGCGCCTTCCACTGCCGAACATCGTCCGGCCATCGAGCTTGCCCGAGAGGCGTCTCCCTGCACAAATTCAAGCCACAATACAGCCTTAGGTCAGGCATTCCTGCCGAACGCCGCCTACGGGGATGAGTCCCTGATTACAAAAAGCTGCGCTGTTCCAGCCGGTTGCTCCTCAGCCTGATCCTCTATCCGCATCGGCGTCCATCCGCCTGCCGCCAGCTCTTCAATCAGGTCCTGCAGATAGCGCTTCAGCCTCGGGCGAAGGTCTACAAACTCAACTCCGATACACTTTGTCCCGCGGACCTCCGTCACCCTGCCGCGCACGCGGAACGACAGCTCATGCACCGTAAAGGTCAGCTCAAAGAGAGTCTGCAGATTGAACCTTGGCCGCTGCCGCAGCACCAGCTTGCATCCTCTCAGGCTCAGGTTTTCTATCCGCGCACGGCACGATTGGCCGATCCCGTAAAAATGGATTTCGGCCCTGCCTTCGCAGTCGAAACGTTCGTGCTTCCTCTGCTCTCTCATTCTCAAAGGTCACTACACCGGCACTATCGACAGGAACGGAGACTGCACCAGCGGTGTCACAAAACAGCACGGGCGGCGCACGCATCAGCACAAGCCACTCCCGTCACGAAGCCGTCTCGCAGCACCTTCTCGCCGCTGCGATATGCTTTCAATACTTCGTCGCTCCGGAGAGTTCATGGAACGTCCTCGCGTGGTGTTTGCGTTCGCTGTGTCGCCAAACAAAATCGGAGGCGTCGAAGCGTTCTCCGAGCGGCTGGCACGCAAGCTCAATGACAAAGGATGGGACCTCACGCTCTGGTTTCAGGATGAGCCGCCGCCCCTCGTGCGAGAATTCCTCCTCGCCCCCGGCAACGTGCAGATCGACGTCTTCCGCGCGCAGTCCAACATGGGCGCGGGCAACATCAGAAAGTCGATCCGCATGTTCTTCAAGCAGCGCCCCACGATCGTCTGCTACTCGCTCGCCGGCGTCGTCCGCTGGTGGCCGCTGCTCGCCAGGCTCTGCGGTGCGCGCGGCTCAGTCTATTACGACCAGACCTCGCGCCCCAGGGGCAGCGAAGGTTATCGCGCATCCTCCAAGGTCAAATGGATGATGAAGCCGCTCTCGCGCTCCGTCTGCGCCACGGATTTCGTCCGCCAGTGCTCCGAGCGTGAAGGCATCATCCCCGCCGCGAAGAGCACCGTGATCTACAGCGGCACCGACACGACGCGCATTCACGGCCGCAGACAAGACTTCCGCAAACGCTACGGCATTCCGCTCGACCGCACGCTCGTCATGCAGGTCAGCTGGCTCGTGCCGGAGAAGGGCATCGACGTCGCGTTGCGCGCCGCGCAGATCACGCTCGCAACCCAGCCCGCGCTCCACTTTGTCTTCTGCGGCGAGGGAGCCCACCGCGCCGAGTACGAGGCGCTCGCTCAACAGCTCGGCATCGACGGCCACGTTACCTGGACCGGCCAGGTCGAGGACCTCGTCGGCGGCGGTGCCTTCAAGGCAGCCGACATCCTCATTCAATGTTCGCAATGGCAGGAGGCCTTCGGCTTCACCGTCGCTGAAGCCATGAGCGCCGGCCTGCCCATCATCGCATCGCGAATCGGCGGTCTGCCCGAGCTTGTTGCAGACGGCGACAACGGCTTCCTCTTTGATCCGCCATCCGCCGAGCAACTCGCCGCACACATCCTCCGCCTGCAGAGCGACACAGCTCTGCGCGACCGCATGGGAGAGCGCTCCCGCGCGCGCGCTGTCGAGCAGTTCGACCTGCAGGTCTGCGTCGATCAATGGGTTGACGTTTTGATGAGCATTTAATCCAGCACGTCGAGGCCGGCGCTGCACGCTCTGCATCTCACCACGGGAGGTGCCTCGATGAAAGCTGCGGTTCTGCACGAGTACGGCCCGCCCTCGATCCTGAAGTACGAAGACTTCCCCGACCCGAAGCCCGGCCCTGGCGAGGTCCTCGTCGCCGTGCGCGCGGCCAGCATCAACCCGATCGACTTCAAGATGCGCTCCGGCGCGGCGAAGGCCCACTTTCCCGTCACCTTCCCCGCCATCCTCGGCCGCGATGTCGCCGGCGTCGTGCGCGCACTTGGCGAAGGCGTCAAGGACTTCGCTGTCGGCGATCGCGTCTTCGCTCTCGCGTGGGGAACGTACGCCGAGCTCTGCGTCGTCAAAGCTGCAGACCTTGCGAAGATTCCCGAAGGCGTCGACATGACCACCGCAGCCACCGTTCCGCTCGTCTCCTGCACGGGCGACCAGCTCATCCGCGAAGCCACGGCCGTGCAGCCTGGCCAGACCATTCTCCTCACCGGAGCCGTCGGCAGCGTCGGCCGCTGCGCCCTCTTCGCCGCGCGCGAGATCGGCGCAAAGGTCATCGCCGGCGTCCGCAAGAATCAGATCGACGAAGCCAAGTCACTCGGAGCCATCGACGCCATCGATCTCTCCGACTCCGCCATCGCGAAGCTCGGCACCCTCGACGGTGTCGCCGATGCCGTTGGCGGCGACATCGCGCCGAAGCTGCTCGCCAAGGTCAAGCCCGGCGGCAACTACGGCAGCCTGCTTGGCCCACCCAAAGACGCCGCGCTGCACCCGACCGTCAACATCAAGCCCATGACCGCACACCCCGCGCCCGCCACCTATGTGCACTACGCCGAGGCCATTCGCGACGGCAAACTCAAGCTGCCGATCGATCGCGTCATGCCGCTCAGCGACGCCGCGCAGGCCCAGGCCGCCGCCGAAAAGGGCGGTGCCGGCAAAATCGTCCTTACCCCCTGAAAAACCTGCGTTGACGTTCCTCCCGGCCATCCTCGATACAATGAAAACACGCGAAAACTGCTTTGCCCGGGAGAAGGATGCCGTCGAGAAAAATTGTGATCACTGGGGCCGCCGGTCTCGTCGGCCAGAACCTCATCCCGCGGCTTGAGCAGAAGAATCTCGGCGAGCTCGTCGCCATCGACAAGCATCCTTCCAACACCGAGACCCTGCGCCGCCTCCACCCCAACCTGCGCGTCATCCACGCCGACCTCGCCGAGCCCGGCCCCTGGCAGGACGAGTTCGCGGGCTGCACGCACCTGATGAACGGCCACGCCCAGATCGGCGGCATCTATCCCGCCGAGTACGTGCGCAACAACATCACCGCCACCGAGCGCGTGCTTGAAGCCGCTCTCCGCCACAACGTCTCCTACGTCGTCAACATCTCGTCCTCGGTCGTCAACTCCAAGGCGGTCGACGACTACACGGAAACCAAAAAAGCGCAGGAAAAACTCGTCCTCGACTCCGGCATCAAGCAGGTCGTCCTTCGCCCCACGCTCATGTTCGGCTGGTTCGACCGCAAGCACGTCGGCTGGCTCGCCCGTTTCATGCAGCGCACGCCAGTCTTCCCCATCCCCGGCAGCGGCCGCTACCTTCGCCAGCCACTATTCGCGGGCGACTTCTGCGACGTCATCGCCGCCTCGCTCGAACGCGAAATCACCGGCACCTACAACATCACCGGCCAGGAGCGCATCGACTACATCGACCTCATCCGCGCCGTGAAGCAGGCCACCGGCTCGAAGACACGCATCGTGCGCATCCCCTACCGCGTCTTCTGGCTCTTGCTCAGGACCTACTCGATCTTCAACAAGAACCCCGCCTTCACCGCGCGCCAGCTCGAAGCCCTCGTCACGCCCGACGTCTTCGAAGTCATTGACTGGCCCGGCATCTTCGGCGTCCACTCCACCCCTCTGCAGCAAGCGCTCAACACGACGTTCCGCGATCCCAAGTACTCCAAGGTTGTGCTGGACTTCTGATCGCTTGCGCAAACTGAGCTAAAACAGGGATCAGCTGAGCAGGCTGCGTGGTGCGGCGAAACCATTCTTCTGGCCTGCCTCGTTGCTCCAGGGGCAACCATCACGCGCGATCCCTCGCTGTTTACGCATTCCCAGTTCTGGGCGGAGGACGGCAACGTCTTTTACGCTCAGGCCTGGAATCTCGGCTGGGCGCAAAAGCACGGGGGGCGGGGGTACCCGTACCCAACCCGCTACACTCCTCCGAATTCAGCGTATTTACACACGGCTTCGGTAGCGTAAGCGCATGCTCCTCAGCTTCGTGGTGCCCGCGTACAACGAAGAGGCCTACATCGGCCCCTGTCTGAATTCCATCCTCGAACAGACCAGCGGCCTCGAGCACCTCACCGAGATCATCGTCGTCAACAGCGCCAGCACCGACCGCACCCGCGAGTCCGTTCCCAGGCATCGGTGCATCTGCACCAATCCTGGGGCACCCATGGGAAACCCTGAGAAACACTCTGCGAACAAACGCTCAAATTCGCGACCCGTACTCAATTTGCTAATGCGCGTGCAAAATCTTGAATACAGGGAACTTGCGTCGCCCGACGAGCTAAAAATCTTATAGAAATTCTCTCGAAATTCATAGAAGCTGGCGGCATTCCGCTGCACGGGCTGTGCGATTTTCGGCCAAACTCCTTTATTTCGAGGTTTGGAATTCAACGTGCAGTGAGCCGAATAAATTCAACAGCTCTGGGGATAAATCGCGTCTGCTTGGCGGCGGTTGAGCGCCTTCGCATGTCCCAAACGGCTTTAGTAGTTCGAGGAGTACTCCATGACACTTCGGCATAGATCTCTGGCTGCGGTCGTGATGAGCATAGGCATCGCAATCTCCGCGTACGGCCAAACCAGCAACGGAATTCTGGCGGGTGTGGCCCGCGACAGCACGGGAGCTGCAATCCCGGGCGCGACGATCACCGCGACGAATCAGAACACGGGCGAAAAGCGCGTCGTGAAGACCGGTCCTGACGGAGCCTATCGCGCGGAAGCATTGACGCCCGGCACGTATACGCTCGCGGCTGAGGGCACCGGGTTCGGGATCACCACCATCAAGGACATTCCTGTCGCCCCGTCGGTCGTTACCTCATACGACATCAAGCTCCAGGTGGGCTCAACCTCGACTGAAATCGAGGTCGAGGCCACGCAGACAACGGTCAACACCGAGAACGGCGTCCTGTCCGGCACTGTGAGCGCGCAGGAACTGGATAAAATTCCGATCTTCACGCTCAATCCGGTCGAGCTGGCCATGACGGTTCCCGGCGTACAGCCGGTCTCAACACCCAGCGGCTCGTTTTCCAACGGCGTCAACATCCAGGTAGACGGCGCGCGTCCGCGCGCCAACAACTTCCTCATGGACGGCCAGGAAATTAACGACGTCGACATCGCGGGCCAGGCGTTCCAGCCGCTCATCCCGGACATCTTCGAATCCGTTACGGTCTTCACCAACTCGGCCTCAGCCGAGTATGGACGTGCCGGCGGCGGTATCGTGAACCTCGTCACGAAGTCGGGTACGAACCACTATCACGGCACGGTCTTTGAACGCTACACCGGCTCGGGCCTGAACGCTATTGCAGGCAATCTCCGCGGGTCAAGCTCACCTAAAGCTCGCTTCGACCGGCACACTTATGGCTTCACCGCAGGAGGCCGTATCTTTCGCGATAAGCTCTTTGCCTTCGGTGGCGCCGCCTACCAGCGCTACTTTGGCAAGGAAGTTCCGGGTATAAACCTGTTGCCCGATGCTGCCGGCTATGCCACTCTCCAGACAATTACCGGCGCTCCCGCGGCTCAGGTCCAGTTACTCGATAGCTATCTCAACAAGGCTTCCTACCTTACAACTGACACCGAGTTCAACCCTAAGGGCGGAGTCCCCATCACCAAGAACGTCGGCGCGCTTCCCGGATGCCCCCCAACGGGTTGCGTCATCACCTTTGCTGGCTTCCAGCGGCCCAATGCGCCGGAGGTCAACCCGAACACCCAGTGGATGTACCGCATCGACTACACCCCTTGGGCAAAGGACCACTTTGCCGTCCGCTACCTCCACGGCCGGTCCGCACTCACGCCCGACTTCTTCAACAACTCGTTGGCGCTGACCGGCTTTGACACTCAGCAAGGTGGACCGTCGGAGCTGGGTGAAGGGCAGTGGACGCATGTCTTCGGGCCCCACCTGCTCAATGAGTTCCGTGCCTCGGAGTCGCGGATTGCATTCACGTTTGCCCCCACAGCTCAAACCCTCGCGAATCCGCTCAACAGCCAGTACACCATCACTCTTTCAAACATAGCGGGCGCCACAACCAACGGTTCCTTCACGTTCCCGTCTCTCGGTCCAAACCAGAACTTCCCCCAGGGACGCAAGGAAGACCTCTATCAGTTCCAGGACACCGTCCGGTATACACTCGGGCGGAACTCGATCAGTGTCGGCGCCGACATCGGCCGGCTGATTGAAGTCGATCTGGTTTCGCAGAACGCACTCGGCACACTTACCTTCGCCGCGGGTGGCAGCGGCGTCACCTCGCTTGGCAACTTCCTGCTCAACCAGCTCGGGCCTTCGGGCTCGGCAACCAAGACCTACGGGCAGACGAGGGTCGATGCCCATGGATGGCGGACGGGCATCTTCGTGGAAGACGACATCAAGCTGACAGCGGATCTTACCCTGAATCTCGGCATCCGTTATGACTACCTCACCAACCCGGAGAACTCCATCAACTATCCGGGTGTGGATCCGTACAACGTCTTCGCCCCGATCAATACCGTTCTTCCTATCAAGAACGACACCAACAATATTGGGCCGCGTTTCGGCTTTGCCTACTCGCCACACGGTAGTATGGGTTTCCTCGGCGACGGCAAGACCTCCGTTCGTGGCGGCTTCGGCGTCTTCTATGACTCGACCTTCTCGAACATCCTGGTCAACTCGGCGCAGAGCTCTCCGGACGCCGTCGCCGGCACCCTCGTTCAGACCACCGGCAACGGGCTTGCGAACGCGACCAGCCTGATCGCCAGCATCCCGAACACCCTCAGCCCGCTCTCCAGCGTGGAAAGCGAGGCGACCAACCTGGTCAACCCGATCACGTACCAGTACAACCTGGGCGTCGAGCGTCAGCTGCCCGGCGACGTGATTCTGGGCATCCGCTATGTGGGGTCGCGCGGCGAGAAACTGTTCGCGAACCAGCAGTACAACTACTTCAACGGTCTCACCGGAGCCCGGCTGAATACCTCGCGCGGCGCCATCATCCTGCGCCAGAACGGCGCCGACTCCGATTACAACGGCCTGGAGGTCTCGGGCACCTACAACCTGCGGCACGGCCTGCAGGTTCGTGGCGACTATGTCTACAGCAAGGACCTCGACGACGGGTCGGAGATCTTCACCCTGGGCACGGATACTACGTCCTACGCGGCCAATCTCGCGCCCGGCGGCCGCAGCCAGGATTGGGGACCTTCGGCCTACGATCACCGCAACTTCTTCTCGATCGCGTATCTCTACACGGTCCCGGGGCTTCGCTCCAGTAATCAGCTGACCGACCTGTTCGAGAACGTCTTCACCCGCAACTGGACGCTCTCCGGCGTAACCCGGCTCCAGAGTGGCTCGTGGGCCACCTACGAGGTAAACGGCGACGACATCAACGGGGATAGCAGCACCAGTAATGATCGTCCGGTTGTCGTTAACCCCGCGGCGCCGCTTCAGTCGGTCGGTATTGACGGGCACTTCATTAAAGGAACCGCCGGGACCTACTATGACCTGGCCGCATACAACAACACGCCCGCCGGTGCGCCACCCGTCTTGAACCCTGTGTCGGCCAGCTCCGTGCACTTCCTCATCCCCTACGAGCCGGACAACTCTTATCTCCATCAGGAGATCGGCCGTAACAGCTTTGAGCTTCCGGGCACAACGACCTGGAACTTCGCCCTGGAGAAAGGCATTGACGTCAAGGAGCGGGCACGCTTCATTCTCCGCGCCGAGGCGCAGGACGTCTTCAATCACAACGACCGGACAGTTTCCAATACGAACGTGGTCAACGCGGGTGGCGCTTTCCTGTCGCCCAGCCGCCTCAGCGCAGCGCGCAGCGTGGTGCTATGGGGCAAGTTCGAGTTCTAACAAAAAGGGATCGAACCGTTTTTCTAAGGGCGCCTTCGGGCGCCCCTTTTCTTCGCTTGTAAGTTACTCATTCTGCATCGCGTATACACCCCGGCACCTGCCTTCGAAACCCCCCAGGAACGCCTATAATAGAAGGTGACGAACACTTAGAAAGTTTGCGTGCCAATGCCTGACGATCAGAACCAGCTCCCCCTCGGCTCCAACCCTAACGACCCACCGACTCCGCAGGATGCCAACTCCAACAACCCTCCCCCGGGCGGCGCTGGCGGAGACGGCCCTGGCTCGCCCACGGGTCCCGGAGCCCTGCAGCTTCTCCCCATCAACATCGAGGAGGAGATGCGCCGGTCGTATCTCGACTACTCGATGTCGGTCATTATCGGGCGCGCCCTTCCCGATGCCCGCGATGGGTTGAAGCCCGTGCACCGCCGCGTGCTCTACACCATGAGCGAGATGGGCCTTGAGTACAACAAGAAATACACCAAGTGCGCCAAGGTTGTAGGACAGGCGATGGGTGTTTATCATCCGC
>DASRGC010000046.1:0-12414 GCA_035651235.1 Acidobacteriaceae bacterium
CGGAAGAAGCGGGTTAGGTGGATGCGCGGTGCGGCGGTAGGCAGGGTGGTCTCCGGGGAAGCGACGGCGGTGCTCATGGCAATTCTCCTTTGTCGGGCGGATCTGTGAGGAACTTTTCCAGGTTGTCGAGGCGTTCATTCCAGAAGCGGGAGTAGAAGGCAATCCACTCTTCCGCTGGCTTGAGCGATTGGGCGTGCAGGCGAACGATGTGAAAGCTCCCGCGGCGTTCGCGCGCGACGAGCTCGGCAGACTCAAGCACCTTGAGGTGCTTGGAGACGGCGGCGAGTGTCATCCTGTGCGGCTTGGCGATCTCGGTGATGGTGCGCTCTCCGGTGGTGAGGTTGCGGAGGATGGCGCGCCGTGTGGGGTCGCTGAGGGCGTGGAAGACGGAGTCGAGGCGAGCTGCGGATGATTCAACCATTCGGTTGAATAGTAGCGAACATGCAGGAGGCAGTCAACCATTTGGTTGAATGTTTTTCTGCTTGACAATATCGCAGATTGCGATAGACTCATTGCAATCCGCAATGAGCGCCCATTGCGGATGCAAATTTGAGGCTTTCGGACTTTATGAAGCTTTGCGACAAAATCCGGTACCTGCGGGAGGTTGAGGGGGAGCTTCGCGGACTGGGTCGTGCGATGACGCAGGGTGAGATGGTGCGCGCGATTCGCGAGGAGATGAATGAGCCTCTGAGTCAAAGTTACCTGTCGCAGATTGAGAGTGGAGCGCGGCCGCACCTGACCAACACGACGCGTCTGCTGCTGGCGAAGTTCTTCAACGTGCATCCCGGGTACCTGGTCGATGATCCGGAGGGATATCACGCGGAGCTGCTGAGCGATCTGCGCGCGCAGACGACGCTGGACGAAAAGCTGGACCTCTGGCTGATCGGCGGAGCGGAGCGCTTCCGGCGCGATCCGGAGCTGCGGCGCGCGCTGCTGGCGATTGCACAGCACGACGATTCGCGGAGCTGCCTGCTGCTGCTGGAGAGTATTTTGGAGACGCCGTCGTTGAGTGAGCGGCTGCTGGAGGTCTTGCGGCCGGAGGGTGGGTCGATGCCTTCGGCGCGTAAGACGCCGCTGCTGGTTTCGCCGGAGCCGGTGCGAGAGAAGAGCGCAGCGCGCGGCAGTATCTCCGGCAAGGGTTCCGGCAATGGCTCGCAGGGCAATGGCTCGCAGGGGAATGGAGTGAAGAGTTCGCAGGCAAAACGTGGAGGGTCGAAGCGATGATTACCTTCGATTGGGAAGCGATCTATCTGACGTGTTTTGGTGTAGGGCTGGTGCTGAGCCTGGTGGCGTTTCTGAGCGGGTTTGGGCATCTGCACTTCGGGCACATACGGATGCACTTCGGACATCATCCTGTGGGCGCGGCGCACCATATCGGCGGAGCGCACCATATCAGTGGAGCGCATCAGGGCGCGGCAATGAAGGCCGGAGCGCATCATGCGGCGCAGGTGTCGCCGCTGAACGGGTTTACGGTGGTGGCGTTTCTGTGCTGGTTTGGAGGCACGGGATATCTGCTGCATCACCGCAGTGTTCTCTCGAATGCGCTGGTGCTGTTGCTGTCTGCGATCAGCGGGGTTGCGGGCGCGTCGGTGGTGTTCTGGTTTTTGAGCCGCGTGCTGCTGGCGAGAGAGAAGACGCTGGAGCCGGCGGACACGGACATCGTTGGCATGGTCGGCAAGCTGAGCGGCGGGATACCGAAGGGCGGCGTGGGCGAGATGCTGTATTCGCAGAACGGCGCCCGCTGGTCGGCGATGGTGCGTGCCGAAGACGGCGAGCCGATTGACCGGGGCGCGGAGGTGATTGTGATGCGGCGCGCAAAGGGTGTGGCGTACGTGCGACGGTGGGAAGAGTTTGAACATGGGCTGCTCGGCAGCGAGCCGGCCCGCAATGCAGAGGAGTAGTGGTTTCGCAGTACGCAGAGGTTTTGAAAGAAGAGAGGCAAGGAAAATGTCCAACAATATGATCGTCGTGATTGGTCTTATCGTTCTCGCCACGCTGGTCCTGATGGGGATGCTGGCGCGGTTGTTCCGCAAGGCAGGCCCGAATGAAGCGCTGATTGTGTACGGCATTCGCGGCCAGCGTGTGATCAAGGGTCACGGCACGGTGATTATGCCGGTGATGGAACACGCGCGCGTGCTTTCGCTCGAGCTGATGAGCTTCGACGTGGCTCCGCAGCAGGATCTGTATACGAAGCAGGGTGTTGCGGTGACGGTTGAAGCTGTGGCGCAGATCAAGGTGCGATCGGATAACGAGAGCATCATGACCGCGGCGGAGCAGTTTCTGAACAAGACGCCGGCGGAGCGCGAGGGCTTGATTCGCCTGGTGATGGAAGGACATCTGCGCGGCATCATCGGTCAGCTCACGGTGGAGCAGATTGTGAAAGAGCCCGAGATGGTGGGCGAGCGCATGCGCGCGACGTGCGCGGAAGACATGAGCAAGATGGGCCTCGAGGTCGTGAGCTTCACGATCAAGGAGGTTCGCGACAAGAACGAGTACATCACCAACATGGGCCGGCCGGACATTGCGCGCATCAAGCGCGATGCGGAGATTGCTGCGGTTGAAGCCGAGCGGGACACGGCGATCCGGCGGGCGATTGCACTGAGAGAAGCGGCGGTGGCCAAGGCGACGGCGGACCAGGAGCGCGTGCTGGCCGAGACGCTGTCGCTGGCGAAGCAGGCCGAGGCACAACGCGATCTGGATGTGCAGAAGGCGCAGTTTACCGAGACGGCGAAGCGTCAGCAGGCCACTGCGGATAAGTCCTATGAGCTGCAGACGAACGTGATGCAGCAGAAGGTCATCGCTGAGCAGGTGAAGGTGCAGCAGGTGGAGAAAGAGGCGCAGGTGAAGGTGCAGGAGGCCGAGATCCAGCGCAATGAGAAAGAGCTGATCGCGACCGTGCTGAAGAAGTCGGAGATTGAGAAGCAGCGCATCGAGAACATCGCGAATGCGGAGCGCGCGCGGCTGATTGCCGAGGCTGAAGGACGCGCGCAGGCGATCCGGGCGCAGGGCGAGGCGGAGGCTTCGATCATTTATCAGAAGGGCGAGGCCGAGGCGAAGGCGATGAACGTGAAGGCCGAGGCATACCAGGAGTGGTCGCAGGCTGCGGTCGTCGACAAGCTGATCACGAACCTGGCGGACGTTGTGCGCGCGATGAGCGAGCCGCTGGCGAACGTGGACAAGATCACGATCGTTTCCACGGGCGATGGGAAGACGACGGGCGCGCACAAGCTGACCGGCGAGATGACGGAGATTGCCGCGCAGGTGCCGGCGCTGTTTGAGGCGCTGAGCGGCATGAACCTGAAGGACCTGATGACGAATGTGAAGAGCATGGCGGCGCGGCCGGATGGCGTGTCGAGCAATGGATCGTCGGGGAATGGCACGCACTCGAGCCCAAGCCCGGCGATGCTGGAAGGCACCACGGACGGGAGTTCAAAGTAAAGAAAAGGTAACGGAAGACCAGCTACAGGAAGGAGCATGTCATGGGACTTATGGAACGAGTTGCGACGCTGCTGCGCGCGAACGTGAATGATCTGATCGATCGCGCCGAGGATCCGGAGAAGATGCTGAAGCAGCTGCTGATCGACATGGAGAACCAGCTGCTCCAGGTGAAGACGCAGGTGGCGATTGCGATTGCGGATCAGCACCTGCTGGAGAAGAAGGCCGTGCAGCAAAAAGAAAATGCGGAGGGCTGGCGCAGAAAGGCGGAGCTCGCGGTGGAGAAGAATGAGGACGATCTGGCGCGGCTGGCGCTGGAGCGCGCGATGAGCCACGACAGCATGGCAGAGGCGTTCGCGCGGCAGGTGAACGAGCAGTCTGCCGAGGCCGATGCGCTGCGCACGACATACAATAAGCTGCAGCAGAAGCTCAAGGAGACCCAGGCGCAGTGCGAGTTGCTGGTGGCAGAACATCGTCGCGCGAAGATGGTTGGAAAGGCGACGGCGGCGCAGGAGAAGGTGACGGGCGTGGCTGTCGGATCAGTCGCGCGCGGCAATGCGATCACGCGGATGAAGGCGCGGATCGGCGCTGAGGAAGCGGAGAACTATGCCGCGAAGCAGTTGGGCAACGGCGCGATCTCAGGCGATTCGCTGGAGGATAAATTCGAGCGGTTGGAGAAGGATGAGAAGATCGAGCGGCTGCTGGGCGAGCTGAAGCAGAAGCAGGGAAGGATGCTGGAGGCGGGCTGAGGTCAGGGGCCAGACGGAATCGTGGATTGATTGGCCTTGACTGCGGTGCAATTTGTGAGTGTGAACTCCACGGAAACGCCCGTAGCTAAAACGCTGACCGTCGTTGGCAGATGGAATCCGTCGACGATCGAGTACCCGATGCCGATCCGGCCTGCGTGTGTTGCCGTGGATCCGGCAGGTGTCGTTTCCAACTCTACCGATGTGACAAGGCGACCATCGGGCGTGTCGGCGAAGTGTGGTTTGACGAGGCGTGTGCCGTGGGAATCGACGGTTTTCATTGAGAGCAGGAAGAGATCTCTATCGAATGTCTCGTCGATGCTTTGGGATGCGTCAGCCTCATGAGTATGCCATCCGGTTGTATCGCGCGTGATCCCGCCTGCATCAGCTGGTTGAGAAAAGATGTCTCCGGTTACGACGGCATTCCAGAAGCTGAAGAACACCTCGAATGCTCGATCAAGCCCCTGGCGCAGGGGTGGCAACCGACCGGCGAGCTCTGGAGGAGGAACTATGCCGTCCGGGATGTTCCAGTCCACGGAACCACCTTGTGTCAGGTTGTCTTGTGCTGTAAGCCGGATGGACTTGAGGAACTGTAGATCGCTTTGATCGGCCAGTGTGTTGGTTCCGCCGAACTGTTTGGCGAGGCCTTCCCAATCCGGAGTCACGTGGCAGCTGAAGCTCTGCAGGTTATGCGGGGCATAGTAGAGCGTGGGAACGCGGGCGATCTCCGCTGCGCCGTCCGGCTGTGTTGCGCTGGATTGCGCCATCGCCGGACAGGAAGAAATGGCCGCGAGGAGGAGAGCTGAAATGACAAGCGGGCGTGTGGATGACATTGATCGCGCTTATTGCGTGTCGTCGGTTACTTTCTTTGCGGTCTCGGTGGAGCAGGCGGAGAACTTGAACTCGAAGGAGCCGACGTTTTTTAGCTCGTAAGCAAGGCTTGCGGGAAGGCGGAAGCCCTGGATGGGTGCGTAGGAGACGCGGATGTTGAGCTCGGCTGGGGGTGCGGTCGGCGGCTGGCGAAAGACGGTGCGCACGGCGGAGACGAGGCGGCCGTCGGGTGTGTCGGTGTAGGTGGGGTAGGCGTAGACGTCGTTGCTGGGTTGCAGGATGTGCGCTTCGGTGAGGAGAAGGTTCTTGTCGTAGAGCTCGGTAACCTCGGTGCCGGTTGAGGTCGCGTGGAGGCGGAAGCCGTCGGGGGTCTCGGTGATGGTGGTGGTAGCGTCGGGGATGGGCACCATGTTGCCGTTCATGTAGGCATTCCAGGAGGAGAAGAAGCCGGTCATCATCTGCTCCATGCCTTCCTTCATCTTGGCGGCGGCGTCCTCTTTGCCCGCGGGCGGCGAGGTGGAGTTGGTCCATTCGAGATGGCCATCCTCGTTGAGCTGATCGGTGACAGCGAGGTGGACCGCGCGTAGATATTGCAGGAAGGGGTTGTCGTCCTTGATGTCACCGCCGGAGTAGCGGGAGAGGAAGTCTTTCCAGTTGAAGTCGACGGTGCACTTGAACGAGCGGAGACCTTGCGCGGTGGGCGTGTAGTAGAGCGCGCGGGCGGACATGAATTTCGTGTTCGCGGTGGGTGGTGCGGGGGTAGGGGCGGCTGTCGCAGGTATGGTGGAGGTCCCGGCGGGCGGTTTGGTGGGCGGTTTCGCGGCTGGAGTGGCAGGGGCCTCCGCCGGTGGGGCGGTGGTCTGCGAGCCAGCCGATGGTGTCGCGACGTAAAGCGCCGCGGAGCAAACGAGAGCGCAGACTGTCCGGCTGGTCATGCGCGCCATGATACGGCAGGCGCGCATCGCCGGAGCAGATTTCTTGCGGTGGTGACGGTGACGATAGTGCGTTATGCGAGTTACTTGCCGGTGTAGGTGACGCGCCAGACGCTGCGCGAGCCGTCGTCGGTGACGAGGAGCGAGCCGTCAGGAGCGACCGCGACGCCGACGGGACGGCCCCAGACCTGGCCGTCCTTGGTGACGAAGCCGTCCAGGAAGTCGTCGTATTCGCCGGTGGCGTGGCCGTTGTGCATGGGGATGAAGATGACGTTGTAGCCGGCGCGAGGCTTGCGGTTCCAGGAGCCGTGCTCGGCGGCGAAGGCACCGCCTGAGTAGGCCGCCGGGAAGTTGTATAGAGCAGGGTTGCACTCAGGATGAATTCCCGTCATCGCTCGTCCGGAGCAGTTTTCTGTATGGCCGCCCGGGTAGAAGGTCATCTCCAGCGAAGCCATGTGCGGTTGCACGAGGACGTCGGGCGTGCGGACCTTGGAGGCCATGTTCTCGCGCTTGCAGTTCCTGGCCTGTGATTCATCGAGCGGTTTCGGAAGCTGCGGGTTGGGGCCGGTGCCGTTGGCGCAGGGATCCTCGCGGCGCGGGTCGCGGTGGCCGCCCATGTAGTACCAGGGCCAGCCGAAGAAGCTGCCTTCGGGGACGCTGGTGACGTAGTCGGGGACGAGGTGGTTGCCGAGGTTATCGCGTTCGTTGACCGAGCACCAGAGCTGGTGCGTGTCGGGGTTGATGGCCTCGCCGACGCAGTTGCGAATGCCGTGCGCGTAGACCTCTTCGAACTTGCCGTCCGGGGTGTACTCGAGCACGTCGGCGCGGTGGAATTCGCGGGGATGAGTGTCGGCGTCGTCCACATTTGAGCCCGAACCTACAGACACGAGCATGTGCTTGCCGTCCGCAGTGAAGACGACGTCGCGCGTCCAGTGGCCGCCGCCTCGAAGCTGTGCGTAGCCGGGGATGTCAGGGACGATGGTCTGTGGGCCGCCGGTCGCGTGGAGGTCGCCGTTGTGGTACGGGAAGCGTGCAATCGTGGTCGCGTTGCCGAGGTAGACCCACTGCGGGTTCGCGCCGAGCGGGTAGAAGGCGATGCCGAAGGGATGGTCGAGGCCGGTGGCGAATTTCTCGATGGTCTGGGCCTTTCCGTCAAGCCCGAGGCCGCGGAGGACAAAGATGGTTCCGGCCTGTGAGTCGGCGAGGAAGAGATCGCCGTTGGGCGCGAAGCGGATGAGGCGCGGCATCACGAAGGTGCCCTCGCTCGCCTGGTGGGTTTCGCGGCGATTCTCGCTGCGCTGCATGGGCGTGGAGTCGCCGCCGGCGTACAGAGTGACTTTGAATCCCGGAGGCGCAGTGGGCCAGGCGTTGGCAGGCTTGGGAACGACCGTCGGGCCGTTGTCGACGGCTTCGGCTTCGTTCGGCGCGGGCAGGTCGGCGACCGTGATCTTGTGGCGAACGCCGGGCTGCTGCTGGGCATAGTCGGTGAAGGCTGGCTGCCCGGTGAGGAGCGGCTGCTGTTGTGCGGTCGCGGTGAGGGCAGCTCCGCAGAGCGAAGAGCAGAGTGCGGAGACGACGACAAGATGATTCAGCCGGAACATCCAGGACCTCGCTAAGTTTTTTGGGATACAGGTTTGGGAACAGACCTACTGCTTCGACGTTGCTGTATTGGATGTGGTCTCAGGCTGGATTGCTGCAGAGGCCGGGTCGTGCGCGGAGAGGATGGCTTTGAGCTGGTCGAGCGTAGCGGAGGCATGGAGCATGGCGCGGTCGTCGCGGTGCTGGAGCGTGGCGGAGTCGAGCACCTGCCGGAGCGCAATATCAGCCGGGCCGCGCGGCGGCTCGGCGCTGGCGATGCCGCGCACGATGCCGAGCAGAGCGTTCAGCGCGTTCACGGTACGCTCGGCATCCATGGGATCGCCGGCAAACTCCTCGACGCGGAGATCGGCCGAGCCGCCGTGCAGTGGAACGGCAGTGGTCCAGCGGATGCTGGCGACGAGGTCGCTTTCGGACGAGACAGGAAGCTGCAGGCCTAGGAACGAGATCTGTCCGTTGTGCGCGAACGGCAGGCCGATGTGGCCTATGCCCCACGCTTGCGCGAGCAGCGGAACGTTGTGAAAGCGAGCAGCGAGCAGCGAAGAACCGGGCGAGCTGACGGCTGAGGCGCGCGAGCGATCGATCATCGAGTGAATCTGCTCGGGCGTAGGCGTGTTGGAGGCAGCGACCATGTCGAAGCCGAGCTGCGCGACACGAAGCTGACGGCCTTCGATAGGGATGGTGTAGATGGTCTGGCCGGCGTAGGTTTCCTGCGACCTGGCGATGCTGGAGAGATATTGCGCGAGGCGGCGGCCGTCGAAGTGACCGACGAAGACCTCGGAGTAGGCTACGGCGCCGTTGGGGCCGTGCGGGTTGGGCATGCGATGCAGCGCGAAGGCAGCGGCGTCGAGGTCGCGCTCGGGCACGATACCGGTCTGGTCGATGAAGCGGTCGAGATCGGAGCTGCGCGTGACCTGCGCCTCGTCAAAGTGCGTGGCGGCGCGGAGAGGCTTGAGATTGACGTAGATGATCGCGTCGCTCTCAGGCAACAGACGCGCAGCCTCGGGCGGAGCTTTCGCGCGGAGGTAGAGCGCGAGGACAAGCGCGCCGAGAACGGCGAGCGCGATGACGAGAGAGATCCAGGTGCGTCGTCGCATCAGCGATAGAAAGACCGCGAAGGTGAAGACTCGGGATGAATCGGGGACTTCACGGAAACAATATTAAGTTTACTCGCGAATGGAGAATGTGAAGATCTTACCCGCGTTGGAGATGCCGGGAACGTTCGAGGAGCCCGGCGGAAGCACGCCGTATTCGCCCTTGATGATGTCGACGGGAACGGTGAACACGTACATCTGCGGGGCGACTTTGTGCGCCGTGAAGTCGACCTCATCGCGATCTGAGCCGGTGGTGGAATGGAAGAGGCCGCCGGTCTTTACGCGGAAATCGCGGCTGTGGGAGTGCTGCTCAAAGCGGAGGAAGTCATACTCCTCAGCCTGGGTGCCGGCGGGTGCGTAGATGAGGATGTTCACGCCTGTGGGCAGGACCAGAGGCGACTTGTCACCATCGAGATGACCATTCATGTCCTGTTTTATGAGGCCGTCGGTGGCGGCGTTCTTGAGCCAGCCGCTGGACTTGAACTCGACGCGCTCGGTCTTGAGCGGGAGCCACTCGCCGGTCTTCTTGTCCTGGTAATAGACGCCGATCTCGTCGATGCCCGCGGCGAGCGGCGCGGGGGCGATCTTTTCCTTGGCGTGGAAGACAAGGCCGGCGCTACGGGCCTGCATGGCGGCGATGACCTGCTGCGAGACGCCGGCGTTCTTAAGCGAGATGAGGTCGTCCGGTGTTGTGTCGTAACGGCCCGGCTGCGTCTGGATGGTTTGAATGATGACGGTGTCGTCGAGTCCGGCCTTGCTCATCTTGATGATGGTGGCGTTGTCGAGGAAGTGAGGCTTGGAGACGTCGTTGGAGGGCTGGAGCGGGCCGTCATCAGGGGAGGAACTGGCCTGTGCGAGCGCGCTTTGAGCGCCGAACGAGAGGAGAAGACCGAGCAGAACTGCGACAGCAGCGTGCAGGCGGAGGGCCCTGGGCGACGAGACAGACTTCGTCATGCGCAGAATGCTATCACTGTCGGGAGGCGCTGCCGTGGCGGCGAATGACGCTTTCGTCGGGCGTGCGTATGTGGTACACCCTCGGGGTAGCTTTTCGCGTGAGTTCGGGCTGGGCTGTACGCGATCCTTCATAGACGGGAGGCTCCTGGTGACCATCTCCGAGCTTCTTTTCCTTTCAGCACTTCTGCTGCCTTCAGCGATACAGACGCAGAATGGTAAACCGCCGGTTACAGCACCTCCACCGGCTTCGGGGATCCTGTCGGTTCCGCCCATCAAGATGGGATTGTGGGAGGCGACGATCACGAATTCGCTGGTCTCGAAGACGCTGAAGACACGGTCGTGCATCACGCCGCAGAGTTATCAGGAGGCGATGGCGCGCATCCCGCCGGGCTGCACCATTACGAACAAGGTGCAGACCGCGACGAGCATCTCCGGAGACCTGAGCTGCAACCTGCAGCATGGCGGCACGACAACCGGGCATATTGACGTGGAGATGCCGGACGCAACCACGATGACCAGCAGGGTGCAACTGAGCGTAACCGCGCAGGGCCAGACGACGCCGATGACGCTGATGACGGAGTCGCACTTTATCGCGGCAAACTGCGGTGATCTCGCGCCGGGGCAGAGCAAGATGGTGCAGTAGCTGTATCTTTGCAATTGCGGTTCGGGCCGGGCTGTATGCGACCTCATTCGAGGGAGTCCGCCGATGTTTGTGAAGCTGCTGCTTTTCGTTCCGCTCGTTTTGACAGCTTCTCCCTGGCAAACGCAAAACAACAGCTCGTCGACCATGCCTGCAACGCTACCCATCAAGATGGGGTTGTGGGAAGCGACTACCATGACCTCCAATTCGCATGTGTTCAGGACTCGATCCTGCGTCACACCGCAGAGCTACCGTGAGATGCTTACCCGGATGCCGCCGAATTGCGCGCTCAGCAACCAGACGCACTCCGGCACGACCATCACCGGAGACGTGAGTTGCACGGCATCCAACGGGAATGTCAGCACCGGGCGCGTTCGTGTGGAGATTCCTGACAGCGGAGCGGCCCACAGCATCATGACGATGTCAGCGTCTGTAAAGGGGAGCACCATGACGCTGACGGTCAGGACCGACTCGCATTTCGTCAGCGCTGACTGTGGTGATATTGCGCCGGGTGAGTGGAAGGACATCCAGTAAGTTCGTTCAACGTGCCAATCCGGGTCAGCTTTTCGCCGCAAGCGGCCTATGGTAAAGTCATATTCAGCGCTGCGCATTCTGGCAGCGCGCTGTGCTGTTTGCGCCCGTTCGGCTTCAGTGCCGTGCGGGTCTCAGAAATCAGGCTGGCGTAGCTCAGCTGGTAGAGCTCCTGATTTGTAATCAGGCGGTCGGGGGTTCGAATCCCTTCGCCAGCTCCAGTCCTCCGGCGCGACTCAGGTCGCTGTTCGGAGCAGCGCAGGCATGAGTTTGGTTGTTCTGCTTGTCAGGATTTCTCCTCTGAAGAGTGTCCTTCAGCCCACAGCCTTCCGGTAGCTACTGCGTGCGTTTGTTTGCACGGAGCGCCGGCGGCGGGCAGGTCCCTCCAGAGAAGATTCGGGCGGGCAGAGAGCAGGGCACAGGTGGCCGAGTGGTTAATGGCAGCAGACTGTAAATCTGCCGCGCAAACGCGCTACGGAGGTTCGAATCCTCCCCTGTGCACCACGTTTTGACGGAGGACCGGATGGGCAAAGGTCCTTCGAAGATGTCGCCCGCTAGCACCGGCCGAATGGTGGTCGCGCTGGCGGTACTGGGCGGTCTGGCTCTGCTGGTGTGGCGCACGATCGACCCGGGAAAGGTGCAGCAGGTTGCATGGCTGCTGCTCGGGTTTTTTGCGGCTCGTGTGCTGATTGGTTGGCAGCGCGCGCGGCGTAAGATGGAGTGATAAGGCGGTAGCTTCGGGCTTTAGCCCGAAGTGAATGATGTAGCGGTAGCCTTGGGTTTTAACCCAAGGTGAATCGCGCAAGCGATTCATGAGATGCATAAGAAGGCTGATGTAGCTCAGTGGTAGAGCACTCCCTTGGTAAGGGAGAGGTCATGGGTTCAAGCCCCATCATCAGCTCCAGATTTTTGAGCGGGTTTTCAACTCCGCGGCGCGAGGCTGACTCGCTGACTCGCTGATTTGCTGACTCGCTGCAGTAAGGGCGGGAGTAACTCAGTGGTAGAGTCACAGCCTTCCAAGCTGTTGGTCGCGGGTTCGATTCCCGTCTCCCGCTCCAGATTTTGAATAGCAGTCCGGAGACGAATGTCGCAACCACAACACACAGATTTCAGCCAGGTGGACCGCACGCACGCACTGTATGAGCGGCCGCCGGTCGCCATTGCCGACGAGCCGACCTTCCGCACCGTGAAGTCGGCGATTGAGAGCTCGTTTGCTCCGCACAACGTGGAGAAGTTTCTGCGCTCGCTGGATCGCGCGGGCCTTCGCATCCGCGATTTTGAGTCGGTGCTGAACGGCGGCAAGCTGGGCGTCAGTACGGCGGTCGAATACAACAAGCTGACCGACGGCGACCAAGGGCAGATCCGCGAGTTCTATCTCGCCTCGCTCGAGAAGGTCGAGCCGTCGCTGCGCGAGAAGTATTTTAAGCTTTACGCCTATTACTGATTTATTGAGGCGGAGAGCAAACGCACAAGTTTGATTTGAATCGCCGGGAATCCGGCTGGATACAGGAGAAAGAAGGATCATGGCGAAGGAAAAATTTGATCGCAGCAAGCCGCATGTGAACGTTGGGACGATTGGTCATATTGATCACGGCAAGACGACGTTGACGGCGGCGATCACGAAGGTGCTGTCCAAGCACAACCCGAAGAACACG
>DASRGC010000047.1:0-247086 GCA_035651235.1 Acidobacteriaceae bacterium
CGCTGCACTGGCCCGAGCTCTGCGCCGCCTACGACCTCTCCGTCTACGTCCACGCGCCCGACGAGCTCTGCCTCGCCCGACGCATCCACCGTGACATCCGCGAGCGCGGCCGCACCGAAGCCTCCGTCCGCGAGCAGTACGACGCCGCCGTCAAACCCATGGCCGAGCGATACGTCATCCCGTCACAAACCCGCGCCACCATGACCGTCCTCGGCACCGACGCACTCGACTGGTCCATCGAACAGATCTTCCGCCAGCTGCGCGAACGCGATATCCTCCCCAAACCGCGATGACGACGCTACCTATCGTCGGCGACATCACCCCGCTGGCGACCGGCGTCAAACGCGGGCAGCTCAAACGCATGTCCTCCGACTTCTCGGGCTATGGCTGCCTGGCAGTCACTATCTGGCTGACCTCCGGAGAAGGTTTCCGGCTAACGTCTTCCATGCACGATCTCACCGATGGCATCGAGGTCGGCATCCTCAAGCTCGAGCTTCTGCTGCACCCTCAACCAGACGAAGCCTCCGTAGACCTGCCCTGGTCGTTCAGAAACGGCGGCTCGATCGCTAAGCTCGTAATTGAACAACGCGGCATCCGAGCCGAGTCGGGCCTTCTGCTTCGCAGCCGCGACGGCGAGGAGATCATCATCGTTCCCGCCACCTCACCTCATCGGCTCTATGTTGAAGGCGTAGACTCACTCGCCGGACAGGCCATGCCCGAATACAGCCTCAGCCGGTATCTGCAGGAACCAATCTAAAAGCAAAACGGCGGAGCCGAAGCTCCGCCGTTCACTAACCACTAACCACTAACTACTCTCGTTACGCCGTCACCAGGTCCAGCTTCTCGCTGAACGCCTTGCCCTTGCGCGCCGCGAACGCCTTCTTGTGGAACGCGTAACCGGCGATCAGCGGGAACGCGATCGTGGCCTCGGAGTAGACCATTTGCTCATAGGTCAGATCGACCTTGCCCCACGAGCTGGCTTCCTTAAGAGTCGAACCCGAGAGCGCACCATCGCGTGCATCAGCCACCGTGATCTGGATAGCGTACTTGTGCATCGAGGCCTCGACGCCGAGGATGTCGGCCGCGACCACGATGTCCTGCGCGAAGTTCTTCGGCACGCCGCCGCCGATCATCAGCAGCCCCGTCGTCGGGTTCTGGATCTTGATCTGCGTCAGCTCGTAAAAGTCCTTGCCGGAATCGATGGACACGTGCGGCTTGCCCTGCCTTGCGTGCTGATGCGCCACAATGCCAAAGCCGAACGAGCAGTCCGAGAACGCCGGGCAGAAGATCGGCACATTCTTCTCGTAGCAGGCGAGCACAATCGAGTCCGCGTTGCCCTTCTCGGGCGTGCGGCCGTTCTCCTTCAGGTAGCGGCCCATCTCGCGGATGAACTCACGCGAGCTGTACGCAGCGGGCTTCATCGAGTTGATGACCTTCTCGGTCGTCTCGTCGCAGATACGCAGCTCTTCCTCGTCGATGAACGTGTCGTAGATGCGGTCGATCATCAGCTCGCGCAGCTCGGCGTCGCCGGCGCCGTACTTGTACTCGTCGCCGGCGATGTAGTGGCGGAAGCCGAGGGCCTCGAAGAAGTCCTGGTCGACGATGTTCGCGCCGGTCGAGACAATCGCATCGACCATGTTGTTGCGCACCAGGTCGACGATGACCTTCTGCAACCCAGCCGAGATGAGCGAGCCGGCGAGGCACAGAATCACGCCGCACTCGGTATCGCGGAGCATCATGTCGTAAATGTTGGCCGCACGCGCCAGATCGCGCGAGCTGTAGGCCATCGAAGCCATCGCGTCCACCAGCGGCACAACATTGTGCTCGGTGATGTCGATGTGCTGAATCTTGTTTTGGAGAAGTTCTTTTTTGGTAGCCATGTCAGCTACCAGTTTATCGTGTTTTCGCCTGTAATTACGCGGGTGTTCTGCAAATCTGGCATGAATTCAGGCCAGCCGCATCAGCGGTCCGGCAGTCGCACGATCCATGGTCTGCGAGTTGGCTCCCGCGTCCGGCTGGAGTTCGCTCGTCTGCGCAGGACGCGACGGATTGCAGAGCAGAACAATCCCGAAAATGATCAGCACCAGCGCAAAGAGATACTGCACAAGCGTCTTCATCCTGAAGGTCCTCACCTGAGAGCCGCGGCGAAACACGACCATCCTACACTCTCAGGGTGGTAATGAACTAAAGAGTCGCTCCTGGTTACTTCAATTGTCTTCGTTTTACCGCGACTCGTCTGTTATCTCTTCTCCTGCCTAATCTACTTTCCTTGCAGAGTCTTTTCTGGAAGAGCGCGTTCGTCTGCGGGCCTCAGGGAGATTGGTGGGCAATTCTCTCTAATGAGGTGCGTCGTGAAGAAATTGAACCTTCTGCTCTGTGTCCCAGCGCTGCTGCTGACGACTGGGGTTATGCACGCTGACACCGTCTTTTCGGAAAACTTCGACGAGACGACCGCTCAACTGGATGTGACCAAGGCAGGTGCATTTAGCGCCGTCAACGGGACGAACGTAGACATCGTGGGGCCCGCGGACGGCTTTGGATATCTCTGCCGCGGGCCGGAGTCCGGCAACTGCGTGGATATGGGCGGGACCGGCGGAAACTCAGCCGGCAACCTGAATCTGACCACAACCCTGAACCTTGCGGCCGGAAGCTACTTGCTAAACTTTGATCTGATCGGGTCGGATCGGGGCGTCTCGAGCACCACCGAGGTCATCATCAAGTCCCCGACGCAGACGTTCTACGACCAGACGTTCACCCTCGCCAGCGATGACCTCACCTCGGGTGTCGTCACCAATGCGCTTTTCAACGTCACCTCCGATCCAGTGCAGCTTGAATTCATTGACCTGGGTCCGAACAACAATATCGGTGCGTTGCTCGACAACATCAGCGTCACGACCACGCCTGAGCCCAGCAGCCTTGCCCTTTTGGGAACAGGGTTGCTCGGCGCGTGCGGCGTACTGCGGCGGCGGCTCAAAGCATAAGCAGAGCGGATGAAGTATTTCCAAGGAGGGCCGCTCCCGCGGCCCTCTTTGCTTTTTGTATGCATTAGGCTGATGTACAAGCCATGAACGTTAACTTCGCCGAGCGCGCGCATAACCACAATTGGAAGCTGGATCCGATCGTACGCTCGCTGCTCGATACGGACTTCTACAAGTTCCTGATGCTGCAGTTCATCTGGAAGAACTTCCCGCGCGTAAAGGCGACCAGCGAGATCTACAACCGCACGATCAAGGTGCGGTTGGGCGAACGCATCCCGGCCGAGGCGCTGCGCGAGCAGATGGACTACGTCACGCGGCTGAAGTTTGAGCGGTCCGAACTGGTGTGGCTGGCGGGCAACACCTTCTATGGCGTGCGGCAGATCTTCGAGCCTGGCTTCCTGGATTGGCTGGAGCACAGCTTCCGACTTTCGACGTACCAGATCAGCGAGCAGGACGGTCAATTGGTGCTGCGGTTCAGCGGTTTGTGGACCGAGGTGACGATGTGGGAGGTCTACTCACTCGCAATCGTCAGCGAGATGAAGACCCGTGCGGCGCTTGCCGAGCTGAACGAGCTTGAACTTGATGTGCTCTACGCGCGAGCCAAGACGCGGTTGTGGGACAAGATTGAGAAGCTTCGTCGCGTTGAGGGCCTGCGGCTGTCGGACTTCGGCACGCGGCGGCGGCATAGCTTTCTGTGGCAGGAGTACTGCGTGGAAGCTCTGCAGGCGGCACTGAATATGGGTGAGGAACGGTTCAGCGGCACCTCAAACACCGCGCTCGCGTACAAGCACAACCTGGAGGCGATCGGAACGAATGCGCATGAGCTGCCGATGGCGCTGGCAGCGATGGCCTCGCGCGGGAGCGATGAGGAGCTGCGGGCCTCGCAGTATCGCGTGCTGGAACTGTGGCAGCAGAGCTATCACGGCGAACTTCTGATTCTGCTGCCGGATACGTTTGGGACGAATCAGTTTTTGGAGGGGGCGCCGGAGTGGGTGGCGCGGTGGACGGGGGAGCGGGTGGACTCGAAGGACCCGTTCGAGGCGGGGGATGAGTACATTGCGTGGCTGCTGCGGCATGGGCAGGACCCGCGGACCAAGCGGCTGATCGCGAGCGACGCGCTGGATGCGGAGACGATTGTGGCGCTGCACGAGTATTTCGACGGGCGGATACGGTTTGCGGCAGGCTGGGGGACGCTGCTGACCAATGACTTCCGCGGGTGTCATCCGCGCGGGGAGGATACGTTCGAGCCGATCTCGCTGGTGTGCAAGCTGACCAGCGCGGATGGCGTGCCGACCGTGAAACTTTCCGACAACGCGAGCAAGGCGACCGGACCGGCGGAGGAGATTGCGCGTTACCGCAGGGTGTTCGGGACGCCGGTGCTCAGGGAGCAGCCGGTGCTGGTGTGAGGGAGTTAGGAGTGAGGGTACCCCCTCCCCCCTTTTTTTCGCAAAATCTTCATATTGCTGGACTTAGGGTTGGACCTAAGTTTGCAAAGTCTTGATTCTATTGGTTGCGGAGATGTACACGTACTGGGGCCGGTTTTGAGGGCCAGGCAGCGTTTCTCAGAGAGGAGTCCTGCATGCGAATGAGGATTGCATTGGTGATGGTTGCGGGTCTGGCGATCGGTGCGGGCGCGGTGTCGTGCGTCGCGCAGGCTGCGGCAGATCAATCGCTGACGGGCAAGTGGCAGGTGACGGCGGAGATTTATGGGACACAGATGTACGTGCCGCTGCAACTGGACCAGGCGGGCGAGAAGCTGACCGGGAAGTTTCGTGGAGACAAGCTGGAGGGGACGGTCAGTCATTCACAGGGGGGCGAAAAGGTGCACTTTGTCGCGAAGGACAGCGAAGGCGACTCGAATGAGGTGACGGCTACGGCTGCGAATGGGGAGATGAAGGGCGAGGTCATTGCGACCAGCACCGGTAACCCGACGGGACATGACCGGATTCCCTTCACCGCGGAGTTGATCAAGCCGATTGTGCATGGGAACGAGACGCATGAGTTTGTGCCCACGGTGTTCTACCGGTCGTGGTCGCCGTTCAACAAGCCGGTGCTGCGGGTGAAGCCGGGAGACACGATTCACACGACGACGGTGGATGCGGGCGGAACGGATTTCCAAGGCGTGCGGCGGGTGCTGGGTGGGAATCCGGAGACGGGACCGTTCTACATTGAGGGCGCGGAGCCGGGCGACACGCTGGTGGTGCATATTGTGCGGCTGAAGCTGAATCGTGACTGGGCAGAGAGCGATGACGCGGTCGTGGATCGCGCGACCAATTCGGAGCTGGCAGTGCGGTTCAAGGACAACGGCAAAGGCGTGCGGTGGAAGCTGGACCGGGTGAATGGGACGGCGTCGGTAGCAGAGCCGGGCGAGCACATGAAGAACTTTTCGATTCCGGTGCGGCCGATGCTGGGGTGTGTGGCGACGGCGGTTGGGCCAGCGCAGGCTCCGCCGCCGACGGGTGATGAGGGTGGGTATGGCGGGAATATGGACTTCAACGAGGTGGGTGAGGGCGCTACCGTGTATCTACCGGTGTCGAACCCAGGAGCGCTGTTGTACTTCGGCGATGCGCATGCGTTGCAGGGTGATGGCGAACTGAATGGGAATGCGCTGGAGACGTCGATGGACGTGACGGTGCAGGTGGATGTGCTGCAGGGCAAGCGCATGTGGACACCGCGAGTGGAGACGAAGGACGAGTTGATTGCGATGGGCCTGGGTGGGACGCTGGAGGATGCGCTGCGCGGGGCAACGGCAAATATGGCCGATTGGTTGGAAGACAAGTACAAGTTAACGGCGAGCGAGCAGGCGGAGTTTTTAGGCGTGGCGTCAGAGTTTCATATCAGCGAGGTGGCGGATAGGAATGCGGGGGTGGTGTTGAAGATTAAGAAGAGGGATTTGGAGAAGTTGTCCGCCAAGTAGGTTTATGGTGGTTCGAAAGTAAGGCAATTCAGGCGCTTCGCGCCGGGCCTTCGGCAGAGCGGAGCCGCGCTGCGCGCGGCGGCTTACGGCACGGCTGAAGCCGTGCCCCTTCAGAACCACCCAAGCCCTTTCGATTCCCGTCCGCTTGTTACGGATGGGCAACGCGAGGCTTTATTCAACGACGATGGACTTCAGAAACTCATCGAACTCGGCCTTGCTCGCCGCGAAGATCTGCTGGTTGGAGTCGAGAAGAACGAGGTAGTAGAGCTTCCCGCCGATTCTGTGAAACCTCGGTTCCGCGCGAAAGTAAGCCCTGCCGTGTTGCCCTTCCCTCATGAGCGGTCCTTGAGGCTTCTCAAACGGGAGACCATCGTAACGGGGCTGGTCGCGTTCGAAGGCTTCGACGAGAATATGGGCGCCGCCCTGCTTCCAGTAAATCCCGGGAGCAAAGATATCGAATGAGAGACAACGCTCGACGGGGCAAGGCAGCTCGGGTGCAAGCTTTACCTGGTTCTTGTCGCTGCCTGTATCGGCATCGTTGCTCTTGAGATATGACCTGACGAAGTTATCGAGGCTCTGGCCGGGAGTGGGCGTTTTGACCATGAACAGAAATGTCGGAGCCGGTTCGCCTTTTTTTGCCGGCGGACTTGCGGTTACAGCGCAAGTGCCTGCCGATATGTCCGGGACGTGTATATCTGACTTCGCATCCACGATGAAAGACGCGCCGCAGAGATAGCTCGTGAAAGGGTCGCGGGCGTTCGGCTGTGGATCGTCCGCCCAGGCGTCATGCGCGGGAATGGGTTTGGTTAGATCGCCATTCTTATAGCGGCTGTTTGCGATTTGTGTGAGCTCACTGTATCCATCGCCGGGCTGACCATTGGCGATGGCACGATCGATGGCGCGAAGAGTGTGCGCGGGAAGCATCGCGACAGTTGCGCAGGTGATGTAGTCGCCCCAGAAGTCGGCCGGCGGATTCTTGAACTTCTCTTCTAGTTTAAGGAGGCGGTTCATGCCGTCGACGACTTGCAGGGATTGGCATTGATGGATGCCGAGAAACCATTCGCCGCGGATGTCGGAGGGATCGGCGGCGGCGGCTTTGGTCAGATCGTCGACTGCGACTTGAAACGCAGCGTCGTCGCTCACGTTGTAGGCGAAGTGGGCGACGAGGCCGGTGAGTAACTGGAGTTCGTGGTTGGAGGGATCGCTTTGGAGAGCTTTGCTGAGGATGTTGAGGTCGTCGGAGAGTTTGTCCTGGACCTGCGTCTCGGGGACGTCGTAGTTCCATTTGGTGGTCCAGGCTTGGGCGTAGGGCTCGAGGTCCTGTGCGCTGCGGAAGGCGGCCTGGACGGATGAGGTCTGAGGCAGTTTGGCTGAATCGATGTCTCTGACCTGAGCAGCAATGGGCAGTGCGGCAAGGACGAGAATCAGGCCTAAGGTACGGGTCCCGCAGAGTTGCATCGATACCTCTGTTGTGAATGTCAGAGGGAGTGTAACAGCACCCATGGAAGGCAATTCAGTCGTTCCGGCTTCGCCTTCACTCCGGCCTTCGGCAGAGCGGAAACGCGCTTTGCGCCCGACGTTTGACGGCCCATCTGAAGATGGGCCCTTCCGTGTTGTGGCTCAGATCGAAATCTGAGGGACCGCGTGCATTTCTGGCGCGTCTTAACGCGCGATACCCCATCCTGCTTCCCGAGGGTGGGGCACCCGGGCGATGCTGGCTATACGCTGCCGCGGATGTCGCCGTTGGCGGAAGAGATTTTGAGGCCGACGGCGATGTCGCTGGTTTTGGTTTCGGGGAGGGTGACGAGGAGGGTGTCGGGGGTTTGTTCGAAAGTGAGTGGGGCGGATGAGCCGAGCAGTTCGACGCGGGCGACTTCGTGCACGGGGGTGGTGCCGTTTTTGCCGAGGGTGGTGAGGCGGAGTTTGCCGTCCGCGGGCCAGCCGAGGGCGTAGGCGTAAAGGTGGCCGCTCTTCGTTGTGAAGCGTATGTCGGAGGCGGACAGCGCGCGGCCTTTGCCTTCCTTGAAGCCGCCGGTGCCGGACTCGTCGGGCGCGCCTTCGCCGTAGATGGTGAAGGGGCGCGAGGCGAAGATGCCTTCGTTGTTGGCGTTCATCCAGGCGCCGATGGCTTCGACGATGGCGCGCTCGTCGGAGTCGATCTCGCCGTTGCCGCGGACGGGGACGTTGAGGCAGAGGTTGCCGTTTTTGGAGACGGCGTCGAGGAGGGTGTGGATGACGAAGGTTGGGGTTTTGTACTTGTGCTCTTCGAAGAGCGACCGGCGATAGTGCCAGTCGCCGAGGCAGGTGTCGACTTGCCAGGGCTCTGAGAGGATTTTGTCGGCGCGTCCGCGCTCGAGATCGAGCACGATGGCGCCTTTGTACTCGGGACGGATGTTCTTGCCGGTGACGACGACGTCTGGCTGTCCGTGTTTCGCGACGCTGGAGTTGTAGAAGTGCGCGGTGGCGTCGAGGCCGGCCTGCCCGAGCGGGAGCTCGTTGTCGTCGAAGTAGACCATGTCTGGGTCGTAGGTATCCATGAGGTCCTTGCAGCGGAGGAACCACTGGTTGACGAACTCGGGATGGGCGGCGGGCGGGTTTTCGTCCCAGACGCGATCGTGGGCGTTGTGCCAGGCGAGGGCTTCGGCGGCGGTCTTGATGCCGTCGGGCAGGACGTAGGTGGGGCCCACGTAGAGCTGGTTGGGATCGTGGCCGGCCCAGGGTGTGCCTTTGGCGGCGGCGCGCCAATTTTTCTGGAGCTGGAAGGCGTCATAGCGGACGCCGGCCATGGGGCCTTCGGGGTCGTAGCCGTAGCTGGTTTGCAACCAGTGCCAGGCGTGGGAGGCGTGGTTGCTGACGGCGAAGCGCATGCCGCGTTCGCGGACGAGGTTGCGCCAGGTGCCGACGATGTCCTTCATCGGACCGAGCTGGGTGGCGTTCCAGTCGTGGTGGCGGGAGCGGAAGCAGTCGAAATTGTCGTGATGGCAGGCGAGCGCCATGAAGTACTGCGCGCCGGTTTTCTGGTAGAGGTCGAGGAGATCTTCGGGGCGCCAGGCGTCGGCCTTCCACATGGTGTCGATGTCTTTGAAGCCGACTTTGGAGGGGTGGCCGTAGGTCTTGACGTGGAAGTCGTGCATCGGGTCGCCCTGGATGTACATCCTGCGGGCGTACCAGTCGCCCTGCTCGGGGACGCACTGGGCGGACCAGTGCGCCCACATGCCGAACTTGGCGTCGCGGAACCAGTCTGGGACTTTGTACTGCGAACGGAGGGAGTCCCATGTGGGCTGAAAGGGGCCTTTGGCGAGGCCGCGTTCGGCGGTTGTGGCGAGGCGTCCGGGAGGGTTGGCGGCTTGTTTTGAAGCCCAGAGAGGTGTGCGCGAGGAGGCAATTCCGGTGGCGAAGGCTGCAGCAGTGGTGGTGAATTGGCGGCGCGAAATGGGCTTCAAAAAATCTCCTCGTCAGCAGGGTGGTATTGGCAGAGTGCCGGCAAAAAGCCTTATGCAAACAGTAGAGGGCGGTTGTGCGGCGGTCAAACGGGGGTCGCGTGGACCGTATACTCAGCGCATGGCCAAAGCCTGTTGGTTGCTGCGAGTGGTTGTGGGCTGTGCTCTGCTTTTGGTTGGAAGCGAACCGCTGTGGGCGTGGGGGCATGATGGGCACTCGATGATCAACCGGGTGGCAGCGGAGAACCTGCCGGCGGATGTTCCGGCGTTTCTGCGCAATGGGAATGCGCTGGATGTTCTTGGCTGGCTGGCGCCGGAGGCGGACCGCTGGCGCGAAGGTGCGCGCGGCGAACTGGTGGGCGCTCCGGATCACTTCATCGATATGGAATGGGCGGAGCTGGCGGAGGTTCCGTGTTCGGCTGGCGCGGCTGATTGCCCGCCGAGTGGGAAGATGCTGCCGCCGCGGCGGTACGACTTCATTCGCGCGTTAGCGGCAGCGCAGGCGAAGAATCCGGGCGTTCCGCTGACTGCGGAGAAGGTGGGTCTGCTGCCCTGGCAGACGGCGGAGATCTACGAGCGGCTCAGAGTGGATTTTCGTCAATACCGGCAGCTGGTGGAGGCGAACGGGGATCTTGCTCCGGTGGAGACGGCGATTCTGTATGACGCCGGGTGGCTGGGGCACTTTGCGGGTGACGGGTCTCAGCCGCTGCACACGACGATCCAGTACAACGGGTGGACTGGACCGAATCCGAATGGATATACGACGGAGCACAAGATTCACTCGGAGTTTGAGTCGGCGTATGTGGGTGCGAATATCAAGCCGGCGGATTTTGCTCCGCTGGTGAAGGCGGCGGCTCCGGTGAAGATTGACGACGAATGGACGCAGTATCTGGATTACCTGCAGCACTCCAATACGATGGTCGAGAAGGTTTACGAGCTGGAGAAGGCGGGCGGGTTTACGGGCGCGGGCACGGCGGAGGCGAAGGCGTTTACGGACGAGCGGCTGGCGGCGGGAGCGATTGAGTTGCGGGATTTGATTTATTCGGCGTGGGTGCACAGCGCGGATCCGGTGGAGGTGTATCACGGGCCGCAATGAGAGTCAGGGGGTAAGGGGTAGAGAGTACGGGGTAGAGGGTAGAAGGCGGGTGAGTTTGCTGAGGACGATCTGGCGTGCGGCGAAGGTGGTGACGGTGTTCGCCGTGCAATTGACGAAGCTGGTGGTGATGCGGCCGCATACGAGGCCGGAACGCGCGGCGTGGCTGACGGGGTTCTGCCGGCAGGCGCTGCGGACGGTGAACGTGTCGTGGGTGGCGGAGGGGCTGGTGCCGATGGAAGGCGCGGTGATCACGAATCACCTGAGCTATCTGGACATCGTTGTGCATGCAGCGATACGGCCGTGTGTGTTTGTGTCGGCGATTGAGACGAGGAAGATGCCGCTGATTGGGTGGATCAGCATGATGGCGGGGACGGTGTATGTGGAGCGCGGCGGGGGTGGGAGCGCGGAGAAGGCGGCCAAGGGGATGGCGAAGGGATTTCGCGATGGTCTGCCGGTGGTGTTCTTTCCGGAGGGTGGGACGTTTATTGGCGATGAGCCGGTGATGCCGTTTCATAGCGGGCTGCTGGCGGAGGCTCTGGAGGCGGAGGCGCCGGTGTGGCCGGGGTTTATCCGATATGAGGTTTCGGAGGCAGACCGGGCGGAGGGAAAGAGCGCGCGCAACGATGTGCACTGGAGCACGCAGACGCTGCTGGCGCATCTGTGGAACTTTTTGGGGCTGCGGGGGGTGCAGGCGGAGGTACGGTTTGCGGAGGAGCCGGTGGAGTTTTCGCGAGCGGCGTATGAGGACCGCAAGGTGGCGGCGGCGGAGGCTCGGGAGGCGGTGAGGAAAGCAGGGATCAGCGACCAGGGATCAGGGATCAGGGACCAGGGACCAGGGATCAGGGACGACCAGGGCTCAGTTTGCAGAGGGTTGCCGGAGCAGTTACGGGGCCAGAAGTCGTAGAAGGACACGACCTTCGTACTCGTGCTGGTACAACGATTGTTGCAGGTCTGCGTTACCATTAGGTTCCGGTCCGCTCTGCTTTCTATGCTTTTGATCTGGCTCTCTGCGGCTCTGATCGTCGCGCTTGTGATTGTCTCGGTGGCCCTGGTGCGGGCGCGCCGACGAAGCGCGTTGCTGACGGAGGAGCTGGCGAGGGCGATGCGGGAGATTCTGCAGCACCAGACGGCGCTGCAGCAGCGGAAACAACTGGACAATCTGAAGGATGAGTTCATCTCGACGGTGTCCCATGAGCTGCGGACACCGCTGACGAGTATCCATGGGGCGCTGGGGCTGTTGTCGTCGGGCAAGGCCGGGCACGTGGACGAGAAGGCGGCGAACCTGCTGCGGATTGCCAGCAGTAATACAGAGCGGCTGGTTCGGCTGATAAACGACATTCTAGATTTGGAGCGGATGGAGTCGGGGCGGGCGCCACTGCAGATCCGGCGGCTGGAGCTGCGCGATGTGGTGGCGCAGGCGGTGGAGACGATGCGGTCGATGGCGGAGAAGTTTAGCGTGACGCTGGAGATTGTGCCGGAGCCGGCGGAGACGCCGATCTCGTTTGACGGAGATCCGGACAGGATTCAGCAGGTGCTGACGAACCTGCTGTCGAATGCGATCAAGTTTTCGCCGCGCGGAGGTCTGGTGAAGGTGACGACTGCCTCGGATGGCGACAACCTGGTGCTGCAGGTGGTGGACGTGGGGCGCGGCGTTCCGCTGGACAAGCTGGAGAGCATCTTCGACCGGTTTGGGCAGGTGGAGGCATCGGATGCGCGGCAGAAGGGCGGAACCGGGCTGGGGCTCGCGATCTGCCGGAGCATTGTGGCGCAGCACGGCGGGACGGTGTGGGCGGAGAGAAACGATGCGAAGGGCAATGGGCCGGGGACGACGGTGATCCTGCGGCTGCCGCGGTACTCGACGGTGGAGCAGGCGGCGGCGCTGCCGGTGGCGTCGGAAGGGGCCATTCTGGTCGTCGACGATGATGCGATTGTGCGCAATGTGGTGCGCGAGAATCTGCGGCGGAACGGGTACACGGTGATTGAGACGGCGAGCGGTGAAGAGGCGCTGGAGGCCGTGAGCAAGCAGCAGGTGGATGCGGTGCTGCTGGACCTGTGCATGCCGGGGATGTCCGGATGGGAGACGCTGCAGCGGCTGAAGAGCAAGCCGGAGACGGCGGAGATTCCGGTGGTGGTGTTGAGTGTGCTCTCGCCGGCGACGCGGACGCCGGATGTGCCGACTACGCAGGGATGGGTGCAGAAGCCGTTCCACGAAACGCTGCTGCTGACGGAGATTACTCGAGCGCTGCACCCGACGAGCGGGCCGGGGAAGATTCTGCTGGTGGAGGATGACGAGGACCTGGCGACGGTGGTGCTGTCCAGTTTTGGGTCAGCGGGCGAGGAGGGCGCGATCAGCATCGATCATGTGAGCTCACTGGCGGAGGCGGAGAGTTATTGCCAGGACAAGGCGCCCGACCTGCTGATACTAGACCTTACGTTGCGGGATGGATCGGGGTTTGCGCTGGTGGATTGGCTACGGAGGCAGCCGAAACTAAGGACGTTGCCGCTGGTGGTGTACTCTGGCAGCGAGCTGAGCGAAGCGGAGATGGCGCAGCTGCGTTTGGGGCCGACCCAGTTTTTGACCAAGGCAAGGGTTCAGCCGAGGCATGTTGAGGATTTGATTCTGGCGATGGTTCGACATTTAGGAAAACCTGCAATGGGACCGGCATAGCGTAGAATGGTCCGCAGCAATCTCCCTAGGTCTGGTTAATGCGCCGTATTCTCATCATTGATGACGAGGACGACATCCGCGAGGTTGCGGCTCTGTCGCTGGAATCCGTTGCCGGATGGAGCGTTTTGACAGCGTGCTCCGGCGCTGAAGGCATTCGTGCCGCACATGTGGAACAGCCCGACGCCATTTTGATGGACGTAATGATGCCTTCGATGGATGGGCCTACCACCTTCCGTGAGATGCAGCGTTCGCCGGAGATCGCTAATATCCCTGTAGTTCTACTGACAGCGAAGGTACAGGGCGTAGATCAACGGCGGTTTGCGGGGCTCGGGGTTGCGGGTGTTCTTTTCAAGCCGTTCGATCCGCTTACACTGGCCGAGCAGATGGCTACGACGCTGGGATGGAGTTAGAAGTCCGATGCAGTCTGGCTGTCACCCGCCGAAGCGGCGTAGCTCAGTAAACGGGGCGGCGAACGGTCTGGGACTTCGCTCCGGCAATGGAATCGTGCATAGTTCGGCAAACGGCTTCGGCAACGGGTCGGGCAATGGCGCGGCGCATGGATCGGGCACGAGGCCGGGCGAGGTGGCGCGTGAGCTGATCAGTGCGCTGTGGGAGCGGAGTGCTCCGATACTGACGGACCGGTTGCACGGCCTGGATGTGGCATGCGAGGCCGCGGTAGTGGGCAGGCTTTCGCCGATGATGCGGCGCGGCGCAGCAGATACGGCGCACAAGCTGGCTGGATCGCTGGGAATGTTTGGATATCCGCGCGGGACGGAGCTGGCGCGGGAGATCGAGCAGTTGCTGGAGGACGATGGCGTGGTGGACGCTGTGACTCTGCGCGAGCTGGTGGTGGAGCTGAGGGCGTCACTGCCGCTGTAGTTCTGCCCTCCTCTTCCTGCTCCCATACTTGTTGAGACGCGCGCTCAGCGAGACGCGTAACCTCTGGGAAGCTGCGACTTTAGTTGCAGGTGAGCGAGGTCCAGACGCCGGCGGTGGTGCCGGAAGAGCCGGTGATGTGGATGTCGACGAAGCTCCCGGCAGGAATGGAGACGGAGGAGAGCGCGGTGCAGACGCCGGAGGATGGAGCGCAGGAGAGCGCCGTGTCCGCCATGGTGCTGGAGGACGTGCCCAGACGGAGGGTGACGGTGATGTTGCCGCTCTGGTGGGACTGGACGTCGAACTCGGTCGCGGTGCAGGCCTTGGGGATCCAGGCGAGGACAGAGTCGCTCTCGGTGGTGGAGGCGTTGGGTGAATTCAAAGCGTAATAGCTGTTGTTGTAGCTGACCGGGTGGTACATGGCGGCGAAGCTGCCGGAGGTGGTGGTGCTGGAGCCGCCGCTGCCTGCGGGGCCGGTGGCTCCCTGCGGGATGCCGAAGTTGAGGATGGCGTCCTGAGTGGTGCCGGAGTTGGTAACGGTGGCGGAGGAGCCTGCGGCGAGGGTGGTCACCGTGCCGATGGAGATCGTGCCGGAAGTGCCTGCGGGGCCGGTGGGGCCCTGGCTTCCGGCCTGGGCGATGATGGTCCAGATCTGGGCGTACTGATCGGGCTCTGCGTTCGAGTTTGCGGTAAGGGCGAGGAACGTTGAGCCGTCGAAGCTGACGGCGTCGTTGGTGGAGTAGTAGGTGGCGGGCGACCATTGGCCGCGGAAGTTCATGCCGGGAGCGCCGGTGGCTCCGGTGGGACCTTGCGGGCCGGTGAGCCCGGTGGCGCCAGTGGGGCCTGCGGGACCCTGGGGGCCTTGCTGGCCGGTGGAGCCGGTTGCGCCGGGGGTTCCGGCGGGGCCCTGGGCCGCGAGGAGCATCCAGAAGGCGGGAGATTGGTCGGGCGGCTGGCCGTGGTTGGAGGTGACGAGCGAGGCGTAGCTCGAGTTGTTATACGTGACGACGTCGCCGATCGAGTAGCTGGTTGTGGCGGAGTAGGCTCCGACGAGGTTGAGTCCCTGCCCTGCCGGGCCGATGGTTCCCTGCGGGCCCTGGGGGCCGATCGGGCCTTGCGGGCCCGTGGCGCCGGTTGGGCCTTGCGGACCGGTGGGGCCGGCGGGGCCCTGGGCGCCGGTGGCTCCGGCCGAGGCGAAGAGCGACCACGCGGATGGAGATTGGTCGGGCGCGTTGCCGTGGTTGTTCGCGACAAGCGAGACGAAGGCGGAGCCGTTGTAGAGAACCGCATCGGCAAGGGCATAGTTGCGGGCGGAGTCGTAAGGACCCTGGAAAGTGAGGCCGGTGGGGCCGGCCGGGCCTTGAGCACCGGTTGGACCTTGCGGGCCGGCGGGGCCTTGCGGGCCGGTGAGCCCCTGCGCGCCGGGCTGGCCGGGGATTCCCTGGGCGCCCTGGGGACCGGTTTGGCCGGGAGGGCCGACGGGGCCGACAGGGCCTTGCGCGCCGGTCGGGCCTTGCGGGCCGGGTGCGCCGGTGGATCCGGCTGGGCCTTGCGCGGTGAGCGTGCCCCAGGCGGAGGTCTGACCGGGGGTGTTGCCGTGGTTGTTGGCGAGGGTCGATACGTAGCTGGAGCCGGAGAAGAGGACGACGTCGCCGGAGGCATAGTTGTGGGTGGGGTCGTAGGCGCCCTGGTAGATGAGGCCGGGGGAGCCTGCGGGGCCGATTGGGCCGGCAGCTCCGGTCGGGCCCGGTGGGCCAGTGAGTCCGGCGGGACCTGTTGGGCCGCTGGGGCCTTGCGGGCCGGCAGGACCAGAGGGGCCCTGGACGCCGGTGGCTCCGAGGGCGAGGGTTCCCCAGTCCCAGGGGGTGGAGGATGGCGTGTTGCCGTGGTTGGCGTCGGCGAGCGAGATGTAGGTGGAGCCACCGAAGGTGACGACGGAGCCCTGGGCATAGTTGGTCGAGGAGCTGTAAGCCCCCTGATAGACGAAGGCGCCGGCGCCGGAGGCTCCGGCGGGACCGGCTGGACCTTGCGGACCCATAGGGCCGGTTGCGCCGGCGGGGCCTTGCGGGCCGGTCGCGCCAGCGGGACCTGCTGGGCCAGTGGCGCCTTGGCTCCCGACGGTGCCGCCGGCGGCGAGGGCGATCTCGAGCTCGGGGGCGTGGGAGGTTTGGTCGTTCTCTTTGCTGTCGAACTGGAGGACGGCGGTGGAGGAGGTGAGGGCGAGGCCGTTGTTGGAGGAGGGTGTGGTGACCCAGGATTGGACGGCGGAGGTGACGTCGATGGTGATGAACTGGCCGGCGGCGGGGACTTGCGCGGAGCCGATGCTGGAGCCGGTCGCGGGGAGGGTGTTGTAGGTGACGCTGTACTCGCCCCAGGGAGCGTTGACGGGGGTGACGAAGACGGCGCCGGGGGTGGTGGCGAGGTTGCAGTAGAGGCGGAGGGTGGCGCGGGTGATCTGGGAGGCGGTGGTGCCGGAGGGCAGGACGCCGAGGTCGAACTGGATGAGGGTGGCGTAGCCGCCACCGACGTTGAGGTTGGAGAGGGTGCCGGAGTTGATGTCGGGTTGGGCGGAGGAGACGTGGGTGTCGGCCAGCAGGGTTGCCTGGACGGCGACGGCGGACGGGACCGCGAGCGCGCAGATCAGCGCGCAGACGAGGCTCTTCCAAACTGTCCGGTGATGCGGTCCCGACAATCTTCTGGCCCTCACAACGATCGAAGCTCAACGTGTCACGTCGCTACAGGGCGGGTGACCGGATTCAGCCAATGTGGCGGATGCTCGTTTGTTTTGTAGCGGGATGAGGCATTTGGCGCAATACAACTCAATGTTCATGCTGGAGTTTGGAGCGGCGCGGGCCTAGACTGTCTGGCATGGGACGGGTGCCAAGCCGGCGGAATGCGATGGTGTCGATCGGCGTGCATGCGGGCGTGGCCGGCGTGCTGGCAGTGATGGCCCATGTGCATGGGCCGTTGCTGGCTCCGAGGCATATGCCGGGGACGGCGCAGGGCACGGTGCTGATGTTCAACTATCAGCTTTTGGGTGCGCCGCCCGGGTCGACGCGTGCGAAGGCGCGCGAGCAGGCGAAGGGGCCGGCGCTGCCTAAGCCAGTGAAGAGCCTGACGGACAAGGCGAAGCAGTTGACGCAGGCGGCGACGAATGAGGCTCCGGGCAATGCGGCCGATGGGTCAGAAGGCGATGGCAATATCAGCATCGCGCTGGTGCAGTTTCATCCGCGGCCGACGCCGGATCTGTCGACGCTGGCGCCTGGGACGAGCGGCGATGTGGTGCTTGATGCGCTGATTGACGCGCAGGGGAAGATTGCGAATCTGTCGGTGGCGAAGAGTCTTGGTGCGGATGTGGACCAGCAGGTGATGGCGACCGTGCGGACGTGGACGTTTACGCCGGCGACACGGAATGGGATGCCGATCGCGAGCGAGCAGGAGCTGCTGTTTCATTACGAGCGCAGAGCGAGCGCGGGGTAATTTGGGGGTACCCCCCCCGTACTTTTTGCGCAAAGTCTTCGAATGAGAGACTTTAGGTCTGGACTTTAAGTGTGCCCGGATGTTGAGGTGAGTGTTTAAGAGGGGGTCTCCGGGGGCGGGTTTTGTCAAGGGTGGGTGGTTTGGAACGCAGGTTCTGTATGCCGACGAAACTAGCGTAAGGCGGGCACGGGAGCGAGGCCGACGGTGAGCACGGTGATGTCGTCCTCCTGCCCGAATGCGCGTGCCTCGGAGGCGATCTCCTCAGCGGCCCGCATGCTGATGGCCCGCGTCCGTTCGAATCCGTAAAGCTCGCCACTGGAGCTCCGCGCCTCCACCACCCCATCCGAAACAAACGTGAGCCGCTCGCTTTCGCCGAAGGAGTGGACGCTCTCCGGCCAGGAGGCATCTTCCACGATCCCGAGCGGCAGCCCCGGGTCCACCGGCAGCTCTTCGCCGTCGCGATACGGCGAAAGATGACCGGCGTTGGCGATAGCAGCCATTCCGGGCCCAGGACAACGGACTCACCAAAGCTCGTCGCGTCCACAGCGCGCGGCGCCGCGGCGCGCGCCGGCAGGACAGCAAAAGCCATTACCAGGAGCAGGAACCCGACGAAGCTTCGACTTTGCACAGGACCCCACTATATAGCGAGGCCGACCCGGGAGAGCGAGCAGGTGGAGGCATGGGAGAAGGAAAAGTAGATTCCCGGATTCACTTCTCCGATCGTCGGTTCATTTCATGGTGAGGAGCATGAGCTTGTCGGCGAGGTAGACGGTGAGGAGCAGGGTGCGGCCGTCGGGGGAGACGGTGATGCCGCGGGGGAAGTCGCCGGTTTTGATGGTCTGCACGACGGGCTGTTTGGCGGGGTCGATGGTGAGGTCGATGACCGTGGCGTTGCCGGGGCCGTCGGTGAAGCGGTTGGAGTTGGCGACGAGCAGCTTGTGATCGTGGTCGAAGAGCGCGAGGCCGACGGGGGCTTCGCCGCTGGTGTCGATGGTGCGGAGCAAAGCGTGCTCGGGGTCGTGCTCAAGCGCGGTGGCGTTGAAGACGAGGATCTTGTTGTCGCCTTGCGCGGTGACGTAGACGGTGCGGCCGTCGGAAGAGACGGCCTCGTGCATGGGGGAGCAGCCCGCGTTAATGGTGGTCAGGGTGGCGTGGCGCTCCTGCTGGGGGCTGAAGTCTTTTGTGGGCGCGGTGGCCTTCACGGTGTCGATGACCGAGAGGCCGCCGTTCAGCAGAGGGTGGTTGATGTCTTCCTGAAGGCAGCCGTCGTGCTGAAGGTCCGGATTGCCGTGGCCGGGCAGGCGTTCCGGGACGTGCTCGGGGAGAAGCTCGTTTGTGGCGTAGAGGCGCGTGCCGTCGGGTGAGATGGCGATGCCGGGGGTACCGAGCGGGGTGGAGATTTCGCCGATGCCGACGGGCGCGAGCTGGCCTTTGGGGTCGCGGCGGAGGGAGATGACGCCGACGCTGCCGCCGTGGAGGAACTCGTTGGCGACGAAGAGGGTTTTGCCGTCAGGCGTGACGGCGAGCGAGCCGGAGCCGGGGTGATCGCCCTGCGGGATGATGTGCGCGGCGGCGTTGCCCTGGAGGACGGAGTCGAGCGGGAGAAAGGCGACGCCGGCGTCGAAGAAACCGACGGCAACGGTGCGGCTGTTGGGGATGAGCAGGATGCCGCCGGGGGGCTCGGCGCCGAGGGGGTTGTAGGCGACGCGCTTGATTTTGTCGCCATCGAGGCGGAAGACCTCGATGCCGGAACCGAGGCGGTGCTCGTGTGTGACAGTGACGAGGATGTAGTGGCCGTCGGGGGTGAAGATGGCCTGGGCTGGATGGGCGTCGGTGGCGACGCTGCGCGACTGGAGGATGGGTGTAGAGGTTTGCGCGGTCGCGAGCGTCGAGAGGCTGAGTGCGGCCGCGGCGAGCAGAGAGCGCATGGAGCAACCATATCGTCCGGCGGAAGCTCTGTCAGCGACGAAGTTAGAACTTTGAGTCGGCGGACGATCGCCGTATTCTTGTGACTTATGCAACCAGAGACGATGAACGCGAATGCGGCCGAGAGTGAAGTGAATACGCCGGGACATCTTTCCTCGCCTGACCGGCTGGTGAATGTTCCGCGGCTGATTACGGCGTTTTATGCGCGGCACCCGGATGTGGCGAATCCGGCGGAGCGAGTGAGCTTTGGGACGAGCGGACACCGCGGATCCTCGCTGACGACGAGTTTTAACTACGCGCATATTCTGGCGATCACGCAGGCGATCTGCGAGTATCGCGCCAATGAGAAGACGACGGGGCCGCTGTTTCTGGCACAGGATACGCATGCGCTGAGCGAGCCGGCATTCACGACGGCGCTGGAGGTGCTGTCGGCGAATGGCGTGCAGGTGTTGATCGACAAGGACCTGGGCTATACGCCGACGCCGGCGCTGAGCCACGCGATTCTGAAGCACAACGCGGATACGAAGGCGGCGCGTGCGGATGGAATTGTGATTACGCCCTCGCATAATCCGCCGGAGGATGGCGGGTTTAAGTACAACCCGCCGAGCGGTGGGCCTGCGGATACAACGGCGACGAAGTGGATTGAGAATCGCGCGAATGAGTTGATTGGGGCGAAGCTGCAGGGTGTGAAGCGGCTGGCGTATCACCGCGCGGTTTCGGCGGAGACGACGATGAAGTTCGACTTTATCGGATCGTACGTGGATGAGTTGCCGAGCGTCGTGAACATGGAAGCGATTCGCACGAGCGGGCTGAAGCTGGCGGTGGACCCGTTGGGCGGCGCGGGCGTCCATTACTGGCCGCGTATTGCGGAGCAGTACAAGTTGCCGCTCGAGGTGCTGAACAAGTATGTCGATCCGACGTTCCGGTTCATGACGCTGGATTGGGATGGGCGCATTCGCATGGATTGCAGCTCGCCGTATGCGATGGCGTCGATGATTGCGAAGAAGGATAAGTATGACGTGGCGTGGGCGTGCGACACGGACCACGATCGGCATGGGATTGTGACGCGGACGTCAGGGTTGTTGAATCCGAATCACTATCTGGCAGTGTGCATTCAGTATCTGTTTATGCATCGGCCGGATTGGAGTGAGAAGGTTGGGATCGGGAAGACGCTGGTGTCGTCGAGCATGATTGACCGGGTTGCAAAAGGGCTCGGACGCAAGATGCTTGAGGTGCCGGTGGGGTTCAAGTGGTTTGTGGATGGGCTGCTGGATGGCACGCTGGGGTTTGTCGGCGAGGAGTCGGCGGGCGCAAGCTTTTTGCGGCGCGATGGCAGTGTGTGGTCGACGGATAAGGATGGGTTGATCTGCGGGCTGCTGGCGGCGGAGATGACGGCGACGACGGGGAAGGATCCAGGTGTGCTGTATGGGCAGTTGACGGCACGGTATGGCGCGCCGGTGTATCAGCGGATTGATGCGGCGGCGACGAAGGAAGAGAAGGCAAAGCTTGCGAAGCTGTCGGCGTCGCAGGTGACAGCGAAGGAGCTGGCGGGCGATCCGATCACGGCGATCCTGACGGAGGCGCCAGGGAATGGGGCGGCGATTGGCGGGCTGAAGGTGGCGACAGACAGTGGATGGTTTGCGGCACGACCGAGCGGGACCGAGGATGTGTACAAGATTTATGCGGAGAGCTTCAAGGGTGAGGAGCATCTGAAGCGGATTCAGGATGAGGCGAAGGCGCTGGTGAGTGCGGCGCTGAAGGGTTAAGCGATTGTTGCAATGGACGCCAGTGGAATAACCCAGGCGCCGTCCTTATGGCTCTTGCCAAGTCGTTCGTATCTCTCGGGCTGATTCGTCGATAACACGTCTATCGCCATATCTTGGTTTTCCTCGAAGACGTGAAGCACGCGAGCGGATAGCACCTCTCCCTCCGTCGAGGTAAGATGCACTACACTGCCTTCCTTTGCACGTAGCTCCTCCAGCAGATTCGGTAGCATGATCGACTCTCGGCTAGTTTAGCGCCTGTTTATGCTGTAACGGCGTGGCGGAGGTGGGGGCGGACGCGGTCGAGGGCGGCTTCGGCGGTGAGGCCGTATTTGGTGCGGAGGGCTTCGACTTTGCCGTGCTCGATGAACTGATCGGGCCAGCCGATGCGGATGACGGGTGTGTCGATTCCCTGCTCTGCGAGCGATTCGAGGACAGCGGAGCCGAAGCCGCCGGCGAGGACGTGGTCTTCGAAGGTGACGAGAAGGCCGCAGCGCTTCGCGTAGCGCGCGATGCAGTCGTGGTCGAGCGGCTTGGCGAAGCGCGCGTTGATGACGGCGACGCTTTGGCCTTCTTTGCGGAGCATGGCGGCGAGGCGTTCGGCTTCGGGCAGCATGCCGCCAAGCGAGAAGATGGCGACGTCGCTGCCGTCGCGCAGGACTTCGGCTTTGCCGATTTCGAGCGCTTGCGGTGTTTCTTTGACTGCGGTGCCGGGGCCGATGCCGCGCGGGTAACGGATCGCGCTGGGGCCGTTGTGCTGGAGGGCGGTGAACATCATGTCCTGGAGCTCGTCTTCGTCCTTCGGATCCATGTGAATGATGTTGGGGATGCCGCGAAGATAGCTGATGTCGAAGAGGCCGTGGTGCGTGGGGCCGTCGTCGCCGGAGAGGCCGCCGCGGTCCATGCAGAAGACGACGGGAAGTTCCTGCAGCGCGACATCGTGCACGACCTGGTCGAAAGCGCGTTGCAGGAAGGTGGAGTAGATAGCGCAGAAGGGGCGGAAGCCTTTGGTGGCCATGCCTGCGGCGAAGAGCACGGCGTGCTCCTCGGCGATGCCGACGTCGAAGTACCGGCTGGGGTGATGCGGACGGAAGAGATCGAGCGCGGTGCCGTTGGGCATGGCGGCTGTGATGGCCACGACCTTGTCGTTGGAGTCGGCGAGCTTGGTGAGGCTCTCGGCGAAGATCTCGGAGTAAGTTTTTTGGCCTGTAGGTTTGGTCTCACCGGTTTCGGGGTCGTAGGGGCCGAGGCCGTGGAATTTTTTCTGCTTCTCGAGTGCGGGCTGAAAGCCGCGGCCCTTCTGCGTGATGGCGTGGAGGATGACGGGGCGGTCGAGCTGCTTGAGGACGCGGAACGTTTCGATAAGCAGCGGGAGGTTGTGGCCGTCGATGGGGCCGTAGTAGTCGAGGCCGAACTCCTCGAAGATCATGCCGCGGCCGACGATGCCTTTGGCGGCTTCCTCGGCTTTGCGCACGATGTGCCGTGCGGCCTTGCCGCCGATCTTTTCGACGAGACCCGTGGCGCGGTCGTGGAGGTTGATGTACGTGGCGCTGGTGGCGATCTTGTGCAGGTACTCGGCGATGGCACCGACGTTTTTGTCGATGGACCACTCGTTGTCGTTAAGGACAATGATCATGCGCTTTGTTTGCGCGGCGATGTTGTTCAGGGCTTCGAAGCTGATGCCGTTGGTGAAGGCGGCGTCACCGGCGAGGGCGACGATGTGCTCGTTGCCGCCGGCCATATCGCGCGCCACGGCCATGCCCAGCGCGGCGGAGAGTGCGGTGCCTGCGTGACCGGCTCCGAAGCTGTCGTGCTCGCTCTCGGTGCGGAGCATGAAGCCGTTGAGGCCCTGGGGCTGGCGGATGGTGTCGAAGCGGGACTCGCGGCCGGTGAGCAGCTTGTGGACGTAGCTCTGATGGGAAACGTCGAAGACGAAGCTGTCGCGGGGGGTGTCGAAGACGAAGTGCATGGCGATGGTCAGCTCGACCACGCCGAGGTTTGGCCCGATGTGCCCGCCGGTCTTGGCGACGCCGGTGATGAGGCGTTCGCGGATCTCCTCGGCCAGGCGCTCTAACTCTATTAATCCAAGCCGTTTAACGTCCGCAGGGGACTTTATCTTGCTGAGGTACTCGCTCATTCGAACTCACTTCGTGCTGGGCTGATGACCGCGTTTTGAGGTCAGCGCGCCGACTTCCCAGTGTATCAACCATGAGACCTTAAACCCGGGACGGCTGCTGCGGGTTGCGGTAGGATGGCTGCCATGAAAGTCACGGCTCTTGCACTTGTGTTCTCCCTGCAGCTTGCCGGCGCTGGCCTGATTCATGCACAAACCATTTTGCCGCTGTGGCCTCATGGCACTCCGCAACCGCCGCAAACGACGCAACCGGAGATGGACGTGACGACCGATCAGGACGCGTTCATCAACGGCCACCGCACAGCACGTTTGACGAATGTTACGGAACCGACGATGACAGTCTTCCTTCCGCAACATTCAACGGGAGTTATGTCTGCGGCGCTGGTGTTTCCGGGCGGAGGGTACCGGAGGCTGGCGTGGGATGGCGAGGGAATTGACGTCTGCCACTGGCTGAATTCGATTGGTATGGCGTGCCTGCTGGTGAAGTATCGCGTGCCTGAGACTGGACATTATCCGCAAAATCCGGCCGACCTCGAAGATGCGCAGCAGGCGATGCGGATGGCGCGCGCGCATGCAGCGGAGTGGCACATCAATCCGGCGAGGATTGGAGTGATCGGCTTCTCGGCGGGCGGGCACCTGGCGGTGGCGCTGTCGAATCACTTTGATGACAACAGCGTAGAGAGCACGCCCGCGGTGAAGGATGTGGATACGAGCATCAGCGCACGGCCGGAGTTTGCGATCCTTGGGTATCCGGCGTATCTCGCGACGGGACCCAATGGCATGGAGCTTGATCCGAGCCTTGCTCCGAATTCCCGGACGCCGCCGACGTTCATGGTCCAGGCGGAAAATGACCGGACGTACATTGACAGCTCGCTGGTGTATTACCGCGCGCTGAAGGATGCGGGTGTACCGGCGGAGCTGCATCTGTACGCAACGGGCGGACATGGCTTTGGCGTGCGGCCGGTGGGCTTCCCTGAGGAGCACTGGACGCGTACGGCGACAGATTGGCTGCGGCGAATCGGAATGCTGCCGGGACGCAACGGCGAATTTGCGCAGACGCAGGGACCGCCGACACCGCTTCCCTGCCCTGCACATCAGCTCGCGATTGGCAGGCCGCCGACAACGACCACGCCGCCGCCGGGACCGCCTGAGAATCCGAACTGCCTGTAGTTAGATTTATTGTTTACGCGTCGATTGCAGCCTCGAGCGCGGCGGGGCTCGGCTGTTCGGTGCGGAAGGCGTGCTCTGATTTAGCAACGACGGCGCTGGCAAGGCAGTTGCCGACCACGTTCACCGTGGCGCGCGCCATATCCATAATCGTGTCGACGCCAAGCAGAATGAAGATGGGTTCGACGGGAAGATGGAAGGTTGACACCGTGCCGAGCAGGATGACGAACATCGAGCGCGGAACGCCGGCAACGCCCTTGCTCGTCAACATGAGCGTGAACATCATGATGAGTTGCTGCGCGACGGACAGGTGAATGCCGCCGGCCTGGGCGACAAAAATCGAAGTTACGGCGAGATAGAGCGTTGAGCCGTCGAGGTTGAAGCTGAGGCCGGCCGGAATGACAAAGGCCACGATGCGGCGAGGAACGCCGAAGGCCTCCATCTGTTCCATCGCACTGGGCAGTGCTGCCGAGCTGGCGCCTGTGGCCAAGGCGACGGTTGCGGGCTCGGCGACGGCGCGCAGAAATCCCCTGACGGGGACACGGAAGATGAGTGCCACTGGCAGCAGAACGCCGAGGCAAAAGACGATTAAAGCACCGAACAGCGTCAGCACAAGTTTGCCGACATTGACGAGCACCCCCAAGCCGACGCCGCCGATTGCGAAGGCCATCGCTCCGGCGACACCCACAGGCGCGAAGTACATGATGATATTGGTGAAGCGGAACATCACCTCGGCGAGACTTTCGCAAAAGCGCAGCATGGGTGCGCGGCGGGATTCCTGTACAAGTGCCAGGGCAATGGCAAAGAGAATGGAGAAGACCGCGACCTGCAGGATCTGGCCTTCCGCGACGCTCTTTGCGAAGTTCTCCGGGAAGATGTGGATGAGGAAGTCGTTCCAGTGGGTGGGCGGAGGTGCGGCTTGCCGCGCGATCGTACCCGGAGTGAATGCCAGCCCCACGCCAGCCTTGCTGATGTTGATCGCAAACAGGCCGATGAACAGTGCAATCGTCGTGACCACCTCAAAGTAGACGATCGACTTGATGCCCATTCGGCCGACACTCTTGAGATCGCCGTGGCTGGCGATGCCGACGACCAGCATGGCGAAGATGAGTGGAGCGACGATGCACTGGATGAGGCGAAGGAAGATGTCGGAGAAGACGCGCATCTGCACGGCGAACTTGGGCGCGTCGAAGCCGAGCTCCGCGCCGGCGACCATGGCGACGAACATCCAGACGGACAGGCTGCGGCGCATCGCAGCGAAGACCAGCAATGCAAGAACGCCGAGGCAGCGCAGGCCGAGCGCGGCAGCGTGTGGGCCGTGCAGCGCGGCGAGGATAATGCCGAGGCAGTAGCAGGCGATGCCGGCGATCAGCGCGGTGAGTTCGCGGAGCGTGGCGGCGGATTGGCGGGCGCGAGACGGCCGGGAGGCCAGGGACCGCGGGGCGTTGGACATCGTTCGGGAAGGATATCAACCTTGCGATGCGGAGGGCCTGAGTTGCGGTGCGCCTGCGATGCAGCGCGGGCGGTTGCGTGTAGGATAGCGGCACACCTGAAAGCCACACCCGGGAGATGCCTGTGCGTCTGCGTCTTGCTGTCCTCACTCTCGCCGCTTCCCTGTGCTCTGTTCCGTCGTTCGCCGCCGATCCTCATCCGCACATCCTCGAGCAGCCTGCGATCAGCAAAGACCTGATTGCGTTCAGCTATGCGGGCGATCTTTGGACGGTGCCGCGCGCGGGGGGACGCGCCTGGCGGCTGACAACCGGCGTGGGCATCGAGAGCCAGCCGATCTTTTCTCCGGATGGAAGAACGATCGCGTTTACCGGCGAGTATGACGGCAACACGGATGTCTTCACGATTCCGGCTACGGGTGGTATCCCGAAGCGCATCACGTACCATCCGGCGGCAGATGTGGCGGTGGGATGGACGCCGGATGGCAAGAGGATTCTCTTTCGCTCGAATCGCGATTCAGCGAGCCGCTACACGCAGCTCTTCGAAGTCCCGGCGGAGGGCGGTGTAGAGAAGGTGCTTCCGCTGCCGACGGCGTACGCGGGGACGCTATCGCCGGATGGGTCGCGGATAGCGTACAACCCGCTGGGCCCGGGATCTGTATTCAACTTCACAGCGTTCGTCTCCTGGGGCAATTATCACGGCGGCCTGGCGCCGGCGATCTGGATTACGACGCTGCCGGGGCTTGATTCGGTCGAGGTGCCACATGAGACTTCGGCGGACTACTCGCCGACATGGGCTGACGGCAAGTTGTATTTCCTGTCTGGGCGTAAGGGGCTGATTTCGATCTATAGCTACGACAGCGCGAGCAAAGCGGTCACTGAGGTGTATCAAAGCACCGGCTCGGACATTCACTCGCTGGCGAGCGATGGGCACACGCTGGTGTTCGATCGGCTGGGCGAGTTGTACACGATCGAGCCGGGCGGGCAGCCGCACCTGGTAGACATCGATGTCACGGGTGATCTGCCGGACGTGCGGCCGCACTTCGTGAAGGTCGCGACCGAGATTGAGCATATGTCGCTCTCGCCGACGGGGCTGCGCATCGCGATGGAGGCACACGGCGAGATCCTGACAGTGCCCGCGAAGAATGGGCTGGAGCGCAATTTGACGAACTCGCCGGGCGTGATGGAGCGCGGGCCGGCGTGGTCGCCGGATGGGCAGTCGATTGCGTTTTTCTCCGACGAGCCGGGGCCGGATGGCAAGCCTGCGCTGTACCACCTGCATGTTGTTTCGCAGACTGGTTCGGGTGCGGTGAAGAAGTTCGCGCTCGCCGCCGAGCCGGCGTACTACTTCGAGCCGGTGTGGTCGCCGGACTCGAAGCTGATTACGTTCTACGACAACCGGCTACGCCGTTATCTGCTGGACACGACCAACGGCAAGCTGACGCAGATTGGCGAGGCGAATGTGTTCGGCGGTTTCTCGAATGCAACGCATGCGGTGGCGTGGTCTCCGGATTCGAAGTGGCTGGTATATCCGCGATCGATGCCGAACCATCTGCACTCGTTGTTTTTGTACTCGGTGGATAAGGGCACATCGACGCAACTGACGGATGACATGGCGGACGCGCATACGCCGGCGTTCGACCGCAACGGCAAGTACGTGTACTTTCTCGCCAGCAACAACGAGGGCGCGACAGAAGCGGGGCTCGACATGACGAGCGACCTGTATACGGTGACGAGCTCGATCTACTCGCTCGCGCTTTCGGGCAAGACGCTGTCGCCAGTCGCGCCGGAGAGCGATGACGAGAAGGCCCCGGCGGAGCTGAAGGAGAAGGCGAAGGAGAATGCCGACGTCACGCCCGCGGGTGCGACGGCACAGGAGAACAAGGAGGCCACGCAGCATCCCACGCTGCCGCAGAAGCCTGCGCCGCCGAAGCCAACCGATATCGACATTGCGGGGGCGAACCTGGAGACGATCGCCGGACGGATTGCTCCGCTGCCGCTGCCACCGCGGAACTATACGGACCTCTCAACGGGGAAGCCGGGCACCGTCTACTTTCTGGAGTCGACCGGCTCGCGGCGCTTGGGCGGTGGTGAAGATAACACGCTGAGCCGCTTCATACTGGAGGGCCGCAAGACCGAAAAGCTGGCCGAACATGTACAGAGCTATGAGATTTCAGCCGACGGCGAGAAGATGCTGCTGCGCATGGGCACTCCGGAGGAAGGCGCGGAACCGCCTGCCGACGGTGCAACGCGTCCGGCGCCGAAGCTCTTCATCGTCTCTGCGACCGCGCCGGTGAAGCCCGGCGACGGAGCGGTGAAGATCGACGACCTGCAGGTGAAGGTCGACCCACAAGCCGAGTGGAGGCAGATGTATCACGAGGTCTGGCGCATCGAGCGCGCGTACTTCTACGACCCGCACTATCACGGCGTGAACACGGTTGAAGAGGAGCAGCGCTTCGAGCCGTATGTCGACTCGATCGCCTCGCGCGCGGACCTCAACTACATCTTCCAGGAGATGCTGACCGGCTTCTCGGTCGGACATCTGCGCGGCCATGGCGGCGCCATCCCCGAGGCGCAGCGCGTGCCGGGTGGCCTGCTCGGCGCGGACTACACGATCAAGAATGACCGGTACTGCATTGCGAAGATCTATACCGGCGGGACGTGGTCGCCGAACGTGAAGGCGCCGCTCGCGCAGCCTGGGCTGAACGTGCACACGGGCGACTGCATTCTCGCGATCAACGGGCAGAACCTGACTGCCGCGACAAACATCCAGCAGCCGCTCGAGGGCACCTCCGGCCACGCGGTATCGCTGCGGATTGGCGCCACGAATGGAGACGGCGCGCGCGATATCACGGTCATCCCCATCGCCAACGAGCTTCAGCTTCGCAACGCCGACTGGATCGAGGCGAACCGGCGCAAGGTCGACCAGCTCTCGGGCGGGAAGCTCGCGTATGTGTACCTGCCCGACACCGGCGCCGGCGGCTTCACCAACTTCAATCGCTACTTCATGGCGCAGACGAACAAAGAAGGCGTGATCGTCGACGAGCGCTATAACAGCGGCGGACAGGTCGCGGACTACATCATCGAGGTGCTCGGGCGGCAGGTGGAGGCCTTCTGGTCGCCGCGGTACGGCGCGATCGAGCACACGCCGAACGCCGGCATCTACGGGCCGAAGGTGATGATCGCGAACGAATCAGCCGGCTCGGGGGGCGACGCGCTGCCGTGGCTGTTCAAGCACAACCACCTCGGCACGCTGGTCGGCAAACGCACCTGGGGCGGGCTGGTTGGCATCGGCGAGATTCCGGTCCTGATGGATGGCGGCCAAGTCACCAGCCCGAGCGTGGCGTTCTTCTCGCCCGCCGGACAGTGGGACGTCGAGAACCATGGCGTCGAGCCGGACATCTCCGTCGAGCAGGACCCGAAGGCGGTCGCGGAGGGACACGATCCGCAGCTTGAAAAGGCGGTGGCGGTCGCCCTGGAGCAGTTGAAGCACAATCCGCCGCCCGAGCCGCACCGGCCGGAGTATCCCAACTACCACCAGGCGCAGTAGCTGCGCCGGCTCGGCAGTCTCGGTACACGGACCTGCGGAGCGACGTAGACTGCTGGCATGTCTCGTCTGTTCGCCACACGGCTCTCTTCGCTCCCGCTTGGTCTCGCTCTCCTGGTCTCGGCTGCCGCCGCGCAGCAGCCCTCCGTGCCTGCGCCCACTCCAGCGGACAAGCACACGCTGATTCCGATGCCGACGCCGGCGGTTTCGCCGGGGGCGCTGGAACTGATGAAGCTGGAGGGCGACTTCGCGAACGCCGTCGCGAAGGGGGGAGGAAAGGCGTTTGCCTCATGGTTTGCGGACGACGCGGTGACGCTAAACAACGGCCAGCCCGCGGTGCAAGGGCAGCGCGCCATCGCCGCGCGGGCGAACTGGGACCCCAAGACGTATCAGCTGAGCTGGTATCCCGAGGGGGCACAGATGGGGCCCTCCGGCGACACCGGGTTTACGTGGGGTCATTATGAGGCCAAGGGTCAGGACGCGAAGGGCCAGCCAACCTCGTCCGCGGGGCGATATATCACCTTCTGGAAGAAGGTGAACGGCCATTGGAAGGTCGCCCTGGACGCAAGTGCGAATGATGCTCCGGAGGCGGCGTCCCAACCTTAAGGAAATCCACAGAAACCTCACTCGCAGAAAGAGTTGCCTTAACCCAACGTTCGCGGCTTGGCGCGAAAGTGGGACGCGCTCCCCCGCCCACAGTTCGTATTCTCGGATACGTAGCATGATCGAGCTGACCCCGCTGAACTCGACGCTTGAGCAGCCCCGTCTCGAGGCTCTGAGCCACTACGACCTTCGCGAGGCCCCGCATGACTCCGCGCTGGATGACGTCGCTCGGCTCGCAGCGCATGTATGCAATGCGCCCATCGGCGCAGTCACGATCATCGACCGCCATGAGGTGCTGATTGTCGGCCGTTACGGCATTGAGCAGACCTCGGCTCCGCGCCGCACCTTTCCGTGTGAGACCACAATCAACGGCGATGGCCTGTATCAGATCCCGGACGCGCGCCGGGACCCCGAGTACGCGCCGCACGGAATCCCGGTCGGCGACAAGCGCTATCGTTTCTACGCCGGTGCTCCGGTCAACACAGCCGAAGGGGTTGCGATCGGTTGTGTCGTGGTGCTCGACTCCTCGGCACGCAAGCTGACTGCGCCGCAGCTCGAAGCGCTGGAATCGCTTTCGAATCTTGTGACAACACGGTTGGAGCTCGCGCGCCGGGTTCGCGAGACGAGCCAGTCCTCGCGCGCACGTCAACGCATCGAGACAGCGCTGACGGTGGAGCGCAACTTCGTCTCCGCCGTGCTCGACACGGTGGGCGCGCTGGTCGTTGTGTTCGACACCGCCGGGCGGATCGTGCGCTTCAATCGCGCCTGCGAGATCATCTCCGGCTATCAATCGTCGGATCTCATCGGCAAATTCGCCTGGGAGCGGCTGATCCCGAAGGACGACATTCCGGAGTACGTCGATAACTTTCAGCGCATTCGCAACGGGCAGTTCCCCACGACGTATGAGAACTACTGGCTCTCAGCCGATGGCGTGCGCCGCCGGATCTCGTGGTCGGCGACGGCCATGCTGGATTCGCATGGACAGGTCGCGTTCGTTATTGCGACGGGTATTGACGTCACCGTTCAGCGCGTCGCCGAAACTGCCATCCGCGAGAGCGAAGCGCGCTACCGCCAGATCGTCGAAGGATCGCTTGGCCTGGTCTGCACGCATGACATGGAAGGCAAGATTCTGACGATCAACGAGCACGGCGCGTCGGGGCTGGGCTACACCGTGCAGGAGGTGGTCGGGAAGAGCATCCAGGATTTTATGGAGCCAGAGCGCCGCAGCGTGCTCGAGCGCTACTTCGAGGAGCTGCGCGCGAAGGGCGAGACGCAGGGCCTGTTTCATCTGGTGAACGCGCGCGGGGACGAGCGCGCCTTTGCGTATCGCAATCGTGTTGTCGCGCCGGTTGACGGCGAGCGTTACGTGCTCGGCTTTGGCGTCGACATCACCGATCAGATTCGCGCGGAGGCGCAGCTCGATACGCTCAGCCGGCAGAGCAACTCGGTGCTGGAATCCGTGGGTGACGGCATCTTCGCGCTGGACCTTGAAGGTCACATCACGCTGGTGAATCCTGCCGCCGCGCAGATGCTCGGCTACAAGCAGGAGGAGATTCTCGGGCGCAATATGCACGAGTTGATTCACCACACGAAGGTGGATGGATCTCCGTATCCAAAAGAAGAGAGCCCGATTCAGGCGAGCCTCGCGCATCGTTCGACGGTGCGCATCGCCAATGAGGTCTTCTGGCGCAAGGACGGCACCTCCTTCCCGGTCGAGTATGTCGCCCGTCCGCAGATCGAAGCCGGCGAGCCCGAAGCGCCCGAGATCATCGAGCCCGGCAAGCGTCATGGCGGGTGGTTCGGGGGAGGTTCCGCAGAGCACGCCGCGCTCGCCGATTCGCATGAGCTCTCCGCGTTTGATTCGCAGGCAATGGATGCCTCGCAGGATCGACCCGGCCGAGCGGTGGGCGTGGTCGTCGCGTTCACCGACATCAGCGAGCGCAATGCACTCGACCGCATGAAGGACGAGTTCATCTCCACGGTGTCGCACGAGTTACGCACGCCGCTCACCTCGCTGCGCGCAGCGCTCGGCCTCGTCTCCGGCGGCGCGCTGAACGCCCGGCCCGAGAAGATGCGCCAGATGATGGAGATCGCGCTCGGCAATACGGACCGGCTTGTTCGGCTGGTCAACGACATCCTCGATCTCGAGCGCATCGGCTCGGGCAAGGCAGAGCTGCACTTCGCGCAAACCTCGGTCGACGATCTGTTCAGGCGCGCAACACAGCATCAGCAGAACGCCGCGCAGCGTGCCAACATCCGATTCACTATCGAGCCGAACAACGTTACGGTGTGGGCAGACCCTGACCGCATTCTGCAGACGCTCAACAACCTGCTCTCGAACGCCATCAAATTTTCGCCACAGGCGTCAACGATTCCGAGCGAGATCCGCCTCACCGCGCACTACGTCACGCCTGATGAGGCGCTCATTGAAGTCGAGGACGAGGGCCGCGGCATCCCCACGGACAAGCTGCAGCAGATCTTCGATCGTTTCAAACAGGTCGACGCATCGGATTCCCGCGCCATGGGCGGAACCGGGCTCGGACTCGCCATCTGCCGCAGCATCGTGCAGCAGCATGGCGGCCATATCTGGGCAACGAGCACGCTCGGCGAGGGATCAACGTTCCACTTCACGCTGCCGACAAGACCCAGCAGCCATCTCAGCTAACGAATCGACACCTACCTGGACCGGCTCAGCAGCAGCGTCTGCCGCTTCATCAGCGTTGCGTCAATCGCCTCCAGGCCTCCGCGAATCTCGCTCATTTGGTCTACCATCCACGATCCATCGCGCTTCTCGAGAGTCGACCGCAGCAGCTCGCACTGACCCACAAGCTGTTCGTCCAGCGCGATCAGTGCCTGCAGGGTGGGCGCTTCTTCGCGAAAACGCTGGGTCATGCGATCGCTCTCCGGCACCGGCAGCTCCGCCAACCGGTTCGCAATCGCGCTGATGTCCTTCGAAAGGCGCTCCAGCTCCTGCGCCGCACTCACGGCTGCCGCATCCGGAAACGGCTTCGCTCTGCTCGGAGCAGGGAGAAACTCGCGCCGGTACTCACTCTCCGCGGCATTCACACTCGCCGCGGCGTTGCTCAAGATCAATCCAGCCTTCGCGCGGACGAGCTGATCGTCCGCGCGAAGCTGATTCTCTTTCTTGTAGAAGTTGTAGCCCCACCCATAGAACAAATTCGTCGCAATCTGCCGCAGAGCGCCCGCGTCATAGAAATCCAGCGCCATCACTTCGTTCCTTGTGGGTGCTCGTTGGTGCCCGCGTCGACGGGGTAGAATCCGCCCGTCTGACCACCGATCTGGAACGCCACACCCGCGGCCGCATTTGGGGCCGAGACAAGTCCCTTCTCCGCCATCCGCAGCGCGAGATAGTACCGCACTGCCTCAATCGGCGAGAGCCCAATCGCCTGCAGCGAGATCAACTCGCGCATGCGCTCATCCTTCGGCACAATCAGGATCTTCAGATCGTTGAGCGTAATTCCATACGTCGCGAGAAAATCCGTCAGGTGCTGCTTCGCGAGCTCTCGAATCTCCTGGATGTGCTCGTTGATGTCCTCCATCTTCGTCACTTGCACAACCTGATTGATCGCCTGCTCAATCGCCGGTCCCGCGTAGTCCGCAACCTCTTTGATGTCGATCACATTGCCGTTGAACGGAAGATGCGTGATCAGGTCCAATGCCGACTGCTTGGAGTCGACGTGAATGTAGTAGTCCACCTGGTAGGCCATCTCCGCCATCTCGGCCGAGGTCGCAATCCCCTGGCTGCGAATCAGCAGCTTCGACCGGTTGATGTAAATCACCTCATAAACCCATGGCGAATTCCCACCGAAGAAGCCCTGCGCAATCGAGCCCAGCAGCGGCTTGTCCGGCGTCTGAATCGCATACTGCCCAGTCTCATAAACGTTCAGCACCGCGCCGCGCGATTTCAAGATGCAGAAGTGATTCGACTCAACGGTAAGCAACGATCCGGAAACAATCGACTCGTCAGCAATCTTCACTGCGAGCATCGTGGTCCCGAGCATGTCGGTTCCATCGGACATAAGAGAGGTGATGACTTGGCGTGCGATGGCCATTGAATCCGTCTTCCTTTACGGTGAATGCAACACTCACTGCAGCCGTTGCGAAGATGCTCGCGACGAACGAACTCCATCTTTTTGTGCACGCCCACGATAGAGCTTCGCCGCAAACCTAGCAACAATCTTCTCGGGCTATTAGCGACGGCGCGCCGACCAGCTGAATTCCGCACCGGCCATAATCGTCCGTCCTTGCAAGGGGACGTCCGGAATCTCCTCATAACTCGTGTTCGTCAGATTCAGCACGCGCAGGTATGGGCGGATCCGGCCTGATCTCCGCGCGAACGCGACGTCCCAAAGTGGATACGGAGATTGGGTTGTCTTCTGAACAACCGCGAGCTGGGTGCGGGCGATGATCTGCATTGGCAGCTGCGCGGTCCATGCGAGCAGCGCGCTTTGCGCAGCGTAGTTGAAGGCGTACTCGGAGATGAGCCGCGGCGGGGGCGATGTGGCCCGCACAGCGGTATAACTCAACTGAAGTTGTTGCGATGCCGGAAGGCGCATGCGAACATCAGCCTCCGCTCCGTTGTAGGCGAAGTTCGCAACGTTGGTCGCCTGCCAGGGTTGCGACAGATCGTATTTGGAATAGTCGATGCCGTTCTTCTGTCGCAGGCTGAATCCTGTCGCAGTCAGTGTGAGGGGCGACTTCGATGGGCTCCAGTCCAAGCCGCCTTCATAACTCCACGAGGATTCGGGCTGAAGATTGGGATTTCCGATCGTCGTCGGGTCAGAGTAGTAGAGGTCGAGATAAGTAGGCAGCCGATAGCCATGACTTACCGACGCGCGCGCACGCAGCGTTGATGTAAGCGAGTAAGCTCCAGCAACTGACGGCGAGAACACAGAATCTCCGCCAGAAAAGATCTGCTCTCGTGCGCCAATGCTGAGCGACAAACGCTTCAGCGAGCGAAGCGACAGATTCGCGTATCCTGCGCCCTGGTTGCGTGCGTGGCGGCCGAGATTTGTACTGACGATCGAATCGCCATTCGCCTCAAGACCGTACGAAAGCGTCGTGTTCGCGCCAAAGGAATCGGCTCGGCGCAGCGACGATTGCCAGGCGCTGGTGATGTGATTGTTCTCGTAGTAGGCCGGATCATTCTGCAGAAGCACGAAGAGGTCCGTGTGGCGACGGTAGGCGAAGGATGCGGAGCTTTTCTCGCCTACCCGCTGCTGCAGCGCAGCGAACCATCCCTTCGTGCGTTCCCATGAGTTGTACGGTCCATAGAACTGGTTCGCTCCATACGGCCGATCGCTCGCCGCGAGCAGGATGCCGGTCGTATTCGCGCCGAAAAGGTTCAGCCAGCTCTCTGAGGCCAAAGCATTGCTCGAATAATTGCGATCGGGCATGAAGCCGTCGGAGGTGTCGCGGCTGCCGGTAAGCTGTTCGGAGAAACGCGGCGCGCTGTATTCGGCGCGGAGATGTTGCTCCAGCGATCCGTAATTGCCTGCACCAGAACGGGCAATTACGCTGATGTGCTCAGGGCGCATGGTGATGAGATTCACGGCGCCGCCGATCGCGTCCGAGCCATAAAAGGTTGAGCCGGATCCATGCAGAACCTCGATACGCGAAATTGCATCCAGCGGCACTGGAATGTCGAGGTTCAGGTGCCCGGTCTCGGGATCATTCACGCGCAAGCCGTCCAGCAGAATCAACGATTGCTCGAATGTAGTTCCACGAATCGAGAGATCAGCCTGCACGCCCATCGGGCCGCGCGCCTGAACGTCGACCGAGGGATCGAGACGGAGGAAGTCAGCCGCGCTTGGAATGAGCAGCGATTGTTCTCGCGTCTCGATTGTCTCGACCGAACGATCCGATTCCGCGAGCGGAATCGGCGCTACAGTGACCGTGACCGTGACGGTCTGGGGAAGAGTACCGGGAACAGCGGGAGCGCTTTGTTGTGCGTAGGCCGCGACGTTCACAACAAGAACCAACCAGGAAAGACAGCGTCGTTTGGCGATCACAACTCTCCCACGAATCCTGATCCGAACAGCGTTCCTCTTCCCAGCAGTTCCTGCGGATCGAAACGCCGCTTCACCGCGCGCATGGCCTCAATCTGCTCCGGCGTGTACTGCAGCGCGAGCAGACCCGCTTTGCGCTTGCCTAACCCATGCTCCGCCGAAACGGTTCCACCCAGCTTCACCGCCTGCGCGGCAAACTCACGCAGCAAGCGCGTCGCAAGCTGCGCCTCTTCTGCGCTCGTCGGAAGAATGTTGAGGTGCAGATGCGCATCGCCGAGATGGCCGTAAATCACATATCGGCCCGGCAGCTCCGCCTCGAGCCGATCGCGGTAGTAGCGCAACATCTCGCGATCTTTCTCCAGCGGCACAGCGTAATCCGTTCCCATGTTCATAAAGCCGCGCTTGCGGTTCGCCTCCACAACAGCTTCGGGAAACGCGTGGCGGAAGGCGCGGAAACGCTCGCGATCCTTAGACTCCAGACCGAACCACGATGCGTCGATCAATGCTTTGCTCTCCACCAGCCTCTGCTCCCAGGCATCGAGATCATCGCCGTCAGCCTCGATCAGCAAGCACGCCTGCGCCGCGCACGGGATCTCCGGATATTGTGGCCGAATCAGATCGAGTGATGGCCGGTCCGCGTACTCCAGCATGCGAAGCTCAGGAAGACTGCGCCATCGCGCCACTGCATCGAGCGCATCATCATCGCTCGCGAAGAACACAACTCCTGAGAGCAGATGCTCAGGAATCGGAAGCAGCGCAACCTCTGCTTCGAGCGTCACACCCAGCGTGCCTTCGGAGCCGCAGAAGAGATCCAGCCAATCCATGCCCGGCGCAAGCCGATAACCGGCGGTGTTCTTCGTCGTTGCCGGGCTCGGAAGCGTTGGCACATCGAAGTCGATCGTCTCTCCGCGCCGGTACCAGCGAACCGTTCCGTCGAGCAGCGCAACCTTCAGCGCGCGCAGATGCCGGCGCGTGCTGCCGAATCGGAAGCTGCGCGAGCCGCTGGCATTCGTCGCAATGCTTCCGCCCATCGATGCCGTAATCTCAGTCGGATCCGGTGCGTAGAACTGTCGCGTCTTCGCGGCTGCATCGCGCAGCTCCAAGAGCGTAACCGCCGCTCCGACGCGCGCGAATCCATCTTCAACCTCCAGCTTGCGGAACCGCTCCATGGAGATCGCCCATCCGCCCTGCGGCACGCACGATCCTGTCAATCCTGTTCGCGAGCCGAGAACGGTAATGGGCGTCGCCGTACGAACCGCCTCTGCCAAAATCTCAACGAGCTGCTCTTCGTTCTCCGGAACGATGATCCGATCGGCCTGGCCTTGAAAACCGGACGCGTCGGCAATCTGTACAGCACTTCCCATGCCCGGATTTTATCGTTCCAGCGGACCTGGCGAATGAACAGGCATCATAGAAGCCGTGGGACATACAGCCCAGACTGACTCGAGCGATCTCGCACCGTCGAGCGCAACCGCGCCGCAGCCCGAAGATCAATACATCGGCACGTTCGCGCCGCTGCGCATCGCGCTGTTTCGCGATCGCTGGATAGCAGCAACTATTTCGGGTGTTGGGACGTGGATGCAGGACACGGCCGGGACGTGGCTGATGACCGTGCTGACCACGTCGCCGCTGCTCATCGCACTCATGCAGACGGCCGCGAGCCTTCCTGTGCTCATGCTCGGGCTATTTGCCGGATCGACTGCTGATATCTATGATCGGCGCCGCCTGCTCATCTTCTGGCAGACGTGGATGCTGGTCAGCGTCGCGATTCTCGCCGTACTGACGTTCACGGGCGCCGTCTCGCCGTACACACTGCTCTTCTTCACGTTCCTGCTCAACATCGGCTCGGCGATGAACAACCCTGCGTGGCAGGCGATTGTGCCGGAGCTGGTGCCGATGGACCATCTGCCAAACGCCGTCACGCTGAACGCTGCGAGTAACAATATCGCGCGGGCCGTCGGTCCGGCGCTCGGCGGCTTAATGGTGGCGGCCTTCCTGCGCGCCGACACCGGGGCCAGCTGGGTCTTCGCGCTCAACTCCGCATCGTTCGTCGCCGTGATCTGGATCCTGTGGAAGTGGCACCGGCAGCCGATCTTCCGCAGCGCGCTGCCTGCCGAGCGCATCCTCGGCTCGGTGCGCTCGGGCCTGCGCTATCTGCGCTACGCGCCCGACCTGCAAGGGCCGCTTATCCGCGCGTTCGTCTTCACGTTCTTCGTCAGCGCTATTTGGGCGCTGCTCGCTCTCGTCGCCAAGAACGACTTACGTGAAGGAGCGATGGGATATGGCATCCTGAATGGCTGTCTTGGCGTTGGTGCCGTGCTGGCGGCGATCAGTCTGGCCAGAATACGGCGGTACGTGAAGGCCGATGCTCTGCTGGCGATTACGTCCGTGTACTACATTGCGTCGCTGCTGGTGATCGCAATGGTGCGGTCTCCATGGGCCGTGATTCCGGCGCTGCTGGGAGCGGGCTTCTGCTGGACCTCGACGATGTCCACGCTGAACGTCAGCGTGCAGCTCTCGGTTCCGCAGTGGGTGCACGCGCGGGCGCTGGGGCTGTACCTGATGACGTTTCAGGGTGGGCTGGCGCTGGGGTCAGTTGTGTGGGGCGAGATTGCGCAGCGGAGCTCGGTGCGGATCGCGCTGATCTGCTCGGCGGGTGGGCTTCTGGTGTCACTGCCCTTCACGCTGCGCATCCACATCCTGAAGGGCTCGCTGCCGGACCTGACACCCTACAGGCCGAACCGGCCGCTGCCGAAGCTGAGGGCGGTTCCAGAGCCGGACGAAGGACCGGTTCGAATCTCCATCGACTACTGCGTTCCGCCGGAGAACTATGAGGAGTTCACGCATGCGATCCACGAGCTGAAGGGCGTGAGGCTGCGGGATGGAGCGATTCGCTGGGGAGTGTATCGCGATGCGGCGGACCCGACTCACGTGAGCGAGACGTTCATTATGGAGAGCTGGCTCGAGTACCTGCGATCGCGGGAACGGGTGACTGCTGCGGACCAGGCAATGCGTGAAAAAGTCTGGTCGCTGCACCACGGCGATGGCCCGCCGAGAGTGACTCATGGGGTGTGGGCGGAGGAGATTGCGGAGGTACCCCCCTCCCCCGGCGGTTTTGGCGCAAAGTCTTCAGAAGAGAAGACTTAGGGTTGGACTTTGGCTCGATTGTTTTTGGCAAAGTCTTGAAAATAAATAGGTTAGTGCAGCAACTATGGCGCAAAGTCTTGATCCAGTGCAGGTTAGGCCTGGACCGAGCGGGCTTCAGGTTGGGCTAATGGATACTGACCCCCGTGTTCCGGCAGGCGGTTTGTCAAGTAGGTGGGCACCGGATTATCAGGGAGCCGCAACGTTGCCGAAGGCGTCGGCTTCGGCTAGAGTCGGTCGCATGTCTTCTGCTAAGTGCGGCCTGGCCGCGTTCGTTCTGTTGGTTGCGGGTTTGTCTTCTGCGATGGCTCAGAAAAAAGAAATGAGGGCCGACGTGTGGGAGGCGAGGCCGATTGGACCGACGACTCGGGCGCAGGAGCGGTGGGCGGACCGGATGCTGAGGCGGATGACGCTCGAAGAGAAGATTGGGCAGATGATCGAGGTGCGGGGGATCTTCGGGTTCTATAACGCTGAGGATCCAGGGTTTCAGAAGCTCATTGCGGATATTCAGAAGTATCACCTGGGGGCGGTGCACCTTTCGGTGAACACGGATGGGCCGCTGCTGCTGCGGCAGGAGCCGTATGAGGCCGCGATGACGACAAACCTGCTGCAAAAGGAGTCGCATGGGAAGGTGCCGCTGATCTTTTCGGTGGATTTTGAGCGGGGGCCGTCGATGCGGCTGACGTCGATTGAGGACTTTCCGCAGCCGATGGCGTTTGGGGCGACGGGCAATCCTGGCTATGAGGAGCAGTTTGGGAAGATCGTCGCGGAGGACTCGCGGGCGCTGGGGATCGACTGGAACTTCTATCCGATTGCGGACGTGCAGATCAATCCGCAGAACCCGATCATCAATACCCGATCGTTTGGCGAGGACCCGGCGGAGGTGTCGAAGTTTGTGCAGGCGTATATCAAGGGCTCGCATGAGGGCGGGATGCTGACGACGCTGAAGCACTTTCCCGGGCATGGCGATACGGATGTTGATTCGCACCTCAATCTCGCGCGGGTGAATGCGCCGCTGGAGCGATTGAAGGCGGTGGAGTTGCCGCCGTTTCAGGCGGGGATTGATGCGGGAACGGATGCGGTGATGATTGCGCACGTGGCGTTTCCGGCGCTGGAGCCTGATCCGACGAAGATTGCGACGACGTCGCACAAGGTGGTGACGGGATTGTTGCGGGAGCAGATGGGATTCAAGGGCGTGATCGTGTCGGATGCGATGGAGATGCATGGGCTGACGAAGCTGTATCCGGGCGATCCGAGTACGGAGGCCGGGCGCGCGGCGGTGGATACGGTGAAGGCTGGGCAGGATTTGCTGGAGCTACCGTCGGATCTGGATGGGACATTCAATGGCCTGCTGAAGGCGGTGAAGTCGGGAGAGATTCCGCGCAAGCAGATTGATGCGAGTGTGCGGCGGATTCTCATCGCGAAGGCGAAGGCTGGGTTGAGTGGTCCGGGGAAACACTTGGTGGATCTGGATCAGATTCAGTATCACGTGGGAAAGCCGGAGAGCTATGCGCTGGCGCAGGAGGTTGCGGATCACGCGGTGACGCTGGTTCGCGACGAGAATCATTTGGTGCCGATGGGCCGTGGCGATGCAGGGGACACGCTGGTTGTGATCTTTGTGAGCGATGCGCATGGCGATGAAGGGCGTGTGCTGGAGCGAGAGATTCGCATGCGGATTCCGGGGGCGAGGGTGGTTTATGTCGATCGGCGGTCGGCGGCGCTGGAGGCTGACGGGGTTGCGACGCTGGCGGTGAAGGCGCAGCGGGTGATTGCGGCGGTGTACAGCGTGTCGCAGCCGGGGCCGGTGGAGGCGGCGGCGACGAGTGCGAGCGGATTGTCGGCGGAGGGGTCGGCGGGGATTCTGCGGGGGATTCTGTCGACTGCGGGCGATAAGACGATTGTGGTGGCGCTGGGGAGTCCGTATGCGATTTTGAACTTTCCTGGCATCAAGAGCTATATGTGCACGTATAGCTGGGTGACGACGTCGGAGCGCGCGGCGGTGAAGGCGCTGACGGGGGAGATTGGGATTAGCGGGAAGCTGCCGGTGACGCTGCCCGGGGTGGCGAAGCGGGGGGATGGGATGATGGTGGGGGCGGTGCGATGAGCCTACGAATGGCCAAACTCACCGGCATTCTGGGCCTCTGCGCGCTTGTGTTCGCGATCGTTGATCTAATCCATGGGCATCATAACGGGGACGCCCACGGACTGGTGATTCACGTCGTCGAATTTACTTCGTTTTTCGGCTTCCTGTGCCTTCTGGATGCTTGGGCGTTCAAAGCAGTACCCATGAGATTCAACCTTAATCGTTGGTTAGCTACCACCTTTCTTTCGTTATTGAATTTTGTTTTCGGGTTCATTCTTTTCATCGTCTCTGGTGGTGGTTTTCACGGCGACGGTGGTCCAATTGCATTTAGCTTCTTCTTGATTGGGGCAATTGGAGAGGTCATCCTACCTGTAAGCTTCATTGGCTTCGTGGTTGTTGCAATCTCGCGCAAACGTAATGGTCTGCCGGTTCTGGATAGATAGCGGCAGCAGAACCAATCGGCGGATCGCATGGTAAGTCGGAGCGAAAGCGTACCCCAAGGGCTGAAGCCCCTTTCGTTGCGTAAGCGTGAGAGGCTCGAGCCTAAAGGCTCGGGTTACCTAGAAGCGTTTCCGCGGCCTAAAGGCCGCTGCCACTCCGGAGAAGCGAAAAGCAGATTCCCTTTGCAGCCCAGCCAGCGAGCTGGCCGGGACCCGCTTCGGGCATGACAACAAGGACGAAAAGGTTAGCGCAGATTACTCGCTCTGGTGGCGCGAGCTGTTGTGATTTATGCCTACGCCGCCGTTGGTTGTCATGAAGTGCACGGTCGCGCCGCCGCTGCCGAGGTTGGCGTCGATGTGTCTGCGGGTGATCTCTCCGCCACTGAGCGGAAGTCCGACCGACACGCCTCCGTTGGTGGTGCCGGCGACGAGGTGGGCGGAATATTGCGCGGGCAGGCTGACATTGATGCCGCCGTTCGTGGTGTCGGCGTACAGCCCGGCTCCGTTCCAGCGGTCGCCGCTCAGGGCGGCTTCGATGCCGCCGTTGGTTGTGCGGGCGTGCACCTCGCCGGCAAGATCATCCAGCTTGATACCGCCGTTGGTGGTCTCGGCGGTGGCGTTGCCGTTAAGTCCGCTGAGCTCGATGCCTCCGTTGACGGTGTGGAGCTGGGCGGCGATATGGCGTGGCACCAGAAGATGGTAGTTCACATACCAGCTGCGCCGGGTGAGCATGGAATTGCCGGGGCCGTCAGCGTGGATCGTGTCGCCAAGGTCAATCTTCACCTCGTGCGCCAGCGATTCGGCGTCTTCCCTGCTGCCGGCGGAGGCCATGATACGAGCCTCGAGTGCGATGTCGTTACGGTCCTGGCCGATGACCTCGATGCCACCGTTGCCGTTGGAGATCTTTAGCTCGGAACGGGGAGGCAGCACCGTCTTGCGAAGCTCGCAGACACGCTGCTGAGCGAATCCAAAGAAGCTATGGGTGTTGGTTTGTCCCTCATCGCCGTTGCAGGCGCCGGTGGTGAAGGTTTGCGCGTTAAGGATGGGCGTGAACAGCAGGAGAGCGGAGGTTGCGAGGATAAGTCGGGGCATGGGGGATTTCTCCGGCGCGAGATGTGCCGAAGAGGAATACGGGCAGACGCGTGCGGCGGTTCCCCGAACGCGCAAAAGTTCCAATCGCGCGTAGAGGCCGAAGGCGAGATTGCCTACAGGCCGAAGGCGAGGCTGCCTAGAGACCGAAGGCGAGGTCGATGAGGGTTTTTTCTTCCAGCTCGTGGGCCTTGGGGCTGCCGGTCGCGGGGCTGGCGCTGGCGGTGCGCTTGACCGAGAGAACGGCGCGATTGCCGGCGAGCTTGCGGAGGCGCGGCATGACGTAGTTGAGTGCGCCCATGTTGGCGGGCTCTTCCTGGACCCAGACGATTTCTTTGGCGTTGGAGTGCTGCGCGATGGCGGCGGAGAGGTCGGCTTCGGGCCAGGGGTAGAGCTCGTCGACGAAGAGGATGGCGACGTCGTCGATCTTGCGTTTGGCACGCTCGACGCGGAGATTGTGGCCGATTTTGCCGGAGCAGAGGAGGAGGCGGACGGCGTTGGTGACGGTGGTGTCGGGGAGGACGGGCTGGAAGCGCTGGGCGCTGAAGTCGGGGACGGTGCTCATGGCGTCGGCGTGGCGGAGCATGGATTTCGGCGTGAAGACGATGAGGGGCTTGCGCCACTTGCGCATGGCCTGGCGGCGCAGGAGGTGGAAGTACTGCGCGGCGGTGGAGGGTTGGGTGATCATCATGTTCTGCTGCGCGGCGAGCTGGAGGTAGCGCTCGATGCGGGCGGAGGAGTGCTCGGGGCCCTGGCCTTCGTAGCCGTGCGGGAGGAGGAGGACAACGCCGGAGAGCAGGCCCCACTTGGCTTCGCCGGCGGCGAGGAACTGGTCGATGATGATCTGCGCGCCGTTGGCGAAGTCGCCGAACTGGGCTTCCCAGAGGACGAGGGCTTCGGGGTAGTCGCGGGCGTAGCCGTATTCGTAGCCGAGGACGGCGGCCTCGGAGAGGATGGAGTTGTAGACCTGCCAGCGGCCCTGATTGGGCGCGATGTTAGAGAGCGGGGACCAGCGGACTTCGGTTTCGGTGTCGATGAGGACGGAGTGGCGCTGGTTGAAGGTGCCGCGCTGGGAGTCCTGGCCGGAGAGGCGGACGGGCGTGCCGTTTTTGAGGAGCGAGGCGTAGGCGAGGAGCTCGGCGAAACCGTAGTCGATGGGGCGCTTGTTGTTGCCCATTTCGCTGCGCTGTTCGAGGAGTTTTGCGACCTTGGGGTGGACGTGGAAGTCGTCGGGAGCGTGCGTGAGCTTGTGGGTGAGCGCGGAGATTTCGGCGGCGTCGAGGCCGGTGATGGGGTTGTCGTTGGGCGAGAGCGGGCCCCCGCAGTAGTTGTTCCAGTAGTCAGGGAGCGAGTGCAGGCGCTTCATGACGAAGGCGCCGAAGCCGCCGATTTTCTTGGTGGCCATGGCTTCGGATTTCTTAGCTTCGCGGTCCTCTTTTGCGTCGGATTTCGCGGCAGCGCGCTGGGCTTCGAGGAGCTCCTGCTGGACGGCGGTGACTTCTGGCGTGATGTCGGCGCCGAGCTTCTGGGCGTAGATCTTGAAGAGCGGCGCGTGGTCCTTGATGAGGGCGTAGCGGCGCGGCTGGGTGACGGTGGGGTCGTCGACCTCGGAGTGGCCGTGGCGGCGATAGCCGATGAGGTCGATGACGACGTCGGAGGCGAAGGCGTTGCGGTAGTCGGCGGCGAGGGCGGCGATGCGAACGACGGCTTCGGGGTCCTCGGAGTTGACGTGGAAGATGGGGATGGGCAGGCGCTTGGCGAGGTCAGAGGCGAAGCGCGAGCTGTTGGATTCTTCCGGGTTGGCGGTGAAGCCGAGCAGGTTGTTGACGATGACCTGGATGGTGCCGCCGACGGAGAAGCCGTCGATGGTGGCGAGGTTGAGGGTTTCAGCCCAGATGCCCTGTCCGGCGAAGGCGGCGTCGCCGTGGATGATCATGGGGAGGATTTGTTTGGGACCGGTGGCGTCGCCGCTGGCGAGGGCACGGTCCTGACGGGCGCGGGCGCGGCCCATGATGACGGGGTCGGCGGCCTCGAGGTGGGAGGGGTTGGAGGCGAGGTGGAGCGCGACGGTCTTGCCGTTGGCGGTGGTGAAGTCGCCGGTGGCGCCCATGTGGTACTTGACGTCGCCGCCACCCATGGTGGTCTCGGGGTTGACGTCTTCGAACTTGGAGAAGATTTCTTTGGACTTGCGGCCGACGGTGTTGACCATGACGTTGAGGCGGCCGCGGTGGCTCATGGCGAAGACAGAGCGGGTGACGCCGTTTTCGGCGGCGGTGGTGAAGAGCTGATCGAGGAAGGGGATGAGGACGGTGAGGCCCTCCAGCGAGAAGCGCTTGGTGCCGAGGTAGCGCTGCTGGATGACCTGCTCGAAGAGGTCGGCGCGGATGAGGTCGGAGAGAATGCGCTTCCGCGAGATGAGGCCGGGGCCGGGACCGGCGGCTATATTTCCATTGCCTTCGGGGCGAGCTGGGTCTTCGAGGCGCTGCTGGATCCAGGCGCGTTTTTCCGGCGAGGGGATGTGCATGAACTCGGCGCCGATGGAGCCGCAGTAGTAGCGGCGAGCCTCCTGAGCGTCGGGGCCGTCAGGCGCTGGAGTGGGAAATGGCTCGGGCGGGAGGTACTGGCCGAGCGGGTCGAGGGTGGCCTGGAGATAGCCCCAGCGGCGGAAGATATCGAAGACGGCCTCACGGGAGGCGGAGGACTCAGTGAGTTGCTTTCCACTGACTTCGGCAGTCTTTTTGTCGTTAGTGGTTTCAGTCGGCGCCGGGGACTTGGTAGGCATAGCTGCTTCCATGCTAGCCCTTTCGAATGGCGGCCTTCGAGGGCATCGCGCGATAATCGTGCACGATGTTCGGGGAATTATTAACTGAATTTCAGCCGAGATTTTCTTCGGCTTTAAGTACGTCGTCTTGCTGCTCGATGGTCTTGGTTTGTCGGGGGAAGAGCTTGTGAAGCAGCTCGAGCAGAGTGGCTGGATCGAAGGAGTCGAGGGAGTGGGAGGCGCCGGGGCAGTCGACTGCGCCGGGACCGTGAATCACAATGATGGGAACATGCGGCGCCTTGCTGCGTACGGTGGCGACGATTGTCTCGCAGGGGACGTCCCTAATTGCGGAGTCGACAATGAGGGCGTCGATAGCCGGAAAACGGTGAAGGGTTTCGATGGCTTCGGTGCCGCTGTAGGCGGTGATGACATTGAACTTCGCGGACTCGATGACGAGCTTGCGAGTAGAGATGCTGGCGGAGTGTTCGCGGTCGATGACGAGGAAGCAGGGTCGAACCATAAGGCGATGGTACGCGCAGAGGGCGGCGCGTCGTCACTGTTCAGGTAAAGCCGTGTTAGTTTCGTGGAATGTCTGAACACCATCGGCATCGGCACGAGAAAAACGAAGGCACGCAGCAACAGGCCGACCAGAGCGCAGGGCCGGCGCATCAACAACATGGGCATGGCGGTCATCAGCACGTTGACCCGGACCATTTCGATCTGGCGCAGGCGGCGCTGGATGAGATGCATGAGGCGGGGTTCAAGCCGGAGTTTGGGCCGGGCGTGGGGGACCAAGTGAACGAGATTCGTGAGAGGCTGCGCGAGGAGTTTGCGAAGGCGCAGCCGGGGTTTGGTGTACCGGACCTGCGGAGTTTGTGCTGGTCGTCGATTGATAACGACACGTCGCGCGACCTCGACCAGATTGAGGTGGCGGAGCGCGTGGCCGATGGCATTCGCGTGCATGTGGCGATTGGCGACGTGGCGCGGGCGGTGGAGAAGGAGTCGCCCATCGATCAGCATGCGAAGGCCCAGACGCAGACGATCTATACGGCGGTGAAGAACTTTCCGATGCTGCCGCTGGAGCTTTCGACGGGCATGACGTCGTTAAACGAGAACGGCGATCGGATGGCGGTGATGATGAGTTTTACCGTGGGCGCCAACGGTGAGATGAGCGATGAACAGATCTCGCGCGCCTGGGTGAGGAATCGCGGGCAGCTTGCGTACTCGCGTGTGGGGCCGTGGCTGGACGCGCATGCGGGCGCGACGACCGCGACAGGCGTGAGCTTGCAGGACGTGGAGGGATTGCGCTCCGATAGTGCGCGGCAGAGTGAGGACCAGAACGGGCCGGCGTTTGTGGATGATGACGAGGGCAGAGAGCTGGCGGAGGAGCTGGCGAATCAGCTGTTGATGCAGGCCACGGCGACACAGGCGCTGCATCGCGCGAGGATTCAGAACGGGGCGCTGGAGTTTCATCGCGGTGAGGCGGAGCCGGTGATTGCGGACGGGCACGTGGTGAGCGTGCACGATGTGATTCAGAACCAGGCGATGTATCTGATTGAGGATTTGATGGTCGCGGCGAATGGTGTGATGGCGCGTGCGCTGCGCAAGGGCGGGCGGTCAGGACTGCAGCGCGTGGTGCGCGTGCCGCAGCGGTGGGACAGGATTGTGGCGCTGGCGGCCGAGCATCACTGGGAGCTGCCGGCGAATCCGGACTCGCAGGCGCTGAACAATTTGCTGGCGCATGTGCGTGCGACGGATCCGGATCATTATCCGGACGTGGCGGTGGCGGTGATCAAGCTGATGGGGGCCGGCGAGTACATGGTGATGACGCCGGATGATGATCCGACGGGGCATTTCGGGCTGGCGGTGCGTGACTATACGCATTCGACCGCACCGAACCGGAGGTTTCCGGATATGGTGACGCAGCGGGTGCTGCACGCGATGATGGATGGCGAGGCTGCGCCGTATAGCGATGCGGAATTAGCAGCCATCGCGACGCATTGCAATGAGGCGGACAAGGCGCTGAGAAAGATTGAACGCGACATGCGCAAGCGTGTGGCTGCGGTGGCGCTGGCGCATCGGATCGGCGAGGTCTTCCGCGGAGTGATTGCGGGCGCGAGCGACAAGGGTGTGTATGTGCGGGTGATCGATCCGCCGGTGGAAGGGCGCGTGGTGCAGAACTTTGAGGGATTGGATGTGGGCGATCGCGTGAGCGTGAAGCTGCTGCATACGGACCCGGCGAGGGCGTTTATTGATTTTGCGAAGGTGAGCGGAAATCAGAATGGGGCGCGATCGTAAGCGGCTGGCTTAGCGGGCAGCACCGTGCGACGTGAAGAAGACCATTGCCAGCGTGAGGGCGGCGAGGAAGATTTCACCGAGGATCCCGACGAGGATGGGACGCCAGCCCTGATCGAGGAGGTCGCGCACGTTGGTGCGCAGGCCGACACCGGCGAAGGCGGGGAGGAATGCCCACTTGGAGAGATTGCCGAGTGAGGTGAGCTGCGCGTGGGTGAAGAAGCCGGCGGTGGCGAGGACGGAGATGGCGACGAAGCCGAGGATGAACTTGGGGAACTTCTGCCAGAGGAAGAGCGCCTTGTTCTCGACGTGGCGGGCCTGGCCGCGCGAGGCCCAGTAGACGGCGTAGCCAAGCACGACGAAGCCGATGAAGGAGGAGCGTGCGGTTTTGGCGAGGATGGCGACGCGGCCGGCTTCGTCGCCGTAGAGCGCACCGGTGACCGTGGCTTCTGCGGTGTTGTCGACGGCGAGGCCGGTCCAGATGCCGTAGGATTGCTGGCCCATGTGGAGCGCGTGGCCGATGGCGGGAAAAGCAAAGAGCGCGAGCGCGCCGAGGGTGAGGATGGCGGCGATGGCGGTGGAGGTGTCGCGCTCTTCGGGCTCGATGGCGCCCTGCGCGGCCATGATGGCGGTGACGCCGCAGATCGAACTGCCGATGGCGAGAAGGGTGGTGAGTTTCGGAGGCAGTTTGAAGATGCGGCCGAGGAGCGTCATGACGGAGAGCGAGAGGACGAGCTCGATGGCGACGAGGATGAGCGAGAGGCCGCCGAGGTGGAGCATGTCGGCGAAGAGGAACTTTGCGCCGACGAGAACGATGCCGAGTTTGAGCCAGAGCTCGTAGGTGGCGAGGCCGGGGCGGAAGGGTGCGGGAAGGCGGGCGGCGTTGCCGATGACGAGGCCGAGGAGGATGGCCCAGAGGACGTACTCGATTTGCGGGAACGGGATGTGACGTGCGCGGAGGTGGTGGCCGAGAGATTCGATTCCCTTGCCTGCGAAGCCGACGGCGAAGAGTAGCGCGGTGCCGGGGAGGAGCGCGAGGAGTTGACGCCAGAGCGGGCGGGCTCGCGTGGTGTCCTGCGGCAGGGGGATGGTGCGGGTCGACAAGGTTGGCTACCAGCCGATGTGCGGAAGGAGGTTGAGGCGGATGAGCGCGCCGAGGATGAAGGCGAGGAGGATGGCGGCGGCGTCGGCGTTGAAGATGAGCTTGGTGTCAGGATGAGGGTCCATGAGGTGCTCCCTGCGTGCGATATGAGAGGAGATTGCGCGGGACGCTGCGGGTGCAAATAAAAGCCCACGCCCGAGAGCCGGTTGCGTGGGTGCGGTGGGATCGGGGGTGCTCAGTCGAGCTTCGCGATCAGGCCATACAGACACCGGCGCAACAGTACATGCAACAAGGCATGCAACAGAGCGCGGCGGTGTGAGACAGCGTCATGTGTATGAGGCTATGGGCGGGTGCGGTGGAAGTCAAGTTCCATTCAGTTTTGACTTACGAGTTTGGGTGATGTTGTGAGTTTGAACTAATTCGCAGGCGCGCGCTGACATATGTAGATGGAGTTGCGTATGCTGGTTGTCCTGAGCGTTATGGAAGGAGAAGCGGATGCAACGACAAAGGATTGTGTGCGGAGTGGGCGCTGTGGTGTGCGGGGGGATGATGCTGTTTGGCGGCGCGCGGGCGAACGCGCAGGCAGCGCAGCCGGCGATTACGACGGCGCCTGAGGTGCTGAACTTCGACGATCTGGCGCAGCGCGGGAAGGCGTTGCTGGATCAGGCTCGACAAGGGAATGGGAGCGCGGGTATTACGCTGGCGCGGTACGACGGGCACTATACGATGCTCACGGCGCGCACGGCGAGCGGCGGCGCGGAGCTGCATCACAACTGGTCAGACTTTTTGATTGTGGTGGACGGCGAAGGCACGGAGATGACGGGCGGAACGATCGTCGACCGCAAGGATGGACCGAACGGCGAGACGCGCGGAAAGACGCTGGAGGGAGCGACGCCGCATGTGCTGCATAAGGGCGATGTGATTCACATTCCGGCGGGGACGCCGCATCAGGCGATTGAGGCTCCGGGGCAGTCGATCACGATCTATGTGATTAAGGTGGAGGAGCCGGCGACGGCGATGACGAACACGGCAGCGGGACGCTGAGGGATTTTTTGGAGGAGAGATGAAATTACTGCAGATGGCCGATCCGGTGCGTTACCCGCGCATGACTACGGAAGAGCTTCGCGAGACGTTTTTGCTGAATGAGATGTTCAAGCCGGGCGCGATCACGCTGGCGTATGTGGATTTGGATCGCGCGGTTGTGGGCGGAGCTGTGCCGACGACGGGCGCGTTGAAGCTCGAGACCGCGCCGGAGCTGCGCGCGGAGTTTTTCTGCGAGCGGCGTGAGCTGGGCGTGCTGAACATTGGCGGACCGGGCACGGTGACTGTCGACGGCAAGGAGTTCAAGCTGGACAAGCTGGACTGCGTGTATGCGGGGCACGGAAGCCGCGAGGTTTCGTTTGCGAGTGATAGCTCCAATGAGCCGGCGGCGTTTTATCTGCTGAGTTATCTGGCGCACGCGGAGCATCCGACAGCGATGGTGAAGTTCAAGGACATTGAGGCGGTGAAGCTGGGTGCAGTGGCAACGTGCAATCAGCGCTCCATTTATAAGGCGATTCATCGCGATGGAATTAAGAGCTGCCAACTGGTGATGGGGTTCACGTTGCTGGAGGAGGGGTCGAACTGGAATACGATGCCTCCGCACACGCATATGCGGCGAAGCGAGATCTATATGTATTTTGACGTGGACCCGGCGCATCGCGTGGTTCATTTGATGGGGCCGCCGCAGGAGACGCGCCATCTGCTTATGGCTGATCGCGACATTGTGGTGTCGCCAGGGTGGAGCATTCACGCGGGCGTGGGGACGACGCGGTATGGATTCTGCTGGGGCATGGGCGGAGAGAACCAGGACTACGGCGATATGGACGGCGTAGCAGTTACCGATTTGCTGTAAGGAGAAAGAACAGATGAGTTTTCTGGGGCGGAGGGCGTTGCCTGTTGGCGGGCTGTGCTTGTTGAGCATGGCGCTGGGTGCGAGCGCGCAGACACAGACTCAACCGCAGCGGCCGAGTGGGAAGGAGTTGCATGATGCGGCTGGCGATATTGCGACGAACCCGGGGCCAATTGACACTTCCCTTTCGCCGAAGCTGACGCATGCGGACGTGCGCAGGGCGATGCAGAAGGTTGCGGACTGGTCGCTCGAGAATGAGCAGCCGCATTTCACGCAGGACTGGACGTACGCGCCGCTGTACACGGGACTGCTGGAGGCATCGAAGACGCTGGATGACAAGCGTTACCACGATGCGGTGCTGGCGGCGGCGGAGAAGTTCAACTGGCAGTTGCTGCCGGGACGGCCTTATCACGCGGATGATGAGGCGATCGGGCAGGCCTACGAGGCTCTGTACGAAGAGAATCATGATCCGATGCGCATTGCCGCTGTGCGCGACAACTTTGCGATAGTGATGATGCGCAAAGACGATAAGAACAAGGACCTGTGGTGGTGGTGCGATGCGTTGTACATGGCTCCGCCATCGCTGGCGAAGCTGGCGCAGCTGACGGGCGATCACCAGTACCTTGACTTCATGAATCATGAGTGGGGGCTGACGCAGGGACACCTGTACGACTACGACCAACACCTGTTCTTCCGCGATGCGACGTTTCTGCACAAGACGGAGCCGAATGGAAAGCCGTTGTTCTGGAGCCGCGGGAATGGATGGGTGCTTGCCGGACTCGCGCATGTGCTGACGGTGATGCCGAAGAATTATCCGGACCGTGCGGGATACGAGACGCTGTTCAAGAACATGGCGAATCGTGTTGCCGATCTGCAGCCGGCAGACGGATTGTGGCGCATGGGCCTGCTGGATGCGGATGCGTATCCCCAGGGCGAGATTTCAGGCACAGCATTCTTCACGTTCGCGATGGCGTGGGGCGTGAACAATCATCTGCTGCCCAAGGAGAAGTTCGAGCCGGTGATTGAGAAGGCGTGGGCCGGGATGCTGCAGCATGTTTATGAAGACGGACGGCTGGGTGCGATTCAGCCGATTGGCGCGGCTCCGGGCGATCTGCAGCCGGGGTCGACGTGGGCGTACGGCGTGGGTGGATTTCTCCAGGCGGGAGCGGAGATCGATCGCGGGCTGGGGCCGGCTGCTCGCGCGAGAAGGAAGAAGTGACGGACAAACAGAGGTGGATGGAGAGAGGCGCGTGAAGCGCCTCTCTCTTTTTGTCGAGTTAATATGGTGAGCTCGACTGGCGGCCGTAGGTGTTGCCGAACATGTTGGTATGCGTGGTGTTGGTTGCGATCGGCACAGTGATGCTGCCGAGGTCTGTCGTGCCGGGCGAAAGGTGGAGCTCGCGCGAGAGGCTTTGGAGTGAGCCGGGAAGTGCGCCTTCAACCCAAAGGTGCAGACGGTAGTCACCCGGCGGAATGTTGCGGATATCGAGCACCTTTGAAGAATCGGCGATGGAGTAGAGCGGAGTGGAAAGGCTGATGATCACAGCACTCATCTCCGGGTGAATGTTGCAGAAGATGTAAGAGACGCCCGGACGCGAGAAGGTTACGGATTTGCTGGAGCCGGCTTCGTAAAGTCCTAGGTCAAAGCGCTTGCCGTCGAACAATGAGAAGACGTTGTGAAAGAAGGGGTCAGCGTTGGGAAACTGGACGACACTGCCGACCGGGATTACCTGCACGTGCGGAATGAAGGTGCGATTCTTTTGCAGGAGTGTGTAGCGGGATTGCGAGGTAAACGCGAGTGCCGGCGTGTTTCCCAGCGGATCAAGCCAGATCACGGCAGTGACACTGTGGTGAGTCGTGGATGGTGTGGCGGCGATGTGGAGGCGCAGTTCGGCAACGGATGTGCGGGCGCGGTTTTGGGCGCGGACAGAGGGGGCGAGCAGTATGAGTGCAGATGCGAGCGGGATGGCGAGCCGAAAGATGCGCATCAGAATTTGTATCCCGCGGATAATCCGATGACGTTTGCGCTCGAAGAGGAGCCAAGCATGGGAGCGCTCGCAAGGTAGCGGTATTCGAAGGAGAAGAGAAGATACGCGCTTGGAGTGTAGATGACGTTCCCGGTCCATGTGCGATTCCGCGCGAGATTCTGATAGACGGTCCCACCGGGAGTTGCGTAGCGGCGGAGATTGCTGGCAAAGACGTTGTCGATGCCGAATGCGGTGTTGAACTCGAGACGCTCGCTCCACCTCTCTTTGAGTTGCGCCCAGCCACCGACGTCGTTGAGCGGGCGGAAGTAGTACTGGTCCTGAATCGGTGAGTAGATATAGCCGTAATCCTTGTAGGCGCCGCCGCCCAGACCGCCGAGTGCGAGACCGCGATAAAAGCTGCCGGAGAATTCGAGTCGGGCGGGCAGATGGAAGCGAGTATCGAGTGTCGCGGCCCACGCGTCGAAGCGGCGGCCGGATGGGAGAACATGCGGGGAGAAGTACCCGCCGATGCCCATGTGATCGCGGTCATCGCGCGCCGCGCCGAGTGCCGCGATGCGAGCTTCGAGACCGGGCCAGCGGCTCTGCTGTGCAGAGGAAGGCGGCACTGCGGCCGCAGTGTAGAGCCCCGAGAGTGAGACGGGAGGATCAGCGACGTCGATCAGTGCGGCCTGTAGTTCGAGTGCGGTTGAGTTGGCGAGAGGAACGTTTTGAGTGACGGTGGCCTGAGGGTTCCATGCCCACAGGTTTCCGGACCATGCCAGGGAAGGAGTCGCCACAGCAGTGAGAGACGATGGACTGTCGGGGCTCAGGATGGGGCGATCGTAGGAGAATGAGGCTTCCGTGTTCTGCCATTTCAGAGCGGCGTGCGCGGTCCTGAGGCGCAGCAGACTATCGTTGATCGAGTAGGTGCCTGATGCAGTGCTCGGGGCTGCGTTGCCGAAGAAATCGACGCGAAGGTCAGCGTAGCTCTGAGCGCCGAGGAGATGCGGCCCGTGGGCATCGATGCCGAGGATCGTCTGACGGACGGAGGCGCCAGTGTTTCCCGAACCGGCAAGTGCGACCGTCGGAGTCGCAGCGATGTCGACAGCGTTCGTGTTGATGAATCCATTGAAGAGAAGCAGGCCCGTGATTTTGACGGGGTACTTCGATTCTGATTCGACCTTTGTCTGTTCATACGTTGCGATCTGCGCATCCTGCACGGCCTGATGCTCGCGGATGGCTTCGACGTCGGCGGCGGATGCGCTCTGCGGCTGGTCTGCGGGTTGTGCAGGATCGACGGTTAGTGCGGGGCTTCCCTGCTGCTTTGCCATCTGCTGTTGCAGACTCGTGAGTTGCTGACGCATATCATCGAGCTGCCGCTGCGACTCTTTGAGCTGCGCCTGTGTGCGCTCCATCGCAGCGGTTAATTGCTGGATCTGCGCGGGAATGCTGGACTGGTCTGTCTGCGCGTTCGCGCAGGGTGCAGAGAGCGCGAGCAGAGTTGAGAGAATCGCGAGTGGCTGCCGGAAGAGATGAGATCTTGCGCGGGGACGTGCGTTTCGAAAATGCTCAGACGTTTTCATGGGCGACGACCTGATCGCGGTGATTGGGTTCAGAATCGATGGTAGCCGCGGCTTGTGGAAGGTCGCGCGCTACCAGCATCTGGAAGACCGTCTCGCCAGGACGGCTGCTGACTAGAACGACCTCTCCACCATGCTCGACTGCGATGCATTGAGCGAGAGTGAGACCCAGCCCTGTTCCCTTCTGCTTTCCCTCGCTGACAAATGGGTCGAAGAGACTGCTGAGAATGCTTTCGGGAACGCCTGGACCGTTATCCGTCACCGTGATGATAGAGCTGCGTTGCCGTGTTTCGAGGGTGACAGTGACGACCGGCTCTGCGCTGCCGGTGCGCGCGGCCTGGCAGGCGTTGAGCAACAGATTGTAGACCGCACGCTCGATCTGCTTGCCATCGACGAGTGCTGTGCCTTCTGTAGGGTCGCAGACGCGGGTGATGATCCGGACTCCTTCGGCATCAGGATGCGCACGGAAGAGTGCGACGGTGCGTTCGAGCAGTTGCGGCATGGACTCGAGCACGCGAGTTGTACTCGCACCGGTACGGCTGAGGATGAGCAGCGATTCGATCATGTCCGTTGTGCCAAGGACTGCAGCGCGAATGTCTCCGAAGATCTCGTTGCGCTCCGATTCAGAAAGGCGGCCGGAGGCGAGGAACTCGGCGTTGGCGTAAACCGCAGCGAGGTAATGACGGAGATCGTGCGAGACGGAGCTTGCCATTCTGCCGATGGTGGCGAGGCGTTCGGATTCGAGCAGTGCCTGATGTGCCTGCTGAATTTCATTGCGCATGCCCGCGAATGCTTCGCTAAGTTGGCGGACCTCGCGCGGACCGTATCGGGGCACATGATAATCGCTGTCGCCCATTCCGAAGGCGCGAACGCTTCCGGACAGTTCTTCGAGCGGCCGTGTGAGGAGACGTGCGAGCGCAATCATCAAAAGCGTGCCGGAGACGAGCGCAAGCAGACCGGTGCTGAGTACCATGCGATCGATGCGCTTCATCCAGCGCTCGGCTGGATCGAAGGACTTGAGAACGACGAGTTGGAGAGGAGAGGAGGAGACTGGCGAGAGGTCTTCCGTTGCAGCAAGAAAGCGCTGCGATCCCATCTGAACGCGGAGCGGGTTCTGTGTCGTTGCGGAGAGCAGTTGCGGGTTGGAGAGTGCGGCCTGATCGGAGGGACGAAGCGTGCTAGTGACAACGTCTCCCGCGCTGAGAAAAGCGGCCTCGACGCCGGTGGGTTCACTGATCTGGCGAACAGTGCGTTCAATGGATATGCCGCTGAACACGTAGCCGAGCAAGGTGCCGTTCTCTTCGCTGCCGAAGTACAACGGTCGCAGTGAGCACTGATACAGCGATCGGCCATCGACCAGGTAGTGGCGTTCCGGAGAGGCCAGCAGCATCTGCAAGGCGCGATGCAGAGAGGCGCCGCTGGAATTGTTGGTTGTATAGACGGCGATGACCCTTCCGGAGGCGTCGGCCAACGCAAACAGATCGTTGCCGCTGAGCTGCCAAAACTCGATCGCACCGTCCTGGATGGTCAAGTCGTCGCCACTTGTCATCAGTGCCTTTAGAGTGGGCAGATCAGACAGCAGCGCGTTCTCGCGATCAAGCGCGCGCAATCGCTCACCCTGGAGATTCTGGAAGGTGATGACCGAGCGACTGAGGTCCTGAGAGAGATCGCTTGTAACCTGTGCACTGAGACGATGGCGCAACAGGATGAGGAAGAGGGCGGTAACAATGACTGTGACCACGGCCATCGCGACAACGAGAAGGACGTGTGTTCGGATGCCCCCGTTGCGGTAGACGGACGCTAGGCGCGAGAGAGTGCGAGGTCGGCGTGAGAGTACGGTTTGAAAGTCATGGGACAAATTTGTACCCCGCGCCATAAATTGTCAGCAGGTGTTGCGGATTTGCCGAATCTGTTTCGAGCTTCTGGCGCAATTTAAGAATCTGGTTGTCGACGGTTCGGGTCGTTGGATAGGCATTGTAGCCCCAGACCTCGTTGAGAAGAACCTCCCGGGTCAAGACGCGGTCAACATTCTGGGTGAAGAACCTTAGCAGCTTGAATTCATGTGCGGTAAGCACGACAGGTGTGCCGGCGCGGCGCGCAGTCATGCTGCGGAAATCAATCTCGCAATCGCCGAAACGATAGGTATTGGACACGGGGGGCTTGCGTTGTCTGCGGATGGCAGCCTGCACGCGAGCGGTAAGCTCTCGAGGGCTGAACGGCTTGGTAACGTAGTCATCTGCTCCGAGTTCAAGCAGCAGAACCTTATCCACAATTTCACTGACAGCACTGAGGACGATGATGGGCGTTTCGTTGGAGATCGCTTTGAATGTCTGACAGAGCTCACGGCCAGAGATACGTGGGAGGATGAGATCGAGAACAACGGCAGATGGGTGCTCGGACCGGAATAGATCGAGACCTGCTTGGCCGTCGCCTGCAATCGCGACGTTGTAGTGCTCGTCGGTGAAGATTCTGCGGAGGACCTTTTGCATTCGTGGATCGTCTTCGATCACAAGAATGGTGCCCAGCATTACTGCAGCCACAGGCTGGGTTGGCCGCTCTGCGCCAGTGAGATCAATACCCGTCATAGTGATCCGGACCTCCCGCTCCTATTCTGTTCGAGGAAGTGTATAAGAGCCAGCACAAATTTGTTCAAATGACAATCGAGTGACAATTTGAGCCGCTCCAGCAATGAAATCAGGGGAGGTTAAGGCCGGGTTCCGCGACTGCCGTAGTACGTGCCGGAGCCGATGGCTTTAATTCAATGGAAAAGGCTGGCTCGCTGGTCTGCGGATGATCCAGCAATGCACTGAACAGGACGACTATCCAGAGCGGAAGCAACAGATCAAACGGTTCCGCTTCCGCAATTCCGCGAATCACAACAAACAGTACGACGCTGATGCCGATCGTCCTCCAGCGAGCGTCAGCGAATCGTCGAATGTTGCGGTAAAGGCTGCCATAGACACCGCAAAGGATTACGACGCCGGCGAGTCCGTAGGAATAGAGCTGCTCCAGCACCTCGTTCTCAGCATGGCGTGCTTCAAAGGTGCCAAATGCGGGCACTACGTTCCACATGGAATCGAATCCGTGCCCAATGAAGAGATGCTCAGGCACTGCATTGACAACATAGAGCCAAATTGCCGTGCGGCCAGTCAGCGTCTCTGCCTGATTGCCATAGGTTGTATAGAAGTCATAGTAGGCTTCAAACAAGCCCCAAAACATCAGAATCACGACGACGGCAGCGATCATCAGCAGCATCTTGTTCCTGCGACTCATCGAACGATCCTGAATCAGCAGGTATGTCCCGCTCACGAGGAAAGCAGCAATCGTGGACTTACTTAAGCTCCGAAGAGCTGTGAGAGCAAGGAAGAACGTGATGATGCCCATCTTCGCATGCTTGCGTCTCATGAGGTACTGAGCGAAGAACACCCCGAACACACATACATTGCAGATTGAGTTGGCATTGAAGTAGGTCTCGTCACCCAAACGGAGATCGTACTGAGTGGGCATTAGCCATGCGACGCAGGCGATGGCAGCCGCGCCCCAGATGAATCCCTTCATCAGCGAAGACGCGACCTGAGGCGTATCCCCACTTCCGAGCAGCAAAAGCACTATCGCTACATCAGCGGCAGTGGCGAACCAGTAAATTGCCGAAGCCGCGGCAGAGGCGGTTTCACTCCAGAACAAACTACAACCAGAGAATGCCAGGAAGAGGAGCGCCCATCGAACACTTGATACTTTGAGAAGGCCGCGGAGTTTTGGAGTAATACCAAGTGATGTGAAGAGGACCACAATCAAGAGAAGAAACTGCAACATTAACCGTATGGCCGAACCCGCCTTCGAGTCCGCTCCAAACAGACTCATGGACAGGATAGTAATCGCGAGCCGAAACGCGAAGAAGAAGCCAATCGCGAATGCGATCCCCGAACCGCGAGCTATAGTCTCGTTCCTTTCGCGAATGTCGTCTGTCATGGTTATCACCGCCCGGTGCGCTGATAGCGGTCAGTGTGTATAGATGTCCGGGGTTCCCTGGCTGCCGGCTGGTGGAAGGTGTCGCAGGAACACGACGATCGACCAAAGCTCATCATCACTGAGAGTGCCTTTGGAGCCGGGCATACCAGACGGCCAGATGCCGTTATCGAGAATCCATTTGAGCTGGCCATCGGTATAACTCTGAACATGCTTCGAGGCGAGCGACGGGATGGGTGGCGACATGTGATCGACGAATGGGACACCTGTGTTCTGCCCGTCCATGCCATGGCAAGCGACACAGTAATGCGAGAATGCCTCTTTGCCGTCGTTCCAGGTATCGCGGCTATCGGGCAGCGGATTTTTCTGCTTCTTGTTGCCTATCAGGAAATGGTGCTTCGCAAAGTTCATCGTTCCCTTCTCAAACTTGCCGGGAGGCGTAGCTTTGCAGCCGATTACACCAATGAGAGCAAGCGTGAAGGTGCAGCGGAGAATCGGGGACACGTCAGTTCACCACGTGCATTGTCAGAGTCATCTCGCCGTGACCCGAGCCACAAAAAACAGAGCAGTGGCCGACAAAGTCGCCGGTTTTGTCTGGTGTGAACGGCAACTCCGCGGTTCCACCCTTGTCGACCTTCACGTTCAGATTGAGTTCACGAAATCGGAGACCGTGTGCTACGTCGGCGCTTTTGACGACGAGGACAACCGGCTCTCCCTTTTTGACAGTGATCTCAGAGGGAGAGAATTCGAATCGTTTGGCTGTGATCTCAATTCGGCGCGGCGAATCTTGGGCGCGAACGTTCCATGTTGAGGGCGCGATGGCTGCTCCAAGAATGAGCAGTAACACTAGAATATATTTCTTCTTCATCAGTTTTCTTCCCCATAGATTCTGCGATGCATTCAATGTAAAGGAACCGCCTGAGTCCCCACGTTCAGGTCACCTTTAAGGTAACTAGTTGACGAAACACACTTGTCATCTGTGGGTTTGGAAATTGTCAAGAGTTTGTCGTGGAGGATGCTGCTTTCGGCGCGCGCGTAACCGCAGGTCCGTAGCTCCGCAGTTTGAGTAGTTGTAGCGTGATCCGCCAAAGAAAGACAGGGTTGTTGAACAGATAGCGTTTCCAGAGACGTCGCGGTTCCTGTACTAGTCGATGCGACCACTGAAGCCCTGCACGCTTGATCCATCCAGGTGCGTCGTGAATTCGTCCTACATGGAAATCAAAAGCCGCGCCGACACCGACCAGGAGCGGCACACCGAGGCGTTTCGCGTACTCCCCCATGAAGCACTCCTGCTTTGGGGTGCTCAGGCCCACCCAGAGGATGTCAGGCTTTGTGTGCGATACGTCATTGAGAAAGGCGTCTTCCTCTTCCGGGTTGAGCGGCCTGAACGGTGGAGAATAGATACCAACAATCTGTAAGCCTGTGAAGCGCTCCTCCAGTGCGTACTTAAGCGCTTGCGCTACGCCAGGCTGACCACCATACAGGTAATGGCGATACCCTCTGCTGATTGAAAGCTTGCAGAGGTTCGTCATAAAGTCGGGTCCATACACGCGGTCCATCTGCGTGTGTCCGCGGAGCCATCCGATCCAGGACATCGGCATGCCATCGGGAGCGTTGATAACGGAGTTGTTGAGGATGTGCCGAAGTTGCATGTTGGATTGTGCTTCCGTCACGCCGTGAACGCCGCTCATGCAGATGTAGCCGCTCTGCCCTGTAGCGATCCACCTCGCTGCCAGATCGATGGCGCGATCCATGTTGATGGCGGAGACATCGACGCCCAACACGTTGACGTGGGGATGTGCGACGACACTCTCACAGGCCGAGATCTCTTTCATACGCCGCCTCGCATAGCGAAGAGGAGCGTATGAAGAAGAATTGCGGCGTCCATCCACCAGGTGCGGTTGCGAATGTAATAGAGGTCGTAATGCGTGTTCTGATGGATCGGGAACGCGCGATCGATGCTCAACTGCCAGAGACCGGTGATTCCGGGGGTGACCTGAAGCCGCGGTCGATGCTGGCTTATCTGTGCTTCGACAAGGAAGGGCATCTCCGGCCGGGGGCCGACGAGAGACATCTGGCCCAGCAGCACATTGATAAGTTGCGGCGTCTCATCCAGCCCCGTACGCCGAAGGATGCGTCCCACTCTCGTAATGCGTGGATCGGCCGGCGCTGTGGGCGAGGGCTCATACCTAGAAGAGCCGATGGCCATTGAACGAAACTTGAGGATATTGAAGAGCTCGCCGTTGCGGCCTACGCGTTTCTGCATAAAAAGCACCGGACCTCGCGTGTCCAGCTTGATGCACGCAGCGATGAATAGAAATATCGGCAGGCCGGCAATCATCAGGAATAGTGCACCTGAGACGTCCATAGCGCGCTTCAGGAGGTCGGAATGGCATGTCGGCAACACGCGCATTTTTGTAACTAAATGCAGTCCGTCGATCTCAATCCGCTCCACAGACTCGTCGGTGTCCGAAGTCGCCGAAACGACAGCGACCGGAGCTCCGTGTTCACGAGCGATGTCGGCTGTTGCGGCGATCTCGTCCTTGGACATATGGGGTCCTGCGAGAATCAGTAGATTGCAGTCAAACGAGTCAAGATTTTTCGATGTCAGCGGTCCGATGCTTATGGGAATTGAATTGCAGAAGCCGTCTTTGACGCGAAACATGCAATCGGCAGCTTGAATGGATTCGTCGTGAATCATGGCTGCGGGATGGAGTCCGCACAGCGGAGACCGGAGCATCGCGGCTGCAATCTGCTTTGTGGTATCGGGATGACCGTAGATGAGAACAGGAGCCGCTCCGTACCCGGCTTTGTGAAGGCGGCGGAGTAGACGCGTGATTCCGGCTCGCATCGCCAACGTGGAAGACCCCATGGCGAATAGAAATAGTGTGTATGTCCAGGCGCGGAGATGAATGCCGAGCACGAGATTGATGGAGAGAACAATCAACTGTGACAGGGCGGTAGAACGAATAACGCTTTCAGTCTCGCGAATCTGATTCAAGTTGGAGATTGAGGATTCCTGCTGCTGAATACGGGAAAACGCGGCAACCATCCCTACGGCAATGCTCACTATTATCCGCTGCCGAAGCGAGAGTGCAACTCCGGAGAGGCTGTACACCAGGAACGTGCAGATCGCAGCCATCAGAAGATCTGCCGATGGCCGCAATTTGCTCGCAATGCTGCCAAGAAGGCCGCGACGCACAGCTTCTCGAGCGCTTACGCGCGACTCAACCGCATCCGCGTAGAGATTAGAAACGCAGGAGTCGGACGCGGCCACGTTCACACCTCCCGTAATGCGGAGCCGTCCCGCAATTTGCTGTGATTTGGCTGGGAAGCGATTTGTGCGAAACGATTTTCGATTACTTGCCGATAGAGCGCTACATACTCCGAGGCAAGGGTTTCAGCCGACAGGTGGGGCAGATTGATGGCGGGCGGCTTCGGCTGTTTGAGACTGGTGGTGATTGCGCCTGCGAAAGATTGTTCTTCATCTTCGCCGAGTTCGAAGTAGTGACAGCGCTTCCCTCCAACTTCTCGAAGAGCCGGTATGTTGGAGCAGACTACTCTGCAGCCCACAAGCAGTCCTTCTGCGACCGGCAGACCAAACCCTTCCGTCGTTGAAGGCACCAGCAGCGCATCGCAGAGCTCGTAACACCACCGCAGCTCGGAATCAGACAGGCCGTCGTAGAGAAAGACGCGTTTGTTCAAAGAGCGTTGGGCGATCATCTTCTGGATGCTCGCCGTCTCCGGCCCGGGGATTCCGACGATCAGAAGGTTGGTCGAGCTGTGAATTTCACCTCTACTGAGGAGAAAAGCAAATACGCGGATCATCAAAGGAATGTTTTTGTTGCGGCGATGCTGAGCAACGCTGAGCAGGAATGGCTTGCTGCATATTTCAGGCAACGGAGTCTTCGGACCATCGCTCGCGGCGGCCTCGACGCAGTTATAGATGCGAACAGCCTTGCGCTCCACACGCGTGGGTGCGAATTGCTTCAAACGCAGAAGCGTCACGTCTGAAACACATGCGATCGCATTTACGTTGCGAAGACAATGGCGCAGCGTAAGGCGGTTAACAATGACACGAGGAAAGCGGAAGTTGGAGGGAATTTCGTACGGATACAGATCATGGAGCGTGAGAACGACTGGGCACGCCAGGGAGGACGCATCGATTGGGACCGGGTAGGTGAGGTGAATCAGATCGGATCGCAGGTGTCTGGCGAGTTCCGGAAGATCACGATAGTGCCACAGATTTCGACTGATGGAGTCAGGCTTGAGGTGCGGGACGTGTATTTCCAGCCGGCTGTCGGGAGCGAGCCCGGCGCTCTTTGTCATCTCCTGTTGCCATGGCGCGATGACGAGATGGACCGCGGAAATTTCCGGGTTAGCCAAGAGGCAACGCACAAGATTGAATGCATGGCGTTGGATGCCAGAGATCTTGGACGAAAAGGAGATGGCCGCCACGAGAATCTTCACGACTGGCCCTCCTGCAGTTCGCCCGCCGCAAAGCCTGGCGAAGTTTGCGCGGTCCTGGATAGCCATAGTCCACGAAGCAACGGAATATAGACCAGAAGTGCGGTTGCTCCGTAGAAGACTCGTGCAAGAACGACGCCCTCGATTCCACGGCGCCGAAGAAGATAGACAAGGAGAAAGAGGGAGCAGAGTCTCCCGCTGATATTCAAGAGAGCTACTGTACGAAACCGCCCTAACGCCTGCATGGCGTACATGCCGGTCACTCCCAGTGCCCAAAGGGCTGTTCCGAGAACGACGCCCGGGAGGATGGCCAGCGACTGTTCACTGATCGCCGGGCCTGCCCACATGCGGATGATGGGCCGCCCGAACGCAAGCAATGCAATGGAGGGCACGGCTACCACGAGCACATTAAGGGCAAACGATTTGGCAATCATCCGCTGGAGTACCGTCAGGGACATTGTGGGTGCTTTGCGGGAAATGAGTGGATAGAGAAACTGGAGACCTGACGCCGAAAGGCCAAAGATAGGCGCCGCAAACTGCACGCAGAGCGCATAGGGTGCGAGGGATGCGGCTCCGAACGATACCGCGAGCAGAATGCGGTCCAACTGGCCAAAGACAACTCCGCATGCAGACTGGAACCACACAAACACTCCAGGTTGCAGGAGCAGACGAAGTTCTTTGCGATCGAACGTAGGCCGCAAGGATACGTCTCCGAGGTATTTGCGAAGTCCGCGGAACTGCATCCAGATCCCAAGCGCAAGCGCAACTCCCGTGGCGATCAGAATTGCGGGTACGCGATAACCAGTCATCGCCAGCAGTGCTGCGGAGGCAAGCGTAAGGAGTCTCACACCAACGCTGATCTGAACACTACCGCGATATTCCTCGAATGCTCGATGGCTTGTGACGCCAACGCTTTCGACGGCGCGTAGCAGGATCCACGCGCCACTGATTCGAAGCGAAAACACGCACTCGGCGGAGGTGATGTGATAGGCCGCTACGTGATGCGCCACGGTCGGCGCGGCGAACCATACGAGAATGGCGAAGAGTGCTCCCAAAGCGAGATGAATGGTGAGCAGCGCACGGATGGTGCCTGCTGCAGTGTCAATCTTTTCTTCCCCCCGAAGCCGTGCGATTCGTTGCATTCCGGCGTCACAGAATCCCGAAGCAAGGATCCCGCCAGCACTGATGATCGACGCGCACAGAATCCATAGCCCGTACTCTGCTGCGCCGAGCCTGCGAAGCACGATCGGGGCAGCGAGCAACATCGCGACCGGATAAGAGACATAATCCAGCACGCCATAGGTTGCGTTGGTCAGATGCTTTCTCATAGAGCACCCTTCGCGACCAGCGCCAGCGCTTTGCGTCGCCCGATACTGCCGCTGATGGCCTCGACAAGTCTCTTGCGCGGATCGGCACTGTCCACGTTTGCCCAACGCTCCCTGAGCAGAAGAAGCGCGGATGTGGCTGCAAACGCCAGAAACGTCAACACGAGGCTAAGAATCACTCGCGGAGGAAACGACTTCTTCTCGGGGATGCCCGGCGCATCGATGACGCGTACCACGGGAATGTCTTTGGCTTCCTCAATACGAGCCATCTCGTATTGTTGCGTGAGAAGTTCAAAGACTGCCTCCTGCACCTTCACACGCCGGTACAGATCTACGTAACGAACGGCAAGTCGTGGCAATTGCCGCAATGGCGGATAGAGTTCACCCGCGGTCTGCTCCGAGGCAGCAGGGTCGGCTGGCGGAGGTGACGACGATCCGGCGAGTTTGTTGAGTTCGTGCTGCAGAACGCTGATTCGTGCCTCAACCTCCCGCACGCGAATATTGTCATCGGTATACACCTGTCGCAGCGACTCCAGTCCGGATCGCTCAGCCACAATTTCACCCTGCAGACGCGCGCCTGCATCAACCATCGCGCGGGTTTGTGCAGTGATGTCGACGGTCGTATTTCGGCTGGAGAAGTCGCTAAGTTCTATCTGTGCCTTCTCAAGATCGTTCTGGACCGAGCTGAGCCGTTGCTCGATGAAAATTCTTTCCTGCCGCGCGGAGGAGGTGCTGGTCTGATTCACCAGCTTATTCAGTTCTGCGAGGTATGCCAGTACGAGATCGCGCGCGCGTGCAGGATCCGTGTCCTCAACCTTAATCGTGATGACGCCGCTTTTCTTGTCGTCTGTAATCTTTGTTTGGTGAGCGAGATGCTTAGCTGCATCGACGTAATACCGCTTGTAATAGACCTTTCTCAAATCGAAACGATCGATCAGGTGATTGGCGATCGTGCCGCTCTCCAAAAGGTCTATGTAGAGAGCTGTTGAGTTGTGCTCGTGCAGGAGACTCGCGGCCAGACCGCCGAGCGCGCCCAGTCCTCCCTTCCCTGTGAGTGCGGACAACAGCATTGCAGGGGAACCGCCGGAGTCCGGGGGCATGATGCTCGCGACGGCCGTGTAACGTTTCGGAATCACAAAAAAGCAGAGTGTGATGCTGAGGAGAAGCGAGATCGCCGTTACTCGGAAGAGCAGCCTACGGTGTCCCCAGAGGAACAGAGCACGAATGGCCCAATGAGCGCGTACCTGTTCGGCTTCATAGCCAGACCTGCCTACACGTCCAGCGATCGCCGAAGCACCTTCCTGATCCGCACGTTTCACCTCCTAACCTTAAACAGCACGCTTCGGGCGGGGTGTCACCTGTGCGTCAGCATCTTGTCAATATTTTGTTGAAGGGACACATAATGCGGCAATCCACCTGAGCCGTATGACAATCAACTGACATTCGTTAGACGAATTGAAGACACATGCTCCTCGCCTCGTTCGATACCGTTGCTGCTTATGTGGATGTCAAAGCGGCTTTCCTCTCTCCGTCGAAGGGCAACGCGACCACTGCAAATGTTGCTCGTGCTCACCTTGCCTGGTATGTGGCAGTGGGGCGTTGCACAAAACACCCCACTTCTGTCCGGAGGGCTTGGTTTCTTTACCAGCACGAACAACGGAGCCACTAGCTACCTTCCCATCATGGAGCCACTGGGTGCTGCGCCGATCGGCAATCATTTCCTCCTCGAATCTCGAGCGACTCTACTGGAAGACTTCACGCCGAAGGGCGGTGACCAGGATGGCTATAACCACTCCCACTATATTGCTCTGACTTATCTGCAAGGCGACTATTTTCTCGCGCCTCACATCACGATCGTTGGCGGTAGCTTTCTTACTCCATTTGCCACGTTTAACGAGCGGCTATCACCATTGTGGATCGACAACTTCCAGGATGGCCCATTGATCGCTGGCCTAGGAACCATGCAAACGGCGACCAGTCTCGGCGGCCAGTTACGAGGATCCGCTATTTCGCGGAGCAAATATTCCATCGATTATGCGGCATACTTTTCGGCCCGGAGCGGAAACCAGCAGTTCAACTCAGCACGTTCCTCCGGAGGAAGAGTAAATCTGTATCTTCCAGACCAGCGCCTCGAAATTGGAACGTCTTACGGCCGCCTGCTGCAGGGGACGCACGAGAACTTCTTTGGAATCCATGTCTGGTGGGAGCCAAAGGACACGGGTTTTCGGCTGCGGTCGGAGTGGGCGCGAGGGGCACACGGCAACGGCTACTGGGTGGAGGCGGCCTATCGCATGATGCAATTCGGCGGCTATGACAGCTGGGTAGGGCGGATCGAGCCACTATTCAGGATGCAGCAAACATTCAATATAGGTAACACTCGTGGCGATCCTCTGCCTTCCGTGAATACCCAGCGCGCCGACTTCGGGCTCAACTACAACCTGCCACACAATACAAGAATCATGACTAGCTACTCGCGCCAGTCTTCATCTACCCACGATGCAAATATCTGGGAGACCGGACTTACGTACCGGTTCCTCTTCCCTGCCTGGAAAGGACGCTGAGATGGACCGAGAACAGATTGTTCGTTACGCGACCGTCGTTGCGCTGTTGAGCTTATGTTGCTCAGGCGTGGCGCAGACACAACCACCGCCTGCGCAGCAGAATCAGAATGGCGCAAATCAGCAATCTACGGCCACACATAGGACTAACCATAAGCAGAGCGAAGGCGAAAGGATCTTCGCGCAGAATTGCGCCAGGTGCCACACGCCGCCGGATGGATTTTCGCCGCGGATTTCCGGAACAATTCTCCTTCACATGCGAGTGCGGGCTTCCTTGAGCGCTCATGACGAGCAGGAGTTGTTGCGGTTCTTCAATCCTTAATCAAGCAAGGACATGAACTACGGAGTGCCTGAGCCAAAGCAATCTTGCAAAGAGCTGACAACGTAATGACAACCTTTTATGCTCTCCGCGTCATTCTGTGGCAGATGCTTTCTTGTGACGCTGGATCGATCGGCCGCTTTTCTAAAACGTCCCTCACAGCGGATACCTGGAGGTTGACATGAGGGATGGGTTTACAAACGTTCCAGAGGCGCTCGAGCAGGTGGCGCGAGGCCGCATGATCGTGGTCGTGGACGACGAAGATCGCGAAAATGAGGGCGATCTCACGCTGGCTGCGGAGTTTGTGACACCAGAAGCCATCAATTTCATGGCCAGATACGGGCGTGGGCTTGTCTGCTTAGCGCTGACCGGAGAGCGAGCAGATCATCTCCGGTTGAGACCGATGACGCATGAGAATACATCGCATTTTGGTACAGCGTTTACCGAGAGCATTGAAGCCAAGGAAGGCGTCACGACAGGAATCTCGGCCTATGATCGCGCACATACGATCCGTGTGGCCATTTCGCCTCAAACCATGTCCAACGACTTGGCGAAACCAGGCCATGTGTTTCCATTACGCGCACGCGACGGCGGAGTGTTGGTACGCCCAGGACAGACTGAGGCGTCTGTAGATCTCGCGCGAATGGCCGGCCTTCGTCCGGCAGGTGTGATCTGCGAAATTATGAAGGATGATGGGACCATGGCACGTGTGCCTGACCTGATTAGGTTCTGCGGCGAGCACCACATGAAGATGCTGGCCGTTGCAGAACTGATCAGGTACCGAATGGAGACAGAGGGAGCACTTCGTGCCGAGGAGCGGATGCCGCCCGTTAGGCCCCTTGCATTGGCCGGCCATTTCCCGTTATGAGCCGCGAGCTCTGAATTAGGGTGAGAATCAATGCAATGAGCATTGCCTTTCAGACAAGCTGGCTCGCCATGCGGGCGTAACGCGCGCGCAATGCAGGATCCCGAGAGTTGATCGCGAGATGCTCAATATCTTCACGCGTCGGTTGCAACGTGAGCGGAAGCTTCCTCCAGTAATACTGGAGAGTTTCTGAATGCCAAGTTGCGTATGTCTTCTCCCATGATTTCCCGGACTCACCAGCAAAGACAAGGTTAGAGGGATTGAGCGTTCGGCGTGAGTCCTGAAACCTGCAATCGAGCGAGATACGCATGCGATTGGAAATATTCGGCGCAGCCGCATGAACAATGAGACTGTGAAAGATCAGCACGTCACCCGCATTGACTTGGCCTTCGGCCCAGTCATCGCCGGCGACCGCATTTATCGGGATTTCTGGAACGTGAAGGTTTTCCTTTTCGTGTTTCTGAATCCCGTAACGGTGTGACCCTTCAAGAATACGGAGTGATCCGGACTCAACTGGGCAGTCATGCAGAGGAATCCACACGGTATAGAACTCCGGGTCGCCTCCCATGAACTCATAGTCCTGATGTGCATGGGTGACAAGACGTTCACAACAGGGAAAGATAAGACGGCCGATAGGTTTTGGATGTACCAGAACCTGGTCACCGACAATCATTCGCATGACGCTCTTCAGCGCATGATGATGCGGCAAAGCATGGAACAACTCCAGGTTGAATACTTCCTGGTAAGTTCTCTTGAAGATCGAGTCAGGGTCGCCGTATGCAACCCCGTCGGACGGTATCCGGTCCAGCGGATAACTGCCCGAGCGCAGCCATCCGGCCCTGGAGAGCACCTCCGTCACGTCTCCAAGGACTGCCCGCACGTCCGATGCTGGAATCAACTGACGAATAAGCGCGTACCCTGTGTGCGCCAGCGTTTTCTTCAGAATCGCTGGAGAAAGACTGTCCGCCTGGATATCATCGAACATCCTCATGCGTACCCCCTGCATCTGTAATCTCATTTGAGACGCTGCTGTGGCTAGCGTAACGAGATCGAAGCCGAACGATGTCTCGTGATCTTCGGGACCTTGTCAGTTTTTTGTCACTGCAGATTGAGAGTCGGCTTCTGATAAAGAACCATCCCGCACAACCGAACGTGGACCACGATTCCTGACAATTGCATGACGTAGCGATGACAAGTCCGTCCGCGTAACAGGTACGCTCAATCCAACGTTCTTTGCCGACCTCGGCAGAAGAACGAGAATAGATATAGATATTGAGCGATAGCGCAATTGCTATGTCAAACATGGTTCATCCGAACGCTGACCAGGTATCGCCCACACGTTCGCAGCGAACGCTGCTTTGCGACATGGACCTACCGTTCAGCAAGACATTTTTCCCGCTCGGATTTGCCGTGACCATTCTGACGAATCGGCATCAGGTATTGGCGGCAGCCGAGGCGAGTTTTGGTCACAGGACTCTGCAGCATGGCGATTCGCACCTTGAGATCAGAGTCGGCGTTAGCGAGAGCATCATGACGCAGACTCCACCAGTTCCAGTGCGACGAGAGTACAACCATCTTTATTTGATGTTGGCGGATGTGGAAAATCAGGCTGTACTCGATCTTCGCACCGGATCCAACTTCATCTGGCTCAATGACTCTGCGGTGACGGATCTACTCTACCTGCGCCAGAATTTTCTGGAAAAGGCGATTTACCTGCTGCTGGGTGCCTCGGTAGTGACTGACATTCATGCCGGATGTATTAGCAAACGAGGTAAAGGGCTTCTACTCTGCGGTGATTCGGGTGCCGGAAAGTCAACTCTTTCTTATGGCTGTGCACGCGCTGGATGGACATACACCTCCGACGATACTTGCTATCTCCTTAATAACTGCGATCCGCCGCGAGTAATCGGGCACTCCCATCGCCTGCGCTTTCGGCCGGAAGCACAGTTACTGTTTCCGGAGCTTCGCAACCGATACATTGCACAACCCATGGAGGGAAAGCCCTCTATTGAGGTTTCTGTGTCGGATCTGCCTCGCTTAAACACATCGCATGAAGCTGAGGTCTCTGGCGTGGTTTATCTGCGACGTTCGCAGCGCACACACGCTGCTTTGATCTCGCTTCCTTATGGCACCGCGTCGCAGCGGCTGTCTGAGGAACTCTATTCCGCGGGCGAAATACGCTTAAAGCATCAGAAAATATTGGAGACCCTTTCTGGAATACCGACGTTTGAACTGCACTACGATAGCCTCGAAGAGGCCAGCGCTCAGTTAGACCGCCTGCTGGAACTCATTTAGCCACAAGAGATATCGACCAAGCTTTTAGGATCGATCGGCTTCATGGAATTACCTTTCGCCTTGCGATAGCCGTGAACCAGATGCTTCGGCCGCAGTCGGTGCCGTACAGCAATGTCTTTGAGTCCTCTTCCCATGACGGTTGAATTTGGTTACAAGGCACGTCTGCGATTCGGCTGCTTCTTCCGCTATTTCCGTCGCGTAGCCACAGATTCCAGAAGCCATGATCGAGGTGAGAGTACGCCATCCAGCGCCCATCCGGTGAAAGAGCTGGATAGCGTGAGTCCACAATCGAGACGGCCGGTTTTTGATGTGCGGAATCAGTCAGAAAAATGCGAGGTGGCCCTTCGCCTTCGGTGGCTGCAACAGCATATTCTTTCTCGGAGAGAAATGAGGCCTCATACACATTCAAGATCGCAGATGTGAGGGCGATTTCAGACGAGGACGCGCGGAACGCGCGACGCAGCACCAGACGCGCCCGTCCATGATCGGAACGAAGAAATGCGAGGTCCTGGCCATCACGTGAGAGCATGGGATCCTGTGCATTTTCGACCACCACACGTGAGTGATCCAGCGCATCTGTGATTTGAGAAGAATGAGAAGGTGTTCCGGGGGAAGTAGCCGCGACACGTTCCACCAGAAGGTCTTTTCCGTCATCCGTAAACGACAGATCATCGTACTGTCTATCGCGGTGAAGTTCGTTGTTGTCATGCGGTGAGCTTCGAGTTAATTCGTACCCTGAAAGGCCGAAACGAATGAAGCGGATATCGTTTGCGGACTCCTGAGGACTAGTGTTAGCAAATCCCTGCCCATCGATAGCTACCCGGTGGGCATACTCGTTGCGCTCTCCTCGTTCAAGGAGAACAGTGGAACGGATATCCATCAGGACCAATGCAGCCATGACCGCAACCCAAGCATACCAACTACGATCTGAGCTTTTGTTCACAGCTCGCAGACCTCTCCATTGCAATATGTAGATAGCGACGAGGATACCAAGAGTAAGAGGAAGACGCGGTCCATAGAAAAAAACTGCAAACCCCTGCGGATGCTCAGGTACCCGTACTGGAAATCCGATCCCAAGATAGCTAATAACCAGCGCCGTCAGCCAAACGTAGGCATGTTGTTCTAAGAGAATTCCAGCGAGAATGCATACCGGAAAAATCATCAGCACAAAGTTGTATGAGGCTGGGATGCTCGAAACCGCAAGCGCCGCTGTCACCACTGACGACCACTCCAGAAGAATCTGTCGTGGATTCTCGGCCTCGCGCCGAATGAGCAGCACGGCTGGTGCGAACACCAGAGTGGAAAGCAGCGGCAGGAGTATTGCATATCCGAGCGGCCAGGAATACCACGGATGTGGATTCCATTGAGGCTCAACGAGAAAGAGGCAGTGCAAAATTCCGGAAAACGACGCGTTCGCAGTGTAAGTTCCCAGCCCTTCGCCATGCATCACCCAGGGAAGAATCTGTAGCAGCCACACGCGATGCAGTGTCACTCCAAAAACAGCGATGGAACAACCAACGGCAAGACACGCCGTGACGATGCCAGATGCCAGAGCTTTCCATTCTCGTCTGCGGATAAATACGATGAACAGCAATAGCGGAAATACTTTGCAAACCGCGGCGATTGCAATTAACGCTCCCGAAAGAGATTTCCATCCACGCAGATAGCTGATGCACGAGGCCAGTATGAGAAATAAGAGAAAGATGTAGAACTGGCCGTACAACAAATTTCGGTAGAGAGGAAAACTTATGAAGATCGCAAGAGCAACTCTCCGAGGGGCAAGGCCGGTTAGCGAACGGACAATCCATCCGATTGGGGCGAGCAAGGCAAGGTTAAACAGAATCCAGATATGTTTTGCAGCCAGAGCTCCGAAGAACGTTAAAGGCCAAAAGATCAAAGTTGAGAACGGTGTGATGGGCAACAGTCCGATGACTCGAATGTCGACGGACGCATAGTCCTTCTGGCGTTGAATCCATGTCCACTCATACATCCGTGAGGTATCGACTCCTTCGCGCCCCAGGCGTGCAGCCAGATAATAGTTGGGGAAATCTGTATTGAGGGTTCGCCAGGCATGGGGAAGGCTATGTGCGCACAAATATAGAACCGCCAGGCAAAGCACAGCGCGCTCGACCCATTTGACTAGAGAAGGCTCAACCCGGGGCGACACTTGTCACCTGCTTTGCGGCTGCAGTGATCCCTTCGCCCGGTAAAGGCATAATCTGTCTGTGATCCGCTAATGCTTTTTCCACAATGGAAACGGCCCGCTCGGTACCATGGAGAGATCGCAGTTGAGCCTGCATCGCCCTGGCGAGATCCCTGTACCGACGCTCCGTGATAAGTCGGAGGACAGCCGCGCGAATCTGATATTCCGAGCAACGCGCAGACACGACCTCTGCAACTCCCAGCGCCTGGAGGCGTGCAGCGACGGCTGGCTGATCGAGCGCCAGTGGGACTGCCAACATCGGTACGCCGGATAGTAATGTTTCAAGGACTGTGTTTGGCCCTGCGTGAGTTATGACCAAGTCGGCTCGCTTGAGCAGATCGAGTTGCGGCGCATTCGCAACAACGATAGGGTCCCCCGGTAGATTCGCGAAAGTTTCGAGATTGCGCCGACCGCCTAATGTAATCACAAGCTGCAGGTCAAGCCCGGCACATGCAGCAGCAATGCGTCCGTAGATTTCCGGCTCGGCCTTTCGGGTTGTTCCCAACGAGGCATAGACCAACGGTTGGCCATTGAGCTTATGCCAGGGGAAATCAACCGAAGAGCGGCCGGTCGCATCGACAAATGGCCCGGTGTAGAAGAACCGCTCGGGTAATTCCCGGCGCTCAGTATCCAGACATTTAGGCCATTGCGTGATGTGTGCGAGTTCCGGGAAGGTCACTGCGATGTCGATCAACGGTCCCAGACCAACCTCACGGCGGTAGCGATCGAGAATCTTCAAAACTGGACCGCTCATGGAGACGACCGTAACTTCAAAGATGCTTGCTTCGAGTTCTTCCTGCCCTGTGCGGCGAGGTAGCAATGCCTCGGGAGCAGTCCAACCAAAATTGTGCGGAATGGAGGTGGAAACTACAAAGTAAGGAATCTGGAGTATCTCTGCCACGGTCGGGCCCGCAAGCGTGATTTCCCCCATCAGCAGCGCGTCGACGCGCGCAGCGCTAATTGCGGCCAGGTATTCGCGAATGTAGACTCCGATCTTCTGGTCAAAGCGGCGAATTTGCGCATGTATGTCTTCACGCCATCCGGAAGTCGACCGAGCTGCTGATCCGGCTTGATGACATTTCGGCTCGATGCCAGACACATCAATGGGATAGAAGCCTAAGCGCTGTTGGCGTATTCGTGGCTCGACCTCCGCGGGGAGGAAGAAGGTGACATCGTGCCCACGAGACACCAGTTCCCGAGATAGCGTGATGAGAGGATTCAGGTGCCCGGCACCTTGATAGCAAAGCACACCGAGGTGCGCCATTAGAGCCTCTCCTCGCCCTGGTGTTTCGGATAATGTGCGACGACCGAAGATGTAGAAATGCCGAAGTTAGGAAGTCGAACCTTACGGTCGCCAAGACGCACCATACCGGGGCCAAGGAAGTCTTCGGCGCGTTGCGTGAGTTGCCGGATCGGCGCCCGTAACCACCGGATGCATCCATCAATGCACAGAGGCTCCATACGATGCCTGGCTGCTGCCGGAAGAAGACGCCATACGTCTTCAGAAGCCAGTTGTACCTTACCGCCAATCAGCACAAACTCTATATCTCGCCAAGTGAGTGTAAGCATTCTCTCGCACGGAGGATCACCATTGTCACGAACAGCTATGAAATCCGCGTTGCCTAGTTCGCGGATATGACCTTCCCCGTTGGTCAAGCGCAGAATGCCGGCAGCGACATCAGTGATCATCCGATATGCGACATCAATCGGAATCGCCAGACGTTCGATTGCGAATCGAACTTCATCCAACAAATCTCCGTCAGCGGTAAGAGGCGAGTCGTTGCCCAGAGCAACTCTTTCCATTGCTCTCAGGACTTCGATATCTGGCAGCCGGCGATAGAGAAATTGGTTTGAAGAAGGGCAAAGAATTAATGATGCTTGGCGCTCCCGCAGAAGCGCGGTCCCCGGTCTATCGAGTGCCAAGCCGTGCACTACAACCGTCTTGGCGTTGAGCATACCCAAGCTATCCAAATCGACAATTTCTCTCTTCGCAAGTGAATCTGTGCCCTCACATAGATGGACGAAGAAGGCGGACTTATCCGGTGTGGCATCCCACGCGCGGCGAATACCTGGATCCAGTCTGATCGAATGCGCCCAACCGTAAGCGTTCAACACCCTTGCTGGATATCCTTCAGACCGCAACGCAGGCCATAAGGGATCGTGATGGCACACGGTAGTGGTACCGCAGAGAACATTGCGTATTCCACCCCACCAGAGTCGGATGTCTCTCGGTACGGAGTTGTACCGGGCAATCAACTCAGGAAATCTCGCGTGAATATCCTCTCCCCATTCGACATAATTGTTGTAGGGAGGGTGCCCTATTCTGGGGTGCAGTGCGTATTGCAGATGATCGTGTGCGTTAATTAGCCCTGGCAGTAAAAGAAACCCGTCTAGATCGATTTTGTTGCCCGTTCCAGGCGGAGCTTTGGATTCCGCATACAGATGCTGTAACTTACCGTTACTTATATAGAGAGAGCCGCGACTTACGATACGCGGTCCTAATGCACAACGTGGGCCGTTGATCACCGTGATAACATCATTATTCTTCTCATCAACATGACTGGCTGGCATCTTTCCTCGCCACATAGATGCGGAACTGCGATGGTTCTCGGCGCCGGCGCATCCTTGCAATCCACGGACGCATCGTCCACCGCAATCCATAGAAGGGATGATGTACCGTCCACCGAATGGAAAGCGCGTCTGCAAGGCTTTTCAAGCGATCGTCCGTGAGGAATTCCTCAGTCTTCAGAGAATCCGACGCAGTCTGGAAGCGACTCTGGAAGTATGTCCGACGCTCCGCAATCATCTGCTTCCCACTTAGTTCTCGCGAGTACCACGGAGTATCGCAGATGACAACGAGTCCATCAGGCTTGGTGCACCGGAGGGCTTCTCGCAGCGTTATTTCATAGTCTTCGGAGTAATGAAACGAAGCATTGAAGATCACGACGTCAAACTGCGCCTCCTGGAATGGAAGACAGTTCAACTCCGCCTGAAAACAAGTAACGCTGATGCCGAGATTCTGACGATAATATTTTGCGGCCCCGAGTCCATCCCGAGAGTTGGTCAGCAAATCAACCGCGACAGCTCGATACCCTCGACGGGCCAGTTGAAAGCCCAGCCAACAATTACCGGCTCCCAAATCAAGGACTGCCTCTCCGTTCGCGGCTGAATTGATAATCCGGCGGATCAGGTAGTCATAGCTCCTGGACCTGACCTTCCATTGAGCGCTGTTATTCCCGGTCCTATCTCGATACGGAAGTGCAAGGTAGTAATCCTGGTCATGGCTCCCGCGACCCTCAGCAGCGCGAATGTATTCGTAGTCCGCGATGAATTGGGAGTAGTAGGCGAGCCGATCCGGAGGCAGCGCGAGAGTGATCCCGTCCTTCTCTAGCATTAGAAAATTGCAGGATTTGCACTTCAGTTCTTCACCGATATTTCCTTTGCAGACAGGACAACGCAGTTTTATCGCAGCCTGCTCTGAATCAGAGCTTCTTATAACAGTTTGGCATGCATCCTCTAATGCTCTTGTCATTGCCTTGATCCTGTAGGAGCTATCAGAGAATCAGCAGAAACGAACACAGGAGAAGATGCGAGTTCCAATTCAGGCCCCCACACAAGCGGATCCGATACACGGCTGAGTGGTTCCATGTGCTCGACAGCCTGCCACATAGAATCGATCTCGTTACATTCAGGCTTCGACTTGGTCCACGAGTTTACCTCCGCATGCAGCGCGTCGCGCACCGCACGGTAAAACTCCGTGGTATAGGCTGCCTTGAACATGATGCAGAGATCATTGCTTTCAATCCAGTTGCGCTTGACACCGAGTTGCGATTGCACACGGTCATAAAAGACGGTACCAGGCAATGGGTAAGAAAAAGAAATGCCGATGTCATCAGGCTGTAGCCTACGCACCAGGTTGATCGTCTGCTGCAGTTCAGTCCACGTTTCGCCTGGATAGCCAAATTGAAGAAAGAAACACGCCCGAATGCCGGCAAGCCGAAGGCGCTCGCGCGCAACTGCGACCTGATCGAGTGTAATTCCCTTGTCCATGGCATTGAGGATGATTTGTGATCCGGACTCTACGCCCATCCAGACCTCGGTGCAACCAGAGGCTCGCAGATGACGAACCGTATCCTCGCGCATGAGATCCACACGCGATTGGATTTTGAACGGCAGAGCAGCATCTCGATCTGCAAGCTCCCTGGCAAATTGCTCAACCCAGTGATGATTCAAGGCGAAGATATCGTCGCCGAACCAAATATGTTCAACGCCAGCTCGCTTGAGCAGGAGCATCTCGTCAGCCACAGCTGAAGCGGAGCGTAACTGAAAGTGGTTGCTGGAGATTGGCTTTGCGCACCAGTTGCAGCGGAATGGACACCCACGGCTTGCGACCATGTTCGTTGAGAAGTATCCATGCTTACTTGTCCACGCACTTCTGTAGGGTTCTAAATCGACCAGATCACGTGCTGGAAACGCAAGCTCTGACCAGGCAGGATTTCGGGCTAACCTTTGCGAGCCGCGGAGGAGCCGTCCCGACGCATCCATGCACACCAGGCCATCCGATGGAGAGACTTCAGCGCCGTTGAGCAAGGCCCTGCACAAATCGGCTAAGAGATTCTCGGCTTCTCCACAAAGAACATAATCGAAATGATTTTCAAGAAAGAGTTGAGGATTATCTGTCGCATCAGATCCATGCACCACGGTAATGGCATCGGCATCCTTAGCGGCACTTGCCATATGCCACGCGACCTCGCGCATACGCGTGAGGCACATCTTTGAAAGAAAATTGAAGTCATCCTCATAGACAACAACGATCTTTGCCTCAGAGTTCCGTAATGCAGCAATAAAGCCAGGCTCGGGAGCTTCCAGCATCACGTCGAAGACATCGCTCGAAATTCCCCGGTCCCGCAGAGCGGTAGCTGCATAGAGCGTTCCCAGCGGAAGATAAGGCTGCATCTTCTCCGATTGTTTCGAGTCGTAGGGAAGATGGTACGAATGCGTCAATAAAACATCAGCCACGAATGTGCCCCGCTAATGCAGAGTTCCGGTTGTTCGTGAGGCTAATCTCACGAGTGAAACAGCTTGTCTCGGGAATGTAACCTCAATGTCATCCCTTCGGAGTCTGCTCGCACCAGCGGACGCAAGTCGTGGTTGGGATCATGTGTTTCTTAGCCGAGCTCGCACGGGATTTCAATTGCGGTGCCGGAACCAACAAGGTGACCCATCTTGTCGCGTTTGGTTGCAAAATAACGCGCGGCATGGGGGCTAACTTGCACCTCTGCGCTGATACGCTCCACAATACGGATGCCCGAGGACTCAACCGTTTTAAATTTTTCAGGATTGTTCGTTATTAGCCGAAGGGAGAGAACGTTGAGCAAACGCAGAATTTCAATGGACAGTTGGTAGTCGCGCAGGTCGGCCTTGTGTCCAAGATGCAGATTTGCCTCGATGGTATCGAGACCGGCATCTTGCAGCTCATACGCTCGGAGCTTTTCCATCAGCCCAATGCCCCGACCTTCCTGATGCTCGTAGATCAGAATGCCAGCACCCTCTTCAGCTATGCTGCTCAAAGCGAGATGCAGCTGATCGTGACAATCACAACGAAGTGAGTGAAAGATGTCTCCGGTGGCGCATTGCGAGTGGATCCGTACGAGGGGAGGTGTTGTGTGAATATCTCCAAGTACGAGTGCTAGAGCAGTCTCGCAATGCTCATGGTCTCTGCCGCCGCGTTGCCTCTCGAATGCCAACAGCCGGAAAGAAGCCCATCGAGTGGGAAAGTCAACTTCGGCAATCTTTCTCAACTTAGTCAAGATGTATTGCCTCGCAGTCGTGATTGGCCGTTAGCTTTCGCCTGAATTGATAGAGGACATGGTCGCCAAAAGGAGCCAGCGAACGTGCCATCATACGATCAAACGCTTCCATGGCCGCCAACAGATGACAATGATGAGAGATCCACGGTTCTGCCGCACTGGGCGGCACAGCAACACCGATACCCGTCCTCCGTTCCAGTTCAAACCATGGCTGGAAGGCACGCATTAGATCCGAGGCTCGATGGTAGAAGACCTCAAAGGTGCGCTTTGCCAGGGTCGCCGGTGCTCCTCCGCGCTTGAATCGTCTGAGACCATTGCGCGGCCGCCCGCGGAAAGCTTCGACAAGCATCTCGGCCGGACAGCAGGTGCCGAAGAGAACCAGCACGGCGAGAGCGCCTGGTTTGAGAAGCAATCCCAGTCCTTTCGCCACCGAGTGAATATCCTGCACGCAGTTGAGCGGTGCGAAATTCGAGAATGCTCCATCGAGAAGAGGCTCACCAAGCCGCTGGCGTTCCGCTGCAAAGTGCTGTATTTCTTCAGCGGCAACGATTTGGGCACACGAGCCCAACGGGGAGAGCTTCTGTCTGGCGATATGAACCATCGCTGGAGAAGCATCCGTGAGAAGGACGCGAAAGCCCCGTTCGGCAAGGAACAGCGCATCTTCACCGGTTCCTCCTCCAATCTCCAGTATGTGACCCATGGGCGGAAATTGACTAACAAGGATAGCCCGAACGGCACGCCGCTGCGCCGCAACGCTTGCGCATGCACCGAATCGCTCGTCGAAGTTCGGAGCAATTGCATCGAAGGCCAGAGCAGCGGGACCAAGGGAAGTTGCCGTCACGGCAGATTACTCCTAAGCGTGTTCCATCGACGCGACTCGAGGAGGAAGCGAAGCCCCTCCAGCACATGAAATCGGATACGAGAAGCAACAAAATGAATCTGGACACGATAACGGGCAACTCGCATCGAGAGTGTCTCTCCCGGTATCGGTTGAATTACTTCTCGAGGTAGGTTGAGTGGCAGCAATAGTGGTTTGCGCGACACGCCAGCCAAGCTACTTATTCCGGCCAACTCTTCTCGCAACCACAAATGCCGTTTGTTTCCAGGCGGAACCTGAAGCGCGGCAGCTCGACCGTAGAGATCTAGCCAAAGTCGGACGGATGGGGGAAGCTGCTCTACGGTCCACGAAGTAAGTGCCTGCGGCGCAAAGTTGCCCCAGACGGATGAAGCGAGATACACCGACATGCCGATCGCGACACACGTTCGCCTGTCTTCACGAGCGTGAAGATACAGCTTCTCCCAGAACGAGATGTCGTCTCGCTGCGCGAGCACATGACGGTAGAACTCCAGGAGGTGTGACGCTCGGAGAAAGGCACTGGCGATGTCCTTCGAAGCGTGCAGCGCCTGCGCAACAAAGAGATCGACAGGTGGAAGCACAGGCATCGTCAAGCCATGTAGCTCCCTCGCTGCTGTCCGGTCGAGGCGCGTTGGCGTACCCGGAGTAGCGGCCTCGAGATGAAGTTCCACTCCACGATAAGGCAGATCGCGATAGAGGTCTTGTCGGCGAACACGCGGCGTCTGTCCCTTCTTGAACTCCCAGCTTCTTCCGCTGATCGCGAATAACGTATAACCATGCAGCGCAAGGATCTCCTTTGCCGCCGGAGCATCGCAGCTCGCAATCAGGAAATCAAGATCGAACTGATGTCGAAGCTCAAGGCGCGATACAGACACGGGGCAGAGCGAAAGGCCCTTCATCACGGCGTAAGAAAGACCGGCTGATTGGAAATCCCGCTGTAGTCTTACTGATTCCTCGATTAGCCCGTAAGTCCGCCCCCGGTTTTCGTCCAGGCTGCGCTCCAGTCGACTCAACACGGACGCAGGTAAAGAACTTCGCTGATCGAGTTCCGTCATACGATCGAGAAAATATAATGCCAGACCGCTCACATCCAACCAGCGCAGAAGCCTTTTCCAGTCTTCTGCGTTGAGCGTGTGGGCGAACGGAGCCGCGCAAGATTCTGAAAAGCAAAGGAGGGCAGCTTCGCGGATACGCTGCTCACGGGTTAAGCGCACTGGCCTGACCACATCGCGATCGGGAGACCGCCCCACAGTTGCCTTTCCCCGATCGTCGGTGAAAATATCAGCACCAGTCACAGCAAGGCGATCGACGGTTTGTGTTCGAAGCAACTGCATCCTGTCAGGTCGTCACCTCGTCGCATGATCACCCGCCACTTTCGAGCGAGCGTTATGACGAGCGTAGAGGGTCGAACGCGCTGGATTGTCAGGTCACGGTCAGACGATTGTCACCGCAATGTCGGCATAGGTATTCCGGAATAATCAGGGCAGAAGACTTTTGGAGAAGCATCGCATGCTCTGCCAATCATTCAGTGTGCAGGCTGAATCGGATACGTTGGAAGCGCAACACTAGACTCAACGCCCGCATTTTTCATGATCTCCTGCGCCTCCGCGGGCCATGCATAGTCCTTTACGAGGTGATCATCAAGAATCAAATCATTCTGATAATTGGTCCACATGCCGCCTACTTTTGTGCCATCGTGCCAGTTATCGATCGCGGTATTATCCGGCGAAATGCGCATCGGATAGGCCGCGTGCATCGTGTTGATATTGAGCCATTCGCTCCCGGCATCCTGCACTACGTTGCGGCGGACCGTGATCCAACGAGATCCTTCGTCCAGGTAGAGTCCAATCATCGAATGATTGTCATAAATGTAGTTTTCCGTAATCAAAGTGCCTGGACCTGCGGAGAGGTTATAAATAGCTCCGCCGTCATGAAAATAGCTCTTTGCGCGGTGAATACGGTTGTTCGCAACCACAACGTCGCGGTGTGTCGTGGGGGTCTGATAAATAGGATTCTGCTTCCAGTCGTAAGTATGCAGACGGAAGAGATAGTTCGGATTCCCGCCGGGGTCTTGAATACCCCAGCCGAAACCAATGTCAATAGCATCGTAAGGCACGTCAGAAATGTCGTTGTGCAGAATGACGGCGCCTAACACATACGTGCTGAGTATCGCGCTGTTGTCGAGATAGTCCTCGCTCACCGCCTGAATCTTATTACTGCGCAGAATTATCTGACGGTTCGTCTGCCGCGGGTCGCGCGGATGATGTGCATCGGACTGCACGCCGCCTGCCAGAATCGCACCGCCGGCAATGTCCGTGAACAGATTTGCCACTACGGTAACGTCGCCGGTTGCGAGTCCGACACCGGAGAGGGTCGCGTCAGCATCGTTGCCAATTCCCAGTGCATATTGGCCTAAGTGTGCAAAGATGTTGTCTTCAAATACGATGCGCTTGGCCGCCGACACCTGAACAGCTGCTGGCATCTGCTGCCACTGATTGCGCATGCTCTCAAATCCGCTACATCCTTGCGCGCAGGTGCCAATGGGGTCTGCCGGATAGGCAGCCGCCTTGCCCGCGAGAAATGTTCCGCTCTGTTGGCTGGCATAGCCTTCGTCGCCCGATGGGCCAAGCCAGCTCGAGTAGGAGAAACGAATTCCTATGAATGAGAGGTCCTGCACTGGATCGTTCAGCGTGCCGCTTACCGAGACGAGCACTGGCAACCGCGGCAGTTCGACATCCGCTGTTGTGATGTCGACCCCGGCTGGCGGGCGCAGATAGAGCTTGCCTTGCGCAGGATCGAGAAACCACTGTCCAGGCTGCGAGATCAGTTCAAGCGCGTTCGTTAAATATAGGTGTGAAAATTGTGGTCCGAAGGGCTTTTCAATGGTGTCATAGCCCCAGATGTTGTTATCCCAGGCCGGCTGGCGCATCACCAGCGAGTCTCCGGAAACACGCTCAACGGGTGAGATTCTCTCGGTGAAGAAGCCGGTTGCGCGCAGCTCGAGCCGATTCGCGTGTTGCAAAATTCTCAGCGGATTCTCTGCTCCGGCATGCAACACTATACCGTCACGCGTGAAGTTCCAGTCTTTCCTTGCCAACTCAATGGACGCTTCCGGAACAAGCCTGTCGTTCACCCAGAGCTGCCGGGCGTCCAAACCTCGGGCCACGTCCGCAACATAAATCTGCCGCTCCGCGTTCCACAAACGCCAACCGGTTACTGCAAGGCCGCCGCTGATAACGGGCTGTGCACCCGGTCTTGCCTCAAACCATGTCACCGTGTGCTCGTTGCGGCCGCCGTCAACTGCGCGAAAGATAAGCGGATGATCGATGCGGTATGTGCCGCGAGCGAGCTTCACGACGACGTTACTGTTGCCATTTATCTCGCGCACAGCGCGCTGCGCCCGCTCGAGCGTTCGAAACGGATGATCGACAGTGCCGTCGGCCGCGTCATCGCCCGAGGGTGATACTGCAATCGTAACTACCGGCGCCACTCGGGACTGGCCAGGTGCAGGCGAAACACCCACCAAGAAAGCACACGCGAAGAGGGTGCACACTGCAAAGCATGTTAATCGCAACGATCCACCTCATCCATGCGCAAACAAATTTCGTCTCCCTTATACAGCAAGCTATGTTGCCGCGTGCCATCTGCCGACCTTAATAGAATGCGATACTCGCGCTCTCTCACCATCTCTGGGAAACTGCCCTCGCGTGCGTTCAGAACCAGATGACCCGACTGCTCGTTCCATTCGATTAATACCTGGGCATAGTCGCCATTTTCATAGGTATAACCATCACCTGCGTCCTCGTAGAGGACGAACGATGCATCTGCGCCAGTGTAGACGCGAACCTCATATGCGGCGCTGCGCACTTCGTCGACAAACTGCATCGGCTGAGTCATAGGCACAATGGATCCAGCTCGTATGAATACCGGAATACGGTCGAGCGGTGCATCTACGATGACGGCCTGACCTCCTTCGAATAGTCTGCCATCCCACAGATCGAACCACTCACAACCTGCCGGCAGATAAACCTCTCGTCTCTTTGCCACATGATTGATTGCTCGCGAGCCCTGGTCGTAGTACATAGGGTGCGTCACAGGAGAGACCAACAGCGATGGGCCGAAGAGGAACTCGTCCGTGATCGCGTGTGTGCTGATGTCCGCGGGAAACTCGAGCGCCAGTGCCCGCACCATGGCCGCCCCGTCCCACGTGACCGCTGCCGCGAGTGAATAGATGTACGGCATAAGACGATAACGAAATCGAATACACCCGGCGATCGCTTCATAGAAAGCCGAATTTTCTTCGCCGAATCGCCATATCTCACGCGGGACATCCGTGCCGTGCGAACGGAACATGGGCAGGAACGCTGCGTATTGCAGCCAACGAGTGTACAACTCCCAGAAACCCAAGTCGGTCGAACCTGTGTCCCCCGGGTCCGGCGCGAGCGCATCCATCGGTGTCAGTCCGCGACATCCGCCTCGATAATCCCCTTTCCAGAACCAGAGACCTGGCTTGTTATCGACGAAGAATCCACCGGCATCGACGGTCCAATAAGCTTCACCGGTCGCGCAGAAATTTACACCTTCCGGAATGCACCGCCTGAGCGTCTCCCAGGTTGCTGATACATCTCCGTTCCACGTGAACGTGCCGTAACGATGCTGGCCAGCATAGGAAGAACGAGTTAGATTCAGCACGCGTTTTTGTCGAGTCGCGCTGCGCTGACCGTCGTAGATTCCCTGCGAGTGCACAAGCGAGTATGCGTTGATCTCTCCCGCATCCAGACAAAGCTTCGATGCCTCCGTGTTGATCCTGAGGCGCTCCTCCGAAGATGGCTTCACCGCGCCGCTCCAGTCGGCCTCGAACGGCTCCGTGCAGTCGCACCACCACGCGTCCACTCCATGAGCGAACAATCCACGTCGTGCCTGCTCCCAGTAATACCCGCGCGCTTCAGCATCGAAGGCGTTGTAGGTGGATTGATTGCCAAGCATCATGTGGCGCTCGTTAAGCTCGCGTTGGTTGTCACAGCCCCCCGTCATGATTGGCCAAATCGAAACCATTAGCCTCGCACCGAATTCATGCAACTGTTCAACGAAGCCAGACGGATCGGGGAAGCGCATCGGATCGAAAGATTTTTGTCCCCAACCTTCGCCGTTGGGCCACGATTTCCAATCGAGCACGATGCAGTCCAGCGGAATTCCACGCCGCCTATATTCAGTTACGACGCCGATCATCTCCTCTGCAGTTACGTACCGCTCCTTGGATTGCACGTACCCGAACGCCCATTTGGGCGGCAATGGCGTCGGTCCCGCAAGGTGCCGGTATCCCCGCATGACTCCATCAAAGTTCCCGCCATGGATGAAGTAAAAGTCGAGTTCATCCACCGTATCGGCCCACCAGGAGAAGCCCTGCTCATCGTCCTTGAAGATCATCAACGAACAACAATCCAACAGGATGCTGTATCCGCGGCTGGAGACCAGATGCGGCACTACAGCTTTCATGTTCTGCTGATAGAGATCCCGGGTACGCCCTCGCAGATTCCCATAGCCTTCCTCATGCGAGCCAAGTCCGAAGAGTGCCTCGTCTTCTGCAAGCACCAACTGTAGCTTCGCCTCAAACGCATCGCGATCGAACACCGTCTGATGCTCGGCAACGATTCCCCGCGCGCCGTCGATGCTCTGCTCTGTTGCGATCTGCGCGTTTATGGGGAATATGTTTCGTGTAGCGGCTTTCGGAGTGAGTATTCTGCCGCCACCGTCCGGCTCGCGAGTCAACAGTTCGCCCGCCGAGTTGAAGAATGCAATTTCGCCGGTCACCTTGTTCACTGTGATAGTTAAGGATTCGACAGACAAAATGTAATTCTGCTGATCTTCTCGAATCTTACACGCTGCGCCGCCTGGCTGCGGGACGACGATCCGACTTGGTCGATCGACGAATTCCCTTCCCTGAGTGTATGTAACACGGGCGATCGAGTCGGTAACGAAACGGATGCGGAGAAGCTGATCACCATTTCGGAAGATCGCATCATCAGTACGTTGCTCAATCGTCACCATGCGCTGTTGGAACTCCTAAATGCTGCTCATCGCGGCGGCAATTCGTCTGCGCTCTTCCAATTCCTCGCGGATCTGTGGCTCGAGCCTCTCATAGCGGTGATAGAACAATACAGGCAGCGCAGCGACTGCATAGGCAATCGCCGGCAGCCACACACAACTCAACTCTATGCCCGTTAACGAACGGGCACTCTGTTCAGCGTTTGGCACATATTGAAAGTGCGCGAGTATCCATGCCGGGATCGCGCCACCGAGTCCGCTGCCCGCCTTCAGGCAGAATGCCGCACCGATTGCAGTAAGCAGGCCCGCCGCGCGCACTCCGCCCTTCCACTCTCCATAATCCACGCTGTCGGAAAGCAGCGAAAACGGCAATGCCATAGCCACTCCACTCGCCAGGAATCCGATCACCCATGCGGCCATTACTAAGCCGATGGAGTGATTGCGGACTCCCCAGAACACAACAACCTGTGCAGCGCTGGAGCCCGCAAGGCCCAAGGCCCATACAGTGCGTTTCGAAGCGACTCTGCAGAAGAACGGAAGCAACAAAATGCTGACAAGCGAAACCACATCAAGGCTATTCGCAATGGAAGTCAGATTTCCGTGATGGAGTACATACTCGAAGAAGTACGGCGCCGTCGAGATGCGGGCAATGAACGCAATCCAGAAGAACAGGCTACTGACAAAGATGATCACCCAAGGCATGTTGCCTTGTAATGCGCGCAAGGCATCCCGCACCGAATTTTGCCGGCATTGAGTTTCCGTGACCTCGTGCAGATTCCGAAATGCCACTAAATACAGCACCACCGTGCCGATTGCATAGATCGGCATCACCAACATGAAGCCGCGCCGGCTATCGCCATGACCAAGCCGCGCCACAAGTCCGAGTACCGTTAGATTGACGAACAGAACACCAAGCTTAGACCCGAACATGCGGAAGCTCGTCAGCACCACGCGTTCCTGAGAGCTTGGCGTCAACGACGCCAGAATGGCTGTAACCGGCGTGTTGATCCCGGTATACAGAATGCTGCAAATAACATATGTGCACGCGGCGTAAATAATCTTGGCCGTCGGGCCGATGTTCGGCGTAACAAACATCGCTACACCGGCAACCGCGAATGGGACGCACAACCAGAGAAACCATGGACGGCTCTTACCAAACCGGCTGTGTGTTTTTTCGAATACGATCCCCCACAAGGGCGCATCGAGCGCATCTGTGCAGCGGGCAATCAGCAGAATGGCTCCCGCAGCCGCGGCAGTTAGCCCGTAGACGTCCGTGTAGAACTTGAGCAGATAAAACGAAATGACGCAGAAGATAAGCTGTCCCGCAACCTCGCTGGACATATAACTCAGGCGGGTCGTGAGAACCTGGATCTTCATGCGAGAACGCTCTTGGTCAGCTTACTCGTTCTCTCGCGTCGAACGTGATTGGATGCGGCGACGATCGAGTGCGCGAGATTGCCGCGATTGGAACAGGCAGGCTGCCAAGGATTCAGGCCGCGTTCTCCTTTTTTGTCTCCGGGAAGGGACCATAGCGTTCCGGCGTATCTTCGGCATGGCTATAAATGTTCTTTCCATCTTTGAGGAACGGAGTTGCCATTGCCCAAGGCTTGCCGTCCGGACGATCGATCGGCTTTGCGCTGTACTGCGGGAGGTAGATCCGGCGCATGCGCTCCGTCTTGTTTGGTCCACTGCGATGAAACACGAAGCTGTCAAAGGCCACAATACTTCCCGCAGGCACACTCACCGCATCGCCAGGGTCGTTCCCCGAGTAGCCGATGAGGTCATTCGTGCCGTCTTCCTTGATGTGATTGATGATCGTGCTCTTTGTTCCTCCGCGGGAATGCGGCAGTAGATAGACCGTGCCGTTCTCCTCGCTCACGTCATCGAGTGTGCACCAGCAAGTAACGTAAGGTTTGTGTTGTGTCGTCGGGTTGTACCACTTCACATAACCGCTGTCCTGGTGCCACGCGAACTTCATTCCCTGTTCAGCGCCTTTCACCACCCACTGCTCGTGAAAGAGGTACGCCTCATCACCCACTGTTGCGCGCGCAACTTCGGCCATCAGATCGCTGAAGATGAACTGCCACAGGCGATTGCTCAGGCGATAGCGATTATTGATGAAGTAGCGCTTGCCCCGGTGGCTGATGTTTTCGGTCTGCACGCCCTTCGCATCCATGATGGAGTCGTAATAGCCAAGGTAGTAGGAGCACTCCTCGCGCAACATCTCCAGCATCGCCGACGGGATAACTCCGGGAAGAATCATGTAGCCTTCGTTGCGGTATAACTCGCGCTGCTGATCCGTGATTTTCATGCTCGCACTTTAGTGAAGCGCCACCACGGCTGGCTTCTCATTTCTCTCGAAATTGTTATCATTTTTTGTCGGTATGCTTCAGCGGCTCAAACTCCCAGCGAACGTTGACGGCAAAGCGTGGCGTTACGCCAATCCTGCCGGCGCCAACCGACGACATCATCATGCAGAGCTCGAGTTGAATCTCGTTACGCGCGGCAGCGGGACATATCTGCTGGGTAATCGCCAGTACCGGATACGCCGCGGTGATCTGCTGTGGCTGTTTCCCGCCGAGGAACATGTCCTGTTCGAGCAGACACCTGACTTCCAGATGTGGGTCGTCGTCTTTCGGCGGCGGCTCATCAAGCGCAACGCGGTCGACAAGTCGTCTCTTCCTCTACTGCAGCGCAGTTTCTCTGACGAAACCTGCCGGCGCTTGCGACAACCTGAACTCGCTCGCTTCGAAGAACTCTTCTCCCGCCTGACCGAAAGCACAGATGAGCCGGGCCTGCTCAATGCGACGCTGGCATACGCTCTCCTATACTCGTGGAAATGTTTTAAGCGAGCCGGCGAAGTTCCTGCGCGGCGCGTCCATCCAGCCGTCGAGAGCACGGCGCGGCTGCTGCTCTCGGGTGAGAACAGCTACACCCTTTCGCAGCTTGCTCGCCGAGCCGGCCTGAGTCCTTCACGCCTCAGTCGTCTCTTCAAGCAACAGACCGGCCTCTCGACCGTCGAATTCCGAAACCGCCAGCGTATGCAGCGGTTCCTCGAACGCTATGAGGCCAACGATGCTTCCGGGCGGCAAAGCACGTTGTTGGAGTCCGCGCTCGCGGCAGGATTCGGCAGCTACCCGCAATTCCACCGCGTTTTTCGCCACGTCACGGGCTGCTCGCCGGCCGAGTATCGCCGCCGCAATTCCTAACTGTCGACAACTCGGTGCCACAGCCTGTCGATCTCCAGGCGCAGCACCTTTGCGTCCTGCCAACTATTGGGAAAGGACGACAGCGCGTATCCACCTTCAACTGGCCCGAGCTCCGGACACACGAATATCTCGCGATCTGTTCCACGGTTTCCATCCAGCCAGCAGCGCAGTACCGACTCTGCAAACGGGAGCCACTCCTTCACCTCTTGCGTTAACTCGCCGCGCGCATCGGTGATAGGAAGCTGCATATGATGGCCGTTGAACGGCCTGAAGTGAAACTGCTGCGCATTCTGCACAAGATCGGGCCGAACCAATAGCCGCTGCTCGAAATTGTTTGGAGCCAGATGTTTCACGACAGCAAAATGCGAAAAGTCCCAGGAGATGGGCAGGAGCTCGCCGGTCGCCTCAAAATACCCGTCGGCTAGCGCGTACGTCTTCTCAGGGGTCTCCGTGCAAGTCCCACGGTGTGACTCAATGGCCGGCCACATGCCGCGCGCCTTCGCCTCTTTCATTAATGTCGTGGTGAGCCGGAGCGCCTCGGGCGTGAGCGTTTCATCGCTGCCGAGTTGCACGTTTATATGAAGCGCTCCCGCGTCTCGAAGGTCATCCAGGAGAGCCGGAAAGGCGACTGTATCTCCGGACACGATACCTCCGACAAAGGTGAGCCCTCGCCGCCGAAGACCGTCAGTCAGTTCCGGGCTTGGCGCCCAGCATACGCAGTCAAAGCCCGCGTCCTGAATCCCGTCGAGCTTCTCTTCGAGCGCCCACTCGCGCTCGCGTGAGGGGTGCTGCATCAGCGTCCACAGGTTGGCAACGTGCCGCAGAATCGGCGTCATCGGGAAGGCCTCTCTCCTTCGTCATGCGTTGAATTACTTCCATTTTCGAGCACCATCCGAAAATTGTCTTGCCATGATTTCCATTCGTTTGAAACAATGCGGGTCGTAGAGGAGACGCCAAGATGCCACGCGGCAAGGCCGAAATCCATTATGGCCCTCAGCCGGTCACTCCGGGGTGCCCGCCGCTGACCATTGTGGCGGACGACCTGACGGGCGCGTGCGATGCTGCAGTGGCCTTCACCTCTGTGTGTGACCCTGTGCGAGTTCGGATATTTGGCCAAGTAGCAGAAAACTCTGCGGTTCACGCCATCACGACGGAGAGCCGGGACATGCCGGCGGAACAAGCAGAGCTACGTCTGAGGCACATCGTAGAGCGACTTCCGCCCAGAGCTGAGCTCTTCAAAAAAGTTGATTCTGTGTTTCGTGGCAACACCATTGTCGAAATTGCCGCTACCCTGCGACACGCCCGTTTTGAACTGGCCATCATAGCGCCGGCATATCCTGCTCTAGGCCGCACTACGAATGGTGGCGTGCTCAATATTTCCGGCTCCGCTGGCAGTCGGACTGTTCCAATCGCCGATCTCCTCGCAAAAGCAGGTTGTTCGCTGCGCCGGTTGGCTGTGGATGAATCTTCCGAACCGCTCGCCGCCTCGCTGGCAAATTGCATATTCTCCGGAACTCCTGCCGCGCTCTGCGATGCCTCGACACAGACTCACCTGAAGGAGATCGTGCGCGCTGCCCGGTCTCTCGGCAAACGCATCCTTTGGGTCGGCTCCGGTGGACTGGCACATGCTCTCGCGGCAGAACTTCCCGCTGTCACGGTCCAGCCAGCGAGGCGCCTGCGCGAGGGCGCAACGATCTTCTTCGTCGGCAGCCCGCACCCCGTCAGCCGTGCGCAAATCGACCGCCTTCGACAGGTGGCGGGGATCGCCGAGCATCCCCCGCTCGCAACGCACTCGACGGGCGACGACCTGCTCGTTGCCATCGAGTTGGGTCAGACCACGCCTGACGAGATTCTCCGCGCGCTCTCACCGTATCGTCCTGAGCAGATCGGCTGCCTCTTCATGACAGGCGGCGACACCGCGCACTTTCTCTGCCGCGCACTCGAGATCCAATCACTTCGTCTCCTGTACGAGTTCGCACCCGGCGTTCCCGTCGCCGTCGCAGAAGACGGCCCGTTCGATGGCGTTCACGTTGTGCTCAAGAGCGGCGGGTTTGGCGAAAACGACCTTCTGTGTCGTCTACTGGAAGCACACCGTGCCTCACCCGAGGTAATCGCTTGAACGCTCGCACGTCATCCGCCGAAGACCTCCGCCCGACCATCGCGATCACACTCGGCGATCCAGCCGGTGTGGGCGCCGAGGTCACGCTCAAAGCGCTCGCGGACCCTGCCATCCAAAGCTCCGCCCGCTTCATCATCCTCGGCGATCGTGCCGCGATCCGCGCCGCTGAGCAATGCTCCGGCATCTGTCTGGACACACTTCCCGTCGAGTTCCGCGACTGCCACACGCTCTCATCCGACACCCAAATCGCCATGGGCACACTGCGCGCCGAGTACGGCGCCGCCGCCGTCCGCTACGTGCACGACGCGACGCTGATGTGCCTGCGCGGCGAAGCCGACGCGATGGTCACCGCTCCGCTGAACAAAGAGGCCGTCACCCTCACAGGCATGCATTTTTCCGGGCACACCGAGTACATCGCGGAGCTCTGCAACGCCCCCGACTCGCGCATGCTTCTCGCCGGCCAGCGACTCAGCGTCGTGCATGTCTCCACGCACATCAGCCTGCGCGAAGCCTGCAATCTCGACACCGCCCGCATCATCCGCACCATTGAGCTTGGTGACCAAGCCATGAAGCTTCTCGGCAAGCCGCAGCCGCGAATCGCTGTTTGCGGCCTCAACCCGCACGCCGGCGAGCACGGGCTCTTCGGCAGGGAAGACGAGCGCTTCATTCTTCCCGCGGTCGAAGCCTGCCGCGCACGCGGGATCGACTGCGAAGGTCCAGTCGCGCCCGACACCATCTTCTTTCGCGCCGCGAACGGCTCGCACGATCTCATCGTCGCGATGTATCACGACCAGGGGCACATCCCCATGAAGCTCCTCGACTTTGAAGCGACTGTGAACATGTCGCTCGGCATCCCCATTCTGCGCACCTCTGTCGACCACGGCACCGCGTTCGATATCGCCGGCAAGAACATCGCCGGCGCGGCCAACATGAAGGCCGCCATTCGCATGGCCGTCATCATGGCCGGCAATCGTCTTCAACATGCCGTAACGGCTTAGACCAGGTTCCACATGCGTCCGCTCGATTTCATCGTCATCGCCGCTTACCTCGCAGGCCTCGTCGCCATCGGCCTGCGTTTCGCGCGGCGTCAACGCTCCACCGAGCAGTATTTCGTAGCGGGCCGCTCGGTTCCTGGGTGGGCGATGGGCCTCTCGCTGCTCGCGACGATCATCACTAGCGTCACCTTCATCGCCTACCCGGGCTCTGCCTACGCGGGCAACTGGTCGCTGCTCGTCCCCGGCATCCTCTTCGTTGGCGTCCTCGGACTCATCGGTTCCGTAATCGTTCCCTTCTTTCGCCACGTCGTCTGCATGAGCGCCTACGAGTACTTCGGCCGACGGTTCGGCCGCGGTATCCGTCTCTACTCGTCCTTCGCCTTTGCCGTCGGCCACTTCTCGAAGATGGGCTTCGTCTTTTATCTGCTCGCACTCACGCTGGCGAGCATGACTGGTTGGCCGATCACTGGAATCATCGCGCTCACCGCGGTTGTCACTATCTTCTACACGCTCATCGGCGGGGTTGAAGCCGTCGTCTGGAGCGACGTCGTGCAGGGCTTCGTCCTCTGGGCCGGCATTCTCGTCTCGCTCGCCTATCTGCTCTTCCTTCCCTCCCAAGGCCCGCACGCTGTCCTCGCGGACGCCTGGACGCACCACAAGATGAGCCTCGGCAGTACTGCATTCCGCTTCGACCAGCCGACCATCATCGTGCTCGTCATCTATGGATTCTTCTTCTACCTGCAGAAATACACGGCCGATCAGACCGTCGTGCAGCGTTACCTCATCGCGCGCTCCGACCGCGCAGCCATCCGCGGCATCGCGCTAGGCGCTGGACTGTGTCTTCCCGTGTGGGCCGCATTCATGCTCATCGGCAGCCTGCTGTGGAGCTTTTACCGCCTCACCGGCGAGACCATCCCCAAATCCATCACCAGGGCCGACGGCATCTTCCCGCACTTCCTCGTGACGCACATCCCCTCAGGCCTCGCAGGCCTGTTCGTCGCCGCGCTGCTAGGCTCGGCAATGTCCATGCTCGCCTCCGACATGAATTGCCTCTCGGTCATTGCCGTCGAAGATTTCTACCGCTTCGCACGCCCGCGCAGCACCGACCGCGAGCTTCTTCGCGCCGGCCGCATCGTCGTTGCGCTCAGCGGTCTGGCTTCTGCAGTCGTCGCCCTTCGTCTCGCCCACACTCAGGGCAGCGCGCTCTCGCTCTACTACACCATTACCGCTGTCGTCGCCGGCGGCCTCGCCGGTCTCTTCCTGCTCGCCTTCCTCATGCCGCGAGCCACACGCGAAGGCGCCATCGCCGGCCTGATCGTCAGCCTCATCTTCACCGCGTGGGCCACCTTCACCGAAAGCGGCAAGATGCTCAATCTCGGCCACTGGAACTTCCCATGGCACGATTACATGATCGGCGCCATCGGCCACGTAATTCTGCTCGTCGTCGGCGTCGCTGCAAGTCTTCTGCTTCCCGGCTCACCCATAGCGGCCGACCTCACCTGGCAGGGGTGGCGGCGTCAATCGCAAATGCCAGTTGCCGCCGGAGTCTAAGACAACGATGATTCAGTCATTCAACCACCGAGGAGTTCCGATGAACCGCCTTCATCAAGCCATCAAAGACGCAGCCGGACAGCCCCTGCTCGGCGCCGCGCTCTACTCCTACGATCCGATCTTTCTCGAGATCGCCGCGCACATGGGCTTTCAAGTCGTCTGGATCGAGATGGAGCACGCGCCCATCAGCTTTTCGGAGGCCGCCGATCTCTGCCGCATGGCGGCCGGCACCGGCATGCTCACGATGATCCGCATCCCCGACGCGCGCCGCGAAAGCGTCCTTAAGGCGGCCGAGTGTGGGCCCGACATCATCGACATCCCCATGGTCGACACACCCGAAGAGGTCGACGAACTCGTCCGCTACGCAAAGTTCGCTCCCATCGGCGCACGCGGCTTCTTCAGCGTCTCTCGCGCACTCCGCTACGGCATCGTCGACTCCGTCCCCGCCGAACAGCAGAAGCTCAACACTGAGCTCACGCTCCTCGCGCAGATCGAAACCAAGGAGGCTCTCGACCGCATCGAAGAGATCGCCTCCGTTCCCGACGTCGATATTTTCATCGGCCCGGCCGACCTCGCCTCGAGCCTCGGCATGCCCGGCCAGACCGCGCACCCTGAATTGCTGGAAGCCGCTGAACATATCGTCCGCGTCGCGCGTAAACACAACAAGAAGGTCATAACTGCCTGCGGGGCTGCGGAGTTCCATCACTGGGTTCGTCTCGGCGTGGACCTGCTCTTCTGCACCAACAACATTGTCTGCCTCAAAGCCGGCGCGCAGATTGCACTCGACGCCGCACAGAAAGCGATCGCTACGGTCCAGAACGAGTCCAAACCGCGCCCCGCGCTTGCTAAGTAGCCTATGAGCACGCGCTCGATCACCTTCCTTCAACCCAACCGGCTCACGTTCGGCAACGGCTGCCTCGCAGAAGCACTTACCTATCTCGCAGCACTCGCCTCGCGACGCATCCAGATTGTGCATTCACCCTCACTTACAGCAGTGGTCGATCGCATGAAGGAAGCGTTGTTCATTGCAGGATGCAGTGTCACCACTAATCCGGTACCCGCAGGCGAACCCACCATCTCGGCATTCAACTCCGCGCTCGCACACGCACGCGCCGCCAACCCGGCGTGCATCGTCGGCATTGGCGGCGGCAGCGCGCTCGATCTCGCCAAGCTCCTCGCTGCCTTCGTGCGCAACGATCAACGCATTGAAGACACTTTCGGCATCGGCCTGCTCGCCTCGCGCAACTGCCATCTCGTCTGCATCCCGTCCACCTCCGGCACTGGCAGCGAGGTCTCACCCAACGCCATCCTGCTCGACGAAACCGCTCAGTTAAAGAAAGGCGTCATCAGCCCGCACCTCGTTCCGGACGCCGCCTTCATAGACCCCACACTCACGCACTCGGTGCCGGCCGCCGTCACCGCCTACACCGGTCTGGACGCACTTACGCATTGCATCGAGGCCTACACCAATCGCTTCGCGCACCCGCTCGTTGATCTCTACGCCCTCGAAGGCATTGCGCTGTGCGCGCGCTTCCTTTGCCGAGCCGTGCGTAATCCCACCGACGCCGAAGCTCGCGAAAGCATGGCCCGCGCCAGCCTATACGGCGGCCTCTGCCTCGGGCCTGTGAACACCGCAGCCGTGCACGCGCTCGCCTATCCGCTCGGCGGCGAGTTTCACCTCCCGCACGGACTCTCCAACGCAGTTCTTCTGCCTGCCGTCTTCCGCTTCAACGCCGAAGCCAGCCCCGAGCGCCACGCCGACGTCGCTCACGCACTCGGCGTCGCTCCTCAGCCAACTCCGCTCCAAACCGCACTCGCCGGTGCCGAACAACTCGAGCACCTGACGCGTGACTGCGGCATCGACACGAACCTCACGCATCATGGTCCCGACCGCAGCACCATCCCCCATCTCGCAGCCGCGGCCATGACGGTCCAGCGGCTGTTGCGCAACAATCCGCGCGAGATCACGCACGCTGATGCCGAGTTCCTCTACGCGCAGTGCTTTCGCCAATGATCGACTCTCACTCGCTCACTACGTAATGGCCCGCATGGTCAAGCACCACCACGCGGCGCGCTCCGCCCTCCGCGCTCTCACCCTGCTCACTCTTTCCATTCACTCGCACTGCCACCACCCTCGCGCCTGAAACCGGCACCGACAGCCGCGTCACCACACCCTCCGGCACATCCACCACAATCTCCGTCGCGCTTCCCTTCTTGTGCGCATCCACTTTGATCAACCCATGCGGCGTCGGCATGGTTCCGCGCGCCCACTGCAAGTCCACGAGATCCGGCCGCACACTCACCGTCGAAAATCCGGCGCCCGTCGGCTTGATCCCCAGCACCTCTTCCATGAGCCATGCCGCTGGCCCCGACGACCACCCATGCGCCAGCGACACAAAATATCCCGAGCGATTGTCCGCCTGCAGCGATGAGTGAAAATCCTCGTGATACCAGTCGACGTCGTACGCCTCCCAGAAGCTCGTCGCGCCTTCGCCGATCATGCCACCCCAGAACTGTCGTATCCACGCGAGCGCCGCGTCGCGATGATTCATCTCCGCCATCGCACGCAGCACATAGTCGCCGTAGTACGGCGAGATGATCGGCCCGTGCCCTAATCCTGGTCCCGCGGGCTGGCCCACCTTCGACAGCACATCGCGCCAGATCGCGTCATAGCGGTCTGGCCCCGCCGCTCCGCTGATCACCGCCGCCGCATTCGTCTCCCACCTCGGGCCAAACGTGCCCGAAGCATCCGTTAGATATTTATCCGCCGCAGCCTTGACCGTCTCTGCGCGCTCGCGATACTTCGCCGCATTCGCCTCATCCCCAATCTCATGCAGCAGGAACGCCGCTTCGCGATAAGCCCGCACAAACTCCAGCGTCGTCGCGCGTCGCGTCTCCGGCGTGTCGCCGTTCAGATCCGGAGACCAATCCACATACAGCCACACCTTGCTGTTGTTGGCGTAGATGTTCCTGTTGTCGAACTCACCATCCACCACATGCAGCAGCTCCAGCATCCGCTCATGCTCACGCTCCAGAAATGCCTTGTCACCCGTGTGCCGATAAAAATCCGCCACCCCCGTAAACCAGAACGACGAGTACCCCGGGATACCATTCACATGCTGATCCACCGGCAGCTTCGGGTCCGCGCCTAGCAGCCGGTCCAGCGTGTCCTCCAGCAGTATCTTGTCCGCAAACACATCCTCGATCACCGGCCCGCTCACATCCGTGTCGCCCATCCACCGTCCGCGATCACGCTTGCTCGCATCCCACACGCCATCCTGCATGCACAAATGCGCCGTGTACGCTCCGGTCTCCCAAATCCGATTCAGCAGCGGATCCGAGCTTTCAAACGACCCGAGATACTTCACCGGATAGTAGATATGGTCCGCATGAATCGACTTCACACGCAGATCCTTCACCCCACTCACAAACCCCACCTTCGCAAAACGGAACGCCGTCTTCGGCGAGTGCCCGGTCCCATGCGGCGGAATCGTCATCTGGTTCACGCCGAGATACGGTGCCTTCAGGGCCTCGGACTCCGATTCGCCCACCTGCACAGTCACAGACATCGGCTCATCCGAATCCGAATCGATCTCGAGTCTTCCCGTCAGCTCGCGCCCAAAGTCCAGGATCACACTCGGCGCTTCCGCATCCGTCAGCTTGGCTGCCGGCAGATGCACGATCACATCGCCGCTTCCGGTCTCGAGATTCTTCAATCCGTCGAAACCGCCGCGACCCGCGTACGACGCCATGACGCTCGTCACGCGCAGTGGCATATGCGCGAGGAACGGCGAGATCCCGTCATACCCGGGCCAGTTGTACAGCCCCGCATCCGCATTCCACTGATACATCTCGATGCTGCTCTCAATCCCACCAAACACCTCCGCCGCCTTCCACCCCGCATCACGAAATCCGGGCTGCTCCCATCCCTTCTCTGCGGTCGTCGAGCTCCGCCACTCCGGCCCGCTGTGCATCAGGTCCGGCGCTTCAACGCCCTCCGCCCGCGGCACAATCTTCGCCACCAGCACACGCCCTGACGTCTGTTGCTGCACCAACCTGCTATTCGCAAATCCCGTAACACCGCGCCCGCGCACCGCCTTAATCGCAATCACGTTGTCGCCAGCATGCAGAGCCTGCGCCACCGACGTCGCAAACACATGCATCCCTAACGGCGAGCTCGTATCACTCGCCACCTTCTCCACCATCTTTCCGTTCACCCACACTGAAACGGACCGCGGCCCCGCGATATACAGCGTGGCCTCTCCCGGCACACTGTCCAAGTGAAAGTGGGCGCGAAAATAATGCGGCTCCGTCTCCGCCGTAATCGCCGGAAACTTGTACACCAGCTTCCCATTCTTCGGTCCCTCCGTCGCGGTCCACACATACTGCTCCGGAAGCGGCTGGTGAATGCTGCTCTCCAGCACCGACGCGGTCACACCACGCGACGCATCCAGCGGCTCTACCGTGCTCGGAGTCAGATTCTGCGTCAGCGGCAGATCCTGCGCTCCCGCAACCATGTACCCAACCAACACCACACCCGCGACACCAACATTTCTCATTCGCATCACTGCTCCGGAACCTCCTTAAGCGGCAGATGTACATGCTTAATCGATCGCCGCTGCCACGTATACGTCATGTCTAAATCGCCATTCGCATCCTGAATCACCGCCGGATACGAGTACTCGCCCGCGCCCTGCTCGAGCGTCGCGAACACACGAAAATGCTCACCATCGCGGCTGACCGCAAGATTTAGCGGCGACCGTCCGCGCGGCGTGTCGTTGAAGATCAACACCACGCGCCCATCCTTCAGCGCCACCGCATCCAGCCCCGAGTTGTTATTCGGCACATCGAGAAAGTGCGTCTTTGTCCACGTCACTCCATCATCAAACGAATCCGCCACAACCACCTTCGCCGCCAGCGTCCGCGATCTCGCATACATCCGCAGATGCTTTCCGCTCAACCGCACCACGGAAGGCTGAATGATCCCCTCAAATTCTCTCGGCCCATGATCCTTCGCACGAATCTCCGGGCTATCCATCGGCGGATCGGGCGCCGGCACCTCCGCCTTGTCCTGCTCCTCGGTCACGACAATCGGCCCAATCTTCTTCCACGTTTCGCCCTTATCCGTGCTGCGCTCAATCCACGCTGCCCATGTCTTGTACGCTTCCACCGACGACCCGCTCACAACGGTGCCATCCTCCAGCACCAGCGGCTTCGCGCGAATCGGCCCTAGCAATCCCGCCGGCAATCGCTCCGGCTTCGACCACGTGCGCCCCTCATCCGTGCTCCACATCCGCGCGCCCGACCAGCTGCCCGTGTCCGGCCCCGCCTTGTAGTACAGCCACAGCCGTCCATCCTTGGTGTGAAACAGCACCGGATTCCACGTCGGAATATTCTTCTCGCGCGCGACCTCCACCGGCTTCGACCACCCGCCATTCGCATAACGCGCCGTCCATATCGCCACATCCGGCGCACGCTCATGCGTCCCGCCAAACCACGCCGCCAGCAAGTCACCGCCGCGCAACTCCACAACCGTCGATGCATGACACTCCGGAAACGGCGCCGAGCCCGGCTCAAAGATGAACTCACTCTGCGGATGCACACCCGGGTCCGTGTTGTGTGAAACCTGCGCACTCAACCCGCACGCCACCATCAACACACCACACAACATCGCCGCCCTCACCTCGCCACCTCATCTGCGCTGAAATCCGACAGCGTCACAATCTCTCCCGGAGCAACCACTATCTCATCCGGCACTGCCGTCTCAATATTCTCGTCGTAGAAACTCGTTCGCTCCATGTGCGTCCACTGCACGCCGCTCCAAGCCACGCGCAAGCGCCGCGCCTCCGTTGAGCGATTCAACACAATCAAACTGTTCCGCTTGCCATCCGTAAACGCCGCAGTCAACAGATCACTATTCCCTGTATGCACCTCCACGCGCCGCATGCCCTTCAGCACATGCCGGCTGAACGCACCCAGCACCCGCAGCTGAAAGCTCGACGCCACCGGCACCCAGCCCTGCCCGCGATCCGGAACCATCAGAGACCTCGACGCCCCAAAGCTCGGCTGCTCGACATCCAGCAGCAGCCAGCAGTACAGCAGCATCTCGGCATCGGCCTCCGTCAGATCCTTCTGATACAACTGCCCCACCTGCAGCGCAATCCTGTACGACGGCTCCTGGTAGGCCGCATCGTTCAGGCAAATCTCCGTCGCCAGGAACGGCTTACCGGCACTCGCCTCATGCATCGCGCGCAGCCGCGCGTCATACATATCCGGATTCGCCAGAAACTCCTGGTAGTCGTACTGGTGCGCTGCGGTGAAGTTCGTGTCGCGCCACTCTTCCGAAAATTTCTTCGCATCCTGCATGCGCTGAACAGCAATCCATGAATACGGCGCATCCGCCATCTGGATCTTCGTCGAAGTAAACTCTGCCGCATCCAGTGCCTTGCGCACGGCCGTCGTCATCGCCGCAAAGATCTCGGGCGGCTGTTCAACCTCATTCTGAATCCCCACAATCTCCGGCGCCGCGCCACTCCGCTCCTTCGCACGCTTGCAAAACTCCACCACAATCCGCGCGTAGACATCCGGCTTGGCCGCACGCTTCACCGGCTTGCCCCAGGCATCAATCACCGGATTGCCATCAGGCGTGTACGCCTCGATCGCCCACTCCGGCAGTGCCCACATCTCATACAGCACCATGCCGCCCAACTCGCGCGTGCGCCTGCTGTACTCGAAATCCGACACCTCGCCATTCGGAAAGTTATCGCCGTAGTAGTGCGGCGTCGCCTCCTTCAGATCCTCCACGTTCGACAGATCCTGTTGCAACTGCGTGCCCATCGGGTACTCGCGATCGACCAACAGGTTGTACCGCTTCAGCATCTGCCAATACATCCGCTTACCCTTTTCGCTCAGCTCCGCATACGCGGGCACGCTGGGGCTGCCACCAAACCCGATCATCTCCTGATGCACCTTCGCCACATCCACCGTCACCGTAGCATCCTGCGGCGACTCTTCGAGCAGCGCACCCGCGAGCGTCATATGTTCATTCCGCGGGCCTGAAAACATCAACTGCTGCCGCGTCAGATCAAACAGCAGCGGCGCCGTCAGCACGCGCTCGCCATTGAGTAACACGCGCACCGACAAGTGCGCATCCACCACCACCGTCAGCGCGCGCGCATGCCCCACATACTGCTGCTCCTCCTCGCGCACGGTTTTTTCCGGATAGTTCCCTCCACCATCCAGTGCGGTCGAATCGTAAAACCGTTCTACCAGTCGCACCTTCGAGCTCGTCAGCTCCACCGTCAGCCCCGCACGCGGCCCCGTGAAGATCCATGACAACTTCGTCCGATCCAACACATCGCCGTCGAACTGTAACGTCCTTCGAAACAGCGCGGGTAGTTCGCCCTTGAAGTACACGCGCGCAATCGCGTCGGGCCTCGACCATCCCGGCCCCACAGGGCCATCACTCGCAAACGCAAATCGCTCAGCCACGCTTTGCGTCGTCGGCTTCGCCGCCGGAAGTACCATCGCCTGCTGCGCGCATGCCGCTGCACTGCACAGCATCAACACACCCGCCACCCACCACGCACGCAACATCAATCTGGCCTCTGACCTCGACAGTATCCGCGAAAACCGTTGTCAACCATCATTTCATGAGCCGATTTTTCCATTTCACCTCCAAAGAGCATAAAAATGAAAATCAGAGACGCTCATGGACAAAGCTCGCCGCAACACTCTTCTCGCCCTCTCGCTTGTCATCTTCGTCATTTCCGGGCACGCCCAGCGCATCCCCGGCTACAACTACGACGAATCTAAAATCGCGCCCTACACCCTCCTCGACCCGCTGCGCCTCGCCGATGGCCACGCCGTCACGACCCCGCAGCAATGGCTCACCCAGCGCCGCCCCGAGATCCTTCGCCTCTTCGAAAACAACATCTTCGGTGTCACGCCTCGCGCGGCAAAAAACGCCATCACCCATGCCCGCATCATCGAGCACAATGAGCACGCCCTCGACGGCCTCGCCGTCCGCGAGCAGGTCGACCTCACCTTCGAGCCCGCGCCCGGCATCAAGCCGTCGCCGCAGGTCCTGCGCACCATGCGCCTGCTCCTCTACATCCCCGCCGCTGCAGCGGCCGCGCACCATCCCGTACCCGTCGTGCTCGGCCTCAACTTCGGCGGCAATCAAACCGTCGTCGATGACCCCGCAATCCTTCCGACTGCCCTCTGGATCAGGCCGAAAGGCTCAACCGAATTCCAGCGCCTCGCTCCATCACCCGACTCGCGCGGCAGCGCCACGCAACAATGGCAGGTCCGCATGCTGCTCTCCCGCGGATACGGCCTCGCCACTGCCTACTACGGCGACCTCGAGCCGGACTTCAAGAATGCCAGCCAATACAGCGCGCGCAATCTCTTCGGTCCCATCGACAACGCTCCGAACTCCTGGGGCGCCATCAGCCTGTGGGCCTGGGGGCTCAGCCGCGCGCTCGACTACCTCCAACTCGACGCATACGTTGATCCCAACCACGTCGCGGTCATCGGCCACAGCCGTCTCGGCAAAGCTGCCGACTGGGCCGCCGCGCAGGACACACGCTTCGCCGCTGTCCTCTCCAACGAGAGCGGTCACGGCGGCCAGTCCATTCAACGCCGGGCGCTAGGCGAAACCATCGCGCACCTCGAGCACTCGTTCCCTTACTGGTTCTGCCCGAACTACGCCAAGTGGGTCGGCCACGACGCCGACATTCCTGCCGACGGCAACCTGCTTCTCTCGCTCATCGCTCCGCGCCCGCTCTACGTCGGCTCTGCCGTTGGTGACGAATGGTCCGACCCCAAAGGCGAGTTCCTCTCCGCCGTCAGCGCCTCGCGCGTCTACAAGCTCCTCGGCAAGCCCGCGCTCGCACCTGACACACCACAACCCGAACTCGACCACCCCATCGGCCTTGATCCGAATGTAGCCAGCTTCGTCGCCTATCACGAGCGCACCGGCAAGCACGACGTCACCGCCTTCGACTGGCAGCACTATCTCGACTTCCTCGATAACCGCTGGGGCAAACCCGATCTCACTCCACCGACAACTATGATCGGCACCCCCGAGCCGCCGCTCCCGCCGCACCCCGCGACCAAGGCACAGATCAACGACTGGCGCAGCGAAATCCGCCGCACCCTCTTCATCCCCGACCCACTCCCGAAGCCCGAAACCCAAACCATCTCATCCACTGAAGTCACACCTGGCGTCACCATCGACAAGGTCATTTACACCACGACCTACGGCCTGCGCATCCCAGCCGACGTCTACCGCCCCACACACGCACCCGCCAAGCGCCTCCCCGGCATCGTCGTCGTCAATGGGCACGGCGCCGACAAATCATCCTGGTACTCGTACTACACCGGCGTCCTCTACGCGCGCGCCGGCGCCGTCGTCGTCACCTACGACCCCATCGGCGAAGGCGAGCGCAACGACGATCACAAAGACTTCACCGGCGAGCACGACCAGCTCGTTGTCAACCCCGAGACCATGCCGCAGCGCATGGGCGGCCTCATGATCACCGACGTCATGCAGGCCGTCAGCTATCTCTCCTCACGCCATGACGTCGACCCGCACCGCATCGCTATCCTCGGCTTCTCCATGGGCTCCTTCATCTCCTCGCTCACCGGCGCCGTTGACCCACGCATCCACTCCGTCCTCCTCGTCGGCGGCGGCGACCTCGACGGCCCCAACGGCTACTGGGATCTCAGCCACGTCATGATGTGCCAGGGCGGCCCCTACCGCGCCCTCGCCTTCCTCGGCGACCGCCCCGCGGTCCTCTTCACCCTGCAAGCGCGTCGCGGCGACACCTTCATCATCAACGGCACCGCCGACACCGTCGTCGACATCCCGCACCACGGCCCCGACTTCTTCGCCGATCTGCGCCAACGCGTGATCACCCTCAACGGCAGCGACAAAGGCGTCTTCACCACATACTTCGACCCGGGCGCGAGCCATCGTCCCTCCTGGGTCACGCCGCGCGCCGCGGCCTGGCTCAACTCCGAACTCCACTTCCCCGCCTGGCGCGACAAAGACCCCAACACCCTCCCCACCGTCCGCATCGGCGACTGGGCCAAACAAGTCGGCGCCGAATTCGCGCGCAACTACGACCGCAACGACCGCGACGCGGGCATCATCGCCGTCGCCGCCGACGTCCCCCACCTCACCGTCGACCAACTCGACGTCCTCCCCCGCTCCGACTGGGACGTCCACAAATCCGAATTCATCTACGCCACCTGGCTCCAACGCGCCGCTGCCGCAGCTTCACAACAATGAAAGAGGAAATTGTCTTGAATGACAGAGTGAAGATCCGTTTCAAGATTGATCCCGCTTATGATCCAACGATCAAGACGGAGGATCTCTGGGCACAACCATTAGGACCCACTCAATTCCAATTGCTGAATAGCCCGTTCTACGCATTCGACGTGAGCGCAGAGGACATCGTTATGGGCGAAATTGAAGGCGGCATTCTGTGGTTTAAGGAAGTTATCTCTAGAGGAGGGCATTCGACTTATAGGGTATTCATGCAGGGAGGACGCACGATTCAATCTCCCGAATTTCAGGAGTTCTGGAATCCCGTCGCCGGGCAAGGTGCCACATATGAAAATGCCAACTCACGTTTCATCGCGGTAGATGCACCCACAGGAAGCGACCTCAACCGCATATTCGCATGTTGCAAGCTGGAGAGGATGCCGGGGTTTGGGCCTTTGAAGAGGTGTGCTGTCGATAGAGCTTGGAACAACCGGACTCCAGCAACACGCAATCTGTTTCTGGGACCCGGCCCGATTCTGGGACCCGACCCGACTCACTAAACTTTCAAATTTGCCTCACAACTTTCATTTTTCATTGATTCATATCACGCCAAGCCGATATATTGGCTTCGTCTGCCGATGCCCATTCGACTGCCAGCCACAGCCCTAGCCCTGCTCCTCTGCACAGCCGCGTCAGCGCAGACCCTACTCCACCCCGCCGACTACCGCCACTACGTCCAGACCTTCGAAGCCGACGAGCAGCTCGCCACCGGCCACGTCTACAACGGCGAACCCTCCACCCCCGGGCACCCGGCCGAAGCCGCCTGGCCCTGGATGACACGCGAGATCCCCTGGTTCGACTCCTCCGATAAATCCTTCGAGGAGATGTACTACTTCCGCTGGTACGCCTTCAAAAAGCACATCCTCCACACACCCAGCGGCTACCTCATCACCGAGTGGCTCGACCGCCCCGAGATGACCGATCGCGGCACGCTCTCCGACGCCGCCCCCTTTCACCTCGGCGAAGCCCGCTGGTTGCACACCCGCGCCATCGCCGACGACTACGCCCGCTACTGGTACCGTCCCACATCCAAACCGCGGAACTATTCGCAGCCCCTCACCACCGCCGTCCGAGACGTCACCCTCGCCACTGGCGATACCACTCTCACCACGTCGCTGCTCCCTGAGTTCGTCCGCGTCTACCACGACTGGGAGACCACCCAGCAGGACCCCAACGGCCTCTTCTGGTCCATCGACACCCGCGACGCCATGGAGAAGTCGATCTCCGGCGACGGCTACCGCCCCACGCTGAACTCCTACATGGTCTCCGACGCGCGCGCCATCGCCGCCACCGCGCTCCTCGCCAACAATCACGTCCTCGCCGACGAGTTCACCGCCAAAGCCGACCACCTCAACTCGCTCATCGAAACCAAACTCTGGAACCCGCGCGACCAGTTCTACGAGGTCGTCTCGCCCGCCAAAGACTCCGGGATCCGCGCCCAGAAAAAGTTCCAGGACCCCGGCACCGTCCTCCAGTTCTCCGGCGTTCGCGAGCTCATCGGCTACGACCCTTGGGCGTACGCCTCACCCGCTCCCGCGCACGGTGTCGCCTGGCATCAACTCTTCGACCCCCACGGCTTCGACGGCAAGTATGGTCCCACCACCGCCGAGCGCCGCAGCCCCCGCTTCCGTTTCGCGTCGTCTGATCAGTGCACATGGAACGGCCCCGCGTGGCCCTTCGCCATCACCCAAACGCTTACGGCCTTGGCCGAGTACCTCAACACGCCCGGCCCGCACACCATCGACAACACCGCCTACGACAAGCTCTTTGCCCGCTACGTCCTCGCCCAGCACATCTCCATCGACGTCGCCGGCAAGCCACTCCCGCACCCCATCGACTGGATCGACGAAGACTACGACGCCGACACCGATCAATGGATCGCTAAGTCCATGCTGCTCGCTAAAAACAAGCAGGTCGGCCGCGGCAACTACTACAACCACTCCGGCTTCGTCGACCCGCTCATCACCGGCCTCATTGGCTTGCGCCCCCGCGCTGACAATCGCATCGTCCTCCACCCGCTCGCGCCCTCATCGTGGAGCTACTTCGCGATCGACGCTCTCCCCTACCACGACCACCTGCTCACCATTGCGTATGACCGCACCGGCACTCACTACCACCACGGCCGCGGCCTCTGGATCGCCGTCGACGGCCACACCATTGCCCACCGCTCCACCCTCGGCCCCCTCCAAGCCAACCTCCCCAAAGCATCGGCTTCTACGTATTCCACGACGTCCAGTTTCGTTAAGGGCACGGCTTCAGCCGTGCCGTATCAGGCCGCTGACAAAAGCGGCTTTAGCCGCTGAGGTACGCCTGGCCATCCTCCCCGGAGAGAAGAATTGAAATCGATTTCCCTCCTTGCACTCGCAACGACCCTTCTCGCGACCACACTCCCCGCCCAAAAGGACGGCGTCCTCGCACGCATGCCGGGCTCCGCACCACCGCTTGCCGCGAACGGCATCCCCGCAACCGTCCTCATCCACCCCGGCACCTTCCGCATGGGCGCCGACGCCGCGGCACTCCCGGCCGACATCACCAAGGGCTTCGGCGTTATGTCCACCCGCCCGGCACACGGCGACTTCGACGAAGTTCCCGCCCACACCGTCCGCATCACGCACGCCTTCCGCATCGGCATCACCCAGGTCTCGCCCGCCGAATACGCCGAGTTCGACCCCAGCTACAAGCCACACGCGTCCACGCCCGCGTATGCGGCAGGCGTCAGTTGGGAGCAAGCCATGGCCTACTGCCGCTGGCTCACGAAAAAAACCGGCAAGCCGTGGCGGCTTCCCACCGAAGCGGAGTGGGAGTACGTCGCGCGCGCCCGCGGCACAAAAATCTTCGGCACATCCGATACGCCCTTGCCTCTCGACCAACCCAACGCCTTCGGCGTCGAAAACCAGGAGGTCGGCCGTCCCGAGTGGATGCACGACTGGTATGCCCCTTATCAACCTGGTGAAATAACCGACCCCATCGGCGCTCCGATGTCCATGACGAAGGTCATCCGCGGCGGTGGCCTCGACTGGCGTCACACCGCCACCAAGACCTCGCCGGACCTCAACGTCCCCGCCACTGCACCTTACTTCTCGCGCCCGGCCAACCGCGCCAGCCTTCCGCCCTCATACGCCTCCGATAACGGCAACGTCGGCTTCCGCGTCGTGCAAGCGCCCATGCCGCCCGCCGACTTCACGCCGGCCGCGCATACCTACACGCCGCCTCAGCAATACTTCTTTGAGACCGCAGTCCACCAGACTTCAATCCTCGGTCGGCCCGCGCTCTCGAAAGCGATCGATCACATCGACGCGCAAAAGCCGGTCTACCGCACCCACGAGCTCTTCCCCAATCTCGGCGGTAAGAGCATGCCTGCCGTCGGTTGGCGCCTCGGCCTTGCGCGCGGTCTCGGCATCAACTATCACAACTCCGCCATTCAAGTGCTCCCCAACGGCGACCTCCTCGCCGCCTTCTACAACACGCCCGACCTCGAGGATGACCCCGACCAGACCGTCATGGTGCTGCGCCGCCGCGCCGGCACCAACGACTGGGATATGCCCGAACCATTCCCCATCTTCGCGGACGCCGGGCTCGCTGCCCCGGTCATCTGGAACGACCCGAAATTCCAATCGCAGCCTGGCGGCCGCGTCTGGTTCTTCTGGGGATTCGCCCGCCTCATCGGCGCTCCGCCGTTCGCCTGGGCCACCTCAAACGACAACGGCGTCACTTGGTCCGCCGCACACTTCCCCGTCTTCCCGCAACCAATCGGCCGCTACGTCTCGCAGCCCATCAACTCCGTCGTGCGCGGTCCAGACGGCGCGATCTACATCCCCACCGACTCCACCGGCCGCGACTCCGACGGCAACGGGTCTATCAGCGCGGTATGGAAATCTGACAACGACGGCCGCACCTGGTCTGACACCGGAGGTCGCACCGCCGGCCGCCACACCACCATCGTCTTCGCCCACAACGGCGACCTCCTCGGCTTCGGCGGCAAAAACTCCAACATTGACGGCCGCATGCCCCTCGCCACCTCGCACGACGACGGCCGAACCTGGACCAAATCCAAGCTCCCCTTCGACCCGCTCGCCAGCGGCGAACGCCCCTCCGTCATCCGCCTGCTCGATGGCAAGCTCTTCTTCGTCGCCGATGCAAACCCAAAGAATCAGAAGCACATTCACAAGGATGGTGCATACGTCGCACTCTCCCCTGACGACGGGAAAACCTGGACCATCAAGCCGCTCCCCTCGAACATCCTCACCGTCGGCTACACCACCGCAACGCAAGGTCCCGACGGCATCATCCATATCGCCACAACGAAGAACACGGTCAACTACGAGATCGAACTCAACGAAGCCTGGCTCCTCGACAAGAATGCTGGTGATACCTCAGATCCGGGTGCCCCCTCTTCGCCGACGGCTTCCTCGTCGGCTAAGGTGGGCTCCGAGAAACTCGAGCTCCACACCGAGCGCTATCCCGACGGCCAAACAAAATCCACGTGGATAACTACAACCCTGCCCGATGGCCGGGTCGTGCTTAACGGCGAAGAGCGCTTCTTGTATCCGAGCGGTCGACCAATGTGGACGGTAAATTTTCAGAACGGTTCGAAAATCGGCGAAGAACGCTACCAGCGCGAAGACGGCAGCCTCATCTGGCTGAAGACGTACAACGCTGACGGCTCTTGGACCTGGCAGAACTACGACTCCACCGGCCGCCTCACCGCAACCAGCCACTGGCGCAACAAAACTCTCCTGAACTCCGACGTCCCCGACATCACGCCTGACAAACAACCGACCGCCAACGCGCCCGAGCCCGACGGCCTATGACTGTCCGAAAAATCCTGAGCATCCTCTTGCTTCTTGCGCTGGCGTCTGCCGGCGCGGCGCAAGCACCAGCTCCCACCGATCCCATCGTGTTCGCTTACTTCAAAGAGCCCGGCAATCAGGGTATCTACCTCGCCCTCTCACGCGATGGTTACACCTTCACTCCGCTCAATGATGGCCAGCCCTGGCTCAAGCCCGACCAGCCCGGCGAGATCATGCGCGACGTTTACATCACGCGCACGCCAGATGGCGCGCACTTCCGGATGGTCTTCACGTGGGCGTGGCATGGTAACGCCATCGGCATCTCCGACTCCGACGACTTAGTCCACTGGTCACCGCAGCGCCGGATTGAGATCATGTCCGCGTTCCCGAACGTGCAGAATACCTGGGCCCCAGAAACCTATTGGGACGCGCAAACCAAGGACTGGCTCATCATCTTCTCGAGCAACTTCAAGGCGACAGCAACCGCTCCGGCGGAAGGCTTGCGGATCTGGTCTGCCCACACGGCCGATTGGCAGACATTCACCAAGCCAGAAAAGTTCTTCGACCGCGGCTTTCCCGCTATTGATGCGACGATGTTCGACCGCGATCTGCACGGCAAACGAGATGTTGTCATGGTGCTGAAAGATCAGACCACCGATCCGCTCCGCTACAACGAGCGATGGACCTCTGCTCCAACAGTCAACGGTCCATGGGGTCCGCTTTCAGCTCCCATTAACGAGCCATGGTCCGAAGGTCCCAGCGTTATCCAGGTTGGGGACAAGTTCATCGTCTACTACGATCACTATCGTCCGCCCAATCCGCGCTATAAAGGCGTCGAAACGACGGACTGGATTCACTGGACCAGCGTCGATGACAAGATGCACTTCCCTGAAGCCGCGAAGCACGGCAGCTTCTTCCGCGTTACGGAAGAGGAAGCGCAGCGGTTACTCGCGCGGCATGATCCGACGCCGGCAGATGCGTCGGCGCCATGACAGTTGAACGATTTGTTCCACGTGGAACATTCATTTGTAGGCCACTAAGAAATGTGGGAAACGCAGTTTTCTGTGGGTTTCGGATTACGATAGTTCGTTATCCGCGCAAAACTGTGGGAAACCATGTGCGCGACACCCCACGAAGTGCACATGTGGCCGAATATCGGCTCCAACCGCTAACTCTGTTCAGTCCTCGAAAAGCCAGTCCAGGTTGGGTTGGTGGTTGCTTTCCGGGTTGAAGCTGACGTGTGGAGTGATGTGCGTGTTTTCGGGGATGAAGCCGAGCACGACGTAGGCGCCCTTGCCAAGGTCCAGATCGTTTTCGCCAGCCGGCAGAGGCTTCGCCCAGACAGTAATTGGAAGGCCCTTGGCTTCTGAAACGGCGTCTGGAAGAACAATATTCCACTGCTCGGTGTCGGGTGAGACATTCACCTGCTTGCGTGAGTTGGACTTGAAGAAGCCAACAAGAATCTGCGCCGGTTTATCCAGGGTGAAGTGGATCGGCGTGTCCTGATGCGTGGAGACGTGAATACCTTTCAGACCATCGAGTTCCGGAACTACAGAGGTGATGGGCGCGTCGGCATCGCTGTAGAGGCTTGCGCCTTTGGCGACGGTAAAGACTTCGCCGCCGCCGGGCTGCAGGGTGAATCCGACCTCAGGCAATTCGTGCGGCTTGGCCTCGGAGATTTGGGAGCCGGAGCGCAGAGCGGCGAGTCGGCTGTCGAAGGTTGCGAGTTCTTTCTGGTAGACGGGGAGGAGATCGCGCCAGTGGTTCGTCTTCGGTCCGCCGCGTACGGGAATCTGACGCTGCGAGGTTTCCATTCCAGCCGCATTTCGGTAGGTTTTGTCGGTTAATTGAGTGAGTTGTGTGAATTCTTCGACGGTTTGTGCGAGGAATGTGCGTGCTTGCGTGAGATCGGAGAGGTTGTGGTCGTAGCCGTAGCGCATGACCAGCGCGGCGGCCTGTACCTTCGCGTTGTAGAAGGCCATCAGGTACTGGATCGCGCGCATGTCGTCGAGGATTCGCTCGTACTCAGGCTTTCCATCGGCCGCGATTCCGGGCGCGGCGGCTTCGGCTTCTTTGACGGCTTCCGTGGATTTTTGCGCGGCGTCGTCCGCAACGCTGAGCGGGTTTTCACCGTGATGCTTTACGCCGTGAACTTCGTTGGCGACCCACTCGTCGAGGCGTTCGCCGTCAGGTGCATCTGCAGTCCAGAGAGTTTGAGCTGGGTTGAAGCGCGCCGCGTCGATGAGCTGCGGCATGGTCATGCCGAGTGAGAGGACTTCGCGGTTGCCTTCGGTGACGCCAAGGCGGCGAATGACTTCAGGAGCGCATTGGCCTGAGAGCTCGTAGGCGGCGAGAAGATGGGCTCCAGTCTGCATCTGCTCGGGTGTAGGTTTGTGGGTCTCGGACGCGATGGTCTGGATGCTTTCGAGACCGACCACGCGATTGCTATGTCCTTGCGCGTTTACTCCGCCGGGAACGGCGAAGCGGCGCGCGAACTGCTCGCTCCAGTAAGTTTGTTCGAGGGCGGGATCGCGCTCAGGATTCCAGGCGTAGCGCGCCCAGGTTGCGAACCAGATCCAGTCGCGGTCGGTCTGGATGAGCAGCGGTTCGGTCTTGTCCGCGCTGTAGGGCCAGTCCCAGTACCGGAGTGGGTAGACGTGCACACCGCGGATGCCGAGGCGGATGAAGTTGCTTTCCGTCTGCCGAACGAAGGTCGGATCGCCCCAGCGGAACGGTTCGAGGTTGGAGAGCAGGTGGATGTTGACGATGGTGTCGTTGGATTCCTTAACCATCGACTGGAATTTTTCTTTTACGCTGCCGCGGATGTTGGTCCAGGTGAGCGATTCGCCGTTCCACTTCCACATGGTGTCGATGTTGGAGTAGAGCGGCTTGGCCTCGGCCATGGCTTGATCGATATCTGTTGCGTGCGCCCGGACAACGATTGGCGGCTGTGGCACAGGATGACCGACTGCTTTCTCTTCTTCAGCCAATCCGTCGAGCACGCCGGGAATGATGGTCTTCGAAAGCCACTCAGGGCCGTAGTGCGGGCCCATCGCTTCGCCTAGTGTCATGAAGATGCCGACGTTTGGATAGTTGCGGATGAACTCGGAGATGCAGTAGCGCGTGTAATCGCTGGCCAGCGGCGTTGGTGCGGAGAGATGGTAGGGAACGTTGTGAGCGCGCGCGAAAGCGTGGGACAGATGGATGTTGTAGAAGCCCTGCAGAATCCAGATGCCGCGCTTGTCGGCTTCGGCAGTGATCCAGCGGAACATCGCGATGTTCTGCTCAAGCTGCGCGGAAGGAATCTCCTGCGCTTCGGGGTACTTCGGCAGCTTGAGTAGCGATGTGAAGGGGTGGCCGTTCCAGAGAAAGAGTGCGTTGGTGCGCTGCTCGGCGAGTTGATCGAGATACCGCGTCCACTCGGCCTTGTCATAGAACCAAGGAAAATCTTTGGGCATGTAGGGGTAGTCGTACTCGGCGCCTTCGTAGGTGATCTGGGGCTTCTGCAGGCCAATGACAGCGCCGCGGATGCGCAATTGCGGATGGTCTTCAAAGTCGAGCTGCTTTGGCAATGTGCCGGAGGCGTGGATGCGGTCGATGAGTTCTTCAGCACCGTACAGAACGCCGGAGGGATCGGAGCCTTCGATCACGATGTTGTCGCCGATGCGCTTGAGGACGAAGGCTTCCTTCGCGCCGGGCCACAGATCGGGAACGTTTTTGCTGTAAGAAGCGAGGAGGGGATCGTTCTCGACGGCAAGGAGAATTCGCTCGTTGCCGGGGAGATGCTCGATTGCGGTGCGAAGACGTTCGGCGGCGTAGTGTTCGCGTGGGGTGGCGTGCGTGGACACTTCGATGCGCGGAGCAGCAAAGGCGGTGAGCGGTGCGGCGAGAAAGACCAGGGAGAGAAGCAAGGAGCGCATGCGTCGAAAACCTTGACGTAAGTTAGTCGGGGATTTCAGGAGTGGGGGCTTTGCCGCTGGGCTTGCCCACGACGTCGGAGACTTTGCGGAAGACGATTGCCTGATATGGCTTGCTCGGCAGATCGATGCGTGACTTGCCAGAGAATGTGCCTGGCAGCTTCTTTTCGGTCATCGCGAACGGATCGATCAGGCTGCCTTCGAAGTTGACGGTGTTGGCCAGCGGGAACTCGTAGCGTGCGGGGCGGTGGTAATCGAAGTACCAGAGGTAGAGCTGATTGGGCGTGCCGGCGGAGAGATAGTAGGAGCCTTCGAATTCGTTGAGGCCAACGTTCGTGCAGCGCGCGACGAGGTCATGCAGAAACTTGATGCGCGGAGCGGAGTCGCCGCGAAGACGGCCGGCGTCGGACCAGCTCGATTCGTGCGCGTGCGGACCGGAGTCTGCAGAGATGAAGACCTCGCCGTGCGTGGCGTAGCTGCCGTAGATGACGGCCAGCCAGAAGCGGCGCGTCATCTCTTCCGCGGAGAGATTGCCCCAGCGGCGTTCGACGTCGCCTTCGTACTGAATCTCGTCATAGATGATGGGCTTGTTCCAGGCGAGGCGTCGCTCGGCGGATTTTTCGAAATCGTAGCTCTGCAGACTGGCGTGTGTGCACCAGGGTTTGGAGTGGTCGTAGATGACGCGGGAGTGATGAATGGAACGCAGGTGGCTGTAGGGATCTTCGGACTGCACGACGCGAAAGAAGTGGTCCCAGTCGGACATGGTCTTGGCGCGAACGAGGTCGTACTCGTTGGCGATGGACCACCAGACGTTGCGAAAGGCGGCAAGACGCGCGATGACGTAGCGGAGATAGAAGTCGTCGACGTCGTCGGGCATCGCCTTGTAGCCCCAGGCGTCGTAGGGGTGGAAGAGGATGCAGTCGGCTTCGATACCTGCGGCCTGGAGTTGGAGCAGGCGGCGCTCGAGACGCTGGAAGTAGGCGGGGTTGAAGCGGGTGTAGTCGTTGGCTTTGCCGGTTGCGTCAGGCGTGCCGTTGGTGGGAAATGGCAGGCTCTCCAAGCCGTGCAGGGGACCTGACCCGAGGGGCTTGGGGAGAACGCACGCGCGGGTTTTGTTGAAGTTGGCCGTCATGCCGGCGAGCGAGTTGGCGGCGTTTTCGTCCGAGGTAAAGAAGAAGGCGTATGTTGTGGTGCCAAAGGGAAAGTAGGGCGTGCCGTCGGCGTGCTCGAAGTGGAACTGGTGAGCGGTAGTGACGGGGCCATGGTTGCCGGGCTTCGGCGGGGTGCAGGTGAACCGTCCGGTGTGGCCGTTCAGCTCGGCTGCCGAGCTGGTGGTCTTGTAGGTCCAGGCGCCGGGCGTATCGGGCATGAAGCGGATGCGGAAGCTGCCATCGCCGTCGTAAAAGCCTTTGACCTCAACGATGCGGTGCTCGTGGGTGAACTGCGCCGAGAGGGTGACATCGCGGAAGGGATTACCAGTGGAGGGGCCTTTGAGAGAAATTTCGAACAAGCCCCATTGCTCGGTTTCGCCGGATTCCGCGGGAGCGACATGCGGTTGTGCAGAGAGGAGTGGCGTGTTGAGGGCCGCGGCGACGGCAGTCGCGCCGCCGAGTTTCAGCACATCTCTGCGATGCATGCGGGTCCTTTCGGGCCGAGTCTTGGCGCTCCGGCTTCGGCAATTGAAAATTATGTACCAAATCTGGAATATACGCGATATCTTACAATAGCGTCCGACCGGGAGGACGCGTACGGCGCAGCTCCGGCGGAAGACAGGGTCATGATGGCGACGAATTCGACAACAAAGAAGACTGTGCGGCGGCGGATCCCGAAGTGGGCACTCCAGAATGGCGACGGAGCACCGGGCGATGAGGTTTATTACCTGCGCTCGATTGGGCGGGCATTGGATGTTCTGGACTGCTTTGATGGCCAGACACCATTGTCGCTGAAGGAGATCAGCGCGAAGATGCGGCTGCCAGAGTCGACGCTGTTCCGCGTGCTGCGGACGCTGGAGCGCCACGAATACCTGCAACAGGACCGCGATGGGACATATCAGTTGTCGCCGCGGCTGATCTTCGGCTGGCTGGTGCGGGCGGCCGACCATGTGCGCGAGGTGGCCCGGCCAGAGATGGAGCGGCTGGTGAATACGTTCAATGAGACGGCCAGCCTGGCGTTCCTGTTCGACGACCGCATTCACGTGCTGGACTGCATGGAGACGTTCCACGAGATCCGGATGACGAATAAGATCGGGCGGGTGCTGCCGCCGCATTGTTCGGCGCTGGGCAAGGCGATAACTGCCTTTCAAGACAGGCGTTTAGCCGACCGGATGCTGGAAGTGTACGGGCTCACGGCGCGAACCGACCACACCATCACAGACCGGCAGCGGCTATTCGCGGAGTTCAATGACATTCGGGAGCGCGGCGTCGCATGCGACCGCGAAGAATCGATCCGGGGCGGAATCTGCTACGCGGCAGCGATTCAGGCGGCGGGGAAGCCGGTGAAGGCGGCGATCAGCGTGTCGACGCCGACGACGCGGATGGATGCCGGGCGGGAGAAGGAGACCCGGGCTGCGGTTCTGCAGGCGGCGGCTGAGATCGGGCGCAGATTGTAGCCGCTTCCAGGCGAGTGGCAATTATCAGAACTTAATTTCCAAAATGCTTGACAGTCGTTCGCGGGCTTCGCTAGTTTTGTGAACGCGCGCAGAAATCTCCCGCGAAAACTCCAGGAGTTTCACGAAATGAAACGCAGCGTCCTTATTCCCCTTCTCTGCTTCACTGCAATCGCCTATGGCCAGGAAACACGTTCCACGCTGACAGGTCATGTATCGGACCCATCGGGAGCGAGGATTCCGGACGCAACTGTCCGTGTGACGGACACCGACACGGGTGTGGTCACGAATGCAAAGTCGAACTCTGCCGGCGACTACACGGTGCCGTTCCTGCAGCCTGGAAAGTACCGTGTGGATGCGTCGCATGAGGGGTTCAAGAACTACACGCATGCAGGTCTGATTCTGCAGACTGAGCAGACAGTGACGGAGAACATCACGCTGCCGGTTGGTGGGACGAGCGAAACAGTGACGGTGGAAGGGGCGACACCCCTGATCGATACGGCAACCGCCGGCACGGGAGATACGCTGACGGCAGAGCAGGTGGAAGAGCTTCCCAGCAATGGCCGTTCACCGCTCGGCTTCGCCCATCTCGAATATGGGGTAGTGGCCAAGGGCAAGCACTCGGAGTCGCAGACCACACCCTTCGGCAACTCGACTGCCGATGACTTCTCGATCGGCGGCGGGGCCTCCTCATCAAACGAGTTGCTGCTTAACGGAACGCCCAATATGCAGGATTCGAGCCGTCTTGCCGGCTTCAGCCCGGAGCTCGATGCTGTCGATGCGGTGCACGTGGACCTGTTTTCCGCGAATGCGGCCATGGGCGACTCCTCGGGAGGCGTGGTCAATATCACGACCAAGTCCGGCACCAACCAGTTTCACGGGACGGCGTCGGAGTACTACGGCGGATCCCGTCCGCTGACCGCGAAGCCCTATTTCACGCCCCCGGGGCAGCAGACTTCCTCCACGCACTACAACCAGTTCGGTGCAACCATCGGCGGTCCGGTGTGGATTCCGCACGTGTTCAACGGCCGAGACAGGGCGTTCTTCTTCTACTCGTTCGAGGGATATAAGGGTTCTAAGCCGGCAACGACGATCACCACCGTGCCCACCGCTGCCGAGCGCACCGGAGACTTTTCCGCGTTGTACAACCTGGGCCAGTCGATGAAGGCGACGACCTACACCCGCTGCACGGTCAACGGCACAAAATACACGGCGACCTACAACCCCTACCAGCTCTTCAGTCCCTATACCGCAACTCCCGATCCCCAGTGCCCGGGTCAGTATCTGCGCACTCCGATAGCCAATGACAACCTGACGGCTGCCGGCTTTACATTGAGCCCCATCGCGCAGGCGTATCTTGCCAAGGTGCCGCTGCCCAACTACACCGGGTCGTCGCTCACCGCCGACGGGGAGAACAACTATTTTGCAAGCGATCCGACAGTCGACAATTACATGTCGCACGAAGGCCGCTTCGACTATAACTTCTCCACGCGCAACCGTTTCTCGTTCGAAGCGCATGAGAGCAAATACGACAACAGCCAGAGCAACATCTTCTACAACGCGCTGACGGGCACCAGTTCCCGCGTGGTCCTGTGGGGCGGTTTCGTCGAAGACGTGCACCAATTTTCGCCGTCCACCAATCTGGATCTCCGGATGAGCCTCACGCGCTCGGAAAACACCTCCAACCCGAACAGCATCGGCATCAGCCCTACATCGCTGGGCTACGCTTCCTATCTCGCGGCGAACTCGACGGCGCTCGCCATCCCCGGTCTGACCTTTTCGGATAACGGCGTGGCAATCCCGAGCCTGAGCGGCAATCCCGGAAGCGAGGCGTACTTCGACACGATCCAGCTTTTCGGCAGCTTCAACAAGGTCATCGGACGCCACTCCCTGAAGTTCGGTCCGGATATTCGCTCCAATAAGGATTCGACACTCAGCCCGGGCGCGGCGAACGGAGGTTTTTCATTTAGCGCCAGCAATGGCGGTCCGATCACCTACGGAACTTCGGCTCCGGCTCCGCTGTTTGGTGGCGCCTTTGCTCAGTTCATGCTGGGGCTTCCGACCGGCGGCAGTGAAGCTATCGCGAACCGCTATCAGTACAACAACTGGTACATCGCCGGCTTCGCGCAGGACGACTGGAAGGTTCTTTCCAACCTCACCATCAGCATGGGCATCCGGCTGGAGCACGAGACGCCGATCACGGAGAGCAACAACCGCATGCTGGTGGGCTTCGACCCAACCGCCACGAACGCCGTGACGGCCGGCGCGGAGGCTGCTTATGCGAAGGCGCCCAGCAGCTATCTGCCTGCAAGCGCGTTCCAGCCGGTCGGCGGGCTGGTGTATGCCACTCCCGACCATCGCTCCTCGTACAGCACGGCTCCGATCTACGCCAGCCCGCGAGTTGGATTCTCCTACGCACCCGACGCGTTCCACGGAACACTCGCCATCCGCGGCGGATTTGCCGTATACCTCAATCCTTTCAATGACTATAACTTTGGGCAGAACTATGGCTACACCGCGACCACGGCGTTCGTTCAGTCCTATTCGGCATCAGGTATCCCGTCCTCCACGCTCGCGGATCCGTTCGACTCGTCCGTGAACCCCATCCAGTTGCCGATGGGCAATTCGCTTGGCGGGAACGTCAATCTCGGCAACAGCATCGTGTACATCAACCCGAATGTAAAGGTGCCTTACGTCGAGAAGGCCACGCTGGATATCCAGAAGCAGTTCGGCACGAACTGGATGGTCGAGATCGGTGGCTTCACGGCGCACTCCGTCCACCTTTCCTATAGCAACCAGATCAGCTCAACACCGCTGCTGCCATACCTCAGCCGTTCAAACTATTTCGACCCTGCGGCCAACCAGTTCTTCGCGACGCAGGTCACGAATCCGTTCCTTGGTTTGTACCCGAGCGCTTACTCGAGTGTCAGCCTTAACAAGAGCAAGACAATCGGCATCAGCTCGCTCCTGCAGCAATATCCACAGTACTCCACGGTGACTGAGCAGCTGGTACCTGGACAGAACGCGAACTTCAACGCGTTGAATGCGCGCCTAACCAGGCGGATGTCTCATGGTCTGCAGTTCGATATCAATTACGAGTGGTCGCGCCAATTGGGAGCACAGAGCCAGCTCAACCAGGGGGGACCTCTGTGGTACGGCGAAACTACCTCTGACTTCCCACAACACCTGTCTGTCACGGCGATCTACGAGCTTCCCTTCGGTCGCGGGAAAGCATTCTTCCACAACAGCCGCTGGGCGGACGAGGCGATTGGCGGATGGCGTGTGACCGGCATCTATCAGGCGCTGTCCGGCACTCCCATCCAGTGGGGCAAGACCGGCGACGGTGGCGTGATCTATACAGGCAACTGGCACGACTTCGACAATCACCCGCATCAGGCCAACGGGCAGCCTTCGTTCAATACGGCGAACTTCGACCGCGTCAAGGGGGACCAGCCGAACGGCAACAACTATCGTACGTTCCCGATGTACCTTCTTCGCTCCGATGCGACCAACAATCTTGATCTCTCGGTGCTGAAGAATTTCACTCTGGGTGAACGGTTCGTGCTGCAGCCGCGTGTCGACGCTTTCAACGCGCTGAATCATGCCCAGTTCAGCGCCGCGAACACGACACCGACGTCTGGTTCCTTCGGTGTGATCAACAGCCAGTTGAACCAGAGCAGGACGCTGCAGGGCGGCCTTCACATCTTGTTCTAGACGGCGGCACGTAATGAAAGAAGGGGGGAGCGCCTTGGTGCTCCCCCTTGCTTTGTAGTTGAGATTCGTTAGCTGAAGTGGAGAAGGTGGGTTGTGCCCGGCTCGGCTTCGAGTGTGAGGAGACCTTCGGGCGTGGATCGTGATTCGATTCGTTTGCCGTTGCGAAGTACGGCTGAGACCTGCTGGCCCTGCGGCACGGCGATGCGCAGAGTGCCTCGGGTGCTGGAGCGGAGGGTGGCTTCCGTCGCTCGTCCATTCGACCATGCCAGATCGATCTCCACTCCGCCCCGCGCGCGGAGACCGCAGAAGCGGCCGTTGAGCCACGCCTTGGGGAGTGCGGGTAAGAGGCGGATGATGTGTGGGGCTGATTGGCCGGAATCTTGTGGCGGAGTAAGTGGTGTTTCGGCGTGTGACTGCAGAAGCATTTCAATGAAGCCGTTGGGCGCACCGAGGTTGCCGTCGATCTGGAATGGCGAGTTTTCTTTTACACCGCAGACGTCGAAGAGATTGCCGCGTGTGCTGGCACGCAGGAGTGCGAGGATGTTCTCGTAGCAGGCATCGCCGTCGGCAAGCCGCGCCATGCAGTTGATGATCCAGGCGCGCGACCAGCCGGTGGATCCCCCACCAGCGGCGAGGCGCTTATCGAGCACGAGGCGCACGGCGCGGGCGAGCTCGGGTGTTCCCTGCACGGTGATCTGGTCCTCAGGGAAGAGGCCGAAGAGGTGGGAGATGTGGCGGTGGCCGGGCTCGTGGTCCTGGTAATCGACCTGCCACTCCTGCAGGCGACCGTCATGGCCTATCTGAAATGGTGGGAGCTGCGCCCACGCGTTGCGGGCCTTCGTGAGGAGATCTTCGTCGGTCGCGACCTGATTCTTGTAGTGTTCGGGTGCGAGCGTCTTCAGGTGATTGGCGCTCTCGAGAAGGCGCCAGAAGACCGCGCGCACGATGGAGATGTCCATCGTTGGGCCCATGCAGAGGTTGTAAGACTTGCCGTCTGGAAGTTGGTAGGCGTTCTCCGGCGAGCATGATGGGCCGGTGACCAGATGCCCGGTGTGCGGATCGCGCACGAGGTAATGGAGAAGGAAGATGGCGTGTTCGCGGAGAGCGGGATAGGTTTGCTCCGCGAGGAAGCGGATGTCTCCGGTGTCTGTGTAGTAGCGCCAAAGATGAAGAGATATCCAGTTGGCTCCCATGGGCCAGACGCCGCCACCGAGCGCATCGATCGGACCTGAGTCACCCCAGATATCCGTGTTGTGGTGAACGACGGAGCCGTTGGCGCGATAGATCTCCTTCGCAGTGAGTGCGCCGGTTGCGAGCGTCGCGTCAAGCAGATCGAACAGCGGAAGGTGCAGCTCGGCGAGATTGGCGCTCTCGGCGAACCAGTAGTTCATCTCGGTGTTGATGTTGATGGTGTACTTGGAGCCCCAGGGTGGATCGACGGACTCGTTCCAGATGCCTTGCAGATTTGCGGCGAGGGTGCCGGGTCGAGAGCTCGAGATGAGCATGTAGCGGCCGAACTGAAAGTAGATTGGCAGTAGATGGACGTCTTCGCCGCCGGCCTTGATGGCAGCCATGCGCTTGTCGGTCGGCGTGGATGCGTTGGGATCGGGGCCGAAGCTGATGGCGGCTCGGCGAAAGTAACGCTGATGGTCTTCGATGTGACGACGACGGAGTTCCGCGTAAGAGCGATGCGATGCTTGCGTAAGATTGCGATTTACGGCGGCGCGCATGGCTTCGGGATCGCCGGTGAGGACGTCAGCATCGACTCCGCTGGTTTTGCCTGGGTGGGCGGGATAGCGATAGCTGGTGGCACAGTCGATGAAGAGAGTGATGGTGTTGGCGTCTGCGATTTCAATTGCGGTGTTGTTGTTCTTTGCCGGCAGGATCTTGCCGCCTGCGGGGACGGCGAGCAGCTCTGCATGAAAGCGCACGCCGGTTTGATGTTCCTTTACAGGCAGGCCGGGGTTGTCGTGAACGGGAAGCGCCTGGCCTTGCATGAGGAGCCGATCGTTCGCGGATCGAGTGGTTTGGAAGCTGCCGGGGCGATCAAGCGTGAGTCGCAGATGCAAGGCTCCGGGCTTATCTGCGGTGAGCCGGACCACGATGACCTGATCCGGTGCGGAGGAAAAGATCTCTCGTGTGTAGCGGACGTCATTCTGGCGGAAGCTGACCTTGGCAAGCGCGGTGTCGAGATCGAGCTGTAAGCGATAGTCCTCGACGGTGACATCGGGTGTTAGACCCATCGACGAGAAGTCGAGATGGAGATCGCCGAGCGTCTGGTAGCAAGGCATGCGGCGTGGAATGGAGAGCACGTCAGTGATCGCGAGTGCCTGGGCCTCTGCGATGTTGCCGGCGAAGAGCAGTTCGCGAATGCGCGGGATGGCTGCGGCAGCTTTGGGGTTGTTGCGATCGCGGTTGGGCTCGCCGTCCCAGATGGATTCCTCGTTCAACTGGAGACGGTCGAGCCCTGGCACGCCGAAGACCATGGCGCCCAGCCGTCCATTGCCGACCGGCAGCGCGTCGGGCCACTTGGATGCAGGTTGCGCAAAGTGCAGCGTGTACGGGCTGGGTGGCTCATCGGACTGAGGCTGCAATGCCCGCAGATTTCGAACAAGACTGCCTTCGGTGACGAGAGCCGCAGCGGCTGCGGTTCCGGAGAGAAAGTTGCGTCGCGTGATCCTGGGCCGTCGATGTTTCATCGGGGATTGTGTCCTGTCGATTGGGGCGATGATTTCGTTGTGAGATCGAATGCTATTGCTGTATACGGTGGGGCAATAGCGGTTCGGCCATGGTGACCGCGCGCAGATGCGAGCTTCACATCTTGTTTGGAATCAATTGCAGGAGCGTTGAGAAGAACTGACGGTTTGCAGAGGATGTCCGCGGGCATGCTGCACGTGCATGCCGTATCGGATTTGTTGATCATAGCGAGTTGCAGCCTTCCGGTGCGTTCGAAGACAAAGGTGTCAATTAGGGGACCAGCATTTTCGAGCTTCGAGGTGACGACTTGCGCGCCGACAAACTGTTGCGCGAATCTCATTCCGAAGTATTCGGGCCTGCGGGTGAATCCGGTAGATGGCGAACCGGAGATTGGTGTGTAGTAGCCGTTTCCGCCGCCGTGAAGATTGACGCCGGTCCATCCGCGTGCTGCGCACTGGAGCATGTAGTCGGCGCACCATAGCGCAGAGGCGAAGGTATCCGAGACGCCCGGCTTGCCTCCGTTCCAACACGAGTTTCCCTCCGACATTCGATACGGCAGATGAGCGATCTGCTGCGCTTCGACGATGATGTGAAGATCGCGTGCTTTCAGGGTTGCGGTTTTCGGATCAGGTTGGAGCAGATTCTGGATGGTGGCCGCAGGTGAACTTGCCGGTCCCATTGCGTAGTAGTGGCTCGTCAGCAGAATCACGTCAGGATGTTTCGGCGCTTCCTCCGCGAATGCGGTGAGATAAGGAAGCTTGTTGGAGATGTCCGGCCCCGCGAACTTCGCCTGCGGCACCGCCGCAACAATCGCACTGTGGAAGCGATTCCATTCGGCGAGGAAGTCGTCGGGGCCATAGGTCTCGGGACGGAAGCGGCGGCGGAAGCTGTCTGGCTCGTTCCCAATCTGGAAGGCAAGCAGGTGTGGCCCGAGGATTCTGTGCACGGCTGTAGCCTCACGAACCACGTTCTCGACGGTTCCCTGCCCAAGGTTCAGACCGTATAGACAGGACCAGTTCGTCAAAGCCAGGAAGCCGCGCAGATTGCGCAGCGCAAGCGACGAGGTGATCGTGCCGTGCTTGATGGTGTTGGAGGTATCCGGTCCGAAGACTTCGAACGGCGGTGGTCCAGGTGGCGGCTCATCGGCGTAAGTTGTGTACTCGCTAGAACCGCCGCCTAACCTGAGATTGCCGCGCGGCGCGAGCTCGCGAAACAGATGGATGAGTTCGTGGTTTTTGGCGGAGAAAAAATCGGGGTTGGCCAGCTGAGCGCTTTCATAAGAGAGTCCGACAAATTCGGGCGGGATGGCAGAGTTCGGCTGGAGAGCGCCGATCGTCAGCGAAGCTGCCGGCTGGGCGGTCGATTGCGCGGAGCACGGCAAATGGCCGACTACCGCAGAGCTGGCCAATGCAGCGAGGAACTCACGTCGATTCAAGCCATCTCTCCGCGATGCAATACCCTTCTATTGGTAGTGATCGCCCGCATGCACTCCATCGGTTGGATAATGATTAAGGGACGACGCATGTCCGTCTGGGACGGATCTTCCGATCCGAAACAACTCCCTTCTATTTATCTTGCACGCACGCAAGAGAAGGAACAAGCATGAGAGCTGTATCGCTACAGGGCCCTGGGCGCGCCGAAGTGATTGACTTCCGCGAGCCAAAGCAGAATTCCGGTGAGCTGTTGCTGAAGATCGAGATGGTGGGGCTCTGCGGGACTGATCTGAACAGCTTCCGCGGGCGAAATCCTCTCGTCACATTTCCGAGGGTGATTGGGCACGAGATTGCAGCTACGGTTGTGGAAGGATCGGCGAAGGTGCCTGCAGGGACGCGGGTCACGGTGTCACCTTATACGAGTTGCGGTGTGTGTGCTGCATGCCTGAGCGGCCGAGTGAACGCGTGCAAGAGTAATCAGACGTTTGGGGTTCAACGTGATGGAGCCTTGACAGAGTGGATTTCGGTTTCGGAGGAGAAGGTCTATGCGTCTTCGCTTTCGCTCAAGGAGCTTTGCATCGTAGAGCCCCTCACGGTGGGCGTTCACGCTGTAGCTCGAGGGCGTGTTAGCTCAAAGGATGTCGTGGCGGTATTTGGCTGCGGAGGGGTGGGACTCGGCGCGGTCGCGGGAGCTGCGTTTCGCGGAGCCCGCACCATCGCGATTGATGTTGACGATGAGAAGCTCAACACGGCGCGCGCTGCGGGTGCGACCGATGCCATTCACTCCTTGAACGAAGATGTTCATGCACGGTTGCAGGAGTTGACTGACGGGCACGGCCCCTCGGTTGTGATCGAAGCAATCGGCCTGGCGCAGACGTTTGTCGCCGCTGTAGAAGAGGTAGCCTTCACCGGCAGGGTGGTCTATATCGGCTATGCGAAACAGCCGGTCGCGTACGATACGCGCCTGTTCGTACAGAAGGAGTTGGACGTGATGGGCTCGCGAAACGCGCTGCCACAGGACTTCCGCGAGGTAATTGCGATGCTTGACGCCGGACGTTTTCCGGTGGATGCAGCGGTGTCGACGATGATTGGGATGGAGGACGTGCCGGGCATTCTCCAACAATGGTCAGAAACACCTGCAGCCTTCCGGAAGATCATGGTGCAGGTGGGGAAGCGATAGCACCGGGCGGTAGAAGACCCTGGATGTAGCCTGGATTCTCTGCGCGTGACGGCAAGCGGCAACATACGCTGTATGCCGAAGTTCCACTGCTCGACCACAGGCATTTTGACATATAGTTGAACTTCACGCCCGAGGCGGTTTTCAGAAAGCTGCGTCTGCCCATAAGCGTTTTGCGCCGTACTTTGTTGCGCGGCCTATCGTTCCATTTCGTAGTGAAATGATATCTTCCAGACTTGACTTCGAAGACCGGCCCATTGCCACTCATCGATAGGAATTCAACACCACTGGCCTTCTTCGCAGGTGTGCTGCCTTCTCTGATGGAGTCCTGGTTCCCGACCCGAAAACCACTTTAGCTTCCGCGCCTACCGGCACTGCAATGTCAAGCCGAAATTCACCGCCTCGCAACGACACTCGATCTCGATCGCACCACGTATTGAGAGATAGCTCGCCCGGCACGAAGAAACCTCTTTTGTCGGCCGTGGACGAATTGTCACTGATCTGTAGCCCGGATCCTCTGCATCAGGGGCGAGACCAGCAACATTTCTCCATAACCACTCCCCAACTCCGCTGTGCGTCCAGTGACAGAGAGACAAATTGCCATTGACGGCGCTAAAGCTCTCCCAGAATGTTGTTCCATTCTCCGCCATGAACTTCCACGATGGCATCGTGCGCGTGTTCACAAGGTGCATGTTCGCCTTCTGCATCAATTCCAAATCGGCCTCCCATCTCGATTCAGGCCACTGCTCGGGATACCAGGCAGAGCCCAGCAGCAGAGGAGGGGGATCTGGGACAGAGAACTGCGGAGCGGGAGTAGTAGACGCCTCTGCCTGAGCGCCTCGAACGGCCGTCAGACACAACGCCGCGGCACAGGCGAGTGTCACCGGGCGAAGCCTCCTATCGATGAAGAGAAGATTGAGCATCGAAATATCCTTGAGAACTTCAGTGTGTGACAACCAGAAGAAGAGGGTGACCTACTCCTTTTCTTATCCGTTCATAACTGGAGATTGCCGGGGCGATGGTTGTGGTTTGCAAAGGGAACAGGGACATGACTCTTGTCCCTTCGTGTGTGGGTGCTTCGGGCTAAACACTCAAGCTCGAACGCCGCAGCGGTCACAACACATTGGCATGAGGTGTTATTCAAGCGCCAAACCGCGAGGGGTCCGATATGCCGTGATGGAAATGTGCTCCACCATTAAAGGAGTCTAAAAGGCTTTGTGCCGCCTCACCTTCCGCTTTGAGCAGATGCAGCAGCCCGTATTGTGGAGACGACAATGTGAGCAGGTCGCAGACCGTCGGCCCTTGCCTCCACGGTGATTGAACCGGGCTCGCCATTGGTTTTGACGAGTACCATCGCCAAGCCGTGGAACGCCTCTCGCTGATCTGCCAAATCTGGCTCATGGCTGGTTGGATTTCCGTTCGCCACGCCGGCAAGTATCCCGTCGCCGGAGACCGAGAAATGGATCAGGTTATTTGCACGGGACACCACGTTGCCGTTCGCATCCACGACCGCCACGCGGATCGGCGCGACGTCTTCTCCATTTGCCGTCAGGCGAGGAACTTCCGCAGTCAGGCGTAGCGCCGCGGGCGCTCCCGGAGTCTGGTCGGTGTACCGCGCTACCTCGTGGCCTTGCTTGTATGCCACAGCAGTCAGGGTGCCGGGCGCATAGGGAACGTGCCAGTCCAGGTAAAGATTCGCGGGCACATCCTGGGTGCCCAGACTCTTGCCGTTCAGCAATAGCTCTACACGATCGCAGTTCGAGAATGCGCGGACGAGGACTTCTTTTCCTGCTTCCGACGCAGGCAGGTCCCACTCAGGGAAGAGATAGACCGCGGGTTTTTCATGCCACTCTATCTGCCAGTAGTAGTAAACCGATTTGGGCGCGCCAGTGATATCCATTGCGCCCACCTGGCTCGTCACGGACGGCCAACTGAACGGGTTCGGCTCACCGCGATAGTCGAACCCTGTCCAGACGAATTCGCCTGCAACAAACGGGTGCTCGACCACGGGCGCCCAGGAACGCCAAGGGCCGCCGTTCCCCGAAGCTTCGCAGCCGTACTCAGAGCAAAGCCCCGTTTTGCGCGAGGTCTCGATAGTCCCCCGGGAGGTTTTGGCGTTGCCATCCTCGCTGCCATAGATCATCAGGCTGGGAAACTCCGCGTGGATCTTGTCGAAGTCGGCGTTGTGGTAGTTCATGCCCAGAATGTCTTCCATCGGGATGAAGCTCTGTGGACTATAGTTCCCGTTGATCGCGGCGGTTACAGGCCGGCTCGGGTCATAGGTCCTCACCACCTCCTTCATGGCGGCATAAATCTTGCGACCCTGCGGCTTGCCGCCTTCCCCCTCTTCATTGCTGAGCGACCACATGATGATGGAAGGATGGTTGCGTTGCTGCATGACCATCGTCTTCAGGTCCGAAAGATCAGAGTAGCCAGTCGTATCCTTTGCCTTCGGGAAATAAGTGTCACCGAGGTGCCGGTTCTCTGCCATAACCAGCATCCCCATCCGATCGGCCTCGTCATAGAATCCCTCGGAGTCGGGACCATGTGCTGTACGAACGCCATTGGCGCCCAGTTTTTGTAACAGCTCCATCCGCCAGGCCCAAAGATTATCCGTAGCCGCCAAGCCCACGCCGGGGAAATCCTGGTGGACACACATTCCACGGATCTCCACTCGCTTATCGTTCAGGAAAAATCCTTGGTCGGGATCGAAGCGCAGCTTGCGCACGCCAAACGTGGTTGATTCCTCGTCGACGGCTTTCGCATCACTGCGAAGTTCCGTAACGAGTCTGTACAGGTTGCGGTGTTCCAGCGACCATAGATGTGCGGCCGGCAGCGTTGCCGTCTGAGAAAATGTCTGCTCCTTGTCCGGTGCAAGCACTTCGCTGCTGGAAGCCGTTGCGACTGTCTTCCCGGCCCCATCGAGCACGCGCGATACGAGGGTGAACCTGCGGCTTGTCTGATCGTCGTTCTGAATCGTCGTTTGAATCGTAAGCTTTGCCGCCGCTGAATCTCCGGCTGGCAATGATCGAATGACGCCCTGCACATCCGCATTCACGAATGTTCCCCACGGCGACACCTGCAAAGGATTCGTGGCGATCAGCTTCACCTGCCGATAGATGCCGCCGCCTTCGTACCACCATCCCTCAAACCACCGCGGATCAACGAACACAGCAATCGTGTTTTTTGCGCCAAAATGAATCGCCTTGGTGATGTCGAAGCGAAAACCCGTGTATCCGCTCGCGTGCTGATCAATGTACTGTCGGTTTACGAAGACAACGGCGTCACGATAAACGCCGCCGAAGTCCAGCCATATCCGTTTTCCTTTGGCTGCCGGCGCAATTGTCACATCGCGCCGATACCAGGCCGGGTAGACAGGAAGGTATCCGTGGCCGGCGTAGGCACCGCGCCCGGGCCGATTCAGGTCTCCGGGTTTGCCCTGGACCGGCTCGCTACCCGGTGGGTCGCATTCACGTGCGCCGAGAGGGCATATAGAACCACCCGCGAGGATTGCGGGATTGGGATCGCGCGTGATCGTGCCACCGACAACGTAATCATTCGGAAGCTCAACGGGCTGCCAATCGCTCCCTAGAGGGGGCAGATGCAACGCGCCAATTTGTGCTTCGGTGGCCTGGGACTCCGGCTCCCACAACTGAAAGTCGGGCAGCTTGTAGATGGACCAGCCGCTGTCCAGCAGAAACACGGAACGAGCCGGTCCGGGCCGAAGGATCTCCTGATCGGTCGAAGTTCGCTGCCCACACGCGGTCGAAGCACACATCGCCGCAACACCGAGTACGCCTACACTCCGCGCGATGAATCGAGTCATCCGTTCTGGCCTCCCTTGTTGCACTACTCCTGTAGTGACAGTCCTATACCCATTCGCCAGGAACCGCTCGGCAGCAGCCTTGCCCACGTCGCTTTGTCAGCAGGGTGTTTAATTCGTTGTCATGCCCACGACCGCGGTCCATAGAAGGTATGGTTGCGATCCTGATGTTGGGAAACCACGAATCCAGATAGAGAGGTGGACAGACTGGCTGCAGTCTGCCCACTCTTTCCGCTAGAACGTCAGCTTCATCGCAAGCTGTCCGATTCGAGGACTTCCGGAGCCGGTAATGGTTCCAAAACCGGACCCACTGATGCTCGCGTTGGGATTGTTGAAGTTTGTGTGATTAAGCACGTTGAAGAACTCGGCGCGGAATTGGAATTTCAAACGTTCGATCGGGATGTTCTTGATCAAGGCCGCGTCCCAGCCGAAGGAGCCGGGGCCCCGGAGGCTGTCTTTGGCCATCGTGCCGAACGTTCCGGTTGCCGGCAGATTGAATGCTGCCGGATTCAACCAGTTGACACAATGAACGGAGCCCGAACAGACGCCGTGCTGGAACGGATTGACTCCCTGGACCTGCACTCCGCGATCCTGATTCAGACCGGTCTGGGATTGGTCCTTGCCAGCCGCGACCGTGAACGCACCGCCGCTCTGCAACGTTATGATGCCGCTGAGTTCCCAGTTGCCGGCGACTTGCCTTACCACAGCATTTGCTTTGCTGAAAGAAGGCAGGAGCAGGACATAGGACGTCACCAGGCGATGCGCATGGTCAAAGCCCGACGGGCCGTAATCGAATGAATGCCGGTTGGGATCTGTCGAAGGCAGTGTGGAAGCGGAGTCCGCACCGATGTCATTATTGCCGCCGCCCTGTGGGACGTCGTCGAGCGCCTTGGACCACGTGTAGGCAGCCGTGAGATTCAGGTGCTGTGTCATGCGCTTCTTCAGCGTTACCTCGAGAGCGTTGAAGCTCCCGCCCACATCCTGGCCGTCCATCGCAATCGAACCAAAGTACGGCGCGAATCGGCGACGCTGATCGGTCGTCAATTTGCTGCCGGGAATGTACGTTGCAGGATCAAGTTCAATCGTCTCCTTCTGGTGACGTGACAGCGATCCAACGTAGGCCATTTGAAGCATCCAGCTTGTTGCCAGCTGTTGCTCAACGGCGAGGTCGTAGCCATAGGAGACCGGCACCTTGTAGTTGCTCGACGGATCGAAGGTATCGACGCCATCCGGCAGTGAAAACAGTGTGGAGCTGGCGGGCGGATAAGTGAACGGGAACGGATAGTAGCCGGTATACCCGAGCAAAGGCTGGCTGAACGGGCCCGGAGGCGGAGTGAGCGTCACCTGCGGGCTGAACGGAGAGATATCAGCAAAGCGGTTGTTGATGACGCCGGCGGTCTGCGTGTCATAGAACAGGCCGAAGCCGCCTCGAACGCTGGTTTTGCCGCTACCGAAGACGTCATATGCGAATCCGACGCGCGGCGATACGTCTTTGTAGGTGCCGGTTACACCGTCAAACGGCATGCCGGGGTCGCCCGGGAAAAGCAGGCCCGGAGGCGCGTTCGGGAACACCGTCGAGTGAATCCCCGCGGTGAAATTGGCAATTCGGAACTGTTCGACCCGTCCATGAATCTCTTTCCACGGCATGTAGGGTTCGTAACGCACACCGTAGTTCAGTGTCAGCCGATGCGTCGCGTGTACGTTGTCATTGAAATAAAACGCCCAGAAATTGTCCCGGTTGTTCTTATATTCGCCGGCGCCCTGGACAAAGCTATTAAGCGTGCCGAGCAGGAAGCTCGAAATTGGGTTGTTCGTCGCAGTTGCATTGAAGGTGAATGAGCCCTGCGACTGAAATTGATCGCCAAGATCAACGGAAGCGTGGCCAAAACTCATTCCGATGTCCATCGTGTGCTTGCCACGCACCCAACTCAAGTTGTCTTGAAACCCGGTATTGCGGGTATTAAAGGGCCCCTTGGCTCCGCCTGAAATGCTGAAGGCACCACTGATGCTGACACTCTGTAGCCATTTATCGGTCGGCAACCACGGAAGGTTGACCCCGAAGCTGGCGACGTTCGGCGAATCACTCGAAAAGGTCTTGCTCGTGGGCACATCCGAAAGCGTGAAACTCGCCTGGTTCAGCAGAGTGGTCCGGAACGTGTGCGTCTCCTGGACCATGAGGTTTTGGAACGGCTGGTCCAGACCGGCGGCGTAGGCAAGCAGATTCCCCGGCGGATTTTGCGGAGCAAGGACAATGTGATCACGGTAATACCGTCCCATGAGATTGTCCCGGCTGCCGAGCCGCTGATCGATACGTAGCGAAAACTGGTCAATGTTCTGAGATGTCGGCTTGACGTACGAAACCTGCCCCGCGCCCGTAGCGCGCGGCAGATATTTATTGGTGAGCGCGAGTGACGCTGGATCGTACCTTTTCGTCGGAATCTGATTTCCGCCAAAGGGTTTGCCAGTCTGGGGGTCGATGATCTGCTCTACCTTATTGAACGGGTTGTTCGCATTCACGGTGAGGAGAGCGGAGAAGTCGCCGTTGAGTTCCGCGTCCGTCGGCACAAACGCGTTACCGGTGCTGGCGTCGCGGTAGCGTTCAGCCTGGTATCCGAAGAAGAAGAACGTACGGTCACGGCCGTTGTACAGGTGCGGAATCCAAACTGGGCCGCCGATCGTGCCGCCAAACTGGTTACGCTTGATCTGATCACGAGCGCTGGCGAAATAAGGTCGCGCATTGAACACCGGATTGCGCACAAACTCGAACAAATCGCCATGCACGGTATTGCCGCCGCTGCGGGTGACGACGTTCACCACTCCCCCGCCATTTCCGCCATAGCGTGCGCTGTAATTTTCCGTCTGCACGCTGAACTCCTGCAGCGCGTCCGGAAAAGGAAATGGGACGTTCACGTTGTAATACTGGTCGAGGAAGGTGGCGCCATCGAGCGAGTACCCCGTCTGGTTATCGCGCGAACCATTGATATTCACGTGTGCCGAACCGGGCGGGGTGGACTGGCTCGTCGTGGTAGCCACTGAGGTGTCGCTCGCTCCGGCGACGAGGCTTATGGACTGCACGGCATCGCGCCCGTTCAGAGGCAACTCCACCATGCGCTCCCGCTCGATAACGTCGCCCAGCGTTTGGGTTGTTGTATTGACCAGCGGTGCGGCTTCGGTCACCTCGAGCGTCTGTGTCACGGACCCAACCTGCAACCGCACGTCGACTGTCGCCGCCTGGTTGGCAAGCAGCGGAATATTCTGCTCCGCGAACTTCTCAAAGCCCGTGGCTGTGACGGCAAGGTTGTACCTTGTCGGGCGAAGGTTCGGAACGACATAGTAGCCACTCGAGTCTGAGACCGCATCCCGCGAGAACCCGGTGTCCGACTCGGTGATCGTGACTTTTGCACCTGGAATCACCGCGCCCGACTGATCCGTAACTGTGCCGCCGATCGTCCCAAATGCCTGGCCAAATGCAGGCAACGAAATAAAGGCTGGCAAAAATAACAAGGAGAGCCATGCAACTGGCGGAAATACGAAGCGCAGCAACCTGCGAGTCGGCGTGCCAACAGAAAATACTGTGGCGTTCATTTGCATTCACATCCCCTCTTCAAGCTGCTATCCAAAATCAGCTGTCCAGAGGCTCACGCGAGCTGACAACCGTCTCATCAGCCCAGTGAAGCTCGAAAAATTAGCGATATTTTGCAATCGATTGATTTTAGAGATAAATAAATATCTGAATCCGACAACGGTAGTCAAGGGGTTAAGGTGCAAGGCTGTCGCAAAATCCTAATCGAAAAGGACACAAAACTGTGTCCTTTTGCACCCTCCGTGGTTTTCACGGATTCCGTCTTTTCGAAGATATGGCGGGGACGACGGGGCTCGAACCCGCGACCTCTGCCGTGACAGGGCAGCGCTCTAACCAACTGAGCTACGTCCCCAAGCTGGATGACCAACTCGGAAGGGAACCCGTGAGACCGATACTTTGATCCGCCGGATTCAGTTGCGGCGATTGATTCAAACTCACGCTGAGGCGGAGCTCAATACCGGTAATCGCAGCAACAGTTTGAGTTTATCAGAATTTCGGTCGCGTCCGCCGGCGGAGCCGATAATTCCGGGCAAGTTAACCTTGCTCCTCCCTAACTATGCTTCGCCGAGATCTGCGCCGGCTTCACCACTATAGTTTCCTGCATTTCGATGAGTCCGGTCCCGGCCAGCTCTTTGAGCCTTTCCATCAGTTGCTCGACCTTCTCTGGCGTCTCGATGAACTCCACCTTCAGCGGGAGATGGTCGGATATCTCGACGAAGCTGCTCGAATGGATGTGATGGTCTGCGCCGAACCCGGCAACTCCCTTCAGTACCGTCGCTCCCGACACTCCGCTGAAGAACAGGTAATCCAGAATGGCCGAGTAGACAGACACTCCATGCCGCGTCGACCCCTCACTGAGATAGATGGAGACCTTGATAGCTCTTCCGGGGGACAACATATCTCTCCTTGTAGAAATGTGAGAGTTACGCAACTAGTGTTTCGCTGCCTTCACTAAGGGATCATCTTCGCCAGCGTCAGCCCGCACCATGCGGCCATCAGCCCCAGAATCACACTCAGGCACAAGTACAGTCCCGCAATCAGAAAGGCACCGAGCTGCAGGTTCGACAGAATCTCCCACTCGAACGTAGAGAAGGTACTGTACGCTCCGACAAAACCGACGGGAATCAGATATCGCCACGCCGGCGTCAGCTCGATATGCCTGCCAAGGTACTCCAATGAGAAGCCGATGATAAGACACGCGCTGATGTTGATGAGGAACGTCCCATAAGGAAACCGCGTTCCCATCCGGCTCGCCACGGCCGACCCGACCCAAAACCGCGTAATCGACCCCATCGCTCCGCCAAGTGCAACCCAGAAATATTTCTGCACGCTTCGCCCCTCCTATCCTCCAAGCCTTATGCGCAAAAAGCCCCGGGAGCATCCGCTCCCTTTGCATCTTCAGTTGTTCTTGGGAACTCAGGCGAGTGACTCCACGACAGAGTTCCCTGTCAGGAGTCATCAGCACTCCGTTTCGGAGCGCGGTTAGGGCGGATTCCATCGCCGCAATCAGCAGAACACAGAATCGTTCGTGCGGCAATCCATCTCATGAGCGCCGCATCGTTCTGTGCACGAGGATCGAAGTGGTGGGCAGAGAGGGACTCGAACCCCCGACATCCTGCTTGTAAGGCAGGCGCTCTAACCAACTGAGCTATCCGCCCTTCGCCGCTCGATCTTCAGTGTAGGCGATAGACGGCGCGACCTCCAAACCCATGCCCTGATCGCTCTACAAGTTTCCGCGCAGCGCCTGTTCGCGTTCAATCGCTTCAAACAATGCCTTGAAATTGCCCTTCCCGAAGCTGCGGCTGCCCTTCCGCTGGATGATCTCGTAAAAGACCGTCGGGCGGTCCTCCACCGGCCGTGTGAAAATCTGCAGCATGTAGCCCTCATCGTCGCGATCAACCAGAATCCCGAGCTTCTCCAACTCGTCGACCGGTTCGTCAATCTTCCCGACTCGATTCTGCAGCTCCGCATAGTACGTATGCGGCACCGTGAGAAAGCTGACGCCATTCCGTTGCATCTTCGTAACCGTGGTGAGAATGTCGTTCGTCGCAAGCGCGATGTGCTGCACGCCCGGTCCGCCATAGAAATCGAGATACTCCTCAATCTGCGACTTTTTGCGGCCTTCCGCCGGCTCATTGATCGGGAACTTAACATAGCCGTTGCCGTTCGCCATCACCTTCGACATCAGCGCCGAGTATTCAGTAGAGATATCCTTGTCATCAAAGTGCTGGTACAGCGAAAAGCCCATCACCTTCGCATAGAAGTCCACCCACTCATTCATCGCTCCCCAGCCAACATTGCCCACAATGTGATCCACGTGCAGCAGCCCGACTGGATTCGCAATCGCGTCCTGCGGCATGGCTTGATAACCAGGGAAGAAGACGCCGCGATAATCCTTGCGCTCGACAAACGTGTGGACCGTATCGCCATAGGCGGCGATGCTCGAGGTCACCACGCGGCCCTCTGCATCTTCAGCCGCTGTCGGCTCCTGCACCGAGCGCGCACCGCGCTTCGTTGTCTCTTCCCATGCGCTGCGGGCATCGTCCACCCACAGCGCAATCGCCCTCACGCCATCGCCATGCTTGTGCACATGCATGGCAATTTCAGACTCCGGCCGCAGCGCCGTCGTCAGCACAAAACGAACCTTGCCCTGCTGCAACACGTATGACGCGCGGTCGCGGCGTCCTGTCTCCGGTCCCGCATACGCCACCAGCGACATACCGAAGGCGGTCCGATAGAAGTACGCCGACTGCTTGGCATTTCCAACATAAAACTCGATGTAGTCCGTCCCCTTCAGCGGCAGAAAATCTCGCGCTACGGATTCGGGACTCGGAGCGATCGCGGCCATACAGGCCCTCCTTCTATATTCGATGGCGTTCAATGCTCAAAAGGCAATCTCATCGCGAGCAACAGCCGCCCGGCTCGAAAGAGTAGCAGGAACGATGGTTCCCTGGCACTCTCCCAGGCTGATTCGCGGCAACCCTTCGCGTTCACAGAAGCCGCGAATCGTAATCTCATCCCCATCTTCCAGGAAGCCGCGTTCCTCCCCGGAAGGCAGCTTCAAGGGCTCAGCGCCGCGCCGCGTAATCTCCAGCAGAGACCCCTGCGAACCAGGCTGCGGACCGGAGATCGTGCCACTCGCCAGCAGATCGCCACTCCGCAGGTTGCATCCATTACTCGTGTGGTGCGCTACCATCTGCGCGAAGCTCCAGTAAAGATCTTTCGCGCTGCTTTCAGTTAAGAGCACGGGAGCGGCCCATTCATTCCGCATCTTCTGCGTCGTCAGGCACACCTCAAAACGAACATCAATTCCCTGGTTCGCCGAATCTCGAGCGGCGAGATAGTCCAGCGGCCGCGGATCCCCCTCCCCGTGCGCTGCAAGTGGAACGCGGTACGGCTCCAGCGCATCCATCGTCACCACCCACGAAGACACCGTCGTCGCGAAGCTCTTGCCCAGAAACGGTCCCAGCGGCTGATACTCCCACGCCTGGATATCGCGCGCGGACCAGTCGTTCACCAGCGACATGCCGAACAGATGCTGCTCGGCGTCATCGATGTCAATCGGATTGCCAAGCCTATTACCTACGCCAACATAAGCTCCCAGCTCAAGCTCAAAATCCATCTGCTTCGATGGACCAAACATCGGCGTTTCAGCAGACGGCGCTTTCGTCTGGCCATTCGGGCGCTTCACCGGCGTGCCACTCACCACAATCGACGACGCGCGTCCGTGATACCCGATAGGAACCCACCTATAGTTCGGCATCAGCGGCTGGTCCGGCCGAAACAGCTTGCCCACATTCGTCGCGTGGTGAATCGAAGCGTAGAAATCGGTGTAGTCGCCTATCTCAACCGGCACACGAAAACGCACGGCCCTCATGGGCCGCAGCAGTGGCTTTAACCTATCGATGACCGTCGGGGGAGCATCGAGAGCGAGCATGCGGATGAGCGAGTTCCGCAGTTCGCGATTTGCGTCGCGTCCACGCGACATCCATTGGTTGAGTGTCGGTTGCGTTAACGCAACGTCCACCTTCTCGATCTTCGCTAGTTTTTTAAGGTCGAGAACCGCGTCGCCGATCCCCACTCCCAGATGCTGCTCACCATCCTCCGCGTCAAACGCACAAAACGGTAGATTCTCCAGCGGAAATCCGCAAGCCGGATCATTGGCCGACTCAACCCAGCTTCTACGCCGCATCATTCAAGCCATCCCATCGAGCGCAGTTCTTCCATCGGCTCCCCGAAGGAGCACGAGCCGAAGCCCGCCAGAAAATCTCTCCGCATCTCTGCAATCTCCTCCGTCGAAAACCCGCGTCCTCGCCATAGCAACGCGCTCTCACTCGCGTCGAAGTCCCGATGATCTTCGTCGCTGAGAAGCTCGCTGACCGCCGCTTCATCGTCACCCTGGTACGCTGCCGTCGCCGCGAGAAACACGTTCACAAATCCATGCATGCATGTGGTCGCGGACTGCAGCTCGTAGGTCAGCCTCTGTTCTCCACAAATCGCGTGATGCAGACCTGCCGTGGCCTTGAGGCGCACACGCTTACGAGCACACATCGTCAGCCATGCGGCGACCAGGTCCGACGACGGTATCGCTTCGGCCACAACTCCTCCCATCCGAAGCTTCGCGCACGCGCGGGCATCCCCCACAGCCGCAATCACCTCCTGCGGCGCACATCCACTCGGCGATTCGACAAACAACTCGCCATCACTTGGCATACGCCGCCGAATCTCAGCAATATCCTCGAGGTTCGCCGGCCTGCACTCCACCGCATCCAGCCGCAGCCCCACATCAACCGCGAGCCGCATCTCGATGTCGTGGTCGCTGCCGAGCAGCAGACTGATCGGCCACTCGACATACTGCGGCCATCGATCGGCAAACTCCGCGATCTTGCCCGCCGGCAGCACCAATCGGCCGAGCGCCCACATATCCGGCCCGCTCCGATAATTCGCGTAATTCCGCACGGTTGTCTCAAGATCGAGCGCCGCCGGCGGAAACAGTCCCGCGTAGTCGATGGCTCTCGCCAGCAGCGCTTCCACCGCGCTCATGCTACTTCGCTTCTCCACGATACAGTCGCTTCAATCCTTGCCAGCACTCGTAGTATTCATGCTGCAGAATCTTCGATTCGAGCGCCCACCTCGTCGGCCTCACCGGAAGCCTCGTCTCGAACATGAACGCCAGCGTGTCCTCCACATGCTGCGGCTTCAACTCCGCCGCGCTTGCTTTCTCAAATGTCTCCGCATCCGGCCCATGACCTGACATGCAGTTGTGCAGACTCGCTCCACCGGGCAAAAAGCCTTCGGCTTTCGCGTCATACACACCGAAGATGAGCCCCATAAACTCGTTCATCATGTTGCGGTGAAACCACGGCGGCCTGAACGTGTGCTCGGCCACCACCCAGCGCGGCGGAAAGATCACGAAGTCCACATTCGCTACTCCCTCGAGATGCGAAGGCGCAGTCAGCACGCAGAAGATCGACGGGTCCGGATGATCGAAGCTGACCGTGTTGATGCAGTTGAACCGCGCCATATCGTACTTGTACGGAGCGTAGTTCCCGTGCCACGCCACAACGTTGATCGGCGAATGGTTGTACGTCGCGTGCCATAGGCTGCCTAGAAATTTTGAGACCACCTCGACATCGCCTTCGCGGTCCTCAAACGCCGCAACCGGCGTCAGAAAGTCCCGCGGATTCGCCAGCCCATTCGCTCCAATCGGCCCGAGATCCGGGAGACGAAACGGCTGTCCATAGTTCTCGCAGATGTATCCGCGCGCTTTGCCCTCCAGCAGCTCCACGCGAAACTTGATCCCTCGCGGAATGACCACCAACTCGCCCGGCTTGGCTTCAATGATCCCGCACTCCGTCGCAAATCGCACGGCGCCCTGCTGCGGAAGAATCAGCATTTCTCCATCTGCGTTATAGAAATAGCGATCCTTCATCGACGCCGTCGCGGTGTAGATATGCGCTCCGCATCCATCCTGCATCGCCGGATCGCCGCTGCCTCCAATCGTCGTCACGCCTTCAACAAAATCCATCGGCTGCGACGGAAACTCCGGCGGATTCCATCGCATCTGGTTCGGCGGCGTCGGCACTTCATCGAAAGGTCCACTCTGCCAAAGCGTCTGCTTCTCAAAAGGCTGGTATGGCTCGTGCACGACGGACGGCCGAATCCGGTACATCCAGGTGCGCCGATTCTTGCCGCGAGGCGCCGTAAACGACGACCCGCTCACCTGCTCCGTATACAGCCCAAGCGCATTTCGCTGCGGCGAATTCTGTCCAACCGGCAACGCGCCCGCACGCGCCTCCGTCGCAAACTCATTCCCAAACCCAGATTGGTATCCAGCCTGATACGTGAGCTCCGGCATTCGTCCGTCCCCTCTTTGCGCGATCCCTCGGCGGCTCGCCCCATACCCCGCAAGCTGCCCGAAGCATCATGGTCTGACCGCACCTGCATCGTCAACCCATGCGATACACTCGCGCAGAGCGACGCGTCCCCACGCCCGCCGTCCTGCGTCTCACCCTCGATGCCTGTTCGCCTCATCATCAATGCGGATGACTTCGGTCTCACCGGCGGCGTCAATCGCGCCATCGCCGAGCTGCATGACGCAGGCGCCGTCACCTCCGCAACTCTCATGGCCAGCGGTGCAGCCTTCGACGACGCAGTCGCCCTCGCGCTCGCCCGCCCCTCGCTTGGAGTCGGCTGTCACATCGTCCTCGTCGACGGCATCCCTGTCTCGGACCCTGCAAGCATCCCCACACTCCTGGGTCCGGACCGTCGCAGCTTCCGCATGTCGCTCGCAGACTTCGCACTCGGCGTCCTGCGAGGTGCGATCACACATGAGGACATCGAGCGTGAGACACTTGCGCAAATCAAGAAACTGCAGCGCGCCGGCCTCAAACTCACCCACGCCGACACTCACAAACACACTCACCTGCTCTCGCGCGTCACGCGCCCCATCATTCGCGCGCTCGAGCAATCCGGCGTCCGCTGCATTCGCAATCCATTCGAGCCACGCTGGGCCGCCACGCTCAGCGGAAGCACTCGCCGCAGTCTCTTCGTCCGTGCGTTCCAACCCGGCCGTCGCCGCTTCGAAGCCTCGCCTCCGATCGCCGGCCGCCGAATCCTCACCACCCGCGGCACCATCGGCATCTCCGCGACAGGCCACCTCAACAGCAGCACTCTCAGCAGCTTGCTCCAAAAAATCCCCGACGGCACGTGGGAGCTCGTCTGCCACCCGGGCTACAACGACCCCGACCTCGACGCCATCGCCACGCGTCTACGGACCGAGCGCGAAACCGAGCTCGCGGCCCTCCTTGCAGCCTTGGCAAAATCTTCATCAAATCCCCTGCACCCTTCGACCCTGAAACTCATCTCTTACAAAGAGGTGTAGCGCCCCTGACCTGATCCCTGTTCCCTGATCCCCGCCTTATGAAGATCGGCATCACCTGCTATCCCACCTACGGCGGCTCCGGCGTTGTGGCCACGGAGCTCGGCATCGAGCTTGCCGCTCGTGGGCACGAGGTGCACTTCATCACCTACTCGCAGCCGTTCCGCCTGAACGGTCGTGAGGAGAACATCCGTTATCACGAAGTCCCTGTCTCGAACTACCCACTCTTCGAATACCCGCCCTACGATCTCGCACTCGCCACACGGATGGCCGAGGTCGCCGAGATCTACTCGCTGGATCTCCTGCACGTTCACTACGCCATCCCGCACTCCGTCTCCGCGCTGCTCGCGCGCCAGATGCTCGCCGCTCAGGGCCTTCATCTTCCATTCATCACCACGCTTCACGGCACGGATATCACACTTGTTGGCCTCGACCGCTCGTACCTTCCAATCACTCGCTTTGGCATCGACCAATCCGACGGCGTCACGGCAATCTCCGAGTACCTCCGCGACCGCACGCGCGAAGCCTTCTCCGTACAGCGGCCCATCGAAGTCATCCGCAACTTCGTCAACTGCGATCTCTATCGCCGCGACCCTGAGCTCGTCGCTCGCGAACGCCCGCGCTTCGCTCAACCCGACGAGCGCCTGCTCGTTCATCTCTCCAACTTCCGCCCGGTAAAGCGCGTGCTCGACGTGATCTCCGTCTTCGCACGCATCTCAAAAGAACTTCCCGCGCGCATGATTCTCATCGGCGACGGGCCGGAGCGTTCCGCCGCGGAATACCTCGCCAAGCGCATGGGCATTGGCGATCGTGTCGAGTTCGTCGGCAAGCAGGAAAATGTTCACGAACTTCTTCCTCTCGCTGACCTCATGCTCATGCCCAGCGAGATGGAGAGCTTCGGCCTCGCGGCCCTCGAAGCCATGGCCTGCTGCGTTCCTTCGATCGCGACGCGCGTCGGGGGCGTTCCCGAGCTCATAGAGCACGACGAAAATGGCATGTTGTTCGAGGTCGGCGACATCGCAGGCATGTCCGAGTCTGCCATCGAACTTCTCTCCGACGCCGACCGTCTGGAAGAAATGGCCACCGAGGCGCGCCGCACCGCGCAGGCTAAGTTCTGCGCCTCTCGCATCATCCCGCAGTACGAACGCTTCTACCAGAGCATCATCCGCTCCTCGCCGAAACTTTCCGCGGGGTAACCGGGTTAATCCAACAGATGCCTACAGCTCTCTCACATCGCAAACCAGCTCCCACCGGGCCTATCCTCTAAGCACCGGCGCTACGCGCGCTCGCGTTCAAGAGGCTTTTATGAAACTCAAACTCACTATCGCCAGCCTGGCTGCCGCGACCATTCTTCTCCCCGCGGCACACGCACAGATGACCGGCACCTCGCATCCCGAGCAGCTCGACGACAACATCACGACCTCGCCCGATCCTTCTACCACCCCGCATTACGTCAAGCCTTCGCCTGCCATCCCCGCGCCCGCCCCTGATGCCTCCACGAACTCCCTCCAGCCTGCGTTGCCCGCACCGGCGGTAGAATCCATGTCCGCGCCCGTCCCGCAGGAAGCCATGCAGGGCCGGCGTCCGCTCACCTCTACCAACGATCCCGACGCAAACATCGTCATGTCCGTCCCGGAGGTTCCCGGCCAGTTGAACGAAGGCACCGCCTTGCGCGCCCGCCTCCAGAACCCACTGTCCACGAAGGACACGCGCGTGGGCGACCCGTTCCTCGCCGAGGTCGTCCAGCCCGTCACGCAGAATGGCGTTGTCCTCATCCCTGTCGGCTCCCAGATTAAGGGTCGCGTCTCCGAGGTCCATGGAGGAAAGCGCTTCACCGGGCGTGCCTCCATCCGGCTGCAGCCTGAATCCATCACCTTCCCCGATGGCAAGGCCTATCGCCTGCACGCTGAGCTAGCCGACCTCGACAACTTCGCCGACGCACACGTGAACTCCGAAGGCACCGTCATCGGCACCGGTCACCCCAAGGCCGCACTCGCTGCAGTCGGCCTCACCACGGCGAGCGCCGCGACAGCCGGCGCAGTGATCGGCGGCGGCGTGGGCGCCGGAGTCGGCGCTGCCATCGGCGTGGGCGCCGGAGCCATCTGGTGGCTCAAGCGCGACGTCCAGCAGCAGCTCCCCATCGGCACCGGCCTTGTCTTCTCACTCGACCAGCCCTTCAACGTTTCCCCGACAGCTCAAACCGCTGAGCTGGCACACTAGCGTTCTCTGGGCCCCTCAACCTCAACCCCGCGCAGCAGAAAGGCCCTCGATCCGTCGAGGGCCTTTCTGCATTCACAACTTATCCCAGCAGCCGTTTCCAGTTCTTCTGGTTGCGCCGATAGCTCTTTTTCAGGTCCTCCAGAATCCGCTGAAAATCTCCGTTCTCGCTCAGCGGACGCCACGCCGGGTTCTTGCTAAACCACGGATAGTTCTCGTTGCCAAGATAGATCGCGCGCCTTAACCAGTGCAGCGCTTCGGGCGCATCCTCCTCGACTGCGAAGTAAGTCGCCAGCCTGTATGCCATCTCGCTGTCCGCACCTGCAGCCGACAGCACATCCTCTGTGATGAACGTCGCCGCTCGCGCGCGATCCCCCAGCTGCACATAGCACATCGCAATCGTCGGAAACACAATCCGCAACGAAGCGTCGTCGCGGATCACCTCTTCAAGCGTATCCACCGCACGCGACAACTGCCCCTCGCGCATCTGCTGATAGCCCTTCGAAATCCGCAGCAGCGGCTGCTTCGGCTCCAATGTCAGCCCCTTCTCGATCTCGTCGCTCGCCAGCTCCAACTGGTTCTGATATTGATACACACGGGCCCGATGGTTATAGATCACCGCGGCATTCGCGGGATTCAGTCGCAGCGACGTGTTGAACTGGTCCAGCGCCTCCTCATAAAGTCCGTCGATCCGCAGCGTGATCCCTGCCACCAGATGCACATTCCAGTCGTTGCCCGCCTCTTGAAGCAGATGCTCAATGCCATGCCGCGCGCTTTCCTTTTCGCCGCGCGACAGCAGCATGTACACACGATAGAGATTCGCCTCCACCGAATCCGGATCACGCTCCAGCGCGCGATCGAACGCCCTGCGCGCCTCCAGCACGTGCATCTGCCCCCCCATGCCGTGCCGCGCATACTGCAGATGCGTTATGCCCAGCCCAGACCACCCCGGCGCATACCCCGGATCACGCGCCACCACGCGCTCAAACTGCTCACGCGCACGATCCAGTTCATCGCGATTGCCCGTGCGCGACATGAACGACGATAACAGCGCGCGCGCCTGCAGATACTCCTCCGATACCGCTCCGCCCAGCGAGCTCTCACCGCTCGCCTGCGCGGCCCCGCTCGTGAACTCGCCTCTCCCCTGCAACTCCGCGAACACCTGATCGCAGATCTCTGTCTGCACGGCAATCAGATCAAACGTTGCGACGCTGATGGCACCGCCGGTCCGCACGCTCTGCCGTTGCACATCCAGCAACTGCCAGTTCAGATCAAATCCGCGCTCCGACCGCAGAAAACTTCCCGCCAGCACGAAATCCACCAGCAGCCTCCGCCCCACACTCAGCGGGTCAAGCTGCCGCGTGGGAATATTCATCAGCGTGCTCGACGGCCGCACCACCAGCGACGGCACTTTCGCCAGCCGCGTGGCGACCGCATCCGCCAGCGCCTGCCCATAAAAGTGCGTCGGCTCTGTGGTGCCCAGGTTCACGAACGGCAGCACCACAATGTCGGTGCCTTTCTTCTCCTGGCTCGTCGCACTCTCGCGAAACCGCTCCGCCAGCATCGACAGAATTCCCGTCGTCCGCTTCTCCTCCTCCGGCGTTTCGAGATCCAGCCGCTGCTGCGCCGGCATGTTGATCGCACCCTCGCCCGCCATGACCATCGAGTCCAGTTGCAGCGACTTCACTATCGTCTTCAGCCCTTCCCGCACCTCCGCGGCCGAGCCATACCGCTCCGCCGGCTGCTTCTCCAGACAGCGCAGAATCACGCTCTCCAGCTCACCCGGAATATCCGGAACAATCTCGCGCAATGATGGCGGCGCCGCAAACTGAATCGCCCGAATGCTTTGCAGCTCCTGCGCATCCGGCCGGTGGAACGGATGCCGCCCGCTCACCATCTCGTACAGAATCAACCCCAGCGCAAAGATGTCGCTCTGCACGCTGGACTGCCCCGTCACAAACTGCTCCGGCGCCATGTACGCGATCGTTCCTCCGCGCGCCGTGTACGTCGCGCCGGGCGGAATCTGCGGCGGCTGCCCCGGCAAGGAAGGATCAAAATTCCCGTTCGGCTCCTCGAGCTTCTCGCGCTTCAACTGCCTCGCCAGTCCGAAGTCCAGAATCTTGATCAGCCCGCCATCGGTCAGCATCACGTTGGCCGGCTTCAGATCGCGATGAAAAATCCCCAGGCTATGCGCCGCCTGCAGACCATCGGCAATCTGCATCCCGCTCGACAGCACCAGCTGCACATTCGCGGGCCCCTCAGCGATCACCTTGTCAAGGCTCTTGCCCGGGATGTACTGCATCACAATGTAGGCTTCCTCATCCTCCTCGCCTACCTCGTAGATCGCGCAAACGTTGGGATGATCGATCGCCGAAGCCAGTCGCGCCTCGCGCAATTGCGTCGCGCGCACCTGCTCCGCCGTCTGCACCCCGCGCTTCAGCAGCTTCAGGACCACCGGCCGCTGCAGCAGCGTGTCGTTGGCCAGGAAGACCACGCCGCTTCCGCCCGAGCCAATCTTCCGGATGAACTCATACTGGCGGATGACGCGACGCTTCATGGGGGCATTATCTCAAGTAACTCATTGATAACGATGTGGAAGAGCTCAGGCGCCCGGCAACTACAGCGCGAGCTGCACTCATCCGACACTTCCGGCGAGCTCCAGAATCTCGATAGTTATCGCTGGCGGCAAACTTGTCAGGCAGCCTATAGGCTGGTGAGCCGCATCAAACCAACGACCCTTAAAGCAGGCTGGCCTTGCTGTATCTGGTCAGCACCTTAATTCCACGACGGCAAGGCACGAATGTCCGCAACCATCCTGCTCATCGACGATAACGCTGTACAAGCGGCCACCCGGCAGACCATCCTCAAGCGCGCCGGCTACTTCGTCATCGCGGTCCTCAGTCCGGAGCGCGCCCTCGAGCAGCTCCGCAACAATGACTTCCCTGAGCCCATCGACCTCATCCTTACCGATCACATCATGCCCGGCATGACCGGCTCAGAGTTCGTCGCTCGCCTGCGTGAGTTCCAGGCCGCCCTTCCCGTGCTCGTTATCAGTGGCATGGCTGACGCGGAAGAAGAATACGAGCACCTTGGCGTCGAGTTCCGCCTCAAACCCTTGCTCCCCGACAACCTCCTCGCCAGCGTTCACCGCCTCATCTCTTCCCGAACCACCGAGCGCGCCTCCGCCTGAACCCGGACACCTCGCAGGCCGCCCCGAGCTCCAGACTCGCAATCACCCGACTCGAAAATCGCGCCTGAACGAACCCCGGGAGCATGACTACACTGCGTTCATGAAGAACCCTTCCCTGCGAAGCACGCTTCTCGTCTGCGGGCTGGCGCTCTTCTTCTCGTGGGCGTTCTTCTTCCTCAAGCACAATCCTTTGCTCCGCAACATCATCCCCTTCGCGGACGACCCCTACGATGCCGTCAGCTCGTTAGCCTTTATCGCAGCAAATCTCCTAGCCGCAACGTCACTGGCTCGAGTTCTCTTGCCTTACTTCGTAGGCCGAAGCGGTGCCAGTATCTATGTCTCTCGCACGCAAGCCGCCGTTTCGTTCTGCGTTCTTATGACTGTCGCGGCAGACACGATTGCGATGCTCCGGCATCTGTCGGAATGGCGCGGCACATCAGGAGAACCCGCGCTCCTCGCGATTCTCGCCTCGCTGCTCGCAGCCTCCATTGGCGTGCTCATCATCGTCTGCCATCGATCGCAACTCCCGAGCTTCCGCATTTGGGCAACGCCCTCGATAGTCCTCCTCGCAGCTCTTCTCTGCCTCTGGTTCTACCCCGAGTCCCTGATCCACAACTTACTGCCTCACCTCATCACCTGTGATCTCGCCGACGTGCTCCTGGTGGCGCCCGTTGCATCCTTCGCCCTGGCTCTCTTCCCCGGTGAATCCCCTCCAACGCCCCACGTTCGCAGCTTGCCCCGCCGGTTAGGCGCCGTCCCGCGGTGGACGATCGTCGCGTTCCTCGGATCCGCCGTCGGCTTGGCCGCGTTCCTCGCAGAGATTCGCGAATCCGCAGCCTCCCTCCCCATCGCGCGAATCGCCTTCGTCGGCTCCGTCTACGCCTATCTCGGCCTCTCCGGTCTGCTCATCGCGTACGCCTTCCTCCGCAAACCCCTCGGCTTCCAGATCACCCGCCCGAACCACTGATCCTCACCCGTCCGATAATCACCCGCCGAAATCTGAGAAAATAGACGTCGAGGACGCCTGCTCTCAATGCTGCACCCCATGCCCTCCTTCGGCAGCTTTGCGCTGCTCACAGCGCTCATGCTCTGTGTCTACACGCTCTTCAGTGGCGCGGTCTCTTTGCGCGCGCTTGCGACAGGCCGCCAGCTCGCCGTCTCCCCTGGAGCCCTCCGTGAGACCTCGCGCCGCGCCGGCATCGCCAGCTTCATCGTCATCTCCTGCGCCGCCTTCGCGCTCATATGGGCCGCCTTCACCAACGATTTCTCCGTCGACTACATCCTCCACCACACCAATCGCGACCTCAACCCGCTCTACAAGTTCTCCGCACTCTGGTCCGGTCAGGAAGGTTCACTCCTCCTCTGGGCATGGCTGCTGGCCGCCTACGGCTTCGTCATGCGCATCCGCGATAAAGCCGACGTCACCCTCCACGCCTACGCGTCGACCATCCTCTCGGCCATCCAAGTCTTCTTCCTCCTCCTGCTCGTCTTCGCCGCGCCGCCCTTCGCCCTCGCACCCGGCCCGCTCCACGCCGACGGCTTCGGCCTCAACCCGCTCCTGCAGTACCCCGAGATGGTCATTCATCCGCCAATGCTCTATCTCGGCTACGTCGGCTTCAGCGTGCCCTTCGCCTTCGCACTCGGCGCGCTCATGATGCGCTACCCGGGCGAAAAGTGGATTTACATCACCCGCCGCTGGACGATGGTCACCTGGCTCTTTCTCACCTGCGGCATCTGCCTCGGCATGCACTGGGCCTACGCCGTGCTCGGCTGGGGCGGCTACTGGGGATGGGACCCCGTCGAAAACGCCAGCCTCATGCCCTGGCTGGCCGGAACCGCCTTCCTGCACTCCGTCATGATGCAGGAGAAGCGCGGCATGATGAAGCGCTGGAACGTCTGGCTCATCTTCGCGACGTTCATGCTCTCCATCCTCGGCACGCTGCTCACCCGCTCCGGCGTCGTCAGCTCCGTCCACGCGTTCGCCGAAAGCGACATCGGCAACTGGTTCTATGCCTTCCTTCTGATCGTCTTCATCGTCTGCCTCTTCACCTTTCTGCGCCAGCGCGATCACCTCCGCGCGGAAAACAAACTTGAATCCCTCGTCTCGCGCGAGTCCTCGTTCCTGTTCAACAACCTCGTCCTGCTCACCGCCTGCTTCACCATCCTCTGGGGCACGCTCTTCCCCATTCTCAGCGAGTACGTACAAGGCTCCAAGGTCACGATGGGCCCGCCGTTCTACAACCGCGTCGCCGTCCCCATCGGGCTCTTCCTTATCTTCCTCACCGGAGTCGGCCCTCTGCTCGCCTGGCGCGCCACGTCCATGCGCTCCATCCGCCGCAACCTCCTGCTCCCCTGCATTGCCGTCATCGTCAGCGCGACCATTCTGATGATCACCGGCCTCCGCCCCTGGAATGAACCTGACGGCTCTACCGGCGCCATCTACTCGCTCGTCTGCTTCTCACTCGCCGCCGGCGTCATCACCGCCATCGTCACCGAGTTCCTCCGCGGCGCCAACGTCATCCGCACCCAAACCCGCAGGAACCTGCTCTCCTCCGCCATTCTCCTCACGCGCCGCAACACCCGCCGCTACGGCGGATACATCATCCACTTCGGCATCGTCGTTCTCTTCATCGGCGTCGCAGGCTCTGCCTTCAATCAGTCCCGCGAGCTCGAGATGACCTTTGGCGACTCGCTCCAGATCGGCTCCTACAAGCTCGTCTGCCAGTCCTACTCGCAGGACTCGAACCCCAACTACGACACCGACTACGCTCTCCTCGACGTCTTCCATAACGGCAAGAAGATCACGCAGCTCGCGCCCGAGCGCCGCTTCTACAACGCCAGCCAGGAGTACGAAACCCGCGTCGCCATTCACTCCACTCTCGCGCGCGATCTCTACGTCGTCTTCGAAGGCCGCAATCCGGAAACCGACAAGCCGATCATCAAGGTCTTCCTCAATCCACTCGTCAACTGGATCTGGATCGGGGTCGCCATCGTCATCTTCGGCACCGCGATCGCACTTGTCCCCCCGCTCAAACCGGGTACCCCAGCTTCGCCCGCGCCCTTATCCAGGGCCGATGCCGCAGAGCGCCGCGAAGTCGTCCATGCGTAAGCGCCTTCTCCACATCGCGCTTCTCTGTCTCCTCGCCGTGCCGATGCTCGGCGCGGGCGCTCCGTCCTCGCGCTTCAACGCCCTCGGCCACAAACTCATGTGTGTCTGCGGCTGCGGCCAGGTCCTGCTCGAGTGCAACCACGTTGGCTGCCCCGACTCCGACCGCATGATCACCGAGCTTCGTACCGAAATTGCTACTGGCCTTCCCGACTCCGGCGTGCTGAACTGGTTTGTCGGAAAGTACGGGCCCACGGTACTCGCCGCGCCGCTTCGCGGCGGCTTTGACATCGTCGCCTGGATCGTTCCCTTCGCCGCACTCTTTCTGGGCATCGCGATCGTCGTCTTCCTGATTCGCCTCTGGCGTCGTCGTTCGCCCACAGGCCCCTCGGACGGTCCGCCATCGCCAATCGACGACACAACTCGCGATCGCATCCGCCGGGAGACTACATACTAGGTCACCCCGACCAATACCCATTAGTCACATTTGAGTGTTACTCTGGTTCGCGTCCTATGACGCGACCAGAGTTGCTCAAGATCGTCATCGGTCGGGCCCGCGCCAACGGCTTCGAATTCCGCCGGTGGTACACCACCCGGCTTGCCCTCCCCTGGACCTCCGCCGACGATGCCATCGCTGCGCTCGATCAGCACCGCCACTACTACGCCCTGCTCTTTTCCCACGAGTTCGCCATGGCCTTCTGGAAGCCCGGCGCCGAGATCACCTTCCAGATTCCCGCCAAGGCCTTTCAGCGTCGCATGGCCGACGGCTCCATCCAGACCGTTGCCCGCAAGCCGTTCATCCGCCGCAGCGCCCGCAAAGACGCCTGGCGCTACCACCTCCGCGAAATGGCCCTCGCCGAAGAGCCGCTCCGCTACATTCGCCGCTACCTGAATGTAGAAGACGACCTCGTCCAGCCCGCCCCCGACGTGACCTCAGAAACCGCATCTTCACCGCACAAACCTGAGCCAGCGCGCTCCTCGCAGCAGAAGGCTGCCCCCAAACCCCAGCGCCCCATGCCGCAACACCCACCAGCCTTCCTGCGCCGCCCGTATCCTTAGCCGCCGCCGGTCATCTCTTTCAAGGCCGCCTGCGCCGCCTTGCGCGTCTTCGGCACCGGATCCAGCTGCAGGCACCTCTTGTAGTTCTGCTCCGCCTCATCCAGCTTGCCCAGCTTCCTCGCCGCCTCGGCCAGCGCCAGGTGCGCGTCCGGATCGTCCGCATCAAGCGACACCGCATCCTTCGCTCGCATGTACGCGCCCTTGAAATTGCCGTCGTTCTGATAGAACGACGCAACTTGCATGTCCTCCGCAAACTGCTGCGAGTTCGTCTTCACCGGCTCTGCCGTTCTCCTGCGGCTGGCCCGCGTCTTCGTCGGCACTCCTTCATCATCCTCATTCGGCGAACCCACCGGCTGGTCCGCACCCGAGCTCGAGTACCCCGATGAACTCGACGACGAACTCGAGCTGCTCGCACCCGAGCTCCCCGCATCCTGCAACCCACCCGGCGGAGCCGGCTTCACATCCCCCGCACCACCCGACGACGATGACGATGACGATCCCTGCGCATCATCTCCCGGGTACGGAAACTGCTGCGCCGGACTCTTCGGCGCCTGTTGGGCATTGGAATTCGCCGGAGCATTTGGCGCGCTCTGACCATTTGCCGCCGCCGGCTTCGCCGCATTCGCGTCTCCCGGATACGGAAACTGCTGCGCTGCATTCGACGGCACCGGCTGGTCCTGCGCCGGCCCACAGTTGCTCGTCGTCGTCCACTTCCCGTCAGGACCCTTCGTCGCCCCACCCGTGCAGTTCATCTGCGTCTGCGGCGCCGCAGGCCTTCCTTCCGGCGTCTGCTTCCACTGCGGCTCATTGGCCTGGCTTGCCGGCGTCTGCGCGCACACCACCCCTACGCCCAGCCCAACCACACACGCCGCCAGCCACACTCGCCTCATACCTTTATTAGACGACAATCCCTCCCCACCAGCACGCACCAATCTCCCGCTCTCTACACCCCTGTTCCTTGATCTCTGATCCCTATTCCCTGGTCCCTGATCCCTAATCCCTTCCTTGCTATACTCCACCCCATGTCCCGGCCCACCACCCCCGCCACACCCCGCCTGCTCATCCGCTCCTCCGCCATCCATGCCGCCGGCGTCACCACGCTCGACCCGATCCCGCGGGGTCGCCGCATCCTCGAGTACGACGGCCCTCGCATCCCCAAATCCGTTGCCGACGACCGCTACGCCGACAAGCCCGTCACCTACCTCTTCTCCATCGACGGCACCGAGGACGTCATCGACGGCTTCTCCGCCGCCATGTTCGTCAACCACTCCTGCGCGCCCAACTGCGAGACCGAAGAGGACGACGGCCGCGTCTGGATCAAGGCCATCCGCAACATAGCCGCCGGCGAAGAGCTCGTCTACGAGTACAACCTCCACGACTCCGACGACGACTCCGCCGACTGCTACTGCGGCGCCCCCAACTGCCGCCGCACCATGTTCTCCGACGACGAACTCAAACGCCGCGCCCGCCTCGCCAAACGCAAAGCAGCCAAGGCAAACCGCTAGCGTATAGCTCTTTACGACGATCGCTGAACGCTACCCGGTCGGCTGGACACGCGGCAGAGCAGATGGAATCAAGCCGTCGCCAATCAGAATACTGCGGTCCTTCCCTTTCAAAAGAAGGTCCATCAACTCGTAGATCTTCGTCTCAGCCGGCTCAAAGTATTCGCCATGGATCTGTATCCCGTTCACCGGCTGAAGAAATAATTGCGTGCAATCCACGTCCCACACGTTGTCCGGCACCGGATACGAATTGTCCAGACCAGCTCGCCCCAGGCGCCGTTTGCCAAAGTGTTTCAGGCCTGCTGAAGCTCCTAAGACATCGTCACGTCCTGTGTACAGTGCGGTGATCCTGTAAGAGAGATTCGCAAGCCCTTCACCATCTCCGTGCGTCACAGTTTCGCCACTTCGAAACAGATCGTTGTCCACGTCCGCCGCTACCATGAGCACTTCGTTCATCAGACTCACCAGCAGTGGCCTGTTTTTCCGGGTCCAAAGGTCATTCATCGAATATTCGAGCACGTAGTTGCCCATACTGTGCGCAATGATCGAAGTCCGCGCCCGGCAAGCCTTGGTTGGATCCTGCTGAGCTATCAGCTGCTGCGCCGACATCCAGTCATAAAGCTCGGAAAGCACATTGGTCAGATCATCGGCAACCTTGCGCGCTTCCGCCCTATCCGGCAAATACCCTAGAAGCTCACCCTTCGAAGGCCAATCGAACGAGATGATCTCTCCCAAAGAATCTGGTCCGTCATACAGAGTCTTCGCAATCTTGTCGTATCTCGTGACCGCATCTATCCAACCGTTGTTATATCCATGAATAAACAGCGACAGATGCTTTTGATCCGCAGACGGAAGTTGAATTGGATTGGGAAACGTCTTCGCGATCTCAATCAGCGCAGCCTTGAACTGGTCGAGAGTCAACGGCTGCCAGGACGAACGCTTGGTTATGTCCTTCCCTGACGCCGGATCAAACTTCCAGAGCGTAACTTGCGCGTAGTCTTTGCCGAAGCCATCATCCTGCTGATTCCTGTTCGTAATGAGCCACCGCACATGCGCACCTCTCCACGGAAGATGGGCTACACGCTAAAAGGATCAGCGACGTTGATCAACAAAAAAATGGAGCTTCTGCCTAAGCCTGCGCGCGGTCACCTCGCTGCATCCATTCCTGTCGGCTGCAAATCGCGCAACAGATAGGCCTGGACCCTGCACCAAATCCTCACCACCGGTCCATCGTTGCCCTCAACGGATCACCCCATCCCGGCCGCCATCGCGATCATGAACGAGTTGAACTGCCGCCGGTCCATAGTGATAGGATTGCACCCGCGCTCCCAGCGATGTCTTGAGCAGACCGCCGCCCTGGCGAGCCGACATGTCCACCTCACCCCTAACCCCTCGCTCCCTAACTTCTCTCCCCTACCGCTTCAGCAGATCGACAGGCACATTCACATCCTGCACCCGAAACATCCCCGCCAGCGCGGGATGCTTCACCGCAACCGCGCGGTACATCTCCCACGCCACCCTCCTGTAGCTGAAGTGCCCCGCCACCCCCGACCGCAGCTCCGAGATATACAGCGCCTCCGCAAAATCCATCTTGAACAGCGCCCTGCACCGCGTGCCCAGCGGCAGCAGATACTGGGCGCTTTGCTTCGCTTCTGGCTCATCGCTATCGCACAGCTCCCGATACGCCAGCCGCGCCGCATCCATCGCACTCTTGTACTTGCCGGCAAGTCCCGCCTCTTCCAGCGTCGGCTGCCCCGGACACACCGGCTCGTCGTATCCATGCACATCGCTGAACGCCTGCAGCAGCTGCACACAGCGCCGGTGCCGATGCATATCCCGAAACCCGCCCACATCCATCAGGATGTCGAACCTGAACCCATGCCCCGCGCTGAACGCCCGCAGCAGCTCATCATGCCTTCCGCGATGTGCCGTTCCCAGCTTCAAGATCTCATTCCGCCGCGTCTCGCTCAGCGCCGCCACCGCCCCGCGTAACTGCCGGTACGAGTAATGGCAGTGCGGATACAGCAACGACGTCGCAATCTCGACCTCGATATCCTCATCATCATCCAGCAGATCCACCACCGGCGCCGGATACACCGGAGCCGCATTGCCCTCGCTGTCGCGCATCAGCTCGCGTGCTGCCTCGGCCAGCTCCTTGCGGCTCGCCATCGTGTAGTCACTCGCCTCCGCATACTTCACGAGAGTCGGCGCAGCCTTCACCGGCGGCATCAGCTCCTGCAGAATCTCCGCAGTCGCAGCCGGGTCGACGTTCCCCTCGCCGGCCATCTCCTCCAGCCGGTCGCGCAGCACATTCCACGCCGGATCGCTCGCCGCCCCACGCAGCTTCGCACCCAGCTCACGAATCTCCGCAAACTCACTCGACAGCAGCCGCGACACCTGCGTCTCCAGCGTGCGCGCATTCACAATCTGCCCCAGCGACGTATTCGTCGCCAGCGGCAGCAGATACCGCGCCGCATCGAACGCCCGCGCCTTCAACGTCCGCCCATAGCTCTCCGGCTTCATCTCCTCGGGCCGCGCAATCACGCCTTGCAGCGCCTCGAACATCCCCGCGCCAATCTCTTCGTAGGCCTTGAACAGCGCCTCAACCGCTGCGGTGTAGTGCTTGCGCGCTCCCTTGCTCAGCTGCGGCGTATACCACCCGCTCTGCCGGAAGTTCTGATACCGCGTCGACCGCTCCTGCCCATCCCACCGCGTCTCGTCCACCAGCGTGATCGCCGCCAGCAGCGACAGCTTCTCCACCGCAAACGGAATATGCGCCAGGTCCGCAATCGACCTGTGCCCATACTGGAAATAAAACGTGTTCAGAAACTGCTCAGCCTTCTGCGAGCTGATCTCCACCAGCGACTCCCGCATCGTCAGCGCCGACCGCGAGTACTTCGCCATCGCATACGCCAGCACCTCCGGCTCCGCGCCATGGATCGCATACACTTCGGTCGTGCTTTCAGCGCCAGGCTTCGGTTCAGGCCTGGATTCAGTTGTTGAGGTCTGGGGCAGATCAGGGGCAGCGGTAGGCGAGGACATGTCCGCTAAAGAATACTCTGCCGCTCCCATGTTGGAATCTCGTCCCTTTTTCCAGCGCGCCGCCTGTCGCCCTCCCCTCAACTCTGCGAAAATGGTTCACGATCTCCGGCATGCCCCTTGACATCCTGAACTTCGTCCGCAAATGGCAGCAGTCCTCGCTTACCGAGCGCTCCGCCTATCAGCAGCATTTCCGCGACCTCTGCGAAGCCCTGGGCGTACCCCACCCCACCGAGCAGGACGTCGACGGCAGCAGCTACACCTTCGAAAAGCACGTCCCCAAAACCGGCACCGACGACAAAGGCTTCGCCGACGTCTGGAAGCGCGGCTACTTCGGCTGGGAATACAAGTCCAAAGGCGGCGACCTCAAAAAAGCCTACCGCCAGCTCAACGAGTACCAGGAAGCGCTGCTCAATCCGCCGCTCGGCGTCGTCTGCGACTTCGACCGCTTTGAAGTCCACACCCGGTTTGAAAACGCCCCGCCACGCGTTTACAAATTCACGCTCGAAGACCTGCTCCACGCCCGCGACACGCCAAGCTGCTCCATCCCTCCGCTCGAAGTCCTCCGCCACGTCTTCGGCGACTTCAACCAGCTCCGCCCCGATCGCTCCGCCGCCCGCGTCACCGAAGCCGCAGCCGCAGACTTCCTGAAGCTCGCTCAACAGCTCGAGCTCGAGCGTGCCGCCGATCCCAACCCGCCCACCAAAGAACAGATCGCGCACTTCCTCATGCGCCTCGTCTTCTGCCTCTTCGCAGATTCCGTGGAGCTGATCCCCAACCATGCCTTCCGCAACCTGATAAAAAATGACCGCTTCCTGCCCAGCCGCTTCAACAAGAAGTTGCCGGACCTTCTGGAAGCCATGAGCAGCCCCGAGGGCTTCTTCGGCGCCGACGATATTCCATGGTTCAACGGCGATCTCTTCAAGCCGAACGATCACCTGATCGTGCTCAACAAGGCCGATCTCGGCATCCTCTATTCCGCCGCCCAGCACGACTGGTCCCACATCGAGCCCTCCATCTTCGGCACCCTCTTCGAGCGCTCCCTGGACGCCGCCAAACGCTCCCTCATCGGCGCGCACTACACCTCACCCGAAGACATCGCCCTGCTCGTCGAGCCCGTCGTCATGCAACCTCTCCGCCGCCGCTGGGCCGAAGTCCAGCAGTCCGTCCTCGCCGCCTTGGCGGAAGAAAACTCTGCGGCCGATTCTGTCTCTAGAAGGGGCACGACTTCAGTCGTGCCATCAACAGCCGCTTCCTCGGGGGCTTCAGCCCCTGAGGTACGCTTGCCGAAGCGCAGTTCCAAGCCTTCCCAACCGACTCTCAAACTCAACCGCCCCGCCCTCGACCTCCTCCAGAACTGGGCCGCCGAGCTCTCCAGCGTCCGCGTGCTCGACCCCGCCTGCGGCTCCGGCAATTTCCTCTACATCACCCTCAAACGCCTGCTCGACCTCTGGCATGAGACCCGCGTCTTCGCCCTCCACCACGGCCTCACCCTCGCCGTCGATCCCATGCCGAATCCCGCCCAGCTCTTCGGCATCGAGACCGACTTTTACGCGCACGAAATCGCCAGCATCGTCGTCTGGATCGGCTTCCTCCAGTGGAAACACGACCACGGCGTCGAGGACCACAAGACTCCACTCCTCCGCAAACTCACCAACATCGAGCACGGCGACGCGATCCTGCGTTACGACGCAGAGGGCAAGCCCTACGAACCAGAGTGGCCAGAAGCCGAGTACATCGTCGGTAATCCGCCGTTTTTGGGTGACAAGAAAATGCGAACGGAGCTCAACATCGAGCCTCACATTCAGTATGTTGACGACCTCCGAACCCTCTATGAAGGCCGAGTTCCAGGCGGTGCCGACCTCGTAACTTACTGGTTCGAGAAAGCGCGCGGATTAGTTCACCTCGGAAGGGCACACCGAGCCGGCCTACTTGCCACACAAGGCATCCGTGGCGGAACGAACAGAGTCGTGCTGGAACGAGTCAAGGAGTCCGGCAAGATTTTTTGGGCATTGAGCGACCGTGACTGGATTCTTAATGGCGCGATGGTCCATGTATCCATGATTGCTTTCGACGACGGCAACGAGCCGGAGACAATGTTGGACGGCGAACGGGTCCCCGAAATCAGCGCAGCCCTGACAGGTGGCGTCGATCACACGAAAGCCGTTCGCCTAAACGAGAACAGCGATCTAGCGTTTATCGGCGATATGAAAAAGGGAAGCTTCGATATAAGCGAGGATGTAGCTCGACGGATGCTGAATGCGCCGAGCAATCCCAACGGAAAGAAGAACGACGAGGTCGTTAAGCCCTTCCTCAATGCAAGGGACATCACGATGAGGTCCCGGCGGAAATGGATTATCGATTTCGGCGAAATGGGCGAGGAGGAAGCCGCCCTCTTCGAAGCGCCATTTCATTACTTAGAAACTCATGAAAAGAAGCACCGTTCGACTGTCCGCAACCCGCTTGAACGCTCGCGATGGTGGCAACATGGGCGAGTAGCCCGAGACATGAGGGCCGCGGTTTTCGGACTGTATCGATTCATCGCGACGCCGCGTCATTCGAAGCATCGCATTTTCATCTGGGTAGATCCGGAAGTAATACCGGACAGCGCCCTCGTAGTCTTTGCAAGGGAAGATGACTACTTTTTTGGCGTTCTTCACGCACAAATACATGAACTTTGGTCGAGACGGACCGGTACGCAGGTTCGAGACGCCGAAAGTGGATTTCGGTACACTCCGATGGTCTGCTTCGATCAATTCCCCTTCCCTTGGCCACCCGGCAAAGAACCCGCCGACGACCCGCGCGTCGAAGCCATCTCCGCCGCCGCCCGCGAGCTCGTCGCCAAACGCGACGCCTGGCTCAACCCAGCGAACATCTCTGAGGCCGACCTCAAAAAGCGCACCCTCACCAACCTCTACAACGAGCGGCCCACCTGGCTCTCGAACCTCCATCGCACCCTCGATGAGGCCGTATTCGCCGCCTACGGCTGGCCCTCAAACCTAACCGACACCGAGATCCTTGAACGCCTCCTCGCCCTCAATCACGAGCGCGCAGCAAAACAGTAGAGAATACCCTCAGCAGGAGTACTCATGCCCTCTTCCCTAACCGGCAAAGTCGCGCTCGTCACCGGAGCCTCGCAGGGCATCGGCCGCGCCATCGCCCTCGATCTCGCGAAACATGGCGCCGCGGTAGCCTTGGCCGCGCGGAGTCTAGACAAGCTTGAATCCCTCGCCGCCGAAGTCACCTCCGCCGGAGGCACAGCTAGGGCCTTCGCTCTCGACGTCGCCTCCGAGGACTCCATCAAGTCCTGCGCAAAGCAAGTCCTCGCCGAGCTTGGCGCCTGCCACATCCTCGTCAACAACGCCGGCATCACTCGCGACGGCCTCGCCCTGCGCATGAAGCTCGCCGACTTCGACGACATCCTCCGCGCGAACCTCACCGGCGCCTTCCTGCTCACCCAGGCGGTCATCAGCAGCATGATGAAAGCCCGCTGGGGCCGCGTGATCAACATCACCTCCGTCGTCGGCGAGACCGGAGCCGCCGGCCAGGTCAACTACGCGGCTTCAAAAGCAGGATTGATCGGCCTGACCAAGTCTCTCGCGCGCGAATTCGCCTCCCGCAACATCACCGTGAACGCCATCGCCCCCGGGTTCATCGCCACTGCCATGACTGACGCTCTCACCGAGGACCAGCGGGCCGGAATCCTCGCTCAGGTTCCCCTCGGCCGCTACGGGACTGTCGAGGACATCGCATCAGCGGTTAGCTTCCTCGCCTCCGACGCAGCTGCCTACATTACCGGGCACACCCTCGATGTCAATGGCGGAATGTACATGGGTTGATTAGTGCCCTGATATCAACGACTCACAAACCTAACGAATCCGAATTGGTACAGCGGGCAAAAGATATCGAAGATTCCCCTTGCCACTACTACCTTCGGTGGTTACTTTACGGCTAATGGCAAACATGCATACAGCTCTGCCGCCGTCCGAAACCGCGGTTTTTACGAGTCCTGAGCCGATTAATATTGGGGTGACCATTCGCGGGTTCCGGCTGCAGAAGGGGCTGTCGCAGGGCGATATTGAGAAGCGTACGGGCCTGCTTCGCTGTTACCTTTCGCGTGTGGAAAACGGGCATACGGTGCCTTCGCTGGAGACGCTGCAGAAGATCGCGGGGGCCCTCGATATCTCGCTAAGTCATTTCTTTTCTGAAGATCCGGTTCGCGAAGTATCCGGCGTGTCGCTCACCGAAGACGAGATTCGTTTCCTCACCCAGGTGCAGCGCTACGCTGCAAATCTCACCGAAAGCGACCGCCGGCTGCTGCTGGCGATGGTCCGCAAATTCGCGGCGACGGTGTCCACAACCTTCGACTAAGTCGTTGATTCTTCGTGGAATTGTCGTATGACGACTATTCGATTTTAAGGCATTTGAACGTATAAAAAGCGGGTTTTTGCGCATTTTTGAGGGGTCAATTTTTGGCCTTTTCAGCCTCTCGCGAACTTCGAGAGGGCGTATCCGACCAGCGACAGGATGAACGCCGCAGCCGTGAAGGTCGCCCGCTGGCGCGCTCGATAGCTGGTCTTGCCGGTCGTCATCTTCGGCAGCAGGGGCAGGCCGAGCGCCAGCCCGCTCAGCAGGCCGCCGAGATGCGCCGAGTTATCGATGTGGGGAATGTTGCCCGGGTTTACGTGCAGCCGCGCCCACTCCGCCGCGGTCAGCGATGGCGAGAACTGCGGCGCGATGCCCAGGGCGAGGTTAATCACCGCAAACAGGATGACCTGGCGGCGGAGGTTCTTCAGCTCCTCCCAGGGCAGGTTCAGCTTGCGGTTGGAGAGCAGCACGATCAGGATGCCGGCAATGCCGAAGATTGCGCCTGAGGCGCCGACCGCGAGCACGTCCGAGCGCGTGAAGACGCTCTCCGCTGCCGACAGGAGATTCCCGGTCACGCCCGTCAGGAGGTAAACCCAGATCAGCCCCCAGCGCCCAAGCAGCGGTTCGCCAAACAACCCGAGGTTCCAGAGACACCAGAGGTTCACACCGATGTGCAGAATGCTGGCATGGACAAAACAGGCTGTCACCAGCCGCCACCACTGGCCCTGCGCAATCGCCGCCCAGCTGTCGCAGCCGCCAAAGTAGTACAGCACGTCGCCGTTGAACTGCGCGGTCAGAATCGAGCCGAACTGATGGGCCTTGAGGAGCGGAATCACCGGGCTCCAGTGAAACATCACCAGGAAGACCAGGATGTTGATGGCCATCAGGATCGAGGTCGCCGGATAGGCCGCAATCAGCGACGGCCACGGACGCTTGCGCACCTGCGGCCCGCCGCCGCGTGTGGCCTCGCCGGCGCGCGCGGCTGTGGCGGACGCCGGCTCATGCGCATGTCCTTGCGCATAGACAACATCAGTGTTTTGGTGATTCGAGGACAAACAGACTCTCAAGCAGCGGGATGAAACATCATCATAGCTGAGAAGCAGAGGGTAAGGAGTAAGGCGTAAAGCGGCCGACGGACCACACTCGAGTGCTTACCCATTACACCTTGGTGTCTGGCTTTACGCCTGCTTCCAGAGGCGGTCGCGCAGTTCCGGCGAGACGTGCTCGCGAACTATGGCGGAGACCATGCCGGGGACCGGCGTCGTCATCAAGACCAGGGCCCACAGCAGAAGCGAGAAGATCACACCCGAGACCGCCACCGCTTCCAGACTGATTGTGATGCTCGGCGGGACGTGCGCGAGCATCAGGGCACGGTCGCTGCCGAGGTGCAGGTGCAGGCTTCCGCTGAGGTGCCGTATTGCCTCCAGCCGGTGCAGCACCAGGGCCGCCAGAACGAAAGCGCCGCAGGCCAGGGTGGTTACGACCAGCAGCAGCAGGTCGACCGTACGATGAATCCGCTGCTTGCCGCGACAGTGCGGGCAGCCGCGCAGATGGGCCTCGTAGTCGCCGCGGAGCCCCGCAGGGGTGCCGGAGATGTCATACCGCCACCCTGAAAGGATGTGGCCGATCACCTGGTCTGTGCAGGGGGTATGGGCGTCCTGGAGGGGATGTCGAGAAAGAGTCGGCATTTGTTTACGCAATTTTGATTCTACTTCACTGCTGGTGCCGGGGAAAGCGCCAAGCTGGAGTCTTTGCGTGCCGTATGGGTGGTCCCATCTCTGGTTTAAGTCTATGTTTTACAACCGAATTGGCTCGAGTGCAACATCTTGCCGGGCCAATAGGACCCGGTTACCCAAAAGGGTCATCCGGTCGCCGATGGCCTGCTCGGCGGCCAGTTTGGCCAGCTCGGGCAGGTTGTTCTGTTCACTTAGATGTCCCAGCACGATGGTGTGTGCACCACCGTCGTAATCTCTCATCAAAAACTCGGCTGCAGCGGCATTGGAGAGGTGGCCAACCCGGCTGAGGACGCGCTGCTTGACGCTCCAGGGGTAGGGCCCGTCCTTGAGCATCTCGAGATCGTGGTTGGACTCAAGCAGCAGGACATCCACGTTCTTGAGCGCAAGCTTCACATTCTGGGGGACATAGCCAAGGTCAGTGGCGACGGCCATGCGGATGGATTCGCCGGGAGCGTAGAAGACAAAGCCGCAGGGGTCAGCAGCATCGTGGGGAATCGTGAAGGGGCAGACTTCGAGGTCGCCGATGCGGAAGCTGCGGCCGGCCTCGAAGAACTCCAATGCCGGAAGGGCGGTCGGGTTCACCTTTTGGGTTTCATTGCATGGATCGGGCTCGGTTTCGGCCGGTGCTGCCTCGATGCCGGCCTCCATCGCCTCGCGTTCGCGCTGGATCTTTTCGAACCACGCCTTGTAGGTCATGCGCTTTTGCGGCGTGAGCATGCGCACCCAGGCGCGGTGCGTGGCCTGGGTGAAGAAGACAGGGATCTTCAGTTTGCGGGCGAGCACGGACAGCCCGGCGACGTGGTCGAGGTGCTCATGGGTGATAAGGATGGCCTTGAGATTGGCGGGGTCTTCGCCTACGGCGGCCATGCGGCGAAGGATCTCGCGGCAGGAGAGGCCGGCGTCAACGAGGACGGCGGTCTGGCCAGCGGCGACCAGCGTGGAGTTGCCACGCGATCCCGAAGCTAGAACGGTCATCCGCATGGTTGAGAGGATACAGCGGGGAGCGGTTCAAAACTCGTCCGCAATCTAGCTGGATACCCTTGCCACGATGTTCAGACGGCGTGGTTGTGCCGCAATGGGACGATTTTTCGTCGGGCATACTTCCGTATAGCCGACCATCCGCTCGAAATCGACTCCATAGCCAATTTGCCGCGATGTCAAACCTAGTGTTTTACTGCGGCGCATGCATTCCTTACCGCAATGGGTCCGCAGGACGCTGATGGCGTTCTTGTGTCTCTTGGCTTTCGGTTGGCTATACGAAGAGACAGCACAGTGGCTGCTCCGGTGGCATGGCCAACAGCTCTTAGGTCAGATCAATTCTCTTCAAGTCGGCGGTAAACCTTCGAACTTGGGCACATTAATCGGTGCCTGGAGCAAGCGCGGGACGCTGGAGAAGAGTTGTTCTGGCGAGACCTGCGATTACTTCATTATCAGCCGCCACCTTCTGCCGTCGCCAGTTCGCGGAGACCCAGAACAACCGCACAAGAACTGGATTGCCGGGCTTATTGATCACACCGGGCTACGCAATTCGGCAATAGGTGCAAGAGTGCAGACCGAGAATGGAGTGATTATCCAGAAGTCGTTCATTGAAGACGTAGGCCTCCCCGTGCGTGATTGGTACCTCCGAAGTGGCGCATTTGTGCCGGACTTAGCCGTGTCATCAGGCGAGAACACTGAGTTTCCCGACTATAGGCACATCAACCCGGAGCACCCGTTTCGGTATGCGCGTCGAGTGAAAGGCGAATACGGGCTGGGTGTTACGTTTACCTCGAATGAATCAGCTCCTGAAAAAGAGAAATTGATGAATTTTCGTTTCTCATGCATTACAAACTTTCTCCCCTGCAGAAACGAGAGCGAGATTCTGGCGGAGGGTGCTCGCTTACTTGAGAGCCAGCAGTAAGGGTTCTTTATCGGAAAGAACGAACTACGGCTTCACCGGATTCCGCAGCGGCGCGAGGAACGTGACGATCGAGCGCATCACGAGCTCGTTGCGCTGGTTGTAGACGGTGGTGCGGGAGCGGACAACGCCGTACTGCGGACGGGACTGCGAGTGCCGCACGGTGAGGATCTCGGCTTCGGTGCGCAAGGAATCGCCCGGGCGGACGGGCGCGGTCCAGCGCATCTCTTCAACGCCGGCGCCGAGCATGCCGCCGGCAATGTGCAGCGACTCGACGCGCAGGCGCATGACGATGGCGGCGGTGAGCCAGCCTGAGGCAGCGAGGCCCTTGAAGAAGGAGCTCTCGCCGGCGGCCTGGTCGATGTGGAAGGGCTGCGGGTCGTAGCGCTCGCCGAATTCTTTGATCTCCTCGGCCGTGACCTTGTAGGAGCGGCTGGAGTTGAAGGTCATGCCGGGGTGCAGGTCTTCGAAGTAGAGTTCTTTGGTGCTCACGAGGTCTCCTGGAGAAGTTAGGAGTGAGGGGTTAGGGGTTAGGAAAGGCGCTTCACTTCTTAGCGTAATCGTAGAAGCCTTTGCCGGATTTGCGGCCGAGCCACCCGGCATCGACCATGCGGATGAGGAGAGGGCAGGGGCGGTATTTGGGGTCGCCGAGGCCGGATTCGAGCACGCGCATGATGTCGAGGCAGACGTCGAGGCCGATGAAGTCGGCGAGGGTGAGCGGGCCCATGGGGTGGGCCATGCCGAGGCGGAAGACCTCGTCGACGGCTTCGGGGGTGGCGACGCCTTCCATGACGGCGAACATGGCCTCGTTGAGCATGGGCATGAGGACGCGGTTGGAGACGAAGCCGGCGGCGTCGTTCACTTCGACGGGGGTCTTGCCGAGCTCGAGCGCGAGGGTGTGGACGCGCTGGAAGGTGGCTTCGTCGGTCTGGAGGCCGCGTATGACTTCGACGAGCGACATGACCGGGACGGGGTTGAAGAAGTGCATGCCGATGACGTTGGCGGGGCGCGAGGTGGTGGCGGCGAGTCTGGTGATGGAGATCGAGGATGTATTGGACGCCAGAATGGCGTCCGGGCTAAGTAGCTCGTCGAGCTCGCGGAAGATGGATTGCTTGACCTCGAGGCGCTCGGTGGCGGCTTCGACGACGAGGGTGCAGTCTTTGAGGGCGGCGAGCGAGTTGGCGGGGCGGATGCGATGGTGAATGGTTTCGACCTCGGCGGGGTCGACCTTGCCGCGGGCGGCTTCGCGGTCGAGATTGGTGCGGATGGTGGCGAGACCGCGCTCGAGGGCGGCTTGGTCGATTTCGCAGAGGACTACTTCGCAGCCGGCGCGCGCCATGACGTGGGCGATGCCGTTGCCCATGGTGCCGGCCCCGATGACGCCCAGCCGTTCCTTCACTGCCACCTGTTCGGGCACTGCCATCTGGCTGATCCTCTTTGCTGATTTTCTTCGATCATGGCAAGAGAAGCGAGTTTATCAGCCGGGCGGGACAGCTGCGAAGCGCGACAGAGGTATGCTCAGAGCGAATGCGGTTCAGATGATTTGCGGAGTCGCTGCCGATGCCGATGCCTGATGCCGAAGTGCTCATCGCGGGGGCCGGACCCACGGGTCTGGTGCTGGCGCTGTGGCTGGCGCGGCTGGGGATTCGCGTGCGCATCGTGGATAAGAATCGCGAGCCGGTGGCGCACTCGCGCGCGCTGGCGGTGCAGGCGCGGACGCTGGAGTTCTATGCGCAGCTCGGGTTTGCGCATGAGCTAGAGGAGCATGGGCATCGCGTGCCGGCGCTTAATCTTTGGGTGGCGGGGCGCCAGGTGGCGCATGCGCCGTTTGAGGACTTCGGGCGGGGGTTGAGCCCGTTTCCGTATGCGCTGATCTTTCCGCAGGATGAGCATGAGCCGCTGCTGATCCGGCATCTGGCGGAGGCTGGCGTGAATGTCGAGCGGTCGACGGAGCTGCTGCGGTTTGAAGAGGGCGGCGATGGGGTGGATGCGACGCTGCGACTGCGCGACGGGACGGAGCAGAGTTGCCGTGCGAGGTTCCTGGCGGGGTGTGATGGGGCGCGCTCGGTGGTGCGGCAGGGGTTGCGGATCGGCTTTCCGGGCGGGGAGTACACGCATCTGTTCTATGTCGCGGATGTGACGGCTGGCGGTGCGGTGGCGAATGGGGAGCTTCACGTTGCGCTGGATGACACGGATTTTCTGGCCATCTTCCCGCTGGATGATGGCGGCCGGATGCGGTTCGTCGGGACGATTCGCGAGGAGTTGGTGAATGCGCAGGCGGGCGACTCGCAGCCGGAGCTTGGCTGGAAGGATGTCTCGACGCGGGTGCTGAACTGGATTCATGCGGACGTCCAGCGCGTGAACTGGTTTTCGACCTATCGCGTGCATCATCGCGTGGCGGAGCACTTCCGCGAGGGGCGCGTGTTTCTGCTGGGCGATGCGGCGCATATTCATTCGCCGGTGGGCGGGCAGGGGATGAATACGGGGATTGGCGACGCGGTGAATCTTGGCTGGAAGCTGGCCGGCGTGCTGCGCGGGCGGGCGCCGGACAGTATCCTCGATACGTTTGAGCCGGAGCGCATTGCGTTTGCGCGGCGGCTGGTCGCGACCACGGACCAGGCGTTTACCGGCGTCACCAGCGATAGCGAGCTTGCGCTGCTGCTTCGCCTGCATATTGTTCCCTACCTGGTGCCCACGCTTCTGTCGGCGAACGCCAGCCGGCGGTTTCTGTTTCGTACGGTCTCGCAGATCGCGATCAACTACCGTTCGAGCGATCTGAGCCAGGGCCGCACGGGCAAGCTGCACGCGGGGGATCGCTTGCCCTGGATGCTACTTCCGGTCGGCCCCAAGAACGAAGAACCGGACAACTTCGCCCCGCTCTGCTCGCTCGACTGGCAGGTCCATATCTACAGCAATTGGGTCTGTCCGGACATCAGCCGCCTTTGCTCGCAGCGCGGCCTCGCGTTCCACGTGTTTCCCAGGCAGCCGCAGTGCGCAGCCTTAGGCGTGCAGGAGAACGCGGCCTATCTCGTGCGGCCGGATGGGTACATTGCGTTTGCTGATCCGGCGGCGAAGGCCCGCAACCTCGCTGCCTACCTTGATGCGCAGGGACTCAAGTTCGCCTGATTTTTCGCATAGCACCTGCGATTGCAACTTCGGTGTCATGCTGCGCAAGCTTTTTCTTGAATTGCGGGCCGCCGGGCCGTATAAATCAGCCACGATCTCTTCTCAGCAACGTGGCGCGTTCAAGGCCACGGTCGCGATGTTTCAAGGAGCAGCCTTGCTATGCACCGGGCCCGTCTTCTCCGTGTCGTGAGCCTTAGCGCGATGGCCGCCGTGCTGTTTACCGTGGCCCCGCTACCCGTCTTCGCGTCCAATTCCGTTCCGGACTGGGTGAAGGCCGCTGCGCAGCAGCCGCTGCCGAAGCTTCCCGAGACAACCAGGGCGGTCGTCCTGCTGGACGAGGAGACCTATACGGTCGATGCGAAGGGCCAGGCCGTCCTGCATGAGCGCGAGGTCATCAAGATTCTTCGCCCGCAGGGCCGCGACGAGGCGGTGCCCGCGGTCGGATTCGACAAAGACTCGAAGCTGCTTTCCATGCATGCATGGAGCATCGACCCGGCCGGCCACGAATACGCGGTGAAGGACAGCGAGATGCGTGAGGTGAGCCCTCCGGGCGAGGGCGGGCAGCTCTATGACGACGTGAAGTACCGCGTCGCCGATCCTCCCGGCCGCGATCCCGGCGGCATTGTGGCGTACGAGTACGAGCAGCGTGAGCGTCCCTATCTGGCCGAGACCAGTTGGGACTTCCAAGGTGCGCTTCCCGTGGTCAACCAGAGCTTCACGCTCGAGCTGCCTCCGGGCTTCTCGTATACGACCACATGGGCGCACCATTCCAAGGTCGATGCGATTGATCTCGAACACCAACGCTATCGCTGGGAGATGAATAACGAGCCTGCCATCGACCTGGAGCGCGTGCCGATGCACCCCTCCGCCGAATCGCTCGCCGGACGCATGACGGTCCATTACTCCGGGCCTGGTCTGGCCTTTCCCGAGGACGGGACGTGGCGCGGTATCGGCGAGTGGTACAGCGCGCTGGCGCACGACCGCGTGGCCGCTACGCCGGAGATTGCAGCGAAGGCCGCAGAGCTCACCGCGGGCAAGACCGATTTCTACGACAAGGCCGAGGCAATCGGCGATTTCGTGCAGCAGCACATCCGGTATTTCGTTATCGAGATGGGCGTCGGCGGATTCCAGCCTCATCCCGCGAATGAGATCTTCCGCGGCGGCTACGGGGACTGCAAAGACAAAGCTACCCTTCTGTCCGCGATGCTCTCCACCGTGGGCATCCACAGCGATCTGGTGATGGTTGACACTCATCGCGGCGTTGTTGACCCGGACGCCCCTTCGATTGCGGGCAATCATGTCATCGCTGCGATCGAAATCCCCAAGGGCTACGAGAACCCGCGGCTTCACAGTGTCATTACCGCGCAGACCGGCAGGCGCTATCTGATCTTCGATCCAACCTGGGAGGACACTCCGTTCGGGCAGATCGAGGACAACCTGCAGGGCAGCTACGCCCTGTTGATCGAAGGCCCTGCGAGCCAGATCATCCAGATTCCCGTCCTCAGCCCCGACCTCAATACGATTCATCGATCCGGGACGCTCACCCTGAACCCGGACGGTTCGCTGAAGGGGAGTGTGACCGAGCAATACTTCGGCTCGCTGGCCGAGGACGACCGCATGGAACTGAAAGAGCTCGACTCGAGCAAGCAGCAGGAGCTGATTGACCGCACTGTCTCGCGTGACCTGATGGCAGCCTCGCTAAGCGATCTGAAGATTCAGAACGTCGCCGCGCTGGACAAGGATCTGACAACCAGCTTCAATGTCACGGCCGATCACTATGCCAGCTCCGTGGGGCCGCTGCTGATGATTCGACCACGCGTCCTTGGCAGCTACACTCTGCCCATCGACCACAAGTCACGGAAGATTTCGATCAATCTCCGTCGCACCATGCAGGCCACCGACAGTTTCGACATTCAGCTCCCGGACGGCTACGCGGTGGATGAGCTGCCTGATCCGGTCAAGGAAGACGTCGGGTTCGCGAGCTACGAGAGCTCTACGAAGCTGGAGGGGCACACGCTCCACTACACCCGCACCTATACGGTCCGCCAGGTTTCATTGCCGGCAGACAAGTATCCGGATCTGCAGCGCTTGGTCGCAACGATTGCCGCTGACGAGGACAGCCGCGTCGTCCTCAAGCGCAGCACCAGCACCACAGCCTCATTGCCCTAAGGAGCACCATGTACACTGCCGCAACGCAGCGCATCACCGGCAAGCCGCACCGCACGCTGTCCGCACTTCTTCTCGTCACCGCGTTCGCGCCCGTGGCTCTCGCGCAGAAGTTCATCCAGCCAACGCAGGAAGAGCTGTCGATGACGTCGCTGCCGGGCTATCCCGGCGTGGCCGCGGTCATCCTCAACAAAGAGGAGATCACCACCGACGACAAGCATTCCGCGCAGCACTATGCGCGGATCAAGATCCTGACCGAGGACGGCAAGAAGTACGCCAACGTTGAGCTACCCTACGTGACCACGACCGAGGGCGACAACGACAACACCATCGGCAATGAAAAATCGCTTGCGGAGATTCAGGGCCGCACCATTCACCCCGACGGCACCGTCATTCCGTTCACCGGCAAGCCGTACCTGAAGGTGATGGAGAAGGGCAAAGGCTTCAAGTACCAGGCGAAGGTCTTCACGCTGCCGGACGTTACGGTGGGCAGCATCATCGAGTATCGCTACAGCACCTACATCAACGACCGCGGCTATGAGCCGCCCGTGTGGCTGATCCAGGGCAACCTCTACGTCAAGGCTGCCCACTTCATCTGGTATCCGACCTCTGAGGAGATGGGAGATGAGCACGGCGACCTGATCCACACGATCAGCTGGTTTCCGATTCTTCCCAAAGGAGCGGAGATCGTGAAGCACGACCTGCCCGGCGGCGGCGGCAGCAACGGCCTTCCGACGCGGTCGTACGAGCTTACGGTGAAGGATGTTCCTCCGGAGCCGGACGAAGAGTTCATGCCGCCGGTTGGCAACTACAGCTTCCGCGTGTATTTCAACTACATCGCCGCGAGCACGGCCGCAGAGTTCTGGAAGAACGAGGGGAAGTACTGGTCCAAGGCAGTGAACTCCTTCGCGAATCCGAACGCTGACCTGAAGTCCGCGACGCAGCAGATCATCGCGGGCGCGACGACGCAGGACCAGAAGCTGCGCGCCATCTATGCCGCAGTGCAGAAGCTCGAAAATACGGACTACACGCGCGAGCATGAAGCCCGTGAGGACAAGGCCAATGGACTGGGCAAGGTTAAGGACGCCGACGATGTCTTCAGGCACGAGCGCGGGGATTCGACGCAGCTCACGGAGCTCTTCATCGGCATGGCGCGTGCGGCAGGCATGGACGCCGATGCGGTGCTCGTTCCGGATCGTTCCCGCCACCTTTTTATCAATCTCTGGCTCAGCTTCGAACAGTTTGACGAAATTATTGCCGTCGTCAACGTCGACGGCAAAGATGAGTTCTTCGATCCCGGCGAACGCTACTGCGGCTACGGACATCTTGCCTGGCAGCACGGGTTTGTAACCGGGCTTCGCCAGAAAGGCAACGATACAGCCTTTGTGAACGTCGAGGGTGAAGGCTACAAGAACAACGTCGTCCTGCGTGTGGCCAACCTGAAGATGGATGCCACCGGCTCAGTGAACGGTCAGATCGACATGACGTACATGGGAGTCTCGGCGCTGCGCTGGCGTCATGCGGCGCTCCGCGGCGACGACGAGGGCCTGAAGCACGAGCTCCGCACGTCAATCGAAGAGATGATCCCGCACACGCTGGAGGTCAAGGACGTTACTGTGTCCAACGTCGCCGATTACGAGAATCCGCTCAAGGTCAGCTACACGGTCCAGGGAACTGTCGGGTCGTGGACCGGCAAGCGTCTGGTTGTGCCCGCGGACCTCTTCCTAGTCAATCACAAGGCCACCTTCCCGCACGAGAAGCGTGAGGTTGCCGTCGATTTCAACTACCCGTCGTCAACCCGCGACGCTCTGCGCATCAACTTCCCGTCGAACTTCTCGATTGAGGCGGCGCCGGCGATTGCGAAATTTGGCATGAAGCAGATGGCCGGATATGGCATGGGCGTAGAATCCGCGCCGACCAACTTCACCACGCGGCGCGACTACGTCTTCGCGGAAATCTATATTCTTCCCGACGAGTACGCGCAGCTGCGCACGTTCTACTCGGAGTTCGAAGCGAACGACCAGCAGAGCGTGGTGCTGAAGTCGACCACTCCCGGGACCACGACTACGGCGTCGAGCACTCCTGCCGCGAACTGATATGGTTGCCACCCGGCCTTTCTGTACGGGCGGAGGAGCGAAGCGGGTGGGCTTGCCCGGCCGAATTTTATTGTGCTCCGCGGCGGTCTGGCTGTTCAGTGCCGCGCACGCGCATGCCATCACATGCAATGTCCGCACCGGCCCGAAGTCTCCGGCCGACATTGCGATGTCAGAGCACGACTACGCGAAGGCCGAGTCCCTCTACGCTGCTGAAAGCGAGGCGGCGACGGGCCAGCCCGGTTCGGAAGCCGACCGCCTGCATGCCGGGCTCATCCGCGCGGAGCTTCGCCAGTCCAAAACCGCGGATGCTGAAAAAGACGCCATCGCCTGGTCCACCGCGCGGCCTAAAAACTCCTGGGCGCTGGTCGCGCTTGGCGAGGTGCAGTGGCGCGAGGGCGAGGTCAACGACACATTGCAAACCCTCAACTCGGTCCGTCGCCTCGACTACTGCAATCCGCAGGCGCATGCCGACCTCGCGACGATCTATCGGATGAGCGCGATGTACGCTTCCGCGAACTCCGAGCTCACTCTGGCCCGCAAGTTGGACCCGATCGACGACCAGATCGAAAGAGATTGGCTGCGCCTCCAGCCTCGCGCCGACCAGCTCAGCGAGCTCACGCGCTATCTGGACCACGCCGCCTTCCTGCCTGACGATGAGCGCAGGTCGCTGGAACGGCGAAAGGAGCGGCTGTCGGAGCCTCCCGCTTCAGGCTGCCGGCTGGTGACACCCGTCGCCAGCACGGCAATTCCCTTCCGCGCCATTCTGAACTCGAGGAACTCGCACACGTACTGGGGGCTCGACGTGGAGTTCAACGGGAAGCACCGTGCGCTGGAGATCGACACTGGCGCCAGCGGCCTTATCCTCACCCACTCGGCCGCCAACGCTCTCCACCTTACCCCGGACTTTCATTTCAAGGCCGGAGGCATCGGTGACGACGGCGACGTCGATTCATTCGTCGCCAAAGTGGCGAGCATCAAAATCGGCTCGCTGGAATTCCAGGACTGTGATGTCGAGGTGCTGAGCAAGACGCCTGAAGGCATGCTCGATCAGGACGGTCTAATTGGCGGCGACGTCTTCTCTCACTTTCTGTTTACCCTGGATTTTCCTGGCCGCATTCTGAAGCTCGACCCACTTCCTGCACGTCCCGGCGACACCTCGGCGAGCAGCACCGCCTCGCTCGAGACCGGCGTCTCCACCGAAGCCGATGCGCCGCAGGACGCTTACCGCGACGCGTCGATGAAGGACTGGGATCGCGTCTTCCGCTCGGGCCACCAGCTCATCATGCCGGTTCAGCTCAAGCAAAACAGCCCCTGGAAGCTGTTCATCCTGGACACCGGCTCGCAGATGGATCTTATTTCCCCGGATGCCGCGCGTGAGGTGAGCAAGGTGTCCAAAGGCTCATGGGTCAACATCACCGGCATCTCCGGAGAGGTAAAAAAAACCTGGACGACCGGGCCAATGACGCTCTACTTCTCCCATCTGGCCGCGCCCAATAACGGCATGCTATCCATCGATACCAGCCGCCTGGGTAAGGAGACCGGCGTCGAGATCTCCGGTTTCATTGGCGCGCCAACCTTGCATCAGCTCACGATGTCCATCGATTACCGCGACAATCTCGTGCACTTCACCTACGACCCAAAGCGGATCAGACGGTGCATGGGAAACATCAACATCCCGGACTGCTACTGACGCGCGGCCAGTCGCAGCACCATGCCGGCAATCCGCTCCAGCGCTCCGGAGCGCGCGAGCTTCTTGGCAGCCGCTGCCATCCGCATCCGCTTCTCAGGGTCCTGCAGCAGATTCACCAGCATCCGTTCCATCGTCTCGGGCGTTGCGTCGCGCTGCAGCAGCATGACGGCCGCGCCGGCAGTGGCCAGCACCTCCGCATTTTTGCGCTGATGATCGTCGGCGGCCTGCGGGAATGGCACGAGGAGTGACGGCTTGCCGGCGGCGCACAGCTCCGCGACGGTGCTGCCGGAGCGAGCCAGGATGAGGTCGGCTGCGGCGTACTGCACGGGCATGTCCGTCAGGAACGCCTCGACGCGCCACCGGGCAGGGTCTGCCCCGGTCGCCTCAAAGGCCGCGCGCGTTGTCTCCAGGTGCCGGGCGCCGGCCTGATGCACGATGGTCAGCCCGGGAATCTGGCGCAGCAGCCCGGGCAGGATTCTCGGCATGACGTCATTGAACACCGCCGCGCCCTGGCTGCCTGCAGTGACGAGCAGGCGTGGGGCCGCGCCGGCCGGCCTTGGAGGCAGATCAAAGATCTCCTGCCGGACGGGAACTCCGGTGATCTCGGCATTGCGAAAGAACTTTACTGTCACGGCGAAGTTCACGGCTGCCGCGCCCACGCGCTTGCCCAGCAGCTTGTTGGTCATGCCCGGGACGGCGTTCGGTTCGTACGCCAGCGTCGGAATGCGTTTCAGCAGCGCCGCAATCATGGCAGGCCCGCTGGCATAGCCACCCACTCCAACCACCACCTGCGGCTGAAACTCCTTCAGCAGCCGCATGCAATGCAGCACGCCGAGCGGCAAGTCACCGAAGGTTTTGAGCCGCGTTTTGAGGCTGACGTTCTTCAGTTGCCCGGACCGCACGAGTTCCAGCCGGAAGCCTGCTTCGGGAACCAGCTTTGTCTCTAATCCGCGGGAAGTGCCGATGAAGAGGACGTCAGCGCCGTGCTTGTCTCGGAGCTCGCGACCGATCGCCAGCGCCGGGATCACGTGTCCGCCGGTGCCACCGCCGGCGATGACTACTCGCAAACCACTGACTGGCTGACCCGCTGAGTCCGGGCTGAAGCCCGGACCTACTGCTGACTCGCCGACCTGCTGCATTTAATCAATCTCGCGGGTGACATTGAGCAGCACGCCCATGCACGCGAGCGTCACGAAGAGACTCGTTCCGCCGGACGAGATGAACGGCAGTGTGATGCCTTTGGTCGGCAGCAGAGCGATGACCACGCTCATGTTGAAGAATGCCTGAACGAGAATCGCCGTGGTGAGGCCGAAAGCGAGAAAGCGTGCGAACGGATCGGTTGACAGGAACGCAGCGCGCAAGCCGCGGTAGCCGAGGATGCAGAACGCTGTGACAACGCAGATTGCGCCGATGAGGCCGAGTTCTTCGCAGATGTTTGCGAAGATGAAGTCCGTGTGTGGCTCGGGGAGGAAGAAGAGCTTCTGGATGCCTTCGGTGAGGCCGCGGCCGAAGATTCCGCCTGAGCCGACCGCAATCAGCGATTGCATGATGTGAAAGCCTGCGCCCTTGGGGTCGGCTTCTGGGTTCAGGAACGCCTTCATGCGCGCGGCGCGAAACGCCACGTGGAAGAGCATGTAATAGAGCACCGGCGCGGCGGAGGCAATCGCCAGACCGATCCACTTCATCTGCATGCCGGCGAGGTACAGCATCAGCATTAGCACGGCCGCGCAGACCATCGCCGTGCCGAGGTCCGGTTCTTTCAGGATGAGGAGGATATACACGATGGGCGGAATCACCGCGGGCAGAAGCGTCTCTTTCACGTTGTCGATCGCGTGAATGCGCGTCTGCAGAAACCAGGCGAGGAAGAAGACGATGACCGGCTTGGCGAGCTCCGACGGCTGCAGCGATGCCGGCCCGAAGTGCAGCCAGCGGTGCGCTCCGTTCATGCTGCCCCAGGCGAAGACGCCGAGCAGCATCAGCGCCGTAACTGCCATCATGGGAAAGATGAGCCGGGGGTTGTTGTACTTGCGGTAGTCGACGCGCATCAGGCCGAAGAGCGCGACCATGCCCAGGGCCGCCCAGATCGCCTGCTTCGATACGTATGCGTACGGCGAGCCGAGCGTCGCCTTCGCCATCACGGCTGACGCCGAGAAGACGCTGACCAACCCGAAGAGCACGAGCAACAGCACCGTGCCGAACAACCACTTGTCAACGCCGACGCGCTTTGCCATTCCCTGCTCTACTCCAGCGCACCGACAAGTTGCTTAAAGACGCGGCCGCGGTGCTCGTAGTTCTCAAACTGATCGAAGCTGGAGCACGCCGGCGCGAGCAGCACCACATCGCCTGCCTTGGCCTGCTGGCGCGCCCAGGCGACCGCCCGATCCATCGTTCCAGCCCTCTCTATCTTCACGACGCCGGCCAGATGTGATTCGATCTTTTCTGCCGCCGAACCAATGGTGATAACTGCCTTCACCCGCGCGCGCAGCAGCGGCGAGAGCGTGCTATAGTCCGAGTCCTTGTCCTTGCCGCCGAGGATCAGGTAGATGCCGCCCGGAAAAGCCTCGACAGCTTTGGCTGTAGCGTCCACGTTGGTGGCTTTGGAGTCGTTGAAGTACTTGACGCCGTTCAATTCGCGCACGAACTCCAGGCGATGCTCGACTGCGTGGAAGGCGGCAACGGCTTCGCGGATCACGTGTGCGTCGACTCCGGCCAGGCGCGCGGCGGAGATTGCGGAGAGCACATTTTCGACGTTGTGCGCGCCGGCCAGCGGGATTTCGCTCACAGGCATGATCGGCTCGGCTTCGCCGTTCTCTTTTGCCCGGAAGAAGACGCTCTCGCCGTGGACGAAAGCCCCCTGTTTGACCTGCCGGCGCGGGCTGAACCAGTAGATCTGCGCCTTTGTTCTTGCGGCGACCAGCTTGGTCGGCTCGTCTTCCGCGTTGAGGATGAGGAAGTCGTCAGCGGTCTGGTTTTCGGTGATGCGGCTCTTCACGGCGCCGTAGGCCTCGAAGCTGCCGTGGCGGTCGAGGTGGTCGGGCGTGATGTTCAGAACGAGCGCGATCTTTGGATGGAAGGTTTGGATGGTTTCCAACTGAAAGCTCGAGACCTCAAGCACGCTCCAGGTCTCCGGCGTCGCTTCGGCAACCATGTCGACAACAGGGCGCCCGATGTTGCCGCCAACCAGCGTCGGCTTGCCGCTCGCTTTGAGGATTTCGCCGATAAGCGTGGTCGTCGTGGTCTTGCCGTTCGATCCGGTGATGGCGACGATCTGGCCTTGCAAGAACTGGACGCCCAACTCGAATTCGCCGATGATCGCCATGCCCATCGCGCGAACTGTGGAAAGCTCCGGCGTATTGAGCGGCACGCCGGGCGAGACAACGATCAGATCCTGGCGACGAAAGGTCAGCAGACCGTGGCTTCCGGTCTCGACCATGATTCCGGCGTCGAGCAGCGCCGGGAGCTCTGCGATCAAACCCGCGGGACGGATGTCGCTGACGGTCACCTGCGCTCCGCGCGCCTTGAGGAAGCGCGCGGCGGCGATGCCGCTTTTGCCGAGACCAACTACGAGTACACGCTTGTTCTTGAGTTCCATGATGTTGTCGAAGCTGCCTCTCGTTTATCGCAGCTTCAGCGTGGTCAGTGCAAACAGCGCGAAGACCAGCGCCATGATCCAGAAGCGCGCGATGACCTTGGACTCCGACCAGCCGGCGAGTTCGAAATGATGGTGCAGCGGGGCCATGCGGAAGATGCGCTTGCCGCCGCGCAGCTTGTAGCTACCCACCTGCAGGATGACGCTGAGGATCTCAAGGATGAAGACGCCGCCGATGAATGGCAGCAGCAGCTCCTGCTTGATGATGACCGCGACGGTCGCGATCGCGCCACCGAGCGCGAGCGAACCGACGTCGCCCATGAAGACCTCGGCCGGGTGCGCGTTGTACCAGAGGAAGCCGATACTGGCGCCGACCATGGCGCCGCAGAAGACGGTTAGCTCGCTGACGGCGGGCATCCGCTGGAGCTCGAGGTAATCGGCGAAGACGACGTGGCCGCTGACGTAGGTGAGCACGGTGAGCGCGCCCGCGGCGATGATGGTGCATCCGATGGCGAGGCCGTCGAGGCCGTCGGTGAGGTTGACCGCGTTGCTGGAGCCGGTGATGACCAGGACCACGAAGACGACGAACGGGAGGAACGCCAGCGGCCACAGATGCGGAACGCGCAGGAAGCTGTCGATCATCAGATTGGGACGAAAGTGTTTGATGAACGGCACCATGAGGCGCGTCGAGTAATATCCCTGCCCCTGGAGCACAATCAGCGCGACCGCGATGGTGCCGCTGACGAGGAACTGCAGAACCAGCTTCTGGATGGAGGTGAGGCCGAGGTTGCGCTTCTTCGCGACCTTCGTGTAGTCGTCCGCGAAGCCGATCGCAGCGAACGCAATGGTCGCGAACATCACGAGCCAGACGAACGGGTTGGAGAGGTCGCTCCAGAGCAGCGTGGGGATGAGGATGGAGATGCAGATGAGTACGCCGCCCATGGTGGGCGTGCCGCCTTTTTTCTGGTGGCTCTGCGGGCCTTCTTCGCGGATGTACTGTCCGATCTGGAATTGGCGCAGGCGGTCAATGACGAAGGGGCCGATGAGCAGGCCGATGAGCAGCGCCGTCAGGCTCGCGAAGACGCAGCGGAACGTGACGTAGCGGAAGATCCGGAAGTACCGGAAGTATGGAAAGAGCTTTTGATAGAGCAGCCAATAAAGCAACGAAAGCCGCCTCGCGTGCGTTTGAGCTGACCGTCCGACAGATCGCGGTTCTTCGATATCTTACGCTGCGGGCCTGCGTAAAACCGGGCTATGACGCACAGCGAACCAAGCTCGTTCCCTGCGCCAAAGCGTTATTCCTGCAGGGCTTCGATGGCGCGCTCGAGGTGCACGCCGCGCGAGCCTTTGAGGAGCACGACGTCGCCTTTGCGAAGGTTCTGCTCGAGCCAGACGCTGGCCTCGCCGGGACTTTCGACGAACTCCGCGGTGACGCCGCTGGCGCGAGCACCTTTGACGATCTCGGAGGCGAGGCCGCGCACGCCAATGACGGCATCGAGGCCGCCCATCTGTTCGCCTGCGGAGCGGTGCAGCGCGGCGCCTTCAGGGCCGAGCTCGAGCATCTCGCCGGCGATGACGAAGCGGCGCGAGGCGGGCGTCTGGCGGAGCGCTTCAACCATCGAGGCGAGGGCCCTGGGGTTGGAGTTGTAGGTGTCGTCGATAAGGCGCGCCCCGTGGAACTCGAGCACGCGGCCGCGCTTTTCAGTCGGGCGCATCTCTTCGACGGCGGCGACGCAGGTGTCGATGTCGATGTCGCTGAGCAGGCCGACGCTGATGGCCGCGAGTGCGTTGAGCACGTTGTGGCGGCCGATGAGGCGCAGGTGAACCTCGCGGCGGAGTTCTTCGACGGCAAGAGCGAAGCGCGTGCCGTCGAGGCCGTCGTCGCGGATGTCGTCGGCGCGAACGTAGGAGCGTGAATCGGTGCCGTAGAGCAGCGCGCGCTCGCCCATTCCGCGTGCGAAGGCCGCAACTCGTTCGTCATCGGCGTTGAGGATGGCGTAGCCTTCTGGCGGAAGCGCGGCGACCAGCTCGTACTTGGCGCGCGCAATGCCAGCGATGCCCTCGGGGAAGAACTCGAGATGCACGGGCGCGACGTTGGAGACGACGGCCCAGTCGGGCTCGGCAATTTTGGCGAGTGCGGTGAGTTCGCCGGCGTGATTCATGCCCATCTCGAGCACGGCAACTTCATGGTGCGGCTCGAGGCGGAGCAGTTGCAGCGGAACGCCAAAGTGGTTGTTGAGGTTGCCGGTGGTCTTGAGCACTTCGAACTTTTTGGTGAGGACCGCGGCGACACACTCTTTTGTTGTGGTCTTGCCCGCTGAGCCGGTGATGCCGATGACGCGGCCGCCCCACACGCGGCGAACACGGTTGGCGAGTTGCTGCATGGCGTGCAGAACGCATTCGTCTCGATCAGGGACGCGCAGGAGTTTCGCGGGATCGACATTGGGAGGCGTGAGCCAGCGCATGCTGACCACGGCCGCGATAGCGCCGTTCGTGAGTGCATCTTCGACGTAGTCGTGCCCATCCATGCGCTCGCCGCGGACCGCGAAGAAGAGCTCGCCGGCGTTGAGGGTGCGCGAGTCGATGGAGTAGCCGATCGCGGTGAGGCTCGGATCGAAGTCGCCCTCGGCGTGAGTCCAGTCGGCGATCTGTCCCAGGGTCAGGTTCACGCGCGCACCTCGCGGAGTTGGTCGAGGACTCGGGAGGCCTCGGCTACATCATCGAACGGAATCGCGCCTTCGGCGAAGACCTGTACCTTTTCATGTCCCTTTCCGGCGAGGAGAACGATATCGCCGGGTTGCGCGGAGCGGATGGCGCGTTCGATCGCAGCGCGACGGTCTGGCTCGATGAGGAAAGGCGTGTTGGTGGTGCGCAGACCCGGAAGGATCTCGTCAACGATCGCGGAGGGCTGCTCGCTGCGCGGGTTGTCACTGGTGATGATGACGAGGTCGCTGGCTTCAGCGGCGGCTCGGCCCATCTTCGGGCGCTTGGTGCGGTCGCGGTCGCCACCGCAGCCGAAGAGCGTGATGACACGACCGTTGTGCGCACCAACGCTTTCGCGGGCGAGGCTTATGAGATTGCGTAGTGCGTCGTCGGTGTGGGCGTAGTCGACGACGACGCTGAAGCGGGCGCGATCGGAGCCGGGGACTACCTCGAAGCGACCGGGCACTTGTTTGAGCGTGGGAGTGGCGCGGGCAATTTGCTCGAGCGTGAGGCCGCGTGCAAGGGCGGCGCACACTGCGGCGAGCAGGTTGTAGACGTTGACCCGGCCGCTGAGCGGCGATTGGATTGCAGTGGTTCCGTTCGGAGTGACGAAGTCGAAGCGCGTATCTCCGACGGCCAGACGCAGGTTTGCGGCGCGATGGGTGGCTCTGGATAGGTCGAGGCTGTAGGTCATCAGCTCGGTTCCGCTGAATGCCTGCTTCATCTGAGAGGCGTAGTCATCGTCATCGTTGATCACGGCCACGCGTGGCGGCGGTGCGCCAACTCCGCTGAAAAGCTTCGCTTTTGCGCGCGCGTAGGCTTCCATCGTGTGGTGGAAGTCGAGGTGGTCCTGCGTGAGGTTGGTGTAGATCGCGGCGTCGACGGGAAGACCCCAGACCCGTTCCTGCTCGAGTGCGTGGGAGCTCATCTCCATGACGGCTTCGGTGCAGCCGGCGCGCACGCCTTCAGCGAAGACGGCGTAGATATCGCGGCTTTCAGGCGTGGTGTGCTCGGTGGGGCGGACTTGGCCGGCGATGTGAGTTTCGATGGTGCCGAGCAGAACACGCTTGCGGCCGACACTCGCCAGGAGTTGTTCGAGGAGAAACGTTGTTGTTGTTTTGCCGTTGGTTCCGGTGACCGCGCTGAGCTTCAGCTTGCGCTCGGGATGGCCGAAGACTGTAGCGCTGACCTCGGCGAGTGCGCGGCGACTATGTTCGACGAGGGCACTGGGGAGCCCTGGGTGCGAGGTCTGCAGTCGAGCGAAGACTTCAGAGCTGTCTGTAACGATTGCAGCCGCGCCCTGTTGCAAGGCGATATCCACGAAGCGATTTCCGTCGGTTGATCCGCCGCGCATTGCAACAAACACATCGCCGGGAGCGATACGGCGGGAATCGTACCGCACACCGCGAACGTCGACGTCAGCGCGTCCGGCGGATTTGAGGGAATGCAGTTCTGCGGTGATGTCGCTCCATCTCATCGTGCCCACCCCAGATACAGACGAACTCAACGCGCGAAGCGCACAACGATCTCGGTTCCGGGCGGCACCATGGTGCCGGCGGCCGGCATTTGATCGTGTGCAAGGCCGCTGCCGAGTGTCTCGACACGCAGCCCGAGATTGGTTGCGCTCTCGACGACGGAGCGCAAGGCGGAGCCGCGAAATTCCGGTACCGCGACACGCTTGCCTGCATCGACGACCACCGCCCCGTTGCCTCGGGGCTGCACAGGAGGATCGATGTGCGGCGGTGGAGGCGGTTGCGGCTCGGCAGAGCTCGTATCGGAGATCACCGATGTTGTGTCGCCGTTTGCGTGGAACGCGGAGAGGACCTTGCTCGGAAGTCCGAGAACGCCTTTTCTCGCAGGCGGTTGATTTGCAGCCTTTTCAGCGGCGACTGCGGCTGCGCGCTCGTCTGCAATCTCGTTCTGCTGCATCGCAGCTGCGGTCGCGGGCTGGCGGAGCGGATCGTCGGCGGGAAGGCTGTTGATGTCGTCGAACATTGCGGTCAAATCGGCGTTCTCGTCAGGGACATCATCCGGCTTCACACTCGCAGCGATCTCCTGCATCTGCTGCTTCGTTTTGAGCGGCTGATCGTGAGGGACGCCAAGATACTCCAGCACCTGCTGCGCGACTTTGGCGAAGACGGGAGCGCTGGCCGCGCCGCCGTAGTGCATATCTTCTCCGCCTGCTGTCGGTGTGTCGATGACGACGGCTATCGCGATTGCGGGATCGCTGACGGGAGCAAAGCCGGCAAAGCTGGCGACGAGTTTGGTGTGCGAGTAGGTGTGTGTCGCGGGCTCGATCTTCTCGGCCGTTCCCGTCTTGCCGGCAGAGCTGTAGCCGTTGAGTGCCGCGAGCTTGCCAGTACCCTCGATGACGATGCCCTGCATCATCGCGCGCATCTTGGCGGAGGTCATCTCGGTGATCACGCGATGGGAGCCGTCGGGAAGATTCGCGGGGAGTTCAAACTCCGGACGGAAGGGCTCGGCCTTCAGGTTTTGGTCTCCCTTCGTATCGTCGGTGGACGCGAGAAGGATATGCGGCGGCATGTATTCGCCACCGTTGGCAATCGTCGAGACCATCGTCACGAGCTGAATCGGAGTGACGCCAATCTCCTGCCCGATGGCGAGCGAGAGGATGCTGGTCGATCCCCACTTCCGCGGCGGACGGAGCAGGCCGCGTGTCTCGCTTGGCAGCTCGATCCCGGTGCGGTCACCGAAACCAAAGGAGCGCATGTACTTGTAGAACTTATCGGGGCCAAGCTTGAGCGCCATCTTCGCGGCGCCTACGTCGGAGGAGTGCTCGAGGGCCTGTCTTACTGTAACGACGCCGAGGTGATCCGACTTGTCGTCATGCAGTGTGCGACCGTACATCGTCATTTGGCCGCCCTGGCAATCGACGAGATCGGTCGGCTGCACGCCGGCGCCATCGAGCGCGGCGGAGTAGGTGACGAGCTTGAATGTTGAGCCGGGCTCGTAGATGTCGCTGACGGCAAGATCGGTCAGGTCCTGCGGATCGATATGGCGCGAGTCGTTTGGATTGAAGCGCGGCGATACGGCGAGCGCGAGGATCTGGCCGGTGTGCGGATCCTGGACGACGATCGTTCCGTGCAGCGCCTTGAGCTTCTGCACCTGCTCGTCGAGAGCGCGCTCCGCCATGTACTGAATGTTGGCGTCGATGGAGAGAACGAGATTTTCCCCGGGCATCGGTTCGCTCTCTTCCGAGCCCATGACGTGGCGCTTCGCGTCAACGGCGGTGAGCATGTGGCCGGGAACGCCGTGCAGCTCGTCATCGAACTCGCGCTCGAGACCGCCGAGACCGTTGTCATCGGTGCCGACGTAGCCGAGCACATGTGCGGCGAGATCAGCGTCGGGATAGAAGCGCTTGAACTCTTTCTGGAAGTACACACCCTTGAGATTGAGCTCACGCACGCGGTCTGCGACATCCGGCGTGACCTTGCGCGCGACCCAGGCGAAGTTGCGCGAGTCATTGAACCGCGCGAGCATCTGCTGATCGGTGGTGTAGTGGTCGAGGGGATCGGTGTGGACGATCTTGGAGAGGAGCGCTGCATCTTCGGGGCGGTTCTCGCCGAGCTCGCTGGGCACCGCGTAGATGCTGTCGACGAGCACTGTCATCGCCAGCTCGCGCAGATTGCGGTCGTAGAGAACGCCGCGCCGCGGAGCAACCTCAAAGGTGCGCTGCTGCTGTCTTAAGGCGCGCTCGACGAACTCGCTGTGGCGAATGACCTGAAGCCAGAAGAGGCGCAGACCGATAGCCGCGGACCAGAAACAAAAGAACATCGCCACGTAGACGAATCGTACCCGCCGGATGGGCGCGGTCATCGTCTGACGTGGCGAGGACTTCATCTGTCGGGTTCCTGTTGAGTGGGAGCGAACTCGTGTGACCTGCTAAAGCGATGTTATTGAACTGCTGAGAAAATCGGCTTGTGCGCCTGTGCAAGAACGGGTGTGGCACCGCCCGAGCCGTCCGGGCGAACGACCTGTCCGGGAAGCGGCGTGTTGAGTCCAAGCTGCTTTGCAATCTGATCAATGCGGCCTGGGTCGCTAAGCTGCGCCTCAGACAGGCGAAGCTGGCGGTTTTGTTCACGGAGCTGCTCGACCGACTGCTTCTGCGCCTCGACTTTGTAACCGACCTCGATCGCGGAGAAGTGCTGCCAGACGTAAACCATGGTGAGCGCGAAGAACAGCGTCATCATCATGGTGAACATCTTCATCTCTCGCGCGCGCTCGGGGTCGTCGGCTTTTACCAGGCGCGTGTTGTCGAGGTGCTTCGCGAAGAACATCTCCGGAGTGGGGCCGCGGCGGCGAGCGCGCTGCGCCTCAAAGAGCTCACGGTTACGCTCAGCGATACTGACGGTGCGCGTGTGCGTGCGCCGCGCCTGCATCTGCTCCATTCCCTGACCTGCCATCGCCATTGTCGCCATCGCCCGCCTCCTCTCAGAGTAACGTTACTTTTGCACTGCAATTCCACCGCTTTTTCCACATCCGCAAGAGTTACCCGGGCCGGGGTTGCTGATGGGGAAGGGACTGTTTGTTACGGGTTGTCTTTCGCCTGAAAGCACGGCAGGACAACCCCGGCCCGATCTCAAATTTTTTGTGCAGCGCGCAGTTTTGCGCTGCGTGATCGTGGGTTCCGGAACGACTCCTCTTCCGTTGCCACGACCGGTTTTTTCGTCAGCAACTCATACCGGCCTGCCTTTGCGCCGTCTCGGAGCGCATCCTTTACCAGCCGGTCCTCCAGGGAGTGGAAGCTGATCAGCACCAGCCTTCCGCCCGGCTTGAGCAGTGATCCCGCGCTTCTGAGCAGCGATTGGATCTCCTGCAATTCATCGTTCACACGAATTCGGAGCGCTTGAAAGGTTCGGGTCGCCGGATGAATCGGGCTTCTGCCGCGCTCAGACTTTATTGGCGGGGCGACGGCCGAAACGACGCGAGCAAGCTCTGCTGTTGTCGATATCGGCCGCGCCCGCACAATAGCTCTGGCGATTCTCCGCGACCTCCTTTCCTCTCCGAATTCGTAAATCAGGTTGGCGAGATCTTCTTCGTCCGCCTGATTTACCACTTGTTCGGCCGTGAGTTCGCTGCGCGGATCCATCCGCATGTCCAGCGGCCCATCGGCCCGAAAACTGAATCCTCTGTGCGCCTCATCGAGCTGCAGGCTGCTGACGCCGAAGTCGGCGAGCAGACCATCGAGCGTGCCCGGCGCGATGACCTCCGCAATTTCCGAGAACGGCCGGCTGATGTACTCGACCGAAGGCATGTCGGCGCCGAGTTCTTCGGCAACCGCAGCAAGCCTGGCCTGGGCCTTGCTCATCGCTTCAGGATCGCGATCGAAGGCGATCAGCTTGCCCTTGGCTCCGAGCCTCCGCGAAATCTCCGCGGAGTGTCCGCCGAGCCCGAGCGTTGCGTCCGCGTAGACGCCAGCCGGGTGCACAGCGAGAAATTCGAGACTCTCTTCTAAAAGAACCGGTACATGCTGCGGTCTTTCCATCTGCTCCCGCCTCATGCGTCCCCTGGGGGACCTGAAACTTACAAACCAACCACTCCCAGCGACTCGATGTCTTCGTCCGTGGCCGGGTTCTCGGTGATCTGAGCCCTGAGCCTTGCATCGTTCGCCACAACCAATCTCTTCTCGATACCCATCACCGCAACATCGCCAACCAGGCTTGCCGCCTCCCGTAGAAGCTGCGGAATCAGCAGCCGTCCCTGGTCGTCCATCCTGACCACCTGCCCGTAGTAATTCGTCGCATCCAGAAACCGTCTCTTTGCGGCGCTGGCGGGCAGCTTGGCCAGCGACTCTTCAATCTGCTCCCAATCCTTCATCGAGTGGATTTCGGCCCGCTGTCCGTCCCGGCTGGTGATGAAGCACTCCCGGCCCTCGGCCTCCAACGCGGCCTTGAACTCCGACGGGACCTTTAATCGGCCCTTTTCGTCGACCCGCGCTGGATGATTGCCCCGAAACATGCCCGAACCTCAATCGGTACCTCATACAAAACCTGGGAAAAGTAAACTTGAGGAAGCCCGAAATCGTTTGCTTGCTCCTCTTTTTTCTACTTTTGACCACTCAACTCCACTCATCGTGCAGCCCGCCGCGCGCGCTGTAAAGAACTAAATTGCGAGTTCAAGCGCAGTTTTCCTCGCATTTTGTGGAAAACCGGGCATATTGCGCGGAAGATTCAAGGCACCACTAGATGTAGTGTTTGGCTCGCGGAGTCTTGACCAGATGCTCACTTGCCCGAATGGGGCATGCTGAGCTAGCGAAATTTAGGCGAAAGTGCCGGTTCAGGACGCTGGAGCTGATTCACGCTGCCATAGTTGTCTGCGCAGCAGCCAGACCAGGTAAGCGAGTACCGCCAGGTTCACCACCAGCAGCGTGATGCGCGGAATGGTGAACTCCTTATATAGCTCGAAGCATTCCCAGGGCAGCGCGAGGATGGTGAGCGTAAGGGTGAAGTACTCCGCCCAGCGCTTCTCAAGCACGAGGCCCGTGCCCTCAATCAGGCACAGCCCCGCGTAGGTGAAGGTCAGTGCACTGAAGTGCTTCAACTGCGGCGCGCCGATGTAGTCGGCCTTGGCCATCAGAAAGCCCACGAGTCGGTTCTCGGGGTCGATCTTCAAGACGTCCGTGACGTGCAGGACGACGCTGGCGATGTCGTGATGCAGAAGCTTGAGCGCGCCCACGCCCAGCGCCACCGACAGAATCGCCTTGCTGAGCTTAAAGAGACCGATGAGCAGCAGACCGCGCCGATGCTCAGGAGTCGAGCGCCGCGGCTTGGCGGAGCCGTGGTCCGGCTGTGTGGACGGCTCTTCCTGCTCTTCCCTGCTGATCTTGGTCTGCAACATGCGTTTCTCAGCTTCCAGTTGATGAGCCGCCCTGCGGCTTTGTCAACGCGCACGGAACTCCAGCGGGTTCGCTGCGCAGAAGAAATTTGCGCAATCCGGTTTTGCCCCACGCTCGTAGAGAAGATGGACGTTCTTGATTGCGGCCGCACGAGAACGCAATTCCCAAACTTTCGAATGAAGGATCGAACATGAAAAAGATCATCAGGAATTTGCTCGCATCGGCAGCGGCCGTATGCCTCGTTATCGGCTGTCTCAACGCCACGGCTGCAGATAAGAAGGACCCGAACGTGGGTGGCGCGCCGATGTATCCCAATCAGACTATCGTGCAAAATGCGGTCAATTCACCCATTCATAAGACGCTCGTTGCGGCTGTGAAGGCAGCGGGCCTGGTCGATACGCTGAACAGCCCCGGGCCATTCACGGTCTTCGCGCCCACCGATGACGCGTTTGCAAAGCTGCCGGCGGGCACGGTTGACAACCTTGTGGAGCCGCAGAACAAGGCGGCGCTGACCAAGGTCCTCACCTATCACGTTGTGCCGGGCACATACAGCACCGCGAAGCTGAAGAAAGGGATCAAGGCCGGCGGAGGAACGTTGAAGCTGAAGACTGTCGAGGGAGATGAACTCGCCTTCACGATGGACGGCGGCAACATCAAGATCACCGACGACAAGGGCGGCTCGGCCATGATCACGACACCCAATGTCTATCAATCGAACGGCATCATCCAGGTCATCGACTCGGTATTGATGCCCTGAATAAGTTCCCTGACCCATGTTGAGGGACAGCGACCCAGTGCTGTCCCTCTTTTTTCCCGTATCTCACAAACGGCGGATGACCGTCCTGTAATGCCGATTTCGTGGCGCTCGCCTATCGGAAAGCGAAGTGAATTTTTACATTCCGAATGCCCTGCTGAGAGTACATTCTATTTATCAATCCAGAACGATCGGACACAGCCGCTTGCTTCAGGGTGTGTCCGGAACGGGCCCTTCAAGTCAGCCGGCCATCTAAAAGGCCGAGATTGCAATGTGCTTGCGATCTGCGTTCCCCCTGCGCGCTGGAGGACGGTGATGAGACATCGATTCAGAACGACACAATGGCTTCCCTACCCCGTTAATTTTGTATTCGCTTTCTTTGCGGATCCTTCAAACCTGCCGCGGCTGATGCCTGAGTGGCAGCAGGCTCGCATCGATGAGATCGAGCTGCACCCGGGCCGCCCTAGGTATGCGCATTCGATCGACGACCAGATTGCTGCCGGACGGGGCACGCGCCTGACGGTCAGCTTCCGCCCGGCTCCCCTGGCCCCGGTTCGTGTCTCATGGGTCGCTACAATCGAAGACTTCCACTGGAATGAGCGTTTCTGCGACCGGCAGATCGAGGGGCCGTTCCGGTACTGGAGGCATTGCCATAGGGTTCAGGAATGGCAGCAGGAGACAACCGGCGAACAAGGCACATTACTCATCGACACGGTCGAATACGAGCTTCCATTCGGGAGGGTCGGCCGCCTCGCAAATCGGGTTGCAGTGAGACGGATGCTGACAAATGTCTTTCGTCATCGGCACGACCGCGCCGGGGAACTGCTTCGTGAACTCAGCGAACGCGAACTCAGCGAACGTGTGGAATGCCCCGCGTGAATGTGCCCGGAGGAGCGAGCGATTTGCGGCAGGGAGGCTCCGCCGTGTCTCGCCGAGCATTGCTGAAGATGGCCTCGTGCTGCGAGATCAAATAGTCAGCCGTGCGCGCAGCGAGCGCCTGGATGGTCAATCCCGGATTCGCCGATCCCTGCGTTGGCATCACGGAGCCATCCATCACGAACAGGTTCGGCACATCCCAGGTGCGGCCGAACTTGTCGCACACGCCCGCATCAGGCGTCTTGCTCATCCGGCAGGCGCCGACGAGATGCGCATACCGCGATTCCTGCACGACCTCTACGGCGCCAGCCGCCCACATGATTTCCATCACCTTGTTCTTGCCAAACTCGATCATCTTCTTGTCGTTCTCTTTGAGACTGAAGGTGACCTGCGCAACCGGAAGACCGAAGCGGTCGCGTGCATCATGGCGTCCATCGCGGCCGTCAGCTAACTCAATCCGGTTGTCCTCCCACGGCAGAATCTCTCCAAGCAGACCCAGCGCCGACCAGTGGTTGTAATCCATCATGTTGCGGCGCATGCCCCATCCCCACACGCCCTTCGATGCCATCATCTGCTTGGCAAATGCAATCGGCAGCGGGCCGACCGTCTGCACCGCAAACCCGCGCGCGAAGTCACGCTTTGGATCCGTCTCGTAGAACTCCTCCGTCAGGGCATGCGCCGGCGGAGCCTTGTACATGCGCACAAGATTCTCAAACCGTCCGAGGATCACGTTGCCCGCCTGCGCCATCAGGTACTTGCCCAGCGTCCCGGAGGAGTTTGCAAGCCCGCGCTCGTGCCCTGGGCAGGCGGAGTTGAGCAGAAGCCGCGGCGTCTCCAGCGCGTATCCGCACACGATCACAACACGCGCGCGCTGAAAGTGCTCCTTTCCCTCCACATCGAAATACACAACGCCGTCGGTCCGTCCATCCTTGCCCATCGAGACCCGACTGACCATACAGCACTCGCGAATCTCGGCCCCGTTATTCAACGCGTCCGGCACGTGGGTCACAAGCGTCGATGCCTTCGCTCCCACCTTGCATCCTTGAATGCAGAAGCCGCGGTAGATGCAGTGCGGGCGATCGCCGTGCGACGCAGAAAGAATTGCGACAGGGCCGCCTGCGCTCACCGGAATGCCCAGCTTCGTGCAGCCGGCAATCAGCGTGTCGCCAACGCCGCCCATCGGATGCGGCGCATACGGATGCCCGTGTGGTTTGCCCCACGGATACCACGCCGGACCGGCGACAGGAATCTCCTGCTCGAGCAGCTCGTAGTACGGTTCGATGTCTTCGTAGGTGATGGGCCAGTCGGCACCCACGCCGTCACGCGTATAGACCTCGAAGTCGGATGGATGAAAGCGGGGCACAAACGCGGCCCAGTGGACTGACCCTCCGCCAACACCTTTGCCGCTGTTGTTCGCGCCCAGCGCGAGCGGATGCTCTCCGCCTGTAATCCTCAGATCATTCCAGTAAAGTTTGTGCGATCCCGTCTCATCCGAAACCCAGTCACGTTCCGTATCCCAGAACGGACCAGCCTCGAAGCCCACAACCTTGAAGCCTGCGCGTGCCAGCCGCTGCAACAAGACCCCGCCGGCAGAGCCTACGCCGACAATTGCGAAATCGATCAGGTCAGAATCTTTGAACCGCCGCGGCGGCACCTTGATCTTTTGCATCGGCCCAAGATGATGCAAGTCGTCCTTCGGCTTCTCGAACGCTCCCCCCAGCGGCGCATTGTGCTCGAACAAGCTCAATGTGTACCTGCCTGTCCCGAATGCACCTGGTGCTGCCCGCCACCCTGGGCGTGCATCTCTTCCGCATCGCTGATTGAATCCGCAGGCGCATCCCACTCGTAACGCTGCTCTTCGACCTCCCACGGCTCCGGCTCGCCCTCCTCGAGCCGCATGTAGCCGCGCGGATATGCCGGCCCGCCGAAGCCGATCTCATCCCACGCCCACGGATGCGCGTAATACACGCTCACCACATCGGTCAGCAGCAACGTCCAGAAGCGCTCGATATTCATCCTCTTCCAGAGTTCCTGCGCGGCCTGCGGCTTTGCCTCATGAATGGACTTGAGAATCTCCTCCTGCTCGCGCACGCTGAGCTCATGAAAGGCGCGTCCATGAAGCCTCTGCGCCATCTCTTCAAACGCACGCGCCGCAATTCGATAGGCCTCCTGGTCAGGCGGCATGTCCTCGAACCGATAGCCATCAAGCCGGTCCTCATACAGCCGCTCATCGATGCCGGGCAGGATCGAAATGCGGCGCTCGTCGATGCGATCGTCCTGCGGCAGCATGCGATCGACAACTGCCTCCATCGTGCGCGCTTCCTCAGCTGTGAAGAACCGGATCGGCTTCTCCCGCGAAACTCTCTCCTCAACAACCTTCCGCGTTGTCGCATCCCAATAACGCTTCTGCTTCAGCGTACTGAAGCCCGGGTAGTAGCCCGGCTGCTCGCGCTTCGGCAGCGGCCGTCCGGTCGCGGGATGCGTCAACGGCATGCGTTCGTTCTGCTGATCTCGCGCCATCGTCAGATCTCCCGCCTCATGAGATACGCCATCATTCCGAGCAGACCGCACGCGGCGACCAGCAGCGGCGCGAAGATCGGCGGCCCGTAGAGAATGTTGTACAGCGGCTTCTTCTTCCCGCCGGAACGCCGCAGAATTCCGCGGACGTGATATCCGAATCCAATTGTTCCGTCGAGCATCAGCAGCGCGGAGACTACAGGCAAAGCCGTATTCGCCAGGCGCTTGCTCCTCCGCGCGCTCAGCGTCGCCGCCAGCATCAACGGCGTCAGCAGGATGGGCGACCACTGCACCTTGTACTTGAAATTGTCCTTGTAGTGCGAGTACCAGCTCTCCATGCCAGAGCACACCGTCCACACCGCCGCCACCGCGCATAGGTGTCTCTGAAATCTTCCGGTTCGGATGTCATCGCGAAAATCCTGCTTACGCAGTCGCGTCGTGGCAGCGACGATTCGGCTCCGCATACCGTAATGTTCCTCGCGCTGAAGATACGAGGCGATCACACCCAGGTACGCGCTGGTTCCAAAGAGCAGCGGCGCAAAGAGCGGCGGCCCCATTACGACATTCGTCACCGGCATCCGCCATCCACCCGGTTTACGCGCCACGCCGCGAATGTGGAAGCAGAACCCGACAGCTCCATCGACCAGTGTGATGTAGCTCAGCCAGCGCATCCACGTCGTCGCAATGCGCTCGCTGAATATGCCGGCGGTCGATGCAATCGTCAGCGCTGCGCCGAGTGTGACCGGTGTATACATCACCGGGTTCGAATAGCTTCCGCGATAGTGTTCGTACCCCACTTCGATCGTGCTCACAAGGCTGCTGCCTGCAACCAGCAGCGCCATGGAGCGCTGGAAACACCCGCTCTGAATGTGATCGAGCGCCGTCTCCGCAAAACCGCGCACCGGCTCCGGCACACTCTTCGCCAGCTCGCACGGCGTGGTATCCGGCAACGTCATCGCGAACTCCATTCAGCAGGCTCACACATCATCGCGATACCGCTCCGCATCCGCTCGTTTGAACTCGAGGCCAATCCCGGGCCTCGACAGGTCGGGATACATCACTCCTTCTTTTGCCGGACGAAATCCATCGAACAGCATGCTCTCGATGCGAACGTGATCGTGGAAATACTCCACATGCCGCAACGGGCGTGCCGCGCATGCAAGATGCAGATGCACCGACGGACCGCAGTGCGCCGACAGTGGAAGCGGGTGCGCATCCGCAATCGCTGCCGCATCCATGAAGCCGGTCACGCCGCCGCAGCGTGTCGCATCCGCCTGGATCACATCCACCGCTTCGGCCTCAATCATGTTGCGCAGATACATCGCGGTCCATCCATATTCACCAGCAGCAATGTCCATCCCGGCCGGCGCGCGGTCCCGCATCAGCTTCAGCCCGGCAAGATCGTCTGAGCTTACCGGCTCTTCAAACCACGTCACCTGGTAGTCGCGAACGAATCGCTCCGCAAACTCGAGCGCCTGCTTGCGCGAGTACGCTCCATTGGCATCTACAAACAGCTCCGCGCCCTTCCCGATTGCCTCACGCGCCACCTTCACACGCCGCAAATCGTCCTCAGGATGCGTCCCGATCTTCATCTTCACGCGCGGAATCCCATCGCGCACCCAGCCGCCAAGTTGATCCCGAAGCTGCTCGTCCGAGTACGTCGTGAATCCACCCGACCCATACACCGGCGCGCCGGGCCGCATCTGCCCAAGCACGGAACAGAGCGGCTTGCCCAGCAGCTTTGCCTTGAGGTCCCACAGAGCGATGTCAATCGCCGACAATGCCGTCGCCCCAATCCCATCCCGCCCATAGTTTCGCTGTGCCTTGCGCATGGACGAGAAGAGCGCGTTTGTATCGAACGGACTCTTTCCCTCCACATGCTCCTTCATCAACTCACGGGCAAGCGGGGCCGCCGTTTTATGCGCGTAGGTGTAACCAACACCCGTGCTCTGTTCGCAACCGATCTCCACAACCACCAGCGTGGTCTTATCCCACGAAAACGTACCGTCCGCCTCCCGCGCATCCGTCGGAATCGTATACGCGGTTGCGGCTGTCTCTGCGATCTTCGGCTCGGAGGATATCATCGTGCGCTCACACAGGTGGGGACAAGCGGATTCGAGAGCGATCACGTTTCCCGTCAGACCACCTGCCGCACCGTGTCGCTGGCTGCTGTCAAGGCAATCCGCATGCGATTCGGCTCGCCCCTGACCAGCGCCTCTGTGAACTTCACCGCTTGTTCGGGTTTGATCTTGGCCGGCAGCATCGCGGTGTACTGATCGACGACCGCTTCAATAATTACCGGTCCTGGCATCGCAAGCGCCTTCTGGAACTGCTGGCCCGCGCTCTTCGGATCATCGACGCGCACAGCACTGGCACCAACAGCCTTCGCGAGCGCAACAAAGTCAATCGGGAACAGCTCGCACTGATACTCCGGATTGCCCTCGAACACCATCTGTTCCCACTTGATCTGTCCCAGCGTATTGTTCTTGATGATGACCACCTTGATGGGCAGCTTGTACGCGACGGCCGTAATGATTTCGCCCATCAGCATCGTGAATCCGCCATCGCCGACGACCGCAATCACTTGCCGGTCCGGGTGTGCGATCTGCGCCCCAATCGCATACGGCAGGCCGCACGCCATCGTCGCCAGGTTACCGGAGCATGAGTGCATCTGGCCCTTCTTCGCCATCATGTAGCGCGCCCAAACCGTCGTGTTCGTGCCGGAATCGGAGACAATAATCGCGTTCTCCTTCGTATACTTCGAAAGCTCCCAACCGACGACCTGCGGCTTCATCGGCATCGCCGTGCTCATTCCCTCTTTCTCCAGAATCTTGTTCCAGTCCCTCATTCCCTTCTGCGCGCGCTCCAGGAATCGCCGGTAACTATTCCGCTTCAACAGCGGCAGAAGAGTCTTCAGCGTCTTCTTCGAATCGCCGACCAGGCCGACCTCCACCGGATAACGCAAGCCAATGCGGTCCGCGTTGGAATCAATCTGCACACACTTGCAATCGCCCGGTTTCGGCAGATACTCGATGTACGGGTACGACGTGCCGATCATGATTAAGGTGTCGCAGTTCTCCAATGCCTCTTCGCTCGGCGCCGTCCCAAGCAGTCCTATGCCGCCTGTCGTATACGGCGAATCATCCGGCACGCATCCCTTCCCGAGCAGCGGTTTCACGATCGGCGCGCCCAGCAGCTCCGCCAGTTGAAGAAGCTCATCGCTTGCGTGCAGCGCACCCTGTCCTGCCAGAATCGTGATTCGTTTGCCATCGTTGATGACCTTCGCCGCTGCCTTCACGTCGTCCATCGGCGCTACATTCGCGCTGATTGCACGCACGGACGACGTATGATGCGCCTTATTCCGTTCCGAGCGATCGTGCTTGCCTACATCGGCAAGCTGTACGTCGATGGGGATCGTGATGTGCGCGACGCCGCGCTTGTCAATCGCCGACCGGATCGCAAGATCTGCCGCCGGCTCCATGTGCGGCGCGTCCATGATGCGCTGGTTGTAGCACGCGACATCCAAGTAGAGCTTGTCGAGCTCGACGTCCTGTTGCGAATACGTGCCAGTCAAATCGCGAAACTGCATGCCTGTAATCGCGAGCACAGGCTGCTGATCCATCTTCGCGTCGTACAGCCCATTCAGAAGATGAATGCCGCCAGGCCCTGAGGTCGCGAGGCACACGCCGAGCCGCCCGGTGAACTTCGCATACGCGCAGGCCATAAACGCAGCCGACTCTTCATGGCGCACATGGATAAAACGGATCTTCTTCTGCTGCTTACGCAGGGCCTCCATCACACCGTTGATCCCGTCTCCGGGCAGCCCAAAGATCGTGTCCACGCCCCAGTCAATCAGCTTCTCGACCAACACATCAGCAGCAGTCATTTTGCTCCTTCCGCAGGAGCCGCAGTCGGCCCCTTAAGCCGATAGACGCCCTGCGTGCAAACCGGGGTTTGCTGCGACACACGATGAATCGTGACGACAATCGCACAACTACATGAATAACTTCGTTGATTTGGTGCAACGAATTTCAGTCCACCTTCTCTTCGCCGCGTCCCATCCGATCGCGGTGTTCGCGCACCAGCCGCAGAAATTCCAGCAGTGCGGGCCCCTCGCGCCGTGGGTCCCAAACCGCAGACAACCCCGCCGACAACGCCCCCGCAAACGGCCGAAACACGAGCCCGCGAATGTGCAGCGTCCGCACACCTGACGGTACCAGCGCGATGCCTTCGCCGGCTTCCACCAGCGTCAGCACCCCCGACCACGTTCCTGAGGTGTTCACAATCTGCGGGGAAAAACCCTCCGCTGCGCAAACCGCCACAATATTGTCGAAGAACTCGATGTTCGATTGCCGTTCGTTGCAAACCAGCCGTTCCTCTGCGAGATCGCGAACCTCTACCGTCCGGTCCGCCAGCCGGTGATCCGGCCGCATCACTGCCACCGCCGGATCGCGAAACAGCAGCTCCGACCGGAACACCTTGTCCAAGGGCGGCTGCAGCGGTCGCGTCAGTGCTATATCGATCCTCCCAGCCTCGAGCGCGCCAATCTGCTGCGTTGCATGCATGTCGACCAGCGAGAGCCGGATCCCCGGACGCAGCCTGCGGAACTCGCGAATAATTCGGGGGAAAAAACCCGCCGTTCCCCAGAGAAAGAACCCGATCGCCAGCGTCCCCACTTCTCCGTGTGCCGCTCTCCGCGTTACATCCACTGCCCGCTGAGCCGCCTCCAGCGTGCGGTTCGCCTCGGTGAGAAAAACCTGTCCCTGCGGCGTAAGCTGAAGCTTGCGGCCGGACCGGTCCAACAGCGCGCAGCCGAGCTCATGTTCCAGATCACGCATCTGCTCGCTGATGGCTGACTGCGAAACGTACAGCTGCCGAGCCGCCGCCGTCATACTGCCAAGCTCCGCAACTGCTTGAAAGTACCGGAGATGTCGAAGCTCCATACCTACATCCTATCGGTTTTTCCGATGCCACGCCCCGGAAAGAACTGCGAATCCCGGGCTAAATCTGTGATGTTCTTTTAACTGGGCCCGCTGCGGCCCTTTTGGAGCATTCATGTCGATCGTGCGCCTGGCCCTGAACAGGCCTTACACCTTCATCGTGCTGGCAATTCTGATTCTGATTGCCGCCCCGGTGGTCATTCTGCGCACACCGACCGACATCTTTCCCGACATCAATATTCCAGTCGTCTCCGTCGCCTGGCAGTACACCGGCCTCAGCCCCGAGGAGCTCGAGGGCCGGCTGACGACTCCTTACGAGAAGGCGCTCACAAATCTCGTCGACAACGTTCAGCACATCGAGTCCACGACCCTCAACGGCCAGGCGATCATCAAGATTTACCTGCAGCCGGGCGCATCGCTCGACACCGCCAACGCCCAGGTCTCCGCCGCCTCGCAGTACATGCTGCGCCAGTTGCCGCCTGGCATTCTCCCGCCGGAGATCATCAACTTTTCCGCTTCCAGCGTTCCCATCCTGCAGCTCGGAATCTCCGGGAAAGGCCTCTCGGAACAGCAGCTGAACGATTACGCATCGAACTTCATCCGTCCGCAGCTCGTCACGGTTCCGGGTGCGGTGCTGCCCAATGTCTACGGCGGCAAGCAGCGCTCCATCATGGTCTATCTCGAGCCCAAGGCGCTGCAGGCCAAGGGTCTCGCACCCACTGACGTGCTCAACGCCCTGGCCCAGCAGAACGTCGTCGAGCCCGGCGGCACCGCGAAGATCGGCTCGACCGAGTACGACGTCCGTCTCAACAGCAGTGCCGAGACCATCAAGGAGCTCGGCGATATGCCGATTCGGCAGGTCAATGGCGCCATGGTCTACGTGCGCGACGTAGCCTCTGTCGCTGACGGATCGATTCCGCAGACCAATATCGTGCGCCAGGACGGCCATCGCGGCGTGCTGATCACCGTCCTCAAATCCGGCACCGCGTCGACTCTCAGTGTCGTCCAGGGAATCCTCGGATTGTTGCCCCGTGTGAAGTCAACGCTTCCTCCCAATCTGACGATCACACCTCTCGCCAATCAGGCGACCTTCGTCCGTGGATCAATCAGCGGCGTGATTCGCGAAGGTATTATCGCCGCCGCTCTCACCAGCCTGATGATCCTGCTCTTCCTGGGGTCCTGGCGTTCCAGCATCATCATCGCGATCTCCATTCCGCTGTCGGTGCTCACATCCATCATCCTGCTGAGCTTTCTCGGCGAGACCATCAACATCATGACGCTCGGCGGCCTGTCGCTGTCCGTCGGCATCCTGGTCGACAATGCCACCGTCACGATCGAGAACGTCGAGCGTTACCTTGAGGAAGGTCATGACCTGCGCAACGCCATCCTGGAGGGCTGTGCCCAGATCACCATTCCGATTCTGGTTGCCACTCTCTGTATCTGCATTGTGTTCGTTCCGATGTTCTTCCTGGCCGGGGTCTCGCGTTATCTCTTCGTCCCCTTCGCGGAGGCGGCCTGCTTCGCTGTGCTCGCCTCCTTTGTCCTGTCGCAGACGCTCGTGCCGACCATGGCGATGTACCTGCTGAAAGCCCATGACGAGCATGCAGCGCCCTCCCGCAACATCCTGGCCCGCTTTCAGCGAGGCTTCGAGCGCGGATTCGAGCGGGTCCGCAGCACGTACAGCTCCCTTCTCGAGCGTGTTGTCATTCGCCGCAAGATCTTCATCCCTGGCTTCCTCGGCTGCATCGCGCTCACGCTCCTGCTGATTCCATTCCTCGGCCAGAACTTCTTCCCCTCGTCGGACAACGGAACCTTCATCCTGCACATCCGCGCCAAGACCGGCACACGGATCGAAGAAACTGCCCGGCTCTGTGATGAGATCGAGGACCAGATCCGCGCCATGATCCCGGCCGATCAGATGAACAATATCCTCGACAACATTGGCCTTCCCTACTCGGTCATGAACACGCAGCACGCCACCAGCGGGCTCTTCGGTGCGGCTGACGCCGACATCATGGTTTCGCTCAAAGAGAAGCACTCTCCCACAGCGGACTTCATGCGAATTGTCCGCCAGAAGCTTCCGCAGGAATTTCCCGGCACTACCTTCTACTTCCTGCCCTCCGATATCGTGACCCAGATCCTGAACTTCGGCCTGCCCGCCCCGCTTGACGTCCAGATCGACGGAACCGACGACGCGGGCAATCGCAACGTAGCCAATCACATCCTGAAGCAGATCCGGCAGGTTCCCGGCGTGGTTGACGCCCGCCTGCAACAGCCTGACGACTATCCGGTCATCAATCTCAATGTGGACCGCACCAAAGCCGAGAACGGCGGCTACACCGAAAAGGACGTAGGCTCCTCGGTGCTCAATATCCTGTCCGGCTCCTCCCAGCTGAGCCCGATGTTCTTCCTGAACAAACGCAACGGCGTTCTCTATCCGATTATTGCGGAGAGTCCGCAATATCGGATCCAGTCGTTGCAGGACCTCGAAAACATCCCCATGACCTCCGCTGGCGCAAAGGCTCCCGAGATCCTCGCTGACGTTGCGGGGTTCTCCCGTTCCTCCGAGGTTCCCATCGTCTCCCACTACGGCATTCGTCGCACGCTCGATATCTACGCCGGCGTGCAGGACCGCGACCTGGGCGCTGTCGCCAAGGATGTGCAGCGCATCGTAGACCAGAACCGGCCGGCCCTCTCGCGTGGCAACTTCATCACCATGCGCGGCCAGGTGGAGACCATGCGCAGCTCCTACACGGGCCTGCTCTTCGGCCTGGTCTTCTCCATTCTTCTCGTCTACCTGCTTATCGTCGTGAACTTCCAGTCCTGGCTGGATCCTTTCATCATCATCACTGCACTGCCGGCTGCCATCGCCGGGATCATCCTTCTGCTCTTCCTGTCGCACACCACCCTGTCGGTGCCCGCACTGATGGGAGCCATCATGTGTATGGGTGTAGCCACGGCGAACTCAATCCTGGTCGTCGCCTTTGCCAAGGACCGCCTCCACGAGACCGGCGACGCCATCCGCTCCGCGATCGAAGCCGGAGCCACGCGCTTCCGTCCCGTGCTCATGACCGCCCTCGCCATGATCATCGGTATGATTCCAATGGCGCTCGGACTGGGCGAAGGCGGAGAGCAGAATGCGCCCCTGGGGCGTGCCGTCATCGGCGGCCTCACTCTCGCAACTGTTGCCACCTTGATCTTTGTTCCCTCTGTGTTCGCGCTGCTCCACGGCCGCGGACACCGCAATCAACCTGCATCCGAGCCGGCCGAGGCCGACGCGCACGTGCTCGCCTGAGCCACTCCGGAGATCAGACCCGAATGCCGATCGACATCAATACCGAAATGACCTCACCCGCAGCCAACGCTCACGGCGCTCCGCTGCCGCACATCGCGCCGCACCCGGATCCCGCGCACGCGCTTTCCCACCCCCGCAGCTCTCGCCTCAGCTGGATCGTGCTCATCATCGTCGCCGCGCTCCTGATCGCGGGCATTCTGTGGGGCATCCTGGTGCGTTCCTCGGACGAAAATCATCTCGCGCAAATCACGCGGGCCGACGCCGCGCTGACCGTCAACGTCATCCATCCGTCCGTTACCGGCTCCGAGTCTGAAATCGCTCTTCCCGGCAACACCCAGGCGTTCGACGACACGCCCATCTACTCCCGCACCAGCGGCTACCTGAAGCAGTTCTTCGTCGACATCGGCCAGCACGTCAAGCAGGGTCAGCTCATGGCCATCATCGAAACCCCTGAGGTCGATCAGCAACTCCAGGTCGCTGAGGCCGACCTCAAGAGCTCCCAGGCCGATCTTTCCCTCGCTGACCTTACGGCGAACCGCTACCAGAACCTTCTCAAGACCGACTCCGTCTCCAAGCAGGAGACCGATGTCGCTGTCAGCGGCGCCGCCGCCAAGCGTGCTGCTGTCGAAGCCGCCGAGGCCAACGTTCGCCGCCTGCAACAACTGCAGTCCTTCGAGCGCATCTACGCTCCGTTCTCCGGCGTGGTCACTACCCGCAATACCGACATCGGCGACCTCATCAACGCCGGCACGGGCGATGCCGCACCCGACGCACACAAGGATCTCTTCCGTATCGCGGCCACGGGCAAGCTGCGCGTCTTCGTTGCTGTCCCTGAGGTCTACGCCCCTGACATCCACGACGGCGACACCGCCGCGCTCACGCTCGACGAGTACCCGGGGCAGCAGTTCGTCGGCCGCGTCGCACGCAACTCCAACGCCATCGATATGGCCTCCCGGACGCTCAATGTCGAAGTCGACGTCGACAACCCCCAGGGCAAGCTGCTTCCCGGCGCCTACGTCTTCGTTCACTTCAAGCTGCCCCAGCAACAGGCCAAGCTCTCCGTGCCTGCAAACACTCTGCTCTTCCGCTCGGAAGGTCTCCGCGTCGCCGTGGTTCGCAACGGCCATGTCCACCTTCAGCCCATCACCATCGCGAAAGACAACGGTTCAACCCTCGAAATCGGCGCCGGTCTCCAGGCTGGCGATCAGATCGTCCTTGATCCGCCCGACTCCATCGCCGAGGGACAACCCGTCCGCGTTAATGCCAACGGAGTTTCCGTACGATGACGGGTCGCACCCTTTCGCTCGCGCTCTTCGCAGCGCCGCTCCTGCTCGCCGGCTGCATGGTCGGCCCGAAGTACGTCGTGCCGAAGGCACCGATCGCTCCTTCTTTCAAGGAAGCCGGTCCTGTGCCCTACAAAGAGACCGCCGCCGATGGCACCTCATGGCAAACCGTCAAGCCCGAGGACGCGATTCCGCGCGGCACCTGGTGGACGCTCTTCAACGATGCCGAGCTGAACACGCTCGAGCCCAGGGTCGAGCAGGCGAACCAGACCCTCAAGCAGGCCGACGCCAACCTCCGCGCCGCACGCGCCGAGATCAATGTCCGGAAGGCCGACCGCTTCCCGACTATCGGCGTCAACCCCGTCTTCGGAGCACAGCGCTACTCCGGTAATCCCTATTTCAATCCATCTACAGCCTTCACTCCAACGCAGACCACCCAGTACCCGTTCGAGGTCAACTACGAGGTCGATCTCTGGGGACAGGTCCGCCGCAACATCGCCGCCGGCCAGGAGGAATTCCAGGCCACCGGCGCCGATCGCGCCAACGTGCTGCTCTCGCTTCAGTCCGAGCTCGCCTTCGATTACTTCAACCTCCGCAGCGATGACATGCTGCAGCAGCTCCTGAACGACACCGTCACGCAATATAAGGAAGCCGTCCGCATCACCACCAATCGCTACAACGGCGGTCTCGCGATCAAGAGCGACGTCACGCAGGCCGAGACCCAGCTTCAGACGGCGATCGTCGCCGCATCCGACGTCGCCATCGAACGCGCGCAGTATCAGCACGCCATCGCCAACCTCATCGGCGTAACGCCCGCGTCACTCACGATTCCGTTCTCCCCATTGCCCGAGGACACCAATCCTCCCGTCGTCCCGCCCGGCCTCCCCTCACAACTTCTCGAGCGCCGCCCCGATATCGCCGCCGCCGAGCGCCGCGCCAACGAAGCCAACGAGGCCATCGGCATCGCGCAGGCTGCCTTCTATCCCTCCATCAATCTCAGCGGAGCCCTTGGCTTCCAGTCCAACGCCGCTGTGCAATCCGTCTTCTCGCCCGAAAGCGTCGTCTACTCGCTCGGCCCCGGCCTCGCCTACACCTTCTTCGATGGCGGCCGCCGCCGCGGAATCAAGGAAGAATCGCTCGCTCTCTTCGACCGCAACTCCGCCGCATATAAGCAAACCGTGCTCGACGCCGTGCAGCAGGTTGAAGACAATCTCGTCGCGCTCCGGGTTCTCCAGCAGGAGGCTGGGCAGCAGCGCGCCGGCACCGCGGCCGCGCAGGAGTCCGAGCGCATCTTCAACAACCGCTACGTCGGTGGCGTCGATACCTACCTGCAGGTCGTCACCGCCCAAACCGCCGCACTCAACAGCGAAGTCAATGACATCAACATCCTTCGCCGCCGCATGGACTCGACCGTCCTGCTCATCAAAGTGCTCGGCGGCGGCTGGGATACCTCCCAGCTCCCAACTCCCTGACGACAAACTTGGATGCCCCACTCATGACGACAGCTCCATCGTCGTCATGAGTGGGATCGCATAATCTCCAAGCCCCGCATGCTACCCTCAACACCGATGGAGCGCTCGCACCTTTCCCGCCGCAACTTCCTTTCACTCGCTGCGGCCACGTTCACCGCACAAGCGCTCCCCGCACAAACCCCGGGGTCCCCAGCGGGCTTGCCCGCTGGGGTGGAAACACCCACTGCACGCATCGACGTCGCCGCTGCCGAGCGCCCACGCATTCTCGCCGAAGTTCCTCAAGCACTTGCCGCGCCCATCACCCCGCTCACCGCAACCCCTGCACCGCACGTGGACGGCAACACCTTCGTCTCCGACATCGAGCCCGAGCGCGCCGTCAGCGATCCGCACACCACCAGCAAACTCTTCCGCGCGCAAGCCATCGCGCTTCGCAACGCCTCCACAACCATCGCCTGCCTCTCTGCCGCCTACATCCTCACGCATGACGAGCAATACGCCCAACGCGCCGGCGCCCATCTCCGCGCCTGGTTCATCAATCCCCAAACACGCATGCTCCCCAACGCCGACCTCGCCGGGCGCGAATACGGCTCCAACACCGGAACACCCGGCGGCATCGTGAACCTCACCCCACTCGCCGAACTCGTCCGCTCCACCAGCTTCCTCGTCGACTCCAAGGCTCTCCCCGACTACGACTTCGACACCATGAACCAATGGTTCCTCGACTTCGCTGGCTGGCTCGACGGCAACCGCAACGCGCGCATCGCACGCGATACCAAAGATCACCGCGCCTCCGCCTGGCTGCTTATCCGCTCGGCCATCGCGCGCGCCACGCGCAAAGACGAAGACATCGACGACTGCCGCAAACGATTCCGCGCGCCCACCATCCGCAACCAGATCAACGAGCAAGGCGTGTTCCCGCAGGAGGTCGCCACACCCAACCCCTACCGCAACACGCTCTTCAATTTCGATCTCCTCGCCGGCGCATGCCAGCTCCTCGCCTCACCGTTCGATCTCCTCTGGGACTACGAGCTCCAGGACGGCCCCGGCATGCGCTCTGTCGCCGCGCACCTCTATCCCGTCATCGCGCACCCTGAAAAGTGGAACTACATGGCCGACGCCGACCACTTCACCGAGCTCCCCGGCCCGCGCCCCGCGCTGCTCTTCGCCGGCCGCGCCTACGAGCGCCCCGAGTACGTCGATCTCTGGCGCAAGCTCGACGCCCAACCGATCCCGGCCGACCTCGCCGAATTCTTCCCCATCCGCCAGCCGCTCCTCTGGACCGAACGCGCCGCCCACGGCCTCTAATCTCATCGCACAAATGGAAAACGGCTCGCACATATCCGCGGACCGTTTCACTAACCACTAACTACTTGCCCTTCCGAAACTCCCGCACAATCTCCAGATACTTCTTCGCGCTCTCGGTAATCTTCTCCGGCTTGCCTTCAGCCATCGCCTTCGTGTCAACCAGATCCGCACCCACGCCCAGCGCAAACGACCCCGCCTCTAAAAATTCGCGCGCCGTCGCCAGCGACACGCCGCCCGTAGGAATCATCTCCACCTGCGGCAGCGGAGCCTTCAGCGACTTCAGATACTTCGCCCCACCCAACGCGCTCGCTGGAAAAACCTTAATCACATCCGCCCCCGCCTGCCACGCCGTGACCACCTCCGTCGGCGTCAGCGCACCCGGCAGCACCGGAATCGAGTACCGATGACACATCTCAATCGTCTGCAGATTCAGCGCCGGGCTCACCACAAACTGCGCACCCTCCAGCATGCACATGCGCGCCGTCTCCGCGTCCAGTACCGTGCCCGCGCCGATCAAAATATCCGGCCGCTCCTTTGTCAGAAGCGACATCACGCGAATCGCGCCCGGCACCGTCATCGTGATCTCCAGCACCGTCACGCCACCATCGGCAATCGCCGCCGCAATCCCCAGCGCCTGCTCTTCACTCTCGGCACGCAGCACCGGCACCAGCCCAATCTCACGCAGCTTCTCAACTATCTGTTCCTTACGCATCGCCTCTCCTAATTCCTGCCTTACCTCTGCACTCTCGCCCCGCCGCCCTTCATCAGGCGCTGCACCTCATCCAAGGTCGCCATCGTCGTATCGCCCGGCGTCGTCATGGCCAGCGCGCCATGAGCACATCCGCAGTTCACCGCCCAATCCGCGCCCTTCTCATGCAGGAACCCATAAATCAGCCCCGAGGCAAACGAGTCACCGCCACCCACGCGATCCCAAATCTCCAGGTTCGGCATCGGCCGCGCCTCATGAAACGCCCCTTCGTAATAGCAGATCGCGCCCCAGTCATTCACGCTCGCCGTCTTCGCATGCCGCAGCGTCGTCCCCACCGCCCTGAAGTTGGGATACTCCTTCACCGCCGTCTCAATCATCTTGCGAAAGCTCGCGCTCTCCAGCTCCGCGAGATTCTCGCCGACGCCCTCAATCTCAAATCCCAGCGCCGCCGTAAAGTCCTCTTCGTTGCCAATCATCACATCGACCAGCTTCGCCAGCTCGCGGTTCACCTCGGTCGATTTGGCCTTCCCGCCAATCGACTTCCACAGCGAGTCGCGATAGTTCAGGTCATAGCTGATGATCGTCCCATGCCTGTGCGCCGCAGCCATCGCCTCGCGCGCCACCTCCGGCGTCGTCTCACTCAGCGCGCAAAAGATTCCGCCCGTATGAAACCATCGCGCACCCTCCTTGCCGAAGATCTGATCCCAGTCAATGTCACCCGGCTTCAACTGGCTCACCGCCGTGTTCCCGCGGTCAGAGCACCCCAGCGCCGCCCTCACTCCAAACCCGCGCTCCGTAAAGTTCAGTCCATTCCGGACTGTCCGCCCCACGCCGTCATACTTCACCCACTTCACGTGGCTCTGATCGACGCCGCCCTGCAGCATCAGATCCTCAACCAGCCGCCCGACCGGATTATCTGCCAGCGCCGTAACAATCGCGGTCTTCATCCCGAAGCAGCGCCGCAGTCCGCGCGCGACGTTATACTCGCCGCCGCCCTCCCACACATCAAACCGCCGCGTCGTCGCCACGCGCACATTGCCCGGATCCAGCCGCAGCATCACCTCGCCGAGGCTCACCAGGTCCCACCTGCACTCCTCTTTCGGCCGCAGCTTCAGGCTCTTCGACTCCGCAATCTTGTCGCCCATTCGCAACTCCTCGCAAAATTTCCTGTGAAGGCAATCTCATCTATATTGCAACCGGAGACACGCCTCTGTCTCGCCCGCGCGATGACCGCACACACTCAAAGCAAAACGGCACGACCGAAGCCGTGCCGCACTCGCTCTACTATCTACTGTGTGCCTTAGTCGATCGAAATCTTCCGCAGCAGCCGGAAGTCGCTCAGCATCTTGCCCGTGCCCAGCACCACGCTGGCCAGTGGATCATCCGCAATCGACACCGGCAGCCCGGTCTCCTCACGAATCCGCTTGTCTAAGTTTTTGATGAGCGCACCGCCGCCCGTCAGCACAATCCCGCGGTCCGAGATATCTGCCGACAGCTCCGGCGGTGTCCTCTCCAGCGCCACCCGGATCGCATTCATGATCGTCGCAATCGACTCACCGAGCGCCTCACGAATCTCCGAGTCCTCAATCGTGATCGTCTTGGGCACGCCCTCAATCAGGTTACGCCCCTTGATCTCCATCGTCAGCGGCTTGTCCAGCGGGTACGCGGAGCCCAGCTCCATCTTGATCTGTTCCGCCGTACGCTCGCCCACCAGCAGGTTGTACTTGCGCTTCAGATAGGTCATCACGGCCTCGTCCATCTGGTTGCCGGCCATGCGAACCGAACGCGAGTACACAATCCCAGCCAGCGAGATCACCGCAATATCCGTTGTCCCGCCGCCAATGTCGACCACCATGTTGCCGCCCGGCTCCGTAATCGGCAGCCCAGCGCCAATCGCGGCCACCATCGCCTGCTCCACCAGATGCACCTCACTCGCCTTCGCGCGATACGCCGAGTCCATGACCGCGCGTTTCTCCACCTGCGTAATCTCGCTCGGCACCCCGATCACAATCCGCGGATGCACCATCATCTTCCGGCCATGGGCCTTCTGGATGAAGTAGTTCAGCATCTTCTCGGTCTGCTTGAAGTCGGCAATCACGCCGTCCTTCATCGGCTTAATGGCGATGATGTTGCCCGGCGTGCGCCCGAGCATATCCTTCGCCTCCTTGCCCACCGCCTCAACCTCATTCGTCACGCGATTTACCGCAATGATTGACGGCTCATTAACGATGATCCCCTTGCCGTGGGCATACACGAGGGTATTCGCCGTTCCAAGGTCAATCGCCAGATCGCTCGAGAAGAGCGAGAAGATCGACCGCATATTGCTGACTCGCGATGTGCGCGTCGAGTAATTTTTTGAGGACATGAACCTGTTTAATCCTGACCTGACAGTGTTTGTCATCCTTATTGTACTGGCGGGAATCTAGCACTGCACATGCACCTTCGGTCGCATCAGGCTCTACAACACTGCCCCATCTCGCGCCTGCCCCATCGCCTGCCCCTGTCCCCCATCGCACGTTTCCGCCCCTTTTGGGGTCGAGTATCTCCTGAAGGCTTACGCCGAAGCGGGTACCGTTCGCGCCGTTTTCCCGCCAGGAAAACGGCATTCGTTGACCTTCTCAGGGCGAAGGATCAGGAGAATGCTCTACGATACTCAGGCGAGGTTTTAGCGAATGATTATTGGTGTACCCAAAGAGGTTAAGGACCACGAAAGCCGCGTCGGCATTACTCCCGCCGGTGCCAAGGCCCTCACCGAAGCCGGCCACAAGGTGCTCGTCGAACACAACGCCGGCCAGCTCTCCAGCTTCCCTGACGATGACTACCAGGCCGTCGGCGCAGAGATTGTCGGCTCCGCCACCGACCTCTGGCGCGCCTCCGAGATGGTCGTCAAGGTCAAAGAGCCCGTCGAAAAGGAGTACCACAACTTCCGCGACGGTCTCGTCCTGTTCACCTACCTCCACCTCGCCCCGCTCAATGAGCTCACCGACACGCTCCTCAAAAAAGGCGTCGTCGGCATCGCCTATGAGACCGTGAAAGACCGCACCGGCGCGCTCCCCCTGCTCACGCCGATGTCCGAAGTCGCCGGCCGCCTCTCCGTCCAGGTCGGCGCCGCTTACCTCGAAAAGGAGCACGGCGGCCGCGGCGTCCTGCTCGGCGGCGTCCCCGGGGTCCCGCCCGGTAACGTCTGCATCATCGGCGGCGGCATCGTCGGTACCAACGCCGCCAAGATTGCCCTCGGCTTCGGCGCCAACGTCACACTCGTCGACCTCAACCTCAACCGTCTCCGCGAGCTCGACGACATCTTCAACGGCCGCGTCTTCACCCTCGCGTCCAACTCCTACAACATCGAGCGCGCCGCCCGCGAGGCCGACCTCCTCATCGGCGGCGTCCTCATCCCCGGTGCCGCCGCGCCCAAGATTGTCACCAAATCCATGGTCAGCAAGATGAAAAAGGGCGCCGTCATCGTCGACGTCGCCATCGACCAGGGCGGCTGCATCGAAACCGCCAAGCCCACCACCCACTCCAACCCCAGCTACGAGGTCTCGGGTGTCGTCCACTACTGCGTCACCAACATGCCCGCCGCCGTGCCCAACACCTCCACCCTGGCCCTCACCAATGCAACGTTCCCCTACGTCCTGAAGCTCGCCAACCACGGCGCCGAAGCCGCCCTCAAGTCCGATCCCGGCTTCGCCGAAGGCCTCAACACCTACAAAGGCAAGCTCACCTACAAGGCCGTCGCCGACAACCAGAACCGCGAATTCACTGCCGCCAGTTCACTGCTCTAACGGGTGCCCCACGTCTCGATTCTGAGACTTGGGTCTACAGGATGCGTCGACCGCACCTTTTCAGTTGGAATGCGAATCCGGGAAAGGCAATTTCACCCCGATGCAGAAGGAAATTTTGCTACTGATCCTCGAACAAAACCGATTCACAAGTCATTTCTCTTTCGACAGAGTGACTCAACAAAACGCCACCCTCCGCCTGAATGACAAAACCGCATCCATCGGCTTCATTTATAGGCACATCGGTGAAACGATCAATCTGTTCGGTCAGTTCCTCGGCGTCCCCACCGACGTAACAAACACAACCATGGGCCAGACAGATAACGGTCAGCTCTTCGACGTGGAACAAAGCCGCGACTTGATCGCCCGCGGATACGAGACGCTCAAGAGACTCGTTGAAGACAGCTCCGATGAAGACTGGCTGAAACCTGTCGACACACCCTTCTTCGGCACGATTCCACGAGTCAGGTTGTTCGCTCATGTCCTCTTCCACACCTCACACCACGCCGGACAGATAGCTCTGACCTTATCCAAGGGAACAAAGTAACCGCCACATTTCACGGCCGAATGTCCGCAACCTTCCCAGGCACCTGCTCACTTTCCGCTCCCCATCCCGCCAGCAACACCGTCGCCCCAAACAGCAATGTATCGCCGACATAGTTCAACCCCTCCACCGCGAGCGGCGTGTGCATCTCCGTCACAGCAATCGGCACATAAAACAGCAGCACCAGCAGCACCAGCATCGCGCCTGCGAACGCGGCGGCTAGCCTTACGCGCCTGCCCACCAAGATCCACACGCCGCAAACCAGCAGCACCACTCCGACAAAAGACGCAATCCCCACCGCCCCGGGAATCCAGCCGGGCGTCATTTTCTGTAGCGGCACTCCCGGTACATTGCGCGGATGCAGAAAGTGCTCCAGCGCATAGAACACCATCACCGCCCCGACGATCACTCTCCCCACGCGTACCAACGCAGGTCTTCCCCATACACTCCCCGCCAGCACCAGCGCACCCGCGCCAAAGCACGTCTCCCGTACCGTCAGAATCCAGAAAAACCGGTCATGCATTCCCTTTGGAAGACCCGGTAAATCGACCGTCAGCACGATGATCCAAAAGAACATCACCAGCGCCACGCTTGACCACCGCACACCGCGCCACACCACAAAACTGATGGCCGCCAGCGCCAGCGCCACGCCAAAAAAGTACGTCCAGAACAGCGGCCCTGGCAGCCATCTCGGCACAATTCCAGAGAGCAACCGCGCCGCCGCGAAGTGCTCCGCCGAGAATATCGCCAGCGCCACCGCCTCAAACACCGGCCCGAGCACCAGCACCTTCCCCGCGCCAGCCGCCCGAAACCGCGCCCGCACAAACACGAGCCCTACAACCAGCGCGGCAATCCCCGCCGCCATCAGCACCCAGACCTCTACAGACATACGCGCACCTGCACCCGAGGACTGAAAAACTCACACTGTTCCAAAGAAGCCCCAAGCCTACCACGCACCCCACGCGCCGCACTTCACTAACCACTAACTACTAACTACTAACCACTAACTACTCCGAGTACACTTCCCCCCATGGGCACATCGAACAGCCGCCGCAATCTCCTCATCGGCCTCGGCGTGTGCCTCATCCTCTTCATCCTGCTCGCCACCCTCAACGCCTTCAACGTGAGTTTCCTCAACCCAGCCTCTCCGCTCCAGACGCTGGTCTTCATCACCCTCTCCACCCTCGCCTTCGTCCTCTTCGTCGTCGTCCTCATCCTTCTCGTCCGCAACTTCCTCCGCCTCTACGCCGACCAGCGCAGCCGCATCCTCGGCACCCGCCTCCGCACCCGCATGCTCTGGGGAGCCGTCCTCGTCTCTCTCGTTCCGCTCGGCTTCATGTTTGCCTTCAGCTATCTGCTCATGAACCGCGCGGTCGATCGCTGGTTCTCCCAGCCCGTCACCGAAATGCGCGACGACGCCAACCGCGCCACGATCGAGCTCTTCCACTACGCCGCCGCCAACGCCCGCTCCGAAGCGGACTCCATCGCCGTCGAAATCTCCGCCCTGCCCGCCTTCAATCCTGCCCACTCCGATACCGCCGCCATCAATCGCATCCTCGACCGCCACTCCCTCACCCTCCAGGGCGGCTTTGCCATCGTCTACAACGACCGCCGCCCCATCGCCTCCGTCCACCTGCCCGTCAGCTCCGGCCCCGCCGAGCTCCGCTCGCTCATCCCACCCGAGACCGCTCCGGGCTCTGACGAGAGCCCGCAGCCAACCGCGCCCATCCAGCACAAACCTGTCCACGGCCCGCTGCCTGAGGTCGTTCTCCACGCCGCTCAACAAACCGACCAGCCCTTCTACTCCATCGGCTCCTCGGACTACTCACTCGCCTCCGCCGGTCTGCAGCACGGCGGCCTCGTCGTCGCCGCTCTCCCCATCCCCGCCGGCATGTCCGAAACCGCCGCGCAACTCCGCTCCGCCGCCGACACCTACTGGACTCTCTTCCGCGAGCGCCGCCAGGTCCGTGCGCTCTATATGCTCTACCTGCTGCTCATGACCGGCCTCGCGCTCTTCGCCTGCTGCTGGCTCGCGCTCAACCTCTCCAAGCAGGTCACGCGCCCCGTCGAAACGCTCGCCGAAGCCATGGAGGCAATCGCTGCCGGCGACTACGCCCGCCGCGTCTCGCCCTCCGCCACCGAAGAGCTCGGCGAACTCACCGCCAGCTTCAACGCTATGGCCACCGACCTCGAATCCTCTCGCGCCCTCGCCGAGCAATCCCGCGCCCAACTCTCCGAGCTCAACGCCACGCTCCAGCAGCGCCGCGCCGAGCTCGAAACCATCATCGAAACCATACCCAACGGCGTTGTCACGCTCTCGCCCACGCTGCGTATCGTCCTCGCCAATCGCGCCTTCTCCGAACTCCTCGACCCCGGCGGCCAGAAGCACTTCATCGGCATGCGCCTGCACGAGGTCTTCCCCACCGAAATCACCGAAACGCTCGACCGTCTCCTTCGCCGCTCCCACCGCATGGGCTCCGCCTCCGACGAAATGCAGATGGCCTCGCCCTCCGGCCCGCTCCAGATCTCCGCCACCGTCGCTCTGCTTGAGGGCACCGGAACCAACCCCCACGAACACCTCGGCTACGTGCTCGTTCTCGAAGACGTCTCCGAGCTCCTCCGCGCGCAAAAGCAGTCCGCCTGGAAGGAAGTCGCCCGCCGCGTCGCCCACGAAATCAAGAACCCCCTCACGCCCATCTCTCTCAACGCCGAGCTCATCCAGCGCCACATCGGCCGCCTCACCCCTCTCCTCTCCGAGCACAACGTCCAAACCAATTCACCCGCGATCATCGAGCGCGCCACCGAAGTCATCTCCTCCTCCGTCTCCACACTCCGCTCCCTCGTCGACCAGTTCGCGACACTCGCCGAGTTCCCCACCTCTCGCCTGCGTCCCGCCGACATCAACTCCATCGTCGAAAACTCGCTCGCGCTCTTCGCCGGCCGACTCGGCAACATCCGCGTTCGCCGCTCGCTCGCGCCCAACCTCCCACTCGTCTCCGCCGACCCCGAAGCCCTGCGCCGCGCCCTCTCCAACCTCATCGACAACGCCGCCGAGGCCATGCACGATTCACTCCACCGCGAGCTCACCCTCTCCACGCGCCTGCTCCCCTCCGGCCCGGCCTCCTCCGGAGGCCCTACGGATCCCGGTTCGACGAATGTCGTAGAGCTCTGCGTCGCCGACACCGGCCCCGGCCTCACCGACGAGCTCCGCGAGCGCCTCTTCCTCCCCTACTTCTCCACCAAGCAGCGCGGCACCGGCCTCGGCCTCTCCATCGCCGCCAAAATCATCCAGGAGCACCAGGGCACCATCCGCGCGGAAAAGAACACTCCGGCCGGCGCCAAATTCATCATCGAACTAAGGCCAGCGACAGCAACCTCGGAGGGAGCCAGTGCTGAACTGCAGAACGAAAGTGTTGGTCTGTAGTCCGCTTCTGTTGCTCTGCGCGCAATCTCGCGGTCAGCTTCAACCAAAAGACTGCGCAGGGGCACCTGTATACACAACAGAGAGCTTGGCACCGAACGAGGCAGACCTAGCGGTCAACCTCGGCCCGTCCTGTCAGCGGATGCCACACTATTTGGACCAAACAATCTTCACGGGAACCGCCACTCGAGTCGTCGACTCTGAAGGGAGAGCCCTGCTCAATGGCGAATGTTCTCGCACCCTACTCCAGACCGTTACCATCGCAGTCAAACAAGTCTTCTCCGGGCACCTGCCGCAGACTCTGACGTTTCACGCAGGCGACATCAACGGGGCGTACTTCACTCAAAAAGTGACGTACCTGATCATTGGAGACCAAAAGCCCGACGGCACCTTCGTCGCAAATTCCCTTGTGACCAAACCTGTTGCCGAAGCCGAAGATGACCTGGCGTTTCTCCGATCCATTCCGAAGAGAGCTCCGACAGCGGAGCTATTCGGCGGTGCATTCACCACCTACCCCTATCCGCACGACAACGTGATTCCGATTGCCGATCGAAGGACCGAAGGCTTGAGGCTTTCAGTGAAGGGTCCTGCCCAGATCGAAACCACAACCGGCCCCGATGGTCAGTTCAAGCTGACTGGCCTCACACCCGGCCACTATACAGTCCAACTAGAAACCGACACGCCGACGGTAACCGGTCGCACGCAAACCGTCGATGTCGCGCCTCGCGGCTGCGCGGAAATAAACTTCTACATAGTCAAGCCGTTCCCGACGAAGAAATCGGAGAAGCAGCATTGAGCCACGTCCTGATCGTCGACGACGAAGCCGACATCCGCGAATCCCTCGAGGCCATCCTCCGCGAAGAGGACTACGCCATCACCACCGCCGGCACCGTTGCCGAAGCCCGCACCCTGCTCCGCGACGCCGACTTCCAGGCCGTCCTCCTCGACATCTGGCTGCCCGACGGCGACGGCCTCGACCTCCTCACCGAAATCCGCAACACCTCCAACAACTCACGCCCCATCGCCCCGGAGGTCATCATGATCTCCGGCCACGGCACCATCGAGTCCGCCGTCCGCGCCACCAAGCTCGGCGCCTACGACTTCCTCGAGAAGCCCCTCTCGCTCGACCGCACCCTCCTCGTCCTCCGCAACGCCATCAACGCCCACAAACTCCGCCTCGAAAACCAGGAGTTCGCCACCCAGCTCACCGCGCGTGCCTCCATCACCGGCGACTCCATCTCCATCAAGGCCCTCCGCCAGCAGATCAAGCTCATGGCCCCCACCAACGGCCGCGTCCTCATCTTCGGCGAATCCGGCACCGGCAAAGAGCTCATCGCCCGCACCATCCACGCCGAATCCCTCCGCCGCGACCGCGTCTTCGTCGAGCTCAACTGCGCCGCCATCCCCGAGGACTTCATCGAGTCCGAGCTCTTCGGCTACCGCCATGGCGCTGGCCCGGGCGGTCCCAATCAGCCCACCGAAAAACGCGGCACCTTCGAGCGCGCCGACGGCGGCACACTCTTCCTCGACGAAGTCGGCGACATGAGCCTCAAAACCCAGGCCAAGGTCCTCCGCGCGTTAGACGAGCAGCGTTTCTACCCCGTCGGCGCGAGCACGCCAACACACGTCGACGTCCGCGTCATCGCCGCCACCAACAAAGACCTCGAAGAGGAGATCGCCCGTGGCAACTTCCGCGAAGACCTCTTCTACCGCCTCAACGTCATCCCCTTCTTCGTCCCGCCCCTCCGCGACCGCAAAGAGGACCTGCCCGCCCTCGCCCGCGAGTTCCTCTCCGACCTCGGCCAGGAGTACGGCCGCGCCCGCGTCGAAATCTCCGACACCGCCATCAACCAGCTCAAGGCCTACCACTGGCCCGGCAACGTCCGCGAGCTCCGCAACGTCATCGAGCGAGTCCTCATCCTCAACCCCAAAGCCCACCGCATCGAAGCCAAACACCTGCCCATGCTCGTCCAGCGCACAGACGGAATCACCGGCCCCGGCGCCGCCTCACGCACCGGCCCCCGCGAAGAGTTCAGCACCCTGCAAGCCGCCCGCGAAGCTTACGAGCGTGACTACATCCTCAAAGAACTCGACCGCAACCACGGCAACATCAGCCGCGCCGCCGAATCCCTCGGCCTGGAACGCTCCCACCTCTACCGCAAAATGAAAACCCTCGGTATCCACTTCGGCGAGTGATCCGGACGCAAGCGCAATTGCCCGCTGAGCAGGAACACGCGCGCGGCAAAGTGGTGATCCAGGTGTGTTGATCCAGGGCGCCCGAAAAGGCTGACTGTTACTTCGCTTCCTTGCCGCCGCTTTTTTCCAAAGCCTGTGCTTGTTCCAGATGCTTCTGAAGTACAGGAAGGGCGCCATCCGCATACGACTTGATCGCGGGACTCTGCGCGTCCGCCGCTTCCTTCTTATAGACGGCGATCGCCTTGATGTGCCCCGCGACAGCCGCCTGGATGAGCTTGCGATCGAATGCCGCGCCCTTCAGCTTCTGAAAGGGTGTGATCATACTCTTGTTGTGCTCGCTGTCGATTGCGTTCGGCCTGGTCAGTCCGGCCTGCTGAGCGACCGAATCAAGCTTGTTGAAGTCGCTCGTGTGATCCGTCGTCAGCATCTGGCCGTAATCCTTCACAGCCTGCGACCCGGCCGCGGTTTGTGCCAACTGTCCCAGGTTGGCCTCCACCATATCGGTTTGGGCGGCCAAATCGACGAACTGCTGATCGCTCATCGCCCCGCGGGCGGTTTTGGCTTCCTTCTGGGCAAGAGCGGAAACGGAACACAGCGCGAGACAGCACGCGACCGAAAGGATTCTTTGCATGGGCAACTCCTCCGATTCGTATTTAGATGCAAAGGATCGGCGCCGGGTGCCCCATCCGTACCGGCAGCTTCACCGCCGGGACGAGTGGGAACCGAGGACGCCTGCCCCACAACGAACCGGGTGGCGACCGCCTTTCGCCCGGACCATCACCAACTACACCGCCCGCGCCCACGCCAATTCGACGATCTTCTGAATCACGTCCGTATAGGAGTACCCGGCCTTCTTGGCTGCCATCGAGAATTCAGCCGCGCTCGCCAGCCACGGGTTTGGGTTCGCTTCGATGACGTACACTTCGCCCTTCTTATTCAGCCGCATATCAATTCGGCCGTAGTCGCGCAGCTTCAAGGCTCGATACGCAGCCAGCGCCGTGTCCTGAAGTTCTTTCGTAGTTTCCTCGTCGAGATCCTCGACCGGCGCAGATTTCGTCACCTTGTAGGCCTCGGTCTCGTGATCGAACTTCACATCCTGACCCGCGATTCGCGGAGTCCCTTTCGGAAGTTTGGAAAGATCAAGTTCGATCAGCGGAAGTACCTCGGGATTCTCGTTGCCCAGAATCGCCGCGTAGATTTCGCGCCCCTCGATGTACTCCTCAATCAGCGCTGGACTGTCGAACTCCTCGTGAATGTAGTGGATGCGCTCCATCAGCTCTTTCACGCTGCCGACGACCGATCCAACATCGATGCCGATGGATCCGTCTTCGGAGACAGGTTTCACGATCAGCGGAAACTCAATATCGTGCGAATGATCGGTCAGCCCTTTGTAAGAGGTCGCAAAATCCGGAGTCTTTATCTTGTAAAAGTCGAAAATCTTTTTTGCAATCGACTTGTCCTGCGCGAGATACAGTCCCTGCGGTCCACCGCCCGTATAAGGCAGATGCAACAGCTCCAGGTAAGCGGCAATGTTCTTGTCCATCGTGTCGTGGCCGGCATACGACTCCGTGAGGTTGAACACCAGGTCCGCTCCACACCGTGCGAGCGCAAGCAGCGATTGGTTCTTGCCGTCGAGCAGGTGATACGAAGGCTCGTGCCCCAGCTTTGTCAGCGCCTCGAAAACCTCTTCACGGTCGTGCAACGGATCTTTTTTCTTCCTGCTGCGTTTGCCAGTCTTGCCGCGCGGCGCCTTCACCGGCTCCGGCTCCGGCTCTGGCGGCCCATCTTCCCAGAAATCGTGCAATATCGTTATTTTCAGGTTCGCCATGATGCCTCTGCGCTCTTCCCTATTTCTGTATCGGCCGCAGCCGCAGACCGAACCACCCACTCAAGGCGAAATAAACTTCCCGCGAGCAATGTAGTTCATTGCCAGCGCGGTCGCGTATACCGTGAGTTCGGTTAAATGTTCCCTTTCACATTTCGTATCCGCACGCAGGCCGAGATCGCCGACCTTTGCTTCGATGGACTCCACTAGCTTCTTGACCAGCGGACGCTGAACGCCCGTCCAATAATTCACCTTGTCCACCAGAACCTTGCGATTCTCCCGAAGAAGATCGACTGCGGGACGAACATCTTTCCTCCGGTGCTTCGATACGTCGAAGATGTCGCGCAGATCGGTATCCAGCGGAAGCTCCCCGGGACTGAGTTGCTCATCCAGCGCGCGCTGATAGAACTCGCCTACGGTCACATCCATTTCGTCGACGGTAATGTCGGTATCACCGTGTGCGACCGGAGGGTCGACGTCGCCGAACTTGCGTCCAATCCGGTCCATGTATACGAGCTTCTTCATTGCGCCCCAACCTTTGTACCGCTTTCGCCAGTTGGCACGCGGTGTCATCCATACCGCAAAGGTCTCCGCGAAATCTTCGTCGGGATGCTTCTGCGCGTACCACCCCTCCATATGCCGCACGAACTGGCGCGAGAACGGAACCGGTTTGTAGGCGTCCCGGTAAGGCCGGCGAAACGGCCCGAACAGCTTGCGCCATTCTTCCGTCTTAAACAACACGTACGCGTAATTGAAAGCGTGGCCGGCCTCATGTCGCATGTACATCATGATCTGCCGCGCGTCCTCGATGTCGTTCATCTCGGATTCAAGACGCTGCAATTTCGGATCGGCCAGGTAGAACGGGATTCCAATGACGGGCTCCATGTTCGGACAGCCCCACTCATCGCTCAGATAGCACTTGGGGCGGAACCGCTTGAGCCCTTTGGCGTCCAGTTCCCTGTAGAGTTGCTGGACGAAGCGTTCCAGCGGAGAGCCTTCCAGCTTCAGCCCGAGTTGCTGAATCGGCTTGGAGAGAATCTCCCGTACCTCTGCCGGCGCTTTTTCGAAATTGGCCACAGATAGTTGAAGCCTACGGCGGCAGCCCGACTGAACGCCAGTCCCCTTTTCGATACCCTCGTCCTCGCAAAGCAACGACAGTCGGACAGGCTACCGTGACCGGCACGCCAGAAATCCGCTCCCATTCTGACTCCTCTCCATTGCGGCAGTCATCCAATCCCTGCCAGCCAGGCCTGAAGACCCCGACCCGCGCCGCGTGCGGAGTTCCAGGCCGAACGCAAACCAACATCCCTCTCGCAAAACAAGCAAAGGAGTCATCATGAAAATAGTCGTTCTAGGGGGCACCGGCCTCATCGGAAGCAAAGTTGTTCCCACCCTCAAGGCACAAGGGCACGACGTGCTTGCAGCCTCCGCCGGCACCGTTGACCTGCTCACTGGCCGAGGTCTCATCCAAGCTCTGCAAGGCGCTGACGTCGTCATCGATCTCACCAACTCACCCTCGTTCGAAGACTCCGCGGTGATGAACTTCTTCACCACCGCCGCACGCAATCTGTTTCCCGCCGAGAAAGCCGCAAACGTCCGGCACCACGTCGCGCTTTCCATCGTCGGCGCCGACCGCATGGTGAACGTCGGTTACATGCGCGCCAAGGTTGCACAGGAAAATGCCATCAAATCCTCAGGGATTCCCTACACCATCGTGCGCTCAGCACAGTTCTTCGAGTTCGTCGGGCCGCTGGTCGACAGCTCCACTTCCGGCGACACCGTCCGCATCTCCAACGTGCTCATGCAACCCATCGCCGCCGCAGATATCGCAGCCGCTGTCGCAAAGACCGCCCTGCAGCCCCCAACCAATGGCTACATCAACGTCGCCGGCCCGGACCGGCTCACCCAGGACGAGTTGGCAAAACAGTTCCTCAAATCAAGAAACGATCCGCGCCACGTCGTCACCGATCCAACTCTTGGCTACTACGGCGGACAGATACCCGAAAACGCACTCGTCCCCGATCACGCCGATCTGTTAGGACCAACGCATTTCTCCGATTGGCTGGCGCGTTCTCAACCACAAGCCGTGCCAACCCACTGAAACAGCGTGCCGAATTCAGCATGGAGGCTCTCGCCGGGCGCTACTTCAAATTCCGCAAACCGCCTTCAAACTTGTAGCGATTCACAATGATCCCCGACGGCAAAGCCTCCGTGCTCTCCAGCACAAACGCTCGCGGCGGAGTTCCCTCCGCAAAAAACCGCTTCCCTCTGCCCAGCAACACAGGATTGACCAGCAGAACCACCTCATCCGCCAGCCCATGCTCCAGCAGCACCGAAGTGAGCGTCGAGCTGCCCGACAGAATCAGGTCCAGGTCCCCCTTCGCCTTGATCCCGCGCACACCCTCGACCAGGTCCGGCCCAATCCCCTCGACCGGCCCCCACTCCAAACTCTCTGGCCTGTGCGTCACAACATACTTCGTCGCCGCATTCAGCCTGTCCGCCATCGGACTCTCCGGCGCCTTCGGCCAGTACCCAGACCACATATCATAGGTTCGCCGCCCCAGCAGCAGATCGAACCGCTCACCGTACATCGCAAACACCTTCTGCAACCCGGCAGGACTGCGATACGGCGCGGTCCAGTCGCTGTACGGAAAATCGTCGTCATCGGCGGAGTGCTGAATCACACCATCCAGCGAAATATGTTCGATGAGCTTCAGCTTCCTCATTTGAAAACAGCGCCACCTCAGCGAGTAGCATAATTTGTCTCGCGCCAATTGGACGTAATCCGGCGCGCAACGCAAACCGGTGTTGCGGGTAATCCCGATGAATAACAATTCAAAGCCTGGCTCGGATCAAAACCGTGAGATGTGGGTTCGTTGATCAGCCGACTACCCCATCCTGCCGGCGGCTCGATCATCGAGGCAGGTGAGAACCCAACGACGCATGCGCCGGAACACAGCCGTGCCGCAACTCACTGATTCCAAAGATTCGTCCCAAAACCCCGGAAGAGGGTACAGCTACTTCGCAAACTTGAAATCCACAATCGCCGTCGTTGTCACCGCGATCGGCTTGCCATTATCGAGCAGCGGCCGATAACGCCACCGCTGCACCGCCTGTTGCGCGGCATCGCGCAGCAGCGGCGGCCCACTCACGGCCCGCGCGTAGATCACGTTGCCATCCGGATCCACAACCGCGTGCACCGTCACCTGCCCGTGCACCCGCGCCGCGGCCGCCGCTGCCGGGTACTGCGGCGCCGGGCTGAAGATCACATTCGCCGGCGTAATCCCCGCCAGATTTTGCGGCACAATGGACCGGGTCCTTGCCGCTAATGGTGCGGCCTGGGCCGCATCTGCCGAATCCGCTGCCGCTCTCGGCGATGCCGTCACCACCTGCTTCACCACCGTCATCGGCACCCCGGAGGTCTTTTCCGTGGTGGCCGGAGGCGGCGTGGACCGGCCCTGAAGCAGCCCGGACGGCTGCGCAGCTGCATGATTGTCCGCAACGGAAGCTGTGTCAGTAATTTCAGGCGCAGGTGAACTCTTCGGCGTCACCAGCGCATTCGCGTTTTCGGGATCGCTGTGTTTCGGCGCAATCGCCACGACCGGCTTGGGCTTGCTTGAAAAACTCGCTGCACGCACTGCAAGGTGGCTCTCCGCGGCAGAGACAACGCGGTGAAACGTCAAACCCAGGCCAACGCCCGCCAGCAGGCAAACCACGCCAACGATCCAGACCGGTTGCACCCTTCTGCCCGAATCTGCGGGCTCCATGTGTGCGGCAAACAACGTCCCCGTACGGAATGGCGATAGCACCACATCGTCTGGCTCACGGCTCTCAGGTTCCGCGACCGCCAGCGCAGGCTCTTCGGGCTTCAGTTCGAGCTTCATCGAAGGTGCGGCCTCAGATCCCCTCGCCCGAAGCACCGGTTCCAAATCCACCGGCACGGTCTTCCGAGGCTCAGGCGCAACCGCAACGCTCTCCTCTTCCGCCTCCGGACGGAACGCCGAGCGCCGGGACTGCAGAACAAAGCGGAGCAACTCGCGGATGTCTGCCTCCTGCGACTCGCTCTTCAGATCGTGCTCCGTGCCGGCGGCAGCCGCCACCAGGATTCCGAGCAGGTCCTCATACCCGACCTGCTCGCGCTCCTGATACAGCGCCACCCGGAGAAGCGATCCGACGTCCGCCCGGAACCGTGCATCGCTTTCAAGGCGGCTCGACAGCTGCGGAAGCGCATCCGGTGAGGGGACCGGCAGCTTTTCCTTGCGCAGAAACGCCCGCAAATCTTGGACATGCGCCGGAAAGCGGCCTGAAATTTCGCTAAGTTGAGAAGCCAGAAGCACGGCCCGGGACCAACCTTCTATTCGCCGCCTGCAAGGCGGCTTGGGATCACCCTTGCCGCGCAGCAGGGCTATACCTCTTAAGACGTCCCAAACGGCCCGAGGTTACCCTCCCGCCGCTCTACGCCACCGTAATCGCAGCCACCTCACACTCGCCTACCGACGGGACTGTAAACTGCAGCAACTGATCGCGAAAAGCAACCGCCGGCTTCTGCCCCGATCTCAGCAGTTCGACGGCCTTTACGTCTGCTCCGCCCGGCAGTTTCATCGTGATTCTCTGCGGCCCCACAGGATTAGCCGCCTGCACCCACCCATGAAACGCATCAGGCGTGTTGTAGTTCAGCAGATGCACCGCATATCCCGGCTCAGTCTCCCAGCAGAACACTTCAACCAGGCCCGATCCATCCACGCTCACCACGCGCTCGTCGTGACTCACCCATCGAATCGCGTTGTGCAGCAGACGCAGCAGATCGCTGTGTCCCGTGATCCAATACGTCCGCTCCACATCTCCCGGAAACCACACCATCCGGCTCTTGCCTGACTCCTTCAAGACAACCGCCGGCTCATCCGTCTGCCGCTGCGTGGGATACGCCAGCTCCGGCGGATAGCGCACAAACCCGGGCACCACGGTCGCCATCGCACCGTCCACCGGCTTCAGCGGCACGCGATTCTGCGCGCCCGCAATCCACGTTGTCTGGCTGAATCCGGCAAGAAGCTCGTGCGCCTTCTCCAGCCGCGCAGAGTACGCATTGCCGTTGGTTCCGACCGCATCCCCAGCCTTGTGCGCGCCCATCAGATCCGCCAGCCCAAACTCCTCACGCGGCTTCAGGTTCTCGTCATACAAACTCGTTTCAAAGCTCGCCATCAACGATCCACCCGCACGCACATACTCGCGCAACTGCTCGCACTGCTTGTCGCTCAGCATCGCAACATTCGGCAACAGCAGCGCTCTGTACTTCTGCAGATGCTGCGGTTCCAGCCGGTCCTCGTGAACGAAGTCAAACGCAAACCGCCCCTGCAGCAGCGCGTGATACAGCCCGTTCGTCGTCTCGCGCATATAACTTCGCGAGCGTGCCGTCGCAGGGCCCGGATAAAGCAACTGCGTACTTTGCCCAATCACCACACCGATGTTCGCGATCGAGCGCCGCGCCGTGAGATGAGCATCGTGCCGCGCGGTCCACCGAAAATACTCCTCGCCCACCGATTGCCATCGGCGATCTTCATCAAACCCGTTCTCATCGCCTACGAAGTGGAGATACGGCACCATCCCGCTGGCCAGCGTCTGGTTCAACCACATGCGTGTCTCCGCAGCACTCTTTGATACATTGCGCCACCCAGGCTGCCCCGTCGAGTACGCCGCCGTCACATTCGCCGCAACCTTCCCATCCAGCACCGCATTGCACACACGCCCCTGCAGACTGCATCCCCAGATCTCCGGCTCTTGATACGTGCGGCCCTGGTTGTCGGCCTGAAACCACGCGGCCGTCTTTCCCAGCCGATCAAGATTCGGCCCTCCGCGAACGTTGCCTCCCGAGTTCGCAAAGAAGAAGCTGTCCGGCTTTTTCTCCTTCGCAATCGCGTCATACCATTGCCATAACTGCAGCACACGATCGGTGAACACGCGCCAATACGCCGGCGATCCAGGCGCCGGCAGCTTGCTGCAAACCGCGCAGTAACACACCGGCAGATTCCCCAGCGGAGGCCATCCATTCGCATAGAAACAGTCCACGTCATACAACGAGTTCACCTCGCGCATGATGGCCGGAACATAGTCATCCATGTAGCTCGTGAACATGCACGTCTTGAACAGCCGTGGGTCTTCCCCGCTATGCTGCACCGACCCATCCTGGTTTCGCATCGCCCACTCCGGATGCGCCTCCAGTGCGTCTGGCCAGTTGAGGTCCGGGCTCATCCGCGCCACCACGCGCATCCCTCGCCTCTTCGCGGCCGTCACGCATTCGCCAAACAGATCGCGACCCTTCAAAAACTTCCCATGACGGTGGAACTTCACCTTCGATGGATAGAACGCAAGAATCCCCGTCACGCTTACAAAGACGATGTCCGCTTTCGCTGAGTGCCAGTAGTCTGCCCACTGGTCAACGTTCATCACCGCGGGATCGTATTCCGTGAAATTCGTCTGTCCCACGCGACGGATTTTCTGCTGCCACGGCACACTCCCGGAGCGCTGCGGCAACCGCTGCGGAAGCTCAACGACACTTCCGGTCGATTCCATCTCCTCCGCAGCCGGCATAGCATCCAGACGCAGCGCGGCCGTCAGCGGCGCAACTCCTGCCGTCAGTCCACTCTTGACAAAATTGCGTCGGTTCAGCATTCGGCCTCCGGGCACTCGCCATCATACTTCTTCAAATCTGCGCGGCACGCGCCGAATGCCGGGCGCTCGAGGCGCATCCATAACAGTGGAAGGTGATCGATGCCGCTCATCCGCTCCTGCCCCAACTGCTCCGCGAAAAACCGCATCCCCGCAGCCCACCTGGCCGACACCGGCCGCTGCGGCAACTGCAAAAATCCGCTGCCGCCCATCGCCGAGCCGATCGCCGCCGACACCGCACTCTTCGACGAGATCGTCGCCAGCGCCCGCGTTCCCGTGCTCGTCGACTTCTGGGCCGCCTGGTGCGGTCCCTGCCGCATGGCCGCTCCACACGTCGAGCGCGCCGCGCGTGAGATCGCCGGGCACGGCATCGTTCTCAAGGTCGACACCGAAGCCAGCCCGCAGCTCGCCGCGCGTTACAACGTGCGCGGCATCCCCAACTTCGCCGTCTTCCAGAACGGCCGCCTCATCCAGCAGCAGGCCGGCCTCGTCGACTCGCAACAGATGCTCCAATGGCTCCGCGCCGCCGATGTTTCACCCTGACGCGTCACCCCCTGCGCTGATAACGCACCGTGCCGTCGTCCTCACCCGGACCCACATACGTCATGCCGCAGCGCTCCATCACTTTGATCGACTCCGGCAGCCGCGGGTACGTCTGCGCGCTCACAGTCTTCACATCTTTCTGCGTCAGCAGCCACTCGACGAGAGCGCATGCGGCCTCGGTTCCGTATCCCCTGCGCTGATAACTCGGCAGTGTCGAGTACCCGATCTCGACATCGCCCTCCAGCTTCGGAAACCCACCCACCGCACCAATTAGCGTGTACGGCCGCTTTGCACCGCGCCCGTTCGGAAGCAGAACGTAGCGATGCCATCCACGCGTGCGCGGCTCCTCCTCATACTGCTTCGCGATGAAGTGATACACATGCGGTTCCCAGTGCTCCGGAGGCCACTCAGGCGTCACCTCCGCATCCAGAACCTCCGCGAGCGACCCATCTGCCGCCTCATCGGCTTGCAGCATCTCAGGCGTGATCGCTACCAGGCGCAAGCGCTGCGTCTTCAGTTCGGAGGTCTTCCGCCGCAGCAGGCCAATCATTCGCCGTCGTCCTCTGTTCCCTGTTCCCTGTTCCCTGATCCTTGCTTTTCTGCAATGTGCTCCAACTGTCGCCGCCAGTCCAGCTCTTCCACAAATCCCCTCGACGCCCGCCACTCGCTCTCCACCTTCACGAACAGCTCCAGGAACACGCGCGTGCCCAGCAGCCCTTCAATCTCCTTGCGTGCTGCCGTTCCAATGCGTTTCAACATCTCGCCGCCGCGCCCAATCAGGATCGCCTTCTGCCCGTTGCGCTCGCAGTAGATCGCCGCCGCAATCTTCGTCACCGGCAATCGGGGTCCCCGGCGAGCGCTTTTGCTCGCTGGGGTGACAAGTTTCCCATCCTTCGTCTTCTTCGCCGACGCCGGCTCTTCATACCGCTCAATCACCACCGCTGCCGCATACGGAACCTCTTCACCCGTGAGCATCAGCACCTTCTCGCGAATCAGCTCTGCGACAAGAAACCGTTCCGGCTGGTCGGTCAATTGATCCTTCGGGAAATATCGCTGCCCTTCCGGCAGCAGCGCGACCACTTTATCCAGCAGCAGCTCCAGACCCTGCTTCTTCTTCGCCGAAATCGGAATCACATCCGCGAACGCATGCTGCCGGCTCCAGTGCGCCATCAGCGGCAGCAGAACCGGCTTCGGCACCGCGTCAATCTTGTTCAGCACCAGCACCACCGGACAATCCAGCCGCTTCACCAACTGCAGCGCAAACTCATCCTCGGCCTTGGACATCGACCGCCGCCGCTGCCCGGGCGTCCTTGCTTCGCCGTCTTCCTCCACCTCGTGCAGCCTGTGAGTCGCGTCCACAAGAAACAACACTGCATCGCGCGACTCCAGCGCATCCTGCACCTCCTGCATCATGCGCCGGTCGAGCTGCGTCGTCGGTTTATGCACCCCCGGCGTGTCCACCAGCACCACCTGCGCTGCCGGCCTGCCCGCATCCGTCTTCGTCTTCTTGCGGATTGGCAATTCCAGCACGCCTAGAATCCGCGTGCGTGTCGTCTGCGGCTTGTGCGTCACAATCGCGAGCTTCTGCCCCAGCAGCGCATTCAGCAGCGTGCTCTTGCCCGCATTCGGTCTTCCCACAATCGACACAAATCCTGTGCGCAATGCCATCCCGCTATTGTAGAGAACAGAGATTAGAGACTACCGTCCACGCTCCACTGTGCCTCTAGGCTCTACTCTTTACCCTCTACTCTTTTCTCTAACCCGCCACCGCGACCCTTACCCGCTCCACCTTCCTGTCCGTCGACTGCAATACCTCCATCCGCAGCGGCCCATCCTCCACCACCTCGCCCGGCAGCGGAATATGCCCCGCAATCTCGCTCACCAGCCCACCCACCGTCGCTGCCTCATACTCCGTCAGCAACTGCGGAAGCCCCTGCTCCGGCGCATTCTCGTCATCAAACTCAATACCATCCTCGGCCTCAGCAGCTTCGCTCGGTGTCCCACCGCGCACCGGCTGCCGCTGCTCTTCAAATAAATTGCGCAGCCGGCTCACTTCAAAGCTGCCCGGAACCACATAGCTTCCATCCGGCTCTTTCACCGGCTCATCCTCCACGGCTGCCAGATCGTGCTCATCCTCGATGTTTCCGACGATCGCCTCCAGCAGATCCTCGATCGTCACCAGTCCCGCCACACCGCCATATTCATCGATGACGATGCTCATGTGCTGCTTCTCGCGCTGCATCTCGCGCAGCAGTTCATTCACCTTCTTCGTCTCGGGCACAAACATCGCCGGCCGCGCGAGATGCTTCACCGTCGTGCGTTTTACCGCTGCGCCTTCCACCTCCAGCAGGTCGCGCGCAAACGCGATCCCCACAATCTCGTCCGGCGACGCTCCATACACCGGCACGCGCGAGAACCCATGCTCCCGCACCTCGCGCCTGAACTCCTCCAGCGACATCGTCTGGGGCACCAGCAGCATCTCCGGGCGCGGCGTCATCACCTCCCGCACCACCTTGTCGCCGAACTCCACCACGCTGCGCACCAGCTCGCGGTCGCTCTCCTCCAGAATTCCCTCTTCCTCACCTGCTTCGAGCAGCGCATCCACCGCCTCACTCGGATGCTCCGGTACCGCCTCTTCCTTCTCCGCCAACCCCACAATCGACAGCAGCAACCCGATGGTGAGCGTTATGGGCAGCACCACATAGAAGAGCGCCTGTAGCAACACCACAATCCGCCGCACCCAGATGCCGCGGGTTCGCGTAAACAGAACCTGCGGAATCAGCCGGTCGAAAAAAATCAGCACCAGCAGCAGCTCAAACAGGGTCCGCGCCACCTCCGACGGCGTGTGGTGCAGATACCATCCCAGCCGTGTGGCCAGCAGAAACGTCAGCGCCACCAGCGTGATCTGCCGCAGCACCGACGCCGACATCGCCGCCGACTCACGGCTCAGCCGCAGCCGCGGCTCCACCATCCGCTCCCACGCCTCAACATTGTCCTCATACTCCCGCGACAGAAACTTGCCCATCACGGTGTAGACCTCGTCCGCATACGAGGTCAGCGCCAGCAGCAGCAGCAGCAGGAAGAACGCGATTCCCCAACTCATCGCTTCAGCCTCTTCTTCATGATGGCACCCGCCGTTGCTTTTCTTTTTCTTCCAGTCATCCCCGCAGCGGATCTGCTTTTCTTCCCTGCAGGCAAGCTACCCTCCACCCTTGCAATCAACCCACTCGGCAGCCTTAGCATCCTCCGCAGCTCCGCCTCTCTCGCCGCCATCTCTCCGCGATCCGTCTCATGGTCCATCCCGCTCAGATGCAGCAACCCATGCAGCAGCAGCACACGCACCTCATCGCTCAGCAGGTGACCATGTTCTCTCGCCTGCCGAGCCGCTGTCTCCAGAGAAATCGCCAAATCGCCGGCAAACCTTCCCGCATGCTCTCGCGCGACCTCCGCTGCCGGAAAGCTCAGCACATCCGTCGCTTTGTCCTTGCCTCTGAACTCGCGATTCAACCGCCGCAGCGTTCTGTCGTTCGCGAGCAGAACATCCACTTCGCCCGCCAGTCCCACCGCCGCCTGCGCCCTCTTCACAAACCGCACCAGCCCTACGCGCGATAACCCCGCGGCGATCCATGAATCGTGAGGATCGTTAGGATCGCCACCTGCAGCTACACCTCGCGAAGGTTCTATCGTCACCATGCGTCCCTTCATGCTAACGCCAACGAACTCCGATTCTGATTTGCACCCGGGCAACAGCTCTCCACGCCGTCCCATCCCTAAAGTCACGACATGCAGAACCGCATGCCCAATCTGTGGACCCTCGGCGGCCTGTCCATCCCCGAACTGCTTCGCCGAACGATTCTCGAGTCCTGGCGCGACGACGTCTTCGGCCAGGGCGGCCGCATGGCCTTCTATCAATTCCTCGCCATCTTCCCCACGCTCCTGATCGCCTTCACGCTCGTTACCCACACCCCTCATCTCACGCAACATCTCCGCAACTCGCTGCACGACCTCTCCGCGCAGATCTTCCCTAACCAGGTCTCTCAGCTCTTTCAAGGCATGATCGCCGACTTCAAGCAGCGTCCGCGCTTCGGCCTTCGCCTGCTCTCCGTATTCGCTGCGGCGGTCTGGGCTGCGCACAACGGCACATGGGCCATGATCTGGGGCCTCAATCGCGCCTACGAGGTCGAAGAGAGCCGCTCCTGGTGGAACCTCAGCATCACCATCGTTCTGCTGACCGTCTGCCTCATCGCCATGGTCTGCATCGCGCTTCTGCTGCTCTTCACCAGCGCCTTTCTGCAGGAGCACGTCCACGGCAGCGCGTTTCTCCTCCGCGCGCTGGAGTGGCTCACAGTAGCCGTCTGCCTCTACTTCTCCTTCGCCGTGCTCTACCGCTTCGCTCCCAACGTTCGCGACCACGCCATCCGCTGGAGCACGCCCGGCGCCCTCTGTGCGCTCATCCTCTGGCTGGCCTCCACCTTCGCCGCGCAGATCTACTTCGACCACATCAACGACTACACCCGAAGCTACGGGCCGCTCAATGGCGTCGTCATGCTCCTGCTCTGGCTCTTCCTCTCGAACGGCGCCCTGCTCATCGGCGGAGAAATGAACTCCGAGATCCAGAAAGCAGAGTCCGGCCAGGGCCGCTCGAAGCGCTCAGACGCTCCCGGCGAACGTCACGCCGCACGCCGCCCCTAAGCCTCACAATCAACGCCGTCCTGACTCGTTCAATCGCCGACTTGCTGACTCGCTGACTTGCTGCCTCGCTTAATGCACCGCCGGCCGCGAATGAAGCAGCGTCCGATGACGCCGCATCAGCAGCACCAGCGCTCGCCGCAGATACATCGCCACCAGCGGCAGCGCAACCGCCGCCACAACACCCCACACCACCAGCGCATGCCACTCCCACTGCCAGATCTCATGAAGCAGACGGAGCGGATGATGGCTCAAATGCTCAATCTGCCTCCTGCTCAGCGGAAGCTTCCCGGTGTGGAACAGATGCACGCCCAGATCGATGAACGGAATAAACAGAATCAGGTGCAGCGGCGCCACCACGTGCGTTCCAACCAGCGAGGCGACCTGGTTCAGCCCCAGCATCCATGCGAGCATCACCACCAGCACCGTCGTAAGCCCGACCGACGGATTAATCCCAATCACCATGCCGAGCGCCAGGCTCCACGCCATACGCCGCGGCGTCACGCCGCCACGCAATTGACGCACCAACGGACGCAACACCTTGCAGCGAACAAACTCGCGGACAAACTCGGGCACCAGCACAAAGATTGGATGCTACGCGGCGAACACCCGTTCATCGAATGCCGTGGGCAGCCATCTCATTCGTAAGAAAGTCGGAGAGAAGAATGAAATCGGAACTTCAGAAAATGCTCGCCGGCGAGCTCTACAACGCACTCGACCCGAAGCTCGTCAGCCGACGCAATCGCGCTCGCGACCTCTGCCGGCAATTGCAGACCAGCCCCGCGAGCGACCCTAGCGTGCGACGCGAACTGCTCCTCAAATTGTTCGCCACAGGCGGAGACACAGTGTCTCTGGAGCCGCCGTTCTTCTGCGATTACGGCAGCAACATCGCACTCGGCGAGCACGTCTTCTTCAACTTCAACTGCACCATCCTCGACGTCTGCAAGGTGACAATCGGCGACTACTCTCAGTTCGGTTCCGGCGTCCAGATCCTCACTCCACTGCATCCGCTCAACGCCGCGCTCCGTCGCAAGCAGGAGTACGGCGCTCCCGTCACCATCGGCTCAGACGTTTGGCTCGGTTCCGGCGTCATCATCCTGCCCGGCGTTAGCATCGGCTGCCGCACAGTCGTCGGTGCAGGCAGCGTCGTAACTCGCAGTCTCCCCGACGATGCCCTCGCAGTTGGCAATCCCTGCCGAGTCATTCGCAAAATCGAGTAGATCGCATCGCGCACATGCATCACACTTCTACCGCTGGATACGCCTCGACGTACTCCGCGCCGTTGCAGCCGTAATACCTCACCGTCCGCTCGGCAAAATCCACGTCATAGCCGATTACACCCGCGCGCCATGACGCCCCAAGAAACTCGGGAAACGTGCTCTCGCCTGCCTGGTCGGTGCGCAGCGCGCCAATCAACGCCTCGCGATCGAACCGCGGCACATCGGCCATACCGGAAACGAGCGGCTTTCCCTGCATCACCACTGGCCCGCTCTCTGTCAGGAATAAACTCTGGCACCCCGGCAACGCCCACACATTCCGCGTCACACCAGCTCGGCGCAGCGTCTCCGCGAGGTACGGAAACCCTCCAACCTTTGGCCGGATCGCGGCCGCTCTCTCCATCGCCTGCTGTAAATTTTCAATCGCCTTGCTCATCTTTCAGCTCTCCTTCACTCCACCGCGATTCCGCGAATTTCATTGCACTCTGTTAACTTCACCAGCAGCCGGCGCAGTTCGGCCCGCTCCTTCCTGCTCAGACAGCGAAAGAACTGCGTGTCGTTCCGATCAGCAATCTCGGCGAGCTCCGGCACAACCCTCTGCCCCTTGCGCGTGAGCCTCAGCCGCAGCGCGCGGCCATCCTCCGGATCCTCGCTGCTTACCACCCAATCCTTGGCCTGAACCTTCGCCACAATCTTCGAGACTGCCCCGCGTGTCATGCCCATCGCCTGCGCCAGTTCCGCTGGAGACGCCTCTTCCCGCTCAAACAGCAACCGCAGCAGGACCCATTCCGCTACCGCCGTCTCGCGCTCCTCGAGCGCCCGCGCAAATCCTCCCGACACCTGATTCGAAACCCGCCGCATCCAGTAGCCCAGATGATCCTCAAGACCCGCCACCCCTGAACTATTGAATCTAGTTTCCACAGAAATCAATTTAGTTTCTATGGAAACTATTGTCAAGCACAAAAGCTTATTCCACCAAAAACAAAACCGCCACCCAATCGGGCGACGGCTTCACTGACTCGCTGACTTGCTGACTCGCTGACTCGCTCCCCTACTGCTTCAGCACGGGCTTCCTCGGCGCCTCCGAAAGCGGTATCGGCTCGGCATCCATCGACAGCGGCAGCTGCTCGGCCTGCTTGTAGCTGTCGTACGCGCGCACAATCCGCTGCACCAGCGCATGCCGCACCACGTCAATATCCTCGAAGTGGCAGAACCGGATGCCCTCCACCCCATCCAGCACCTGCAGCGCCTGCAGCAGCCCGCTCTTGTTCGGGTTCGGCAGGTCCGTCTGCGTCAGGTCGCCCGTGATGACCGCCTTCGACGAGTTCCCCAACCGCGTCAAAAACATCTTCATCTGCTCCGCCGTCGTGTTCTGCGCCTCGTCCATGATGATGAACGCGTCGTTCAACGTGCGTCCGCGCATGAAGGCCAGCGGAGCCACCTCAATCACATTCGTCTCCAGCATCTTGTCGACCTTCGCCGGATCCAGCAGATCGTAAAGCGCGTCATACAGCGGCCGGAGATACGGATCGACCTTCTCCTGCAGCGAGCCCGGCAAAAATCCCAGCCGCTCGCCCGCCTCAACCGCCGGCCTCACCAGCACAATCCGCGAAACCTTCTTCGCCATCAGCGCGCTCACGCCCATCGCGACCGCGAGATACGTCTTTCCAGTACCCGCCGGCCCCAGGCCAAACACCATGTCATGGCCCTCAATCGCCTCTACATACTTCCGCTGATTCGGCGTCCTCGGCTGCACCACCCTCTTCGTTCCCGCCGAGCGCGCCTTCCCTGTCTCCACCAGGCTCCGCAGCGTCACCGCCGGGTCCGCCACCACCATCTTCAGCAGCCCATGCAGCTCGCCATTATGCGGATGAACGCCATTCCGGCGCAGGTGCTCAAAGTCCGCAAAGATGCCCTCAACCCGGTCCACCTCTGCCGCCTCGCCGAGTACATGGATTGAATCCGAGCGGAGGTCGATCTGCACCCCCAGGCCATCTTCCATCAATCGAAGGTTTTCATCACGCGTGCCGTACAACGGCTCGATGCCCGGGGTTAGCTGCAGCGATTTTTTCACCAAGGTTGGACCTGACCTCCAGCAGAAAGCTGCCGTTGTTCAATCTGAGGATTAGATGTTGAAAACAGGGTTGAGATGCTATGTAGCGGGATACCATCGGCGCACACATCACGGCCCCGGACCTGGCCGCCGCGCCTGCTCCCCGCAGCCCCTGTCCCACCCGTAATGGTCAAAATCCCCAAATCTGTGCCGATGTTGGCTGTACAGTAACCCCGCCATTTACCGCCGTCAAGCACCATTGTGTGAAAAGAGGTACCCAACCCGCTCCGTTACCTTCGCATCGTTCCCCGACACGCATCTCCCACTGACTCGCTGACTTGCTAACTCGCTCCCTCCCACGTTATCCTTAGGTGTTGCAGAGGATGCGGCAGCGCTGTGTCCACACCAGCCTTCGCGCCTGCACCTAAATTCCCGCTACGTCCGGGTTAAAGAGAGTTTTCTGATGGCAAATCATGTCTCATCCCTGAAGCGCGCCCGCCAGACCGTCACCCGAACGGCCGTCAACCGCGCCAACAAGTCCAAGCTCCGCGGCGCCCTCCGCCTCATGCGCGAGTCCATCTCCGCCGGCGACCACAAGTCCGCCACCGAGGCCTACCGCTCCACCGTCTCCGTGCTCGACAAGAGCGTCCAGAAGGGCGTGCTCCACAAGAACACCGCCAGCCGCTACAAGGGCCGCCTCAACGCCCGACTCAAGGCGCTCGCCACCAAAGCCGCCTAACAGCGGCTGCCCCAACCGTCTCCCACCTGACACACGCCCGGCACTCGCCGGGCTTTTCATCTGCCTGGATCCCGAGCCCCCTTACCGGCTCGACTGCTGCGACGCCGGCGACTTCACCTTCTCCACCGTCTCGCCCGGTTCCAGCAGCGTGGGCGGCTTCCGCCTCACGTCAGCGCCCGAACCCGCATCAGCCGCAGAATCATCGCTCGGCGAATCGCCATTCGGCCCTGCAACCCTCTGCGTCGCCGCAGTCTCCGCCGCAACTGCCGGATCACCCCCCACCGCATCACCCGCTGCCGCCTTTGCACTCGACCCCGCGGCATCCTTCCTCATCGCGGCCATTGCTTCCGCATCGCTGATCGAGCTCGCCGCCGCATCCGCAGCCGCAGCCTTCCCGCCGCCAGCCGCAATCCCGCCTCCGCCACCCGCACCGCCCGTCGTCAGCGACACATCCTCCTTCTTCGCCTGCACCGCAGGAGCCGGAGCCGCGCTCGCTACCCCGCTTCCCGCCCTCGGCGCGACCGGCGCCGCCGCAGAAGCCACATTCGTCGCCGGCGGCGCATCCGCCTCGGCCTCATCCGCCTGCACCATCTTGGCCAGCGTCACCTGCGCCTCAGACGCCGGCGGCGAGAAGCTCCTGGCCAGCGCAAGGTCCTTCACATCCTGCGCGCTCGGCGGCGGCAGCTTGTACACCAGCACCGCGCCCGCGTTCACCACCGCCGCCACCAGCCCATCCTCGCTCAGATCGAAGTTCTCTGCGAACCGCGTCACCGGCGTCGTCGGCACCTTCAGCAGCAGGTCACCGCTCTCCGTCTGGTACACCCGCACCTCCTGCGAGGCGCCATCCGGAATCATCGATCCCAGCATCAGGTCACCGGTCGAGGACACGATCCGGCTCAGCGCGAACCTCCCCGCCTCCGGCGCATAGACGATATCCGGCACGCCGAACGTTCCATTCAGCGTCTCTTCCCACGTCTCGTGCCCGTCCATTCCAAACGACTGCATCCTCGACCGCGCGTCCGAAGTCCTGCACGTGAACGCCAGAAACTCGAAACGGCTGACCATCTGCAATCGCGGCAGGCAGCTCGAATCCAGCTGCGTGATCTTCACCTCGCGGCCGCCAAACTCGTTGAACGTCACCGGCCACCGTCCACGCCCTCCATCGGCGGGCCAGAGGTATCCATCGCCATCCATCGGCAGCAGCACCGGCTCCGGAGCCTTCACTACCCCCGCCGTCTTCAGCGTCAGCGGAACATCCGGTGCGTCGCCCCCGCTCACGCGATAAAAGTCCACCATCACCACCTGGCGCGGGTCGCTCACAATCATCCCGTTCTTCGAAGGCAGCACCCTGTCCTTCGTCTTCGGCGCGATCGTCTCCACCGTCAGCATCGATTTGTCCGGCGAAATCATCGCCGACACCGGGATCCCCTCCCGCTTCGGGAACGGGATCAGCCGCAGCGGGTCGGCCGTATGCAGCCTCGCCTCCGGCGTTAGCACAAACAGGTCGTTCTTCCTCCGCACCAGGAAGCGTCCTTTGCCCATCCGCCACAGGTATCGACCGTGGTCGTGCATCTTCCAGTCCGCGCGCGCCACGATCGTGCCCGTGGGCAGCTCCACCAGCTCAGCAGCGACCATGCGGCACTCTTCGTCAGGAGAGTCACTCGGGTCTCGCGGCACCAGACCGCGCGAGCTGAACGTCAGCAGCAGATGCGTGTCATCCACCACGTCCAGCGTCAGCATCGAGCTGCCCACCTGCAGAAACGCCTGTGGAATCGAGGGCACACCAAGCGTCCCCAGTGACATCGTTACCCACGGCTGAATGGTTGTCTCTCGCTTGTCTGCGTTACGCTCTGCGCCCCACGCGGCCGCACTCAACATCACCAGCGCCGCCGCCACACACGCGCCTATCAATCTGCCGCCAACCCGGCAGGCAGAGCCTTCCGTTTGCTCGCTGGCCCGGACCATAGGAACCGCCTGAATTACTCTTGCACAAATCGCCTGCGCTCGGCCAGTGGGGTCCCCGGCGAACTCGTTCGCTGGGGCGGAGTGGGGTCCCCGGCAAACCGGCACACTGGCAAGCCGGCAAACTGGCAGCCTACACGCCTCGCCTCTTTTTGTTGTCACGCGAATGTCATCCAGCCTACCGACGAGAAGCTGAAAGCTGGCAGCTGGGAGCTAAAAACTGGGAGATGAAAGCGACAAGCCAGGGCCGACACAGACCACGGAACCACTCGCCCCTCCCGTCGTATACAAATAACAAGGCTACCGCCGCACCTCGGAGACTCTCTCTATGCCGCATCTCCGGTCGTCACTCGCGACCTCCTCGTTCGTCCTTTCGCTCGCCCTCGCCTGTACACCAGCCCTTCGCGCCCAAACCGGATCGACGTCCGCAGCCACGCCCGGCTCTCCGGCCACCGCCACCGCGCCCGTCACGCACTACCTTCCGGCGCCCGCCTTCGACCTCTCCGCCATCAACAAGGCCGCCGACCCCTGCACTGACTTCTACAAGTTCGCCTGCGGCAACTTCGCCGTCGAACACCCCATCCCCGCCGACCAGACCGAGGTCGATCAGTTCTACCTGCTCTACAACGTCAACACGCAGGAGCTGAACGGAATCCTCACCAAGTTCTCCGACCCTGCCAACCAGAAAACCTCCAATCAGCAGAAGATCGGCGACTACTACGCCGCCTGCATGAATACCGGCCTCATCAACCAGAAGCAGATGGCGCCCATCCAGCCGCTCTTCGATCAGATCGACAAGGTCTCCAAGCACGGCCTCGCCTCGCTCGCCGGCGAGCTCCAGCGCGAAGGTGTCGACGTCTTCTTTGGCTTCGGCGAGATGCAGGACTTCCACGACTCCACCAAGCAGATTGCCGTGGCCGACCAGGGCGGCATCGGCCTGCCCGAGCGCGACTACTACACCCGCACCGGCGACAAGGACGTGAAGCTTCGCCAGCAGTACGTCGACCACATCACCAAAATGCTTACCTTTGCCGGCGAAACTCCCGAGCAGGCCGCCACCGACGCGAAGAACATCCTCGCCTTCGAGACCGAGCTCGCCAAGGCCTCCCTGACCGTCACCGATCAGCGCGACCCGCAGAAGGTCTACCACCCCACCACCCTCGCCGACTTTGAAAAGACCGAGCTCAGCAACGTTCCCTTCGCGAGCTTCCTTGAGGCCATCCATGCGCCCGAGGTCACCTCGCTCAACGACGCCAGCCCGGCGTTCTTCCCCGCGATGGTGCAGGCCGTCAGCAACGCGGACATGCAGACGCTCCGCGCCTATCTGAAGTACCACACGATGACCACCTTCGCGTCCGACCTCCCTGACAACATTGACGACGAAAACTTCAACTTTTACGGCCGCACGCTAAGCGGCCAGCCCCAGCAGCGCCCGCGCTGGAAGCGCTGCTCCACCGGCGTCGATCACGCGCTCGGTGAGGCGCTCGGCCAGGTCTACGTCTCTGAGTACTTCGCCGGGGACAGCAAGGAAAAGACGCTGCAGATGGTCCATGACATCGAAGCCGCGATGAATCAGGACCTCGACAACATCACCTGGATGAGCCCGGAGACCAGGGAGAAGGCCAAGGCCAAGCTCCACGCCGTCGCCGACAAGATCGGCTACCCCGAAAAGTGGCGGGACTACTCCAAACTCGAGGTCTCCCGCACCGACGCGCTTGGCAATCTCGAGCGCGCCAATGCCTTTGAGAACGACCGCCAGCTGAACAAAATCGGCAAGCCCGTCGACAAACAGGAGTGGGGCATGACGCCGCCCACCGTCAACGCCTACTACAACCCCAGCATGAACGACATCAACTTCCCCGCCGGGATCCTACAACCCGCCTTCTACGACCCGCATGCTGACCTGGCCACCAACTACGGCCACATCGGCGCCGTCATCGGGCACGAGCTCACCCACGGCTTCGACGACCAGGGCAGCCAGTTCGGCCCCACCGGCAACCTCAGCGACTGGTGGACGGACGCCGACAAGAAGAACTTTGAGGCCCGTACCGGCTGCCTCGTCAACCAGTACAGCAGCTATGTCGCGGTCGACGATCTGCACGTCAACGGCAAGCTCACGCTGGGCGAAAACACCGCCGATAACGGTGGCCTGCTCCTCGCCTACATGGCCTATCTCGCCCGCGCCAAAAAGGACGGCATCGACATCAACAAAAAGGTCAACGGCTTCACCGGTCCGCAGCGCTTCTACATCGCCTTCGGCCAGAACTGGTGCGAGAACTCGCGTCCGGAGATGGTCCGCGAACAGGTCCAGACCGACCCCCACTCCCCCGACCACTTCCGCGCCAACGGCGCCATTGTCAACCAGCCCGGCTTCGCCGCAGCCTTCGGCTGCAAAGAGGGCCAACCCATGACCCCAGCCAAAAACTGCCGCGTCTGGTAACCCTTCCTCTTTGGACCACCGACACCAGGGGTGCCCCGTTCATGACGGTTTCGCCGTCATGAGCGGGTTCCTTTTCAGAGGGCGCCCACTTGACAAATGCGTGCCCCGGACACCCCCTCCAACTGAGGGGTCACGCGATTAAACCCGATTCCCAAAACGGGAAGGTCCGGACCTAAAATCTCTGTTTAGAAGATTTTGCGCAAAAAACGGGGGAGGGGGGGTACCACTGAATCCACATCAAAAATGCAACCGCTCCCTCGGATTTGCCGCCTGCTGCCTGGCCAGTATGTTCTGGGGTTGCGGATTCTTCTTCGGCAAAATCGCCCTGGCCGAGATGAACTCCGGAGCGATGGTCTTCTACCGCTTCGCCTTCTGCGCCGTCGCTCTCATTCCCTTCCTCATCACGCATCGCCCAGGCCTCAACCGTCCCGCCTTTACGGGTCAAGAATGGCTCATTCTGCTGCTCGCCTCGGCGTTCGGCGTCCCGCTCCAGTTCCTCCTGCAGTTCCACGGCCTCGCGCTGACCACCGTCTCGCACGCCGCGCTCATGGTCGGCACGATGCCCGTAATCCTCGCGGTCGGCGCCACGCTCTTCGCCCATGAGCGCCTGCACACCGTCGGCTGGATCGCCCTCTTCGTCTCCACCACCGGCGCCGCGCTCATCGCCCTCGGCGGAACCCACCACGCCACAGCCAACGGCCCCACGCAGCGCGGCGACCTCTACGTCGTCTTCTCGCTCTGCATTGCGCTGTTCTGGGTGCTGCTCAACCAGCGCCTGGTCATGACCCACAGCGCCATCGTCGTCACTGCGTACGGCCTTTGCGCGGGCACGCTGATGCTCTTGGTCGTCGTGCCGCCGCTGTACGGTCTTCCTCCGATCCACCACATCTCCATCAAGGCGTGGCTCGCGCTCGCCGCCAGCGGCCTGCTCTGCACCGCATCCTCGACGTTCCTGTGGAACTGGGGAATGACCAAGGTCCCCGCCTCGCAGGCCGGTGTTCTGCTCAACATGGAGCCCCTCATCGGGTCGCTGCTCGGCATCTTCGTGCTGCATGAGCACCTTGGCCCGGTAGCCTGGCTCGGCGGTGTCATGATCCTCCTCGCCGCCATCGTCCTCACCACCCGCTCGCACGCGCCAGTGTCGACCATCGCCTGAAGCTGGTAGGATTGCCGCCGTATTCGGCCCTGGAATCCCCAGCACCCGATCCCACCAGGAGAATCCTGATGCACGTACGACTCTCAACCATCGCACTCGGCTGTACCCTTTTCGCCTCCATGGCCGCGCTGGCCCAAACCCCTGCCAAGCCGGCCAACGCCACCGGCCAGTGCAAGGACGGCACCTACTGGACCGGCAGCACCAAGTCCGGAGCCTGCCGTGGCCACAAGGGCATCCAGACCTGGTACGCCGACTCCGCCGGCGCGGCCAAGACGGCGCCCATCAAGCCCAGCCCCACCGCGGCGCCAGTCACAACAGCGCCAGCTGCAGCCCCAGCTCCAGCCGCGCCCCCGGCACCTGCGGCCAAGCCCACTCGCACACCGCCGCAGCCTGCAGCCAACGCAGCGCCCGGCGGGGGCCCCGGCGTGGTCTGGGTCAACACGTCCACCAAGGTCTACCACTGCTACGGCGATCGCTACTACGGCAAGACCAAGGATGGGAAGTACATGACCGAGGCCGACGCCAAGGCAATGGGCGCAAAAGGCGCTCGCGGTCAGACTTGTTCGAAGTAGAAGAGCGGGAGCGAGAAACGAAACACGATGAGCTTCGTTTCTCGCTTCTTCGTTTCTTGTGGCTAAACCGGAGTAATAATTCCGCCCACCGGCAGCGAAGTTGGCAATGATTTCAGCCGTTCGAGCCGTATCACGTCCGATGTTGGGGTGTCTTCGGAACCAGGCGCAGAATCACTCGAAGCGCGGGCAGTCCCGGCGGATTCGACGACAACCATCTCCGCATGACCACATCGAGGACAGGAGAGATGCACCACCTCAGCCATGCTCTCGATGCTAACCCAAAGCACGACAGCTATCCTTGAAGAGGAATGTCTCCTCCTCGCCTGATCGCCATCGACGTCGATGGCACATTGCTTCACTCCGATGGTCATGTCAGCGAACGCAATCTGGCCGCACTCCGCGAGGCGGAATCGCATGGCGTCGAGATTGTGATTGCGACCGGCCGCCGTCACTGCTATGCGATGCGCGTTCTGCGCGACCTCGATCGGCCCCAACACACCGCGCTGATCAGCTCGAATGGAACGGTGATTCGCACGCTCGGCTCGGAGCTGCTGCACCGCTCGCATATGCCTGTCGAGACCGCGCGCTGGCTATGCGAGCACCTGAAGGAGTTTCGCGGCACGCTCGTCCTGACCTTCGATAAGGTCCTCCCCGACGGAGAGGACGAGCGGGGCGCGCTGGTATGCGAGGGTGTGGACGAGCTGAACGCGAGCATCAGCCGGTGGATGGAAGTGAATGAGCCGTACATCCAGCACGTATCGCCAATCGAGCGAGCGCTGGACCAGGCCGCGCCCATCCAGATGATGCTCTGCGGCCCGATTGAGCGGATGCGTGAGGCTGAAGCCCATCTGCTCACGGACCCGCGGATCACGAACGTAGGCGGACCGTGTGCTCCCGGTGTCGAGGTGACGTTGCACCGGACCGAGTACCCGAATCGCGATCTCTGCATTCTGGACATTCTGCCGAGCGGATGTTCGAAGGCCTCGGCGCTGCTGCACCTCGCTGAGCTGCGGGGTGTTGGACCGAGTGAGATTGTCGCGATCGGTGACAACTGGAATGACCTTCCCATGCTCCAGATGGCTGGACAGGCGGTTGTGATGGCGAATGCTCCGGCGGACCTGCGGGCCCTGGCGGCGGAGCGTGGATGGATGATTGCTCCTGCAAACGATGAGGATGGCGTTGCTGCGGTAATCGAGGCTGTGCTGGCCTGAAATACGCGGCTGGGCTGCGGATGAGGGGCTACAGCCCACCGAAGAAAGGAAGAGCTCGGATGGCAACCGTTTCCTGCCGGATTTCTTTGGCCGATCTTTGTATATCAGCCGCGCTGCTGCTGGCAGCAACCCGGGTTCAGGCACAGACGACGGTGCTGCGCATCGACCCGCATCAGACAGATGCTGCGATCAGAATGGTGCACGGCCCGCATATTGCCCTGTACGATCACCAGGCCACGCAGGCAGCTCCGCCTCGACTTCTGCTTTTCCTGGCCGGCACGCGAGCCAGGACAGAAAGTAGCCTCGGCCTCGATACCGCGTTCAGTCAGTGGGGATTTCACGCCATCAGCCTGGATTACGAGAACAACGTAGTCGCGGTCAGCTGCGCGCACAGCGCCGACATCTCCTGCTTTGATCGATACCGCCAGACCATCATCACGGGAGCTGCTGGCAGCGAAAAGATTCAGGTCGATCCTGCGAACTCGATCCTGAACCGGTTCGACAAGCTTCTGGTCTATCTGGTTAAGCATGACCCGACGGGCGGATGGGACGATTTCGTCGCCAACGGCAAACCCATCTGGAGCCGGATCGTTGTGGCCGGGCATTCGCAGGGGTCTGGACATGCAGCGTACCTCGGAAAAATGTTCGCAGTAGACCGGGTGCTGATGTTCTCCGGACCGCAGGATTATCTCGACGATCTGCATGAGCCTGCGCCGTGGCAGTCGCGTCCGAGTGCGACGCCTGCATCACGCATCTTCGCCTTCCTGAATCTCAAGGACGAGTTCAACGAGCAGCATCAGATTGCAAACTGTTCGGTGTTGATGAACCTCTCGTCCGAGCAGGCGAAGCAGGAGACGGCGATGGTCGCGCCCGGCGAAACGATTCAGGGCAGCCCACGAATTCTCGTCAACGATATAGCGACGAAAGACCACCACAACTCGACTCTGCTGCCGGAGTTCGAGAATGTGTGGAAGTACATGGCTACCGCAGACGTCCACTGAGTCTGGTGCAACTGCCGCGATGCGCATAGTTTGCGGAGGCGGTGAAAACCGAAAAGCGGAGCACAAACGGGGTATCCGCTTACCCCAAGCTGCGATGGTAGTCTCATATTCAGTGCTTCCCCGCCGGCTCCAATGTGCCCTGACCGTCGCTGTGATGGCGGTTGTGTGTGCGACGGCGCATGCGTTCGATCGCGTGACGCTGCGGAATGGGTTCAGCTACGACTGCGATCACCGGCAGCCGCTCGACGATGGTCGCGTGCGGCTGTTTCTGACCAGCGGCGCCGATGACAGCTATATCGATCTGCCGGCCGCGGAGATTGAGTCGGTTGCGACGTTGCCGGATCCACCGATTGTTGCGGCGCCCAAGATGGAGCCAGCGGCGAATCCCGATGTGCGGACTCTGCTTAGCCACGCGGGCGAGCAGCACGATATCGATGTGGAGTTGCTGGCGAGCGTCGTGCATGCGGAGAGCGCTGGACGGGCCAATGCTATCTCGCGCACCGGAGCCCAGGGCCTGATGCAGCTGATGCCTGGCACCGCTCACAATCTCGGGGTGAAGGACAGCTTCGAGCCCGCGCAGAACATCAACGGCGGCACGGCGTATCTGGACGAGCTGCTGACTCGCTACCACGACAACCTGGCGCTGGCGCTGGCAGCGTATAACGCGGGCCCAGCGGCAGTGGACAAGTACCACGGCATCCCGCCCTATCGCGAGACGCGCGCGTACGTTGCTCGCGTGATGAACGAGTTCAAACACCGCAAGCTTGCGGCAGAACGCGCGACGATTGCCAGCAGGTAGACACCTTTTCCAACGAAGCAGGAGCCAACGCTGATGAGCAAGTCTGCGAGAAATGCTGTGATCGCTGTCGTGCTCGTCGTTTTAATCGCAGGCTGCGCCTGGTTCGCGCACGGGCGTGTGCACTTCGACTTCGCGAACCTGAAACTGCAGCTGCGGGCCGTGTCATGGGCGCGCGTGGCCGCGAGTGTCGCGTTGATCTGGCTTTCCGTTGCCATTCGGGCGCCGCGGTGGCACGTGCTGCTCGGGTCTGCGAACACAACCGGCACGGCGAAGCTCCTCGGCCCGCAATTTATCGGCTTCACGGTGGTTGCGCTGTTCGGACGAGCGGCTGACCTCGCCCGGCCGTATTTGACCGCACGGCGCACGGCATCCCCTATAGCCACACAGTTGGCGGTGTACTTCATCGAGCGCGCACTCGATCTGGGGTCCGCAGCGATCCTCTTTGCCATTACGCTGGCCCTCGCGCCGAAAGGCATGCCTCACCATGAAGAGTTCAAGAAGGCCGGCCAGGGAGCTCTCATTCTGATGGCGGCGATCGTGGTGTTCCTGCTCGCGGTCCGTTTCGCGGGAGGCGCGGTTGCCGGATTCGCCCGCAAGACCGTTGGCGTGGGTTCGAAGAAGCTGGCGGAATCCGTCGCGGCCAAGATTCTCGAATTCCGCGAGGGGCTGCGCACGATCAAGACGTTCGGGCAGTTTGGCGCGGCACTCCTTCTGTCCCTGCTCATCTGGGTGATGATCGCGGGAGCGTACTTCGAAACTACGCGCGCGTTCCGCGACTCCGCCCAACTCGCGTATTTCACCGTGCCACAAACGATGCTTCTGCTGGCGTCCAGCATGGCGGGCTCGCTGATCCAGTTGCCGGTGCTTGGCTGGTTCTCTCAGATCGGCATACTGGCGGCGGCGTATGTCGCATTCTTCTCGGTGCCGGTCGAAATCGCCTCGGCCGCAGGCGCGCTCCTGATGGCGGTCACCACGCTGGGAATCGTGCCTGCAGGTCTGATCGCAGCGCGCATCGAAGGCGTGAGCCTGCGTGATGCGGCGCGCAGCAGCGAAGCCGTTAGCACGGCTTGATAAGATTGAACTTGCATGAAGTGTCCCTACTGCGGCTTTACTCAGGACAAGGTGATCGATTCCCGCGAGAGTAAGGACGCCGACTCCATCCGCCGGCGCCGCGAGTGCGAGCGCTGCACGAAGCGCTTCACGACGTATGAGCGACTCGACGAAATTCCCTACATGGTCGTGAAGAAAGACGGCCGGCGCGAGAAGTTCGACCGGCAGAAGCTGCTCGCCGGGCTGCTGCACTCGTGCCAGAAGCGCACGGTTTCCGTGGCGCAGATGCAGTCGATTGTGGATGCGGCGGAGGCGTTTGTTGTGGATTCGCCGGAGCGCGAGCGATCGACGACGGATATCGGCGAGCTCATCATGCAGCGGCTGAAGGAAATCGATACGGTCGCGTACATTCGTTTTGCCAGCGTCTATCGCGACTTCAAGGACGTGAACGAGTTCAAGGAAGAGCTCGAGGGCCTGCTGCGGGCCAAGGACACGAGACCCAAGCGCCACAACCTGCGCTAAGCATTCGAGAAGAGAAGGAAGTTTTGCAATGAAGGCAGCAACACGCACCCACAAGATCACATTGATTCCCGGGGACGGCATTGGCCCGGAGGTTACGGCAGCGACGGTGAGCATCCTGGAGGCTGCCGGCCGGGCGACCGGATGCAGCTTTGAGTGGGACCGGCATGATGCGGGTGCGGACGCGTTTGCGAAGACCGGCGAGTACATTCCGCAGGCGCTGTATGACTCGGTGACGCAGAACAAGGTCGCCCTGAAGGGGCCGGTGACGACGCCTATCGGACAGGGATTTTCGTCGATCAACGTGACGTTGCGCAAGAAGTTTGACCTGTATGCGAACTTCCGGCCGGTGAAGTCGCTGCCGGGGCTGAAGACGAACTATCCGAAGATCGACCTCGTGATCTTCCGTGAGAACACGGAGGATTTGTACGCGGGGCTCGAGCTGATGGTGCAGCCGGATGTGGCGCAGTCGCTGAAGATCATCACGACGAAGGGATCCACGCGGATTGCGCGCGCGGCGTTCGAGTATGCACGCAAGCATGGACGCAAGAAGGTGCATGCCATTCACAAGGCGAACATCATGAAGCTGACGGATGGGCTGTTTCTGCGGTGCTGTAAGGCAGTGGCGGCGGAGTTCCCTGAGATTCAGTACATGGAGCACATTGTCGACAACGCATGCATGCAGTTGGTGCTGAATCCGTATCAGTACGACATCATCCTGACAGAGAACCTGTACGGCGACATCCTCTCCGATCTGTGCTCCGCCTTTGTCGGCGGGTTGGGACTCGTACCCGGAGCGAATATCGGAGCGGATGCGGCGATCTTTGAGGCGGTGCACGGATCGGCGCCGGACATCGCAGGGCAGGACAAGGCGAATCCGACGGCGCTGCTGCAGTCAGCGGTGCTGATGCTGCACCACGTCGGCGAGGCGGAGACGGCGGGGCGCATCCAGAAGGCGCTGAACCACGTGTATGCCGAGGGCAGGACGCTGACGCGCGACGTTGGCGGATCGGCAGGAACGCGCGCGTTTACGGAGGCCGTGCTGGCCGAGTTGTAGTTTCAGCGCATGCGTTGCGAAGCGGCGAGTTTGCGCATCCAAAGGAGCAAAGTGAAGATCGTACGAGCCGTTTTTGTATCGACACTCACAGCCGCTGTTCTGCTGGGCGGCTGCAGGCGCAATGCTGCGAACTCTGAACATGGCAATCAACCGGCGGCTGCGCCGGTCGCCAACGCGACGCCACCGGCGATTGATCCGGCGACGGCGGGCAACATCTCCGGGGTTGTGCACTTCACCGGCAAGGCTCCGGAGCGGATCAAGATCGATATGTCGGCTGATCCGGCGTGCGCCATGGCGGCCACAGAGCCCGGCGGCGAGAACCTGACCGAGCAGTACGTGGTGAACAACGGGCGGCTGGCGAATGTGTTTGTGTATGTGAAGAGCGGCATTCAGCCGTGGTCGGCACCCGCAGGTGCGCCGCCCGTGGTGCTGGACCAGAAGGGCTGCCGGTATGTGCCGCACGTGATCGGCGTGCAGCAGGGCGGCAAGGTGGAGTACCGGAACTCGGACCCGGCGACGCATAACGTGCACACGCTGCCGCAGGAGCCGGCGAACCACTCGGTGGATGTCTCGGAGATGCCCGGCGGGCAGCCGCAGACGGAGACGTTCCGCTCGCCGGAGCTGATGATTCCGGTGCGCTGCAACAATCATCCGTGGATGCAGGCGTTCATCAACGTGGCTCCGAATGGTTTTTTTGCGGTGACTGGGCCGGACGGCAGCTTTACGCTGCACGGGTTGCCTCCCGGAACCTATACTGTGGCGGCCGTGCATGAGAAGCTCGGCGAACAGGACATTCAGGTGACTGTTCCGGCAAAATCAACGGCAAAGGCCGACTTCACCTACTCCGCCAAGTGAATCAAAGCTGGTTGAACAGGTCTGGCTGTGCAGTTGCAATACCCACACCTTTATTGAAAGGCTGCCGATGCACTTCTCTCTAACGTTTCCGGTTCATACGATTCCGCTTTGGTTTCTCGTGCTGTCGCTGTTTTTGCCGCGCATCTGCATTGTCGTCGCGTGGTTCCAGCACAGCCTTCCCGCCGCGTTTATCCCTGCGTCCGTCACCCTTATCGAGATCATCGTCGCGATCCTGATACCGCGCATCCTGATTCTCTTCTGGATTTACCAGGATCAGGGGATCACAATCTGGTTCCTGCTTCATGTAATCGCGCTGATCATCGCCTGGGGCGGAGGGTCGAGACGGGTGATCACGCGCCGCCGTGTGGTTGAGGTGGACGGCTAGAGATTCGCGATCGAGTATTTCGTGAGCCATGCGAAGCCGTCCCGCTCCAATGCAATGCCTGCGATAAACTTGGTAGATGGAACGGCGTAATGTAGGCATCCTGGGGGCAACTGGAGCTGTCGGACAACGATTTATCCAGTTGCTCGCCGATCATCCCTGGTTCAACATCACCTGGCTGGCCGCCAGCGATCGCAGCGCGGGCAAGAAGTACGCAGACGCTTGTGCGTGGCGTTTAGACACACCGCTGCCGAAGCGCATTGCGGAGATGGTGTTGCAGCCGAACACGCCGGAAGGTTCGGCGACTGAGCTTCCGCGCATTATTTTTTCCTCGGTCGACGCTCCGATTGCGCGCGAGCTGGAGCCGAAGTTTGCTGCTGCCGGGTGCGCGGTGATCTCGAACAGCTCCGCGTTCCGGATGGGCGCGGATATTCCGCTGGTCGTGCCCGAGGTGAACGAGGCTCACCTGGACGTGATCGAGGCTCAGGCGACGAGGAAGACATCAGGCGGATACCTGGTGACGAACCCCAACTGCTGCGCGATTGGGCTTGTGTTGCCTCTCGCGCCGCTGCACCAGCGCTTCGGGATTGAGAAGCTGTTTGTCTCGACGATGCAGGCAGTCTCGGGTGCGGGATATCCCGGCGTTGCGTCGCTCGACATCCTCGGAAACGTGATCCCGTATATCAAAAATGAAGAGGAAAAGCTGCAGGAAGAGGTCGCGAAACTGCTGGGAGGGCTGCGCGTCGAGGGAGATGATGCGCGCGGCTTCCAGTTCGCGGACCTGACGGTTTCGGCGATGTGCAATCGCGTGCCGGTGCTCGAAGGCCACACGGAGTGCGTGAGCGTAAAGCTGCGCAAGGCCGCCACGCGGGAGGAGATTCTGAACGCATGGAAGAGCTTCCAACCGCTCAGCGGAAGGGGTCACGAAGGCCTGCATCTGCCGTCGGCGCCGCTGCATCCCGTGGTCTACGCGGATGGCGACACGCGGCCGCAGCCGAAGCTGGATCTGGAGCGCGGCCACGGCATGACGACAACCGTCGGCCGGCTGCGTCCGTGCTCCATCTTCGACTGGAAGTTCACGCTGCTCTCGCACAACACCGTGCGCGGCGCGGCAGGCGCGGCGATTCTGAATGCGGAGATTCTGGCGGTGCTGGGCAAGTTTGATTTCAGACGCTTCCCTGTTGTCGGCTCGGCCGCACTGGAAGAGAGTGCGGTGCCCGCATGAGTTCGAAAGCGCGGGGCTCCGCGCATCCCGAGATCGTCGTCATGAAGTTCGGCGGCACGTCTGTTGAAGACGCGACCGCGATGCTGCGTACGGCAAGCATCGTGGAAGGCCGCGTGAAGAACGGTCTGCGTCCGGTTGTCGTGGTCTCCGCGATGGCCAAGGTTACGGACCAACTGCTTGCATGCGCGGCAGCCGCTCTCGGCGGGCGCGGCGATCGCGAAGGAGCACTGGAGATCGCTCGAAGACTGCGCGCGCGCCATCTGCAGGTTGCGGGCGAACTCGTAAAAGATGATCGGCTCAAATCGCTGGAGCTCGACATCAATCGTGCATTTGATGGCCTGGAAGAGCTGGTTCGCGGAATCGCGGTTGTGGGCGAGTTGACCGCCCGGAGTTCGGATCTGATCGTAAGTTTTGGCGAGCGACTCTCGAGCGTGATGGTGACCGCGGCGTTTGCGGAGCGTGGATTGAACTCGGTACACGTGGATGCGCGCGAGGTGATCCTGACCGACGACCATTACGGCAAGGCTGCGCCGGACGAGGCGGCAATTGAGCGTGCGCTTCGGGCGAAGGTGCTTCCGCTCATCAGCGCGGAGCAGGTACCGGTGATGGGCGGATTCATCGGTTCGTGCAACGGAGTTACGACGACGCTGGGTCGCGGAGGATCGGATTACACAGCGGCACTGGTTGGCGGTGGGCTACACGGTGGTGCGATTGAAATCTGGACCGACGTCGACGGCATCATGACCACGGATCCGCGCATCTGTCCGGATGCTCTGCGTGTGCGCACCATCAGCTTTGAAGAGGCTGCCGAGCTCGCCTACTTCGGCGCCAAGGTGCTGCATCCGGCGACGATCCTGCCGGCGGTGCAGAAGAACATTCCGGTGTTCGTGCTGAACAGCCGGAACCCGAAGAATGAGGGAACGCGCATCACGGCAACACCGCCTTCATGTGCGAGTCCGTTCAAGTCGATTGCGGCCAAGAAGAAGCTGACAATCATTGACATTGTTGCGAGCCGCATGCTGCTGGCGCATGGCTTTTTGAAGATGGTCTTCGACATCTTCGACAAGCACAAGTGCGCAATCGACATGGTCTCCACATCGGAGGTTTCCATCTCTGTCACAGTCGACTCGCGCGAGTCGCTGCCGGCGATCTGCGAAGAGCTGGGGCGTATCGCGGATGTGAAGTACGAGAGCGACAAGGCGCTGATCTGTCTGGTCGGCGAAGACATCCGTGGACAGAGCGGCATTGCGGCGCAGGTCTTTGCAGCGGTTTCGCACGTCAATATTCGTATGATTTCGCAGGGCGCCAGCGAAATTAATATGAGCTTCATGATCAACGAAGAAGACGTGGAGGAGGCGGTGCGATCGCTGCACAAGAAGTTCTTCGCAGCCGCTGATCCGGCGATCTTCGATGTGGAAGCACGGCCCGTAACCTCCAACGCTTAGGAGCACGATCCCTCATGCGCATTCTCGTCCTCGGTGTGGGCAAGACCGGCAAGCTGGTTGCCGAAGTTGCGGCGGAACACGGCCATAGCGTTCACGTACTCGATGCGAAGGAGAACAAGGACGCGGCCGCGCTGACGGCGCCGTTCGTTGCGGGGTTCGATGTCATCATCGACTTCACGACACCGGAGGCAGTGATCGCGAACATGCGCGCGTGCCTGGCGAATGGAGCGAAGATGGTGGTCGGCACAACGGGCTGGTATGACCGGCTGCAGCGCACGAAGGAGGTTGCCGAACGCAAGGGAGCCAGCCTGCTGTACGGCACGAACTTCTCCGTCGGCGTGCAGACAATGATGAAGCTAGCGGAGATGATGACCAAGGAACTCGCGGGCATGAATTATCACCTGTCAATCTCCGAAACGCATCATCTCACCAAGCTGGACGCGCCGAGCGGAACTGCGCTTACGCTGCGCGATGTGGTGAAACGCGCCAGCAATATGGGCGAGATCCCGATTAAGTCCATTCGCCACGGTGAAGCGGTCGGGCTGCACGTGCTTGAAGCGGAGAGCAACGGCGATCGAATTCTGCTGACGCACGAGTCGCACTCGCGCCGGCCGTTTGCCGAGGGCGCGGTGCGCGCTGCCGAATGGCTGGCCACGGCGAAGCCGGGCGTGTACGACTTCCGCGACGTCTTCGACAAGTTCTGAACTGTGCTGCGCGCCGGCTGCATGGGGTTGCGCGAACTCGCGCGCCCTCCTAGGCTAACCATATGAGCTCTGCCACCCTTACTGCGCCGACCTTCGCCTCCCTTAGCTTTGAGCAGAAACTTGACCGCCTCGCGGAGGTGGCCATCCGCGTCGGCCTGAACCTGCGCGAAGGCCAGGAGCTGGTGCTCACCGCGCCAACCGACGCGCTTCCGCTGGTGCGGCGCATTGTCGAACAGGCGTATAAGGCCGGCGCGAAGTTCGTCACGACATTGATCAGTGATGATGAGCTCGCGCTCGCCCGCTACCGCCACGCACCGGATGCAAGCTTTGACTACGCACCGGAGTGGTTCTACGACGGGATCGCAAACGCGTTTCGCTCCGGAGCGGCGCGCATGGCGATCACCGGCGCGAATCCGGCGTTGCTCGCGGGACAGGACCCGCTGAAGGTCTCACGCGCAAACATCGCTGTTTCGAAGGCATATAAGCCCGCGATGGAGCTCATCACGCGCCATGAGATTAACTGGACGATTGTCGCTGCGGCGACTCCCGCATGGGCTGAGCTTGTCTTTCCGGGCGAACCGGAAGAGCTGGCTATGGGCAAGCTGTGGGATGCAATCTTTCGCACGTCGCGAATCACCGGCGAAGATCCGGTCGGCGATTGGAAACGCCACGGTGAAAATCTCAAGCGGCGCGTCGATCTGCTGAATGCGAAGCGGTATCACTCGATCCGCTTCTTCGCGCCGGATGGTTCGACGAATCTGACCGTTGGGCTCGCAGATCAGCACCTGTGGGCGGGAGGCGGAACGACCGCAGGTAACGGCATCTATTGCCAGCCGAACATTCCTACGGAGGAGTGCTTTACGACGCCTCACAAGGACCGCGTTCACGGCGTCGTCTGCGCATCAAAACCGCTGTCGCACCAAGGCACGTTGATCGAAAACATCCGCTGCCGATTTGAGAACGGACGCATTGTGGAAGTGACAGCGACTAAGGGCGAGCAGGCGATTCAGAAATTGATCGCAACCGACGACGGCGCAAGGCGGTTAGGCGAGGTCGCCCTTGTTCCGCACAATTCGCCGATCGCACAATCGGGAGTCCTCTTCTGGAACACGCTCTTTGACGAGAACGCGGCAAGCCACATCGCGCTTGGGCAGGCATATTCGACGTGCCTTATCAACGGCGAAACGATGTCCAATGAGGAGTTGGCGAAGCTGGGTGCGAATGAAAGCCTCATCCACGTGGACTGGATGATCGGCGGCCCGAAGATGAACATCGACGGCGTCAGTTCCAATGGATCCGCCGAGCCTCTCATGCGCGATGGCGACTGGGTCTAGCTCGCCGGAGATGAACATCCGGTGTGCGACACGCGATGATCTGCCGCAACTCACCGCGCTGCTCGATCGGTATTACACCGAGTGGGAGGTCGTGCAGCGGGATGCGCCTGAACGCGTTTCGAAGTACATAGATCAACCTGATCCGTTCGGCTTTGCCGTCGCGGAGGAAAAGAGTGTTCTCGCGGCTTGCGTTCTTCTCAGGCCATTGCCGTCGATGGTCTCGGCTGCCGAGTGCAAGCGTCTCTACGTGCTGCCGGAGTACCGTGGAATTGGGCTCGCATCGCGCCTGATGGATTATGTAGAGCGCCTTGCCGCGTCGAAGGTCGACTGGATCTACCTCGATACCGGCGCCAATTTCACCGCCGCGCAGTCCTTGTACCATGCCCGCGGGTACGAAAGCTGCGAGCGCTACAACAATAACCCGCAGGCTACACGTTTCTTTCGCAAGAGGCTGCTCGCCTGAGATAGCATCAATCGCGTGTTCGCTCGCCTCCGCACGATCTCCGTTGTTCTGTTTGCTGGGCTCGCGGTCGCCGCGCAGTCGCCCGAGCCTCTTAAGCAGCCGAACATAGATAGCTACATTCATCAGTCCTGGGACAAGCTGCAACGATCCATGACGGATTGCAGCTCGCTCGTGGATCCGAAGCTCACAACAACGCCGGTCCTCTATCTGCCAGCGGGCGAGGCCATGCCCAGCGACGTGCGAACTATGCAGTCCAACTGCCACGTCGACGTGCGCTCGCTTCCGCGCGCCATCCACCATGAGGGTGAACTTCCTCCCGATCAGATCTCTACGCCCGGACTGCTGTATCTGCCCCACCGGTACGTTGTGCCGGGCGGACGTTTCAACGAGATGTACGGCTGGGACAGTTACTTCATCATTCTTGGCGAGCTGGCGGATGGCCGTATCGAACTCGCGCGCGGCACGGTGCAGAACTTCTTCTACGAGATCGATCACTACGGTTCTGTTCTCAACGCGAACCGTACCTACTATCTCACGCGCTCACAGCCTCCGTTCTTGAGCTCCATGGTGCTTGCCGTTTACGATGCAGAGCGCGGCCAGAGTCCTTCGGCCGCCCGCGCTTGGTTACGCAAATCGCTTCCTTATCTCATCCGCGACCACGCCCTCTGGACGTCAGCGCCACACCTGGCCGGCAGCACGGAACTGTCACGCTACTTCGATCTCGGCCATGGTCCTGTGCCGGAGATGGCGGATGACAGCACGTATTACATCGACATCATCCGCTGGCTCCGAGCACATCCACGGCAGACGCCACCTGGCTATCTTGAGCGGGCCGGCGCGATACCGAACGCACACTGCGCAGACCCCACGAACTGTCTGCAGACGAGCCTCGATGGCGTGGAACTCACACCGCAGTTCTATCTTGGCGATCGGGCGATGCGGGAGTCGGGCTTCGACACCAGCTCGCGCTTCGGCCCATTCAGCGGATCGACGGAGGATTATGCGCCTATCTGTTTGAACTCGCTACTCTACAAGTATGAGAACGATATAGCGGGTATCGAGTCAACGCTCGGCAATCGGTCCGCCGCCATCGGTTGGAAGCAACTTGCAGCCACGCGAAGACAGCGGATCAATTCGCTGCTGTGGGATGACACGGCTGGTCTTTTCGTGGATTACGATGCTCGAACAAAGCAACGTTCCACTTATCGTTATCTCACGGCGTACTACGCCTTATGGGCCGGTCTTGCAACACCGGCGCAGGCGAAGCAGCTCGTTGCCAATCTGCCGC
>DASRGC010000048.1:0-11274 GCA_035651235.1 Acidobacteriaceae bacterium
TAATTCGCGTTCTGGACCGTGAAGCCACGCACCGTCACGCCGCCGAGCCCCGGTGTGTCCAATCCATCGATGTAGATGCCGTTCGATTTGCCGCTCGCGTCAATGATGGTATTCATCTGATTCCCGCCCACCAGCGAGATCGGCTTCGTGATCAGCACATCCTCGGCGTAGGTCCCCTGCGCAACATTAATCACATCACCTGCATTTGCCGCGGCTAGCGCGGACGTGATGCTGCTGTAGCACCCCGTGTTGCTGTGTTGATTCACACACAACGTCGCCGCGGCCGCCGCATTTGCCATCAGGCACAGTGCCGCTGCACCACAAGAAATAGCCCAAACTCCGGAAATAGAAATCCGCAGATCACGAGACATAACATCCTCCTGACAGAGATAAGTGCGTTGGGCCGGGTTCGGCTGGACTTTAGGCTCGCGGAGAAACGATGTCAAGCGAACGCGCGGTGATGGCGGCTTCGCCAGCAGGAAATGTAGCGTCGAAAACAGCAGCACATCTTCGAGGATCATGGGACGAGGATCATATGAACTGCGGCCGCCCGAGCACACATCGCTCGTCAATCTGCGCAGCATTCACATCTTTGAATCCGCTGACCGGAGCCGCTACTCGGCACCCGGGATCACCGACCCCGTTACCCTCTTCTTCTTCAAGCGTTCCACCACGACCGGCGGGACGAGTGACGAGATGTCGCCTCCCAACTGAAACACTCCCTTAATCAGTCGCGAGCTCACGTAGGTGTATTTCTCGGCAGGCATCATGAAGAGCGTTTCCAGCCCCGGATCCAGCTTGCGATTCATCATCGCCATCTGAAACTCGTACTCGTAATCCGAGACCGCACGAATCCCGCGAATTACCGCGTTCGCGCCCTTGGCGCGCGCAAACTCCACCAGCAGGCCATCGAACGTCTCCACCGTTACATTGCCGAAGCCCCTCGTGGCCTCGCGCAGCATCTCCTCGCGTTCCTCCACGGTAAACAGTGGTGTGCCCTTCGACGCGTTCCTCAAAATCGCCACCACCAGGTGGTCGGCAATCTTTGCCGCGCGCGCAATTACATCCAAATGCCCGTTCGTCGGCGGATCAAACGTTCCCGGATAAATCGCCGTGATGGCCTTACTCATAGCAACCCAAGAATACAGGTTTGGCCAGATCACGCATCGCGGTCCTCGAGATACGCCTGAACGTACTCGCGCACGCCGTCCTCAAGCGAGGTGAACTCGCGTGTGTATCCGGCGCCGCGCAGTTTCTCCGTCTTCGCTTCAGTGAAGTATTGATACTTCCCTTGCAGTTCCTTCGGCATCTCGATGAACTCAATCTCCGGCTCGCCTCCCATTGCGGCGAACACCGCGCGTACGAGGTCGAGCCACGTGCGAGCCTGCCCTGTGCCGCAATTGAAGAGGCCGCCCGGAGCTCCGGCATCCTGCAGCGCAAAGTGCAGAGTGACGTCGACCGCGTCTTTCACATAGATGAAGTCGCGCCTCTGCTCGCCGTCCTTGTACTCCGGACGGTAACTCTTGAAGAGCTTGACTTCGCCGCTGCGGCAAATCTGCTCAAAACTCTTCACGACGACCGAACGCATGTCACCCTTGTGGTCCTCGTACGGCCCGTAAACATTGAAGTATTTGAGACCCACGATATTTCCGCCGTCGCCGCGATCAAACAGCTGATGCTTCAACGCCCAGAGATCGAACATGTGCTTGGAGTAGCCGTACATGTTCAGCGGCCGAAGTGTCGGAGTCGCTGCATCGCTGTCGTCATAACCCTGCGAGCCGTCGCCGTAGGTTGCCGCGCTTGACGCGTAGACGAAACGCGCGCCCTGCTCCTGCGCCCAGTTACACAGCACGCGCGTGTACTGATAGTTGTTGCGCAGCAGATAATCGGCATCCTTCTCGGTCGTCGCACTGCACGCGCCAAGGTGGATCACCGCACGCGCGTCGGCGTAGGCATTCTGTTCGAGCAGACCGAGGAAGTCCTCGGGTGAAACAATGTCCTCGTACCGAAGCCCGACGAGGTTCTTCCACTTTTCTGCTTCACCCGGTTTGCTAACGCCCAGCTCGTCGACCAGAATGAGCTCGTCCTCACCACGAGCGTTCAGCTCCGCCACAACGTTGCGCCCGATAAACCCTGCCGCGCCGGTGACAATAATCGGTTCCGCCATCCAGTCTCTGGTCTCCTCGTCTCTATTCTGTCAGTCCGAGGGCCGCTTCGGGGCGGGCATGACCCCAATCTGCTGCAGAAATCCAAGCACATCCTTCTCCGCCCACTTTTCTGCCAGCTTTCCATCCGCAATCCGATGAATCGTGATCGACGTCATCTTCAGACCGTTTCCTGTTCTCGGTGCGCCCGGCAGATCGCCCTCATGCTCCCCAAAGCACGTTAGCCGGGTGACCACCTTATCGCCCTCCGCGATCTGGTCCTCAATGCGATGAATTCCCGGAGTGGCCTTCCAGAAGATCCGGAACGCCTCCTTCAATCCCTCTCTTCCGTGCGAGATTGGAAACGGCGGCGGATTGTGGTCGATGTAATCCTCCGCGACCAGTTCGTCCATCGCCTCGAGATTCCCTTTGTCGATCTCCTCATAAAACCTGCGCACAAGGGTCTTGTTCTCTTCTGCGGACATCACTTCCTCCTCGCAATGGTGAAGTTCGGAACGCCTCCCATTATCCCTTCAACAGCTCCCGCGCGATCACCATCCGTTGAATCTCGCTCGTTCCTTCTCCGATCGTGCAGAGCTTCACATCGCGGTAGAACTTCTCTGCCGGATAGTCCTTGATGAAGCCATACCCGCCATGAATCTGCACACCCTCTTCCGCAATCCTGCAAGCGACTTCACTGGCGAAGAGCTTGGCCATGGCGGCTTCGCGGGTCACCTTCTTGCCTTGATCCTTGATCTGCGCCGCGCGCATGGTCAGCAGCCAGGCTGCATCCAGCTGCGTGGTCATATCCGCGAGCTTGAACTGAATCGCCTGAAAATCGCTTATCGCTTTGCCGAACTGCCTGCGCTGCTTCGAGTACTTCACCGCTGCATCCAGAGCGCCGCGCGCAATGCCGAGGCTCAGCGCAGCGATCGAGATTCGCCCGCCGTCCAGCGTTCGCATCGCATCCCTGAAGCCGCCGCCGAGTTCGCCCACAAGGCAGTCTTCCGGAACGAAGCAGTTCTCGAAGATCAACTCGGCCGTGTCGCTCGCACGCAGACCAAGCTTGTTCTCCTTCTTGCCGCTGCGAAACCCCTGGGTGCCGCGTTCTACCAGGAACGCCGAGATGCCGCCATGGGTGGCCTTCTCCTTGTCTGTAATGGCGAGGACAAGCGCGCAGTTCGCGTAAGTGCCGTTCGTAATAAACGTCTTCGATCCATTCAGAATCCATCCGCCATCGCCACGCACAGCAGTGGTCCGCATGCCTCCGGCGTCTGACCCGGAGCCGGGCTCAGTGAGACCCCACGCTCCCAGCCACTCGCCGCTGGCGAGCTTTGGAATCCAGCGCTTCTTCTGCGCGTCATTGCCGCCGATGTTGATGTGATTCGTGCACAGTGAGTTGTGACTCGCGACAATGATCCCGACGCTGCCGTCAACCCGCGAGAGCTCCTCGACCGCGAGCACGTACTCCACATATCCCAGCCCCGCGCCTCCGAGTTCCTCCGGGAAGATCACGCCCATCAGCCCCATCTCGCCCAGCTTCTTCACGATCGCATGCGGGAACTCGCTCTTCTCATCCCACTCACTCACGTGCGGCGCGATCTCGCGCTCCGCAAAGGTCCGCACCTCACGCCGAAGCTGCTCCTGCTCATCTGTAAGTCCGAAATGCACCGTGCTCCTCCGTCCGCCTTATAAGCTTTCCTTCTACATCTATCAGATTTCTCTATACTCTGGCGCCGCCGTGAACAGTACTTCCGTCAGGCCGGTCTGCTCTATGGGGGCCCGAACTCTATCCCTGATACCATCTCCGCGACTTCCGGTGTCTATATTGCCGGGTCCCGCAACACGAACTCAACGCGCAAAGGAAGCCAATGCGTCCGCTCCAGCTTGCTGCCTCGCTCTTTGCCGTGCCTCTGGCGCTTCTCGCCGAACAGCCCGCCCGCAGCCCACGGAACCCGCCCGCACCCGCGAAGGACACCGCTACGACGCTGCCCGTGACTCGTGTCGCGCTTTACAAGAACGGCGTCGGCTTCTTTGAGCACAGCGGACGTGTCACAGGCGATGCGGCCGTGACCATCGACTTTACCAGCGGGCAGCTCAACGACGTTCTGCAGTCGCTCACGGCCATCGATCTGAACGGCGGCCGCATCGCAGGCGCAGACTACAACTCGACGACGCCGCTCGATCAGCAGCTCAAGACACTGCCGCTGTCGCTGGACGACAACCCCACGGCATCCGACTTCTACTCGGCCATCCGAGGCGCCCGGGTCGAGGTGCACTCCGGTGCCGTTTCCATTACTAGACGGCTGCTTTCTGTCGAAGCGCGCTCCGGACCCGCGAAGCCCGACGACAGCTCTGGCGCAAAAAACATCGACCGATACTTCATCACTATCGTCTCGGACAGCGGCGAAACACGCACCGTAGAACTCACGCCCGCCACCTCAATGCGGCTGCTCGATAGCTCTTTGCACAACGACGTAAACCGTTACCTGCAGCTCATTGACGCGAACCGCTCGCAGGGGCTGCGCCACCTGACGCTCGCGGATCGCGGCACCGGCACGCGCGAACTGCGCGTCAGCTATATCTCCGAGGTGCCAATCTGGAAGTCGACTTACCGCATTCTCTTTACGAATTCCAACTCACCGGCACAACAAGCGACGTTGCAGGGCTGGTCCGTGGTCGACAACACCACCGGCGCCGACTGGGACAACGTCCAGCTCTCGCTGATTGCCGGTGCCCCGCAGAGCTTCATCCAGCCGCTCTCGCAGCCGATCTATTCGCGCCGCCCGGAGATTCCGATCGCGCAGGAAGCGCAGCTTACGCCGCAGACCCACGACAGCAGCCTGGAAGAGCATGACCTAATTAGCCAGAACGAGCTGGCCGCTCCAGCGAAGATGGCGATGTCACAAGGCGTGGCAGGCATGTCCGGAATGGCAGGAGGCGCGCCAGGCGGCATTGTAGGCGGGATAAGCGGCCGAAATAGGGCCTTCGCCGGTCCCGTTGCGGCCGCCTTACCCCCTCCAGTTTCGTACGAAGAATCCGCAGTGGCGTCAATCGCACCCGATACCCAAACCGCCGGCTTCGACGATTTCTTCGAGTATCAGATCAACCAGCCAATCACGATCCGAAAGAATGAGTCGGCACTCGTGCCCATCCTGCAGGTAAAAATCCCAGCGGAATCCGTGACGCTCGTTTCGGCGAGCGGCTCCTCGATCTCGCAGCCGCTGCGCGCACTCTGGCTCACCAACAACTCCGGCCTCACACTCGACCGCGGATCATTCTCCATCGTCGAAGACGGCAACTTCGGCGGCGAGGGCCTGCTCGATCCCATCCATCCCGACGAGAAGCGGCTCGTCTCTTACGCGGCCGACCAGGCAGTGCACGTCGCGGCGGAGAATCAGCACTCCGACCAGCACACCACTCAGATCACCGCCGCGAAAGGCGTTCTCCGGCTGCATCACACCACGACCCAGGAGATCACCTACGTCGTCCACAACGCGGCGTCCACCCCGCGGACTGTCGTGCTCGAGTACAAGCTGAACCCGCCCTACGTCTTCGACGAGGACTCCAAACCCGATGAAACCACCGCCTCGGTTGCGCGTTATCGGTTGACCGTACCTGCCGGCGGCACAATGAAGCGCTACATCGGCGAACACCACCGCAGCGTCGTCACCTATTCGCTCCTGAACTCCAATGACTCGCAACTCACCTACATCCTTGAGCAGTCGAAAGACAACCCCGCGCTCATCGCCGCGCTGCAGCCTGTTCTCGATTCACGCCGCAAAGTGGCCGATGCTCAGGCCGCAGTCGACGACACGAACACCCGCTTGAGATCGCTGCGCGAAGAGGAGGACCGTGAGCGTGCCAATGTCACCGCGCTGAAGGACGCCGACAAATCCGCGAGCGGGCGTTTCATCCGCGACCTGAACGATACCGAAGACAGGCTGCGCGCGACTCAGGCCGAGCTGGACAGCAAAACGGCTGCACTGAATGCCGCCAAAACCGATCTCTCGAACGCGATCGAAAACCTGCAGGTCGACACCGGCACGAAAGATTGAGTAGCCGCTCGTCCTATTGAGCCGCTCGCCGCGCCTTGCGAATCAACCGCTGCGCCTCGCTGACGCCCTTGGTGCCAAGCAACTGATACTTCTTGCCTTCCATATCGTGGTAGTTCACAAAGAACTCCTCGACCTCGTCGGTCCACTTATCCGGGAGATCTTTTATCTTTCGTACATTCTCGTATTGATGGCTGATCTCGGACACGACGACGAGGCGGTCATTGCGAATCTTCTTCTTCCCGTCAAGCTGCTGTCCCTCAATGACGCCGATCAAACGCCCGCGCACCGCGATTCCGGGAAACGCGGGCTCGTCCATCAGGAGCAGCACGTCGATCGGGTCGCCGTCGGGCGCAATGGTCTGGGGCAGGAAGCCGAAGTCGTAAGGAAACGTCATCCCCGCCGGCAGGGTCGCCTTATGCGCGAAGATTCCCTGCTCTACGTCGAAGCTGAATTTGTTGCGACTGCCCGCGGGCGTCTCTACGATCACCTGGACGACATCGCCCTTCTCCACCGGCTTCAGCTTCGTAGGGTTCCTCAATGACTTCATCGCTCACTCCTTCACTGGACTCCGTTCCATGAGATGTAAGCCAAGCTGTTTGCGTTCACCGGGTTACGCATGAAGAGCCCGTCCTGCAGCCCGCTGCCTGGACCTCATTCGTGCCCCTCAGGCTGGTAAAATGGAGGTTATGCCATCTATCCAGCGTCGTCCTGCCGTGACGGTCAATATCGGCGGCATCCGCGTCGGGTCTGACGCCCCCGTCATCGTGCAGTCGATGACCAACACCGACACCGCCGACGTCGAATCCACCATCCAGCAGGTAGCCTCGCTCGCCCGCGCAGGTTCCGAGCTCGTCCGCGTCACCGTCAATAATGACGACGCCGCCAAGGCTGTGCCCTACATCGTCGAAGGCATCCGCAAGAGGGGCTGGGAGACGCCCATCGTCGGCGACTTCCACTACAACGGCCACCTGCTGCTGCGGAAGTACCCTGACTGCGCGAAGGCGCTCTCCAAGTACCGCATCAATCCCGGCAACGTCTCAATTGGCCGCAAGGATGACGACAACTTCCGCACCATGGTGGAGTGCGCCGTTGAGAACCAGAAACCGGTACGCATCGGTGTTAACTGGGGCTCGCTGGACCAGGCGCTGCTGACGCGCATGATGGACGACAACTCAAAGTCGAGCCAGCCTCTAGACGCGCGCGACGTCATGATGGAGGCGATGGTCGTCTCCGCGCTGGACAATGCTGCGGCGGCCGAGCGTTACGGTCTGCGCCGGGACCAGATCATCCTCTCCGCGAAAGTCTCTAACGTCCGCGATCTCATCGACGTCTACACCGAACTCGCGCGACGCTGCGATTACGCGCTGCACCTCGGCCTCACCGAAGCTGGCATGGGCATGAAGGGTGTTGTCGCCTCGACGGCCGGCCTTGCGCCATTGTTGCTGAACGGGATTGGCGACACGATTCGCGTTTCGCTTACGCCTGAACCTGGCGCCGACCGAGCCGAAGAGGTCCGCTGCGCGCAGCAGATTCTGCAATCGCTCTCCATCCGCAGCTTCATGCCGCAGGTCACCTCCTGCCCCGGCTGCGGACGCACCACTTCGACTTACTTCCAGGAGCTGGCGCAACGCATCCAGTCTTATCTCACCGAGTCGATGCCGGAGTGGAAGAAGAATTATCCCGGTGTTGAGGAGCTGAAGCTCGCCGTGATGGGCTGCGTCGTGAACGGGCCCGGCGAGTCCAAGCACGCGAACATCGGCATCTCCCTTCCCGGCACGTTCGAAGAACCCAAGGCTCCGGTCTATGTTGACGGCAAACTCTTCACCACGCTCAAAGGCGACCACATCGTGGAGGAGTTCCAAGTTATCCTCGACGACTACGTCGAGCGGAAATACGGGCGGCAGCCCGTGGAAGTCTAGCCGAAAAGCGCTACGGACGGCAGGCCGTCGAGGTCCAGCCCCGGCAGCCTCCCGCTGCCAAGAATTCACATCGCTTCATGGACGGGTGTACGCTGTAGCGGACATCCTGTCGATTGTCGGGTGCCATGCGAGCCTCTATGCCGCTTACCCTCAGCACGCGTCACTACGGAAGTGTGTACGTCGTTCAATGCGCCGGGCCCATTGTGCACGGGGAGGAAGAGCAGGCTCTCGATGCCACACTTGACCATGCCGAACGAACTTTCTCGCGAATCGTGCTCAACGTGAGTGGTATTTCACGGCTGGACAGCATGGGCCTAGGTTTGCTGGTGCGCCATTCGACGCGTGTAGCAAAACGCGGTGGCGCCATTCATCTCGCCGGTTCACCACCCTTCGTCACAAACCTGCTCGACCTCACCAGGGTCCGCACGATCATCCCCACCTTTGCAAACGAGGACGAGGCCATCCAGTCGTTCCTCGGCCGCCCCTCCCCTGAAAAACCGGCGGAACCCGGGCCTCGTCTGCTCATCTTCGACCCATCGGCCGACCTGTGCACCTTTGCGCGGACCGTCCTCTCGCAGCACGGATTCAGCGTGCGGACGACCTGCTCCTTCAGCGACGCGAAGTTGCTGCTCCGCGTCGATCGCCCAGATCATATCCTCGTCGGACCGTGTACCACTCAACTTCCATCGGACACAGTCGCACAGGAGCTTGCAGCAATTGCACCGCAGGCTTCCATCCTGCAGCTCGATTCGGACTTCAAATCCCGCGATGCTCTGGAAGCAAGCCAGACGCTGCTCCAGATGTTCGGCATCACCAACTCCTCACAACTTCCGAACTAATCCCTCAGCGCTCTTTCTTGCGCTCTTTCCTTCGCAGAGCCGGCCACAACGCAAGCAGTCTTGCACCGGCGCGGGATCGTCCTGTTTCCTCTGCTCGCCGCGCCCGAGCTGCGCTGCGCTCCCACTGCCACGGGCTGTTATGCATTCTCAGTTCCCGCAGTGGATAGAAAGTTCCGCGCCACATCACCCCGCGCCGCGCCCACACCGACAGCATCGAGCGCAGCATCGCCCACGCCATCACAAACACTGCCGCCGGATAGAGCCATCCATAGCGTGCATCGATGCGGCTGCGCTCGCTCATCATGCGGTACGACGCGGCGATGCAGCAGACGGACATCAGCGCAGGGAGCATCGTCGGCCACCACGCAAGGCCCGCTAGCGGCGCAAGAAACAGAATCAGCACGGCCGCGCATGCGAGTAGCATCAGCGGCGATGTGAAGTTAACACTCGCAAACAGATTCTTCGTAAGTCCGCGCACGATGCCGCGCGCTCCCTTGGCCCAGTGCACCAGCACAAGTTCCGGCCCGAACGCAACGCGCTGCCGCAGCCCGGCGGCCTTCATCCTGCGGCCCAGGGTCACATCTTCAACCACCGCCAACCGCTGCGGCTCCCATCCACCAAGCACCTCGAGCGCCTCACGACGCACCAGGTTGAACGCGCCCACACCGATGACATCGTGCCTCGCCAACGGATCGCTCACGCGCCACGGCCGCGTGATCCACATGCCAAGCACGGCGAAGAAGCTGAGCATCAACCCTTCCCCTCGGCCTTTCACCTCAGGCGTCGGAAATACCACAACGTGATCGGCCTGCGTCATTGCGGCATACGCCATCGCTCTGCGTAGGGACGAAGGCGAGAAGAGCACATCGCCATCCGTGAAGAGCAAATATTCACTCGACGAGTTTCGTGTGCCAACTTCGAGCGCGAACGTCTTCCCCAGCCATCCTTCCGGAAGGTAGTCGACGTGGATTGCCCCGATCTGTTCCGGGTAGCGCGCCGCAAATTCATCCACAATCTGCCGCGTCTTGTCTGTCGAGCGGTCGTCGATTGCGAGCACGCGGAGGCTGTTGTACTGCTGTGCGATCAGCGTCCCCAGCGTCGCGCCAATGTTCTCTGCCTCATTCCGCGCCGGCACGACGACAGTGAGCGATGGCGCTGCACCTTCCGGCGGAATCAGGTCCCACTCCCGCTCGGAGATGTCCGGCACCTGGCCGATGCGCCGGATCGCTTCATTCGTTCTCCAGAGCCAGAGCACAGCCAGCAGCCACTCGCCGTACTCGGCGGCCACGCGCCACGCGGGTGAGATCATGCAGGCGCCGGAGCCTCGACGTCGCGGAGCTCGGGCGCAATTCTCGCGCCGATAAAGAAGATTACCCCACCCACCGCGAAGGAGATCAGCGTGACAGCCATTCCCAGGCGCAGATTGGTGTGGTCGCTGACAATGCCAATTACCTTTGACGAAGGCATGTCGCCCAACACATGGATCATGAACAACTGCCCTGCCATCGCGGTGGCACGCAAACCATCCGGAACCGCATTCAGCGTTGCCGCATTCACCGGCCCCGTCCCGAGGAAGATCAAAAACACCGCGGCCGAGAGTGACGGCACAATCCACGCTCTCGGCCCAAAGAAGCACAGGATCGCCGGGGGAATCGTCAGTACCGCGCTGATCGCCGGCACCAGGTACAGCGCCTTCGCGGTCCTTCTCGACCACACCTGCGCTACCCATCCGCCCAGCGCCGTGCCACCGAGCCCCGCCACGACGATGATCGGCCCCATCAGCGCGCCCGCCGCCTCAATCGAGTACCCCGCTTCGCGGTGCAGGAACGACGGCATCCACCACGAGATTCCTCCCAGCGAAAACGTGACCGCCGCGTACCCGAGAATCGATGTCAGGTACGGCCCGTTCTTTACCAGCGACAGCACACTGGCCTTATCGGTCCTCGCGCGCTCATGCGTTCTGTCAACCCGCCGCGGCTCACGCATCAGGAACAGAATCAGCACCGCCATCAGCACACCCGGAACCGCACTGGTGATGAAGCTCATCCTCCAGCCGTGATGCGCGGCAACCCACGCACCCGCCTCGTACCCCGCAGCCGCTCCCACCGGCAGCGCAATGTTGAAGATCGTCATCGCGCGATTCCGCTGCGACTCCGAAAAGAAATCCGCCAGCAGCGCCGGCGCAAACACGCCGAAACACGCCTCGCCGATCCCAAGCGCCGCGTGGCGCAGGTTCAGCGACATATAACTGTGCACACTCGCCGTGAAGAAGTTCACCGCCGCAATCCCGAGCGCAGCAATCACGATCATCGGC
>DASRGC010000049.1:0-81663 GCA_035651235.1 Acidobacteriaceae bacterium
ATGCTGGCCGCCGCCGCCGCCAATCTTGGTGTCCTTGGGCGCCACCGGCGGCGTCGGCGGAGGCTCCAGCAGCGCCGTCACGGCCTGTTTCACCGGTGCCGCAATCGGCACCTTCGCCGCTATCAGAATCGCGATGATCGCGATCGCGGCAGCATGCAAACCAATCGCCGTCCAGAGCGACGCTGTGCTCCGTTTCGTAGCGACGCTCTCGGCAAACGCGAACGGACGTGCACTCCAGATTGGCTGCTCGTGCTCCTGCGCAAGTCGTGCGACGAGCCGCTGTTCGACGCCAGCGGGCGCCTGGGCACGTGCGCTCTCTTCGCGCAGCACATCGTCGAGCAGGTTGTCGAACTCCAGCGTTTCAGTTTCGTTGTTACGCATCTTGTTCTCCTTCGCAATCGTCCTCAGCGCGAGGAGATTGCTGCCCTTCGACGCGCTGTCCATCGTGTCTGCAGCTCCGCGCGAGCGCGCATGAGCCGTGTGCGTACGGTTCCTTCCGGTATTCCCAGGACATCGCCAATCTCTCGCGAGTTGAGTTCTTCCAAGGCAGAGAGTCGCACCGTGTCGCGCAGTTCGTCGGGAAGTTCTGCGATCAGCTCGCGGAGAAGCTGCCGCTCATCGTGATCTGCCGCAGCCGCTTCCGGCGTTGGCCGCGAGTCGGCAAATTGAAGTTCTGCCGAATCCTCTGCGCCGGATCGCCGCACACTGCGTCGATCGATGGCCAGTCTCCAGACGACGCTGCAGAGAAAGGCGCGTTCGTTCGTCATCTGCCGCCAACTCTCGCCGCGATAGAGCTTGAGCAGCGTCTCCTGCACGCAGTCCTCGGCATCCTCGGCGTGGCGCAGAACGCTCCACGCGATGCGATAGAGGAATCGCCCGTGCTCGGTGGCAAGGCGCGCGAAAATTGCCTGCTGATCGTCGTCTTCAACTCGCGGTGGTTGCCGCTCCATCGTTCGCCTTCAAAGATGTAGACCACACGACGGGCGAAAGTGTTCGCGGCCAAGTGAACTTTTTGACGAAAAAGTGACAGCGGCCAAGCATTTGCCGGGCCGCTGCGTTCGACTGAACGCTCGCTAGCGTCCGCTGGTGTTCTCGCGGATGAACTGCGCGGTGCGATCGTGCAGCGCGTGCAGCGCATCCTCATTCACGTAGACCATGTGGCCGGTCGGAAAGAACTTGTATTCGATGTTCTTCTGAAGGTCCTGCGGGATAGGCAGATGCTTCATCTCGTAGGTTGCGCCGAAATAGAGCGTGCCGAGGTCGAAGTAGCCGCCCATCAGCAGCACGTGCATGTTCGGATTCGCCTTCATCGTGTAGGCGATATCGCCCGAGACATTGGTGCTCGTGCCCGGCCATCCCTCGGGACCATAGGCGTGGTGCTTCATGTCCCAGTTGAACCCGGGCTCCCGTGCGCTGGGCTTGTAGGTCATGTTGTCGCCGAACTTCAGTGTCTCGTGCGCGTAAGTAATCATCGCCGCCTGGATGGCAGACTGGATCGAGTCGGAGAACGGGTCGTAATCCGCATCGCGCGACATCGGATCCATCTCAGGTCCTTCATAGCGTGAATCGAGCCGGCCCGTTGTGATGCCGGCGGATTCCTGCAGGTACTTCGAGAACTCGGCGCCGGTGAGCCGAAGGTTTGCTTTCAGCCAAACAGAGGAAGGCACACCGGTATAGCTCTCGAGCTTTGCGGCGACAGCGGCCTTTCTGTCGGCGCTAAGATCGGCTCCTTGCAGAAGAGCCGTCGCGTAGTCTGTCAGCGCATACTGCTCGACCTCATGGATCCAAGGCTCAAGCGTCGCAGCCTGATTCGGAACTTTGTGGTGGTACCACGCAGTCGCGGCGAAGCTCGGCAGCGCAAGGAAGAAGCCGTTCTCGGTGCCTGGGTTGGAGTCCGGCCCGTCGGCGGAGTTGTCGAAGCTGAGGATCTGGCTGAGGAAGACAACGCCATTAAGGTCAACGCCATGGCGCTTCAGAACGGCCGAGAGCACAGCGTCGCGCGTCGTCCCGTAGCTCTCGCCAAACAGGAACTTGGGCGACTCCCAACGGTTGAACCTTGTAAGAAAGCGCCGGATGAAGCGATCAAACGCGGCTGCGTCTCCGTCGATGCCGTAAAAGGCCTTGGAGGCATCTTTGCCTTCGACCCGGCTGTAGCCGGTGCCGGGCGCGTCGATGAAGACGAGATCTGCAGCATCGAGCAGGCAGTAGGGATTGGGTGCGATCTGGTAAGGTCCACCGGCCGGATGCTGCAGGTCAGGGATGTGCACACGGACCGGCCCCATGCTGGTCATGCGCAGGAACATCGTGGCCGAACCTGGTCCGCCGTTGTAAAGGAAGACAATGGGCCGCGTGCGCACGTCGGTATCTTTGGCGAAGTAGGCGGTATAGAACATGCGCGCGGTTGCCGGCCGATCTTCAGGCTTTGCGGGCAGCTCCACGCCGGAGCCGGGCAGAAGCGTGCCGTCAAGAGCGATCGTCGCGTCCTGGCTGTCGGTCGAGCCCACGGTGAGCATGCCGGCGACCGTGCGAAAGGCAATCGCCTTTCCACCTTCGACAGAGGCGTTGCCCTCCGTAACGGAGTCCGGCGGAAGCGCCATGCTCCGCTTATCGGCTTCGCTGGTCACCGTCGAGGTGGTCGTTGTGGTTGCCTTCTGAGGCGCTTCCTGCGCGGATGCAGCGAACGCACCCAGGATAAGAGCGGATACAGCCAGACCCCACTTCACACAGTTCTTCACGCGTTCAAATCCTCCTGACAACGCACACACTACGCAAGTTTTAATCGAGGTCGATTTTATGCGACCGGAGGGGATTCGAGCTTACTTACTTCAACCAGCGTCGAGTAGAAGGTGGCGCCGCCGCCGATGTCAGTCAGGCGCTGACTGGTCAGCTCGTTCACGTTGAGGCCGTTGTGCGATAGCTTCTGCCAGTCCAGCCGAGACGCGACGGTGCCGACGGGAATGGACTCGCTGATCCGCGCAGTCAGTTGAATCTGCCCGCGGTCGTTCCAGACACGCACCGTGTCGCCGGTGCAGATGCCGCGGGCTGCAGCATCCTCAGCGCGCATCTCGATCAGGCCTACCGTGCGGCTCTCCATCTTGCGATGGTTTGGCAGGTTCGCGAAGGTCGTGTTCATGTAGTTGTCGCCCTTGCGTGCGAGCATCTCGAGCGGGAACTTCGCCGCGGGTTCGGGATTGTGACGCGATTCGGTGTTTGCCTTCCACTCCGGCAGTGGCAGAAGATTCGCGCGCCGGTCGGGTGTCTGGAACCATTCGTGCGTGCTGAAGGGAAGCGCCTCGCCGCGCTCGTTCTTCGGCAGCGAGAGCGGAGCCATGCCTTCGCGCTCGAGCCGCTCCTTCGTGATGCCTGCAAACCACGGGTGATTGCCGTCGAGAGCCTGCGCGATCAGATCGTCTTCGCTTTCGCGGAACGCCTCCTCTTCAAAGCCCATGCGGCGGCCCAGTTCGGCAAAGACCTGCACGTTCGATCGTGCTTCACCCAGCGGCGCAACCGCAGGCTGCGAGATCTGCGCGAAGTAGTGACCGTAGGCGCCCATCAGTTCCTTATGCTCAAGGAATGTCGTCGCGGGCAGAACAATGTCCGCGTAGTCCGTCGTGTCGGTAAAGAACTGCTCGTGCACGATAACGAAGAGATCGTTGCGGCGCAGACCTTCGTGTACGCGCTCGGAGTCCGGCGCGACGGCCGCAGCGTTCGAGTTATAGACGAAGATCGCCTTCACCGGAGGATCGTTGAGTTGAGTGAGCGCGTCGCCGAGCTGGTTCATGTTGACGGTGCGCGCGGCGTGGCCGAGCGGGCTCGCATTCATCAACTGCGGCATGTGCAGCCGCTCCTGCTGGAACGGAAACGCAGCGCTGGTGGAGAGCAGCAGGCCGCCGCCATACTGCTTCCAGCTTCCCGTGATCAGCGGAAGCATCGCGACAGCGCGCGCCGCCGTACCGCCGTTCTCACCGCGCTGGATGCCGTAATTGAGTCGTATGGCTGCGGGAGGTCGCCCATCGCGCCCGGCGCGGCCGTAGGCGAGCCCAAGAGATTCGATCGTCTCCACACTCAGGCCGGTGATCGCAGCCGCGCGCTCGGGCGAGTGCTCAGGACGCAGCGCGTGCTCACGAAGCCGCTGCCAGTCATCGGCGAACTCGTTGAGGTAGTCGCGATCTTCCAGGCGCTCGCGGAAGAGGATGTGCATCATCGCCAGCGCGAGCAAGCCGTCAGTGCCCGGACGAATCTGCAGGTGCTCGTCAGCGAGCGCGGCAGTACGCGTGCGGTACGGATCGATAACGACGAGCTTGCCGCCCTTGCGGCGGGACTCCTCAATGAACGGCCAGAGGTGAATGTTGTTGCCGTGGACGTTGCCGGCCCAGACAATAATCAGGCCGGCATGCGCGAAGTCCTGCGGGGCTGTTCCCAGCCGAGTCCCATAGATGCTCTTGAGCGCAGCGGTTCCAGCCGCGGAGCAGATCGTGCGATCGAGCTGCGAGGCGCCGAGCCGATAGAAGAACCGGCGATCCATCGAACCGTAGCCAAGCTGGCCGATGGTGCCCGCGTAGCTGTACGGGAGAATGCTCTCCGGGCCGAACTCTCCCGCGATCTTCTTAAGCCGAGCCGCGATCTCGCCCAGCGCTTCGTCCCATGAGATGCGCTCGAAGAACTCGGACTCGCGCCCTTTCGGCAGCGGGCCTTTCGGCACGCCAGCGCGGCGGCGCATCGGATAAAGAAGCCGCTCCGGCGAGTAGACACGCTCAAGATACCGCGCGACCTTGCCGCAGAGGAATCCGCGCGTGACGGGATGCGCTGGATCGCCGGCGATCTTCACGGCCCGGCCGGTGAGTTCGTCCACCGTCACGAGCACGCCGCAGGAGTCCGGACAATCGTGCGTGCAGACGGCGTGCACGGTTCGCGTCTGGGTTCCGGTATTGGCGAAATCCACAGGCATCGCTATATTTTAGGCGCGTCGATCCACTGAATCGAAGACTATTTGTAAATGGAGTCAGGTATGCGTTTGTCCGCCCACATGTTGCTCGTTACAGCCGCCGCAGCTCTGCTTTTCATGCCGAAACTGTCCTTCGCAGCCGCTCAAGCGCCGGCAAACTCGACCGAGTCTCAGGCGATCACGTCGATGCTCAACCGGCAGGCCGACGACTGGAACCGCGGCGACCTCGATGCCTTCGCGAAAGGCTACAGAAACTCGCCGGACATCCTGTTCATGGGCCCCAGGATCCGGCGTGGCTATGACCAGATGCTGCAGGGCTATCGGACGTCATTCCCGAATCGCCAGGCTATGGGCAAGCTGACCTTTTCGAATCTTGAGGTTCAGCCCCTCGACCAGCGCTTTGCCACGGTGACGGGTCGCTTCCATCTGGAGCGCACAGCAGCGGGCGGCGGCCCGGCCAGCGGGTACTTTCTTCTGGTGGTTGAGAAGACGCCCGCAGGATGGAAGATCATCCGCGATGCCACCACCAGCGACCCGCGGCCCGCTCACTAGACCTGCGCCGGTGCGTCACCGCTCGTATGATGTTGTTGTGCCGAGGAGGCCCAATGCTACTCCGTCGTCTCCTTCCGATCGCAGTCACCGGTGTCTTTGGCGCCGTTCTTTTTACGGCGCCGTCCGCCGTTTCGCAGAATTCTGATCCGCTGTTTACGGCGACTCGGCAGCAGTTGGATGTCGTCAAGATCATCCTTGCGCAGCAGAACGCCTGGAATAAGGGCGATCTGGACGGCTATCTCTCGCACTACAAGAATGCGCCCGACACTCAGGCAGTGCTCGCGAACCTCGTGCGCGGCGTTGAGAACATCCGTGCCGCTTACCGGCAGAACTTTCCCAACAAGGATGCCATGGGTGAGATCGAGGACTCGGATATCGACGTGCGTGCCCTGGGCGACAACTACGCGCTTGCCACGGGCAAATATCATCTGAACCGCCCGAAGAAATCTGGCGGCTCCGTAGAGGGCACCTTCATGGAGCTGTTTGAGAAGACACCGAACGGATGGCAGATTATCTTCAGTCAAAGCACATAATGCACGCTCCGCTACGCAGCTCTGAGTTGCTCTTAGAGGCAAAGAATCTGTCCAGGGACTTCGGCGCAGCCCGAGTCGTCGACGACCTATCGTTTGAGCTCTACCGTGGCGAGACGCTTGGGCTGGTCGGCGAGTCGGGATCGGGTAAGAGCACCGTCGCTCGCATGGTTCTGCGCCTTCTGGAGCCGACCGAAGGCCAGGTTCTGTTCCACGACACTCACCCGGATGGCTCGCCGCGCACTGTGGATCTGCTCGCTTTGCGGCCGAATGCGATGCGAAAGCTGCGTAGAAAACTCGGGATCGTCTTTCAGGATCCCTATGCAGCTCTCGACCCTCGCATGACCGTTCGCCAGACCCTGTGCGAGCCGTTCGCGATTCATCGGGAGCGACCGGACGAAGGTATAGAAGCGCGGCTCGCGGCAATGCTCGCGGAGGTCGGCCTGGATGCTTCCGCGCTGCGGCGCTACCCGCATGAGTTCTCCGGAGGACAGCGCCAGCGCATCAACATTGCACGCGCGCTGGCGCTGCGCCCGGAGCTGCTCGTTCTCGACGAGCCGGTCAGTGCGCTGGACGTTTCGGTCGGCGCGCAGATCATCAACCTGCTGCGCGACCTGCAGCAGCGCCATGGGCTGACCTGTATGTTCATCTCGCACTCCATGCCGCTGGTGCGGTATCTGTGTCATCGCGTCATGGTTCTTCAGCGCGGCCACCTGGTCGAGGAGGGCTCGTGGCAGCACATCTGCGAGTCTCCACGCGAGGGGTACACGCAGCAGCTTCTTGCAGCCACGCCGGAGCTGCCTGCGGCCGGCTAACTCTGTCGTGGCTGCCGCCGCGATTCAACGTCGCAGACGTTGCGGAGATAGTCCCATGAGTAGAGCCCCGCTTCGTGCCCGTCATTCCACTTGAAACGGAGCGCATACTTGCCAACCGGCTCGACATCCGCCGGTCGAGCAGGCGCCTCATACATCGGCAGCAGCGATGTGGGCTTTGCCTTCGCCACGCCGGGCGCGCGGCCTTCAGCTTCGCGAGCCTCATGACAGGTGGCGCACGGACACGCCGCGCGCAGCCACACGAAACTCCAGTGACTCGTGTGGCCGTCATGCCACTCGATGGTCATACCGGTGCCGCCCGTCTTGTCGATCCGGACTTTTGCGGGACGAATCGCGTCGCCTGTCAGCCTTGGCTGTTCCGTGCTTGCGGCCTCGTCAGCGCTGACGATTTTGAATCCCTCGTGCGACATAGTTCAATTCTAGTCGCCCTCACTCCAGACCGGCGAGATGCAGCGCTTCATCAACCGTAGTCGCTACGAGCAGGTGATGACGATTGCCGCGCAACATCCCTTCCCGCTCGCACACGTCGAAAAACGAAAGCATGCCGTCATAGAACCCCCCGACGTTCAACAGAACAACAGGCTTTTCGTGGAGTTTCAGTGTTTGCCACGCGAGCACTTCGAAGAGCTCTTCGAATGTACCAAAGCCGCCGGGCAGAGTAAGAAACGCGTCGGCTTTTTCACCCATGAGCCGTTTGCGAGTGTGCATCGTATCCACAACGTGGAGCTCACTCAGCCCATCGTGAGCAATTTCCTTATCGACCAGCACGTGGGGAATGACGCCAACGACGCGGCCGCCCGCCGCGAGTGTGGCATCGGCGACAGCGCCCATCAGACCAATCTTCGCTCCGCCATAGATGAGGCCGATGCCGCGCTGTGCGAGTGTACGGCCCAGCTTCTCGGCAGCTTCACGGTACACAGCACGTGCGCCTTCGGCGGCCGCACAAAACACGGCTAAGTTCTTCCCGGTTGTCTTCGACATTGCTTGAGCATACAAGCGGAAACAAACGGAGGTTCGTGCCTGCTCCGGAGTGGGCACGAACCTCGAACCATCCTGTGTTCTTACCGCAGTGCGATCGTGGTGTCCTTCAGGTCCTGATTCACGGTAGCGAGCACTGTGCCTTCCGGAAACTTCGCCGTCGACTTTGCGACCGTTAGCGTATCGCCAATCTTCAGCGTCACGTCGACTGGCTTGCCGGGCTCAAGCGTCAACTCCTGATTGCCCGCCTTGATTGTCAACGGCTCCTTGGAGTCGTTACGCAGATGGAAACTCACCATATCCTTCGTCTTTCCCATCTTGGCATGCACGGGGTTGTGCAACGCAGTCAGCGGCGCCGCGAACATGCTCTCGCCAGCCATCAGTACAGCAGCCAGCACCATGGTGCTTCCAATTACACGACGAATCATCTCTCTACCTCTTCCTGAGCGTGCAGAATTTTCTGCGCCCAGGCACTTCGCCATGGAACAAAGTGTCTGGCGCGCACTCTTCTATACGCACGCAAGTGAAGATGGTTCCTCAAGTTCACGAAATGTTGACGATATTCGTCACGCATATTCGTGCGTTCGTCACAGACTAGAATGGAAGGTGTGGCCGACCTTCTCGCCAACATGAATCCTCAACAGCGCGAAGGCATCATCTCCGTCGACGGCGCCGTGCTTCTGCTCGCCGGCGCCGGCTCCGGTAAAACACGCGTAATCACGCATCGCATCGCTTATCTGATCCAGGAGCGCGGAGTCTCGCCCGACAATATCCTCGCCGTCACCTTCACGAACAAAGCTGCGAAGGAGATGGAGGAGCGTGTCGACAAGATCCTTGGGCATTCGACACTCGCGAAGCCAATGCTAGCGACGTTTCACAGCTTCTGCGTGGGCGTGCTGCGGCGCGACATTGAGGCACTCCGCGTTGGCGGCAAAGGGCTCACAAAAAGTTTCGCCATCTATGACGAAACTGACCAGCAGGCGGTTGTGAAGCAGGCGCTGAAGCGGCTCGGCGTCGATGACAAGCAGTTGAAGCCGCGCGTTGCTCTGGGCCGGATTTCATGGGCGAAGAACCACATGATTGATCCCCAGGAATACTTCCTCGCATCGACAAATCCGCTCGAGGAAAAGATCGCGCACATCTTCAAGATCTATCGCGATGAGCTCTTCAAGGCGAATGCGATGGACTTCGACGATCTGCTGCTCGAAACCGTGCGGCTGCTGAAGTCTGCGAGAGAGGTGCGCGAGCGCTACAACCGAAAATACAAATATCTGCTGATTGACGAGTACCAGGACACCAATCGTCCGCAATATGAGCTGATGAAGCTGCTGGGCAAACACGGCAATGTGTGCGTCGTTGGCGATGAGGACCAGTCAATCTACTCATGGCGCGGCGCGGACATTCGCAACATTCTTGAGTTTGAAAAGGACTTCCCCAGTGCGCGCACCATTCGGCTGGAGCAGAACTACCGCTCGACGCAAGTAATTCTTGAAGGCGCGTCGGCCGTCGTCGCGCAGAACACGCAGCGCAAAGGCAAGAACCTGTGGACCTCGCGCGAAGGCGGTTCGCTGATCGGCTACTACGAGGCGCCCGACGGAGAGAATGAGGCGCTGTTCGTCGCCGATCGTATTCAGCGCTATTTGCGCGAGGCAGGCGAGACGGAGGACCAGCCGCGATGCGCCGTGCTGTATCGCACCAACTCGCAATCACGGCTCGTGGAAGAGGCGCTCCGGCGGTATCAGGTTCAATACCACATGGTCGGCGGCTTCAGCTTCTACGATCGCGCCGAGATCAAGGACATGCTCAGCTATCTGAAGCTGGTGCAGAATCCCCACGATTCCATCGCACTGTCGCGCGTGGTCAACTCGCCTCCGCGCGGCATCGGCAAGACGACGATGGACACGCTGGAGCGCATCGCGCTCACCACCGGCATGAGCACCTGGGACGCCATCAGCCGTGCGTCCGAAGAGAAGCTTCTGCCCGCGCGAGCACTGTCGGCGCTCGGCAGCTTTCGCAAGCTGATCGAAGACGCACGGGCGATGCTTGGCCCGGATTTTGCGGCAGCTCTCGCAGCCGACGCCGCGCCGATCGCGGAACCTGAGATCGCCGACGAAAGCTTTGATCCCGCGGCGCTCTCTGCGGATGACACGTCCTTCGATTTCGGCAATGACGAACCTGTAGCGCCACCGACGCTGGCGAACGATGGAAACAGCGATTTCGACACCAGCTTCAACTTTGGGTTCGACTTCGGTCCGAGTGAAGAGATCTCGACCATCGCGCCGGAGAACGTGGGTGCGGCCACTAATGCCGACGGCAGCTTCAACCCCTTCGCTCCCGTCCCGCTGAAGCAGTCCGCCGCAGACAGGATTCGTGAGAAGAACCGATCCAGGCTCGAGCGCATCGCCGCCGCTGCGACTGACGAAGAGCTCGATGCAGCCGGCAAGCCCACATTCCGCAACCCCGGCGATCCGGCGACGCTGCCTGAGCTCATCAAGTTTCTGAACGATCGCTCCGGCTACATCCGCGCCCTCGAAGAAGAGGCCACTCCGGAAGCCTTCTCGCGCATTGAAAATCTGAAGGAACTCGCCAACGCCGCGCAGGATGCGACCTCGCGTGGCGAGACGCTCTCTGAATTCCTCGATCACGCCGCACTCGTGTCCGATGCGGACCAGTACTCAGCCGAAGCTCGCGTGACGCTAATGACGTTGCACGCGGCCAAGGGGCTCGAGTTCCCGCTCGTCTTCCTCTGCGGTATGGAAGAGGGGCTCTTCCCCCACTCGCGCACGCTGATGGACCCTCCGCAAATGGAGGAGGAACGCCGGCTCTGCTACGTAGGCATGACCCGCGCCATGGACACGCTGATCCTCACACGTGCGCGTTATCGCCGCCGCTACGGCAATGACATGCCGGAGCCGAGCACACCGTCGCGCTTTCTCGAAGAGGTCCCGTCGAAGCTGATCGAAGATCTCGGGGCTGGCGCGAACTACGGCGGCGCTCTGGATTATCGGAATGCCTATGCAACGCCGTATCCGCAGCGGCGCCGCTTTGGCGGCGATGACGACGAGGGCGGCGAGCGCCACTACTCCTACGAAGACGAAAGCCAGGATTCGGGTCCTACACAGGGCGGCCGCGCGGCTCGGAATTATGCAGCGCAGCGGTTCGGCACGAATCGCTCACGTCTCAGCGGTTCGGGTGCGCTCGACAACACGGCGGCGTTCTTCGGCAAGGGCGGGACGGTAAGCTATAAACCGGGCGAGAAGAGGTATCCTGCGCGACCGAAGATGGACATTCCCCAGCCAACCGGCCGCACCGGCTTGGGCAAGGGTACACGTGTCCGCCACCCAAAATATGGCGAGGGCATCATCGCCGCGCGAGAGGGCGAGGGTGATGACGCGAAGATTACAGTACAATTTAGCGGGTACGGCACGAAGAAGCTGGTGGAGAAGTTCGCCCAGCTGGAGCGATTGTAAAACCCGCAGAACACGTACTTTCTGCGCTCGCGGCCGACAAAATTCTTGGAAAGTTGATCGTCACGAATTCATGGCAAACACGAAGAGCATCACCGACAAGGAAGAGCGCAAGAAGGTAAAGCGCGCCGCGCGTAAAAAGGCTGCTCCCAAAGCCAAGCGCACCACTCCCCGCGGCAGCAACAAGGCCAAGGTCAAGAAGCTGTCTCGCGGCCAGAGCAAGCGATAAAGACCGCAGAAGCCTGCTTCGATTAGGCTCGCCGAAGGCTTTTGCCTAAGAACCACGAAGGCGGACTCCGGGTTTGGGGTCCGCCTTCTGCTGTGTGTCGGACTGTGCCTGCTGGGAGATACTAGAAAGCAAGTCGCCGCATCTCACCGCGAGCACTCCACCGGAGCGACCACCCCAACTTGCCTCCCCCGATTGAGACTCGAGCTACGAATCAAACCGAGACTCGGCAGATCTTCGCGACGAAGTCGATCGACAAGCTGATCGCCGAGAGCGAGCAGCCGGAGACGGCGCTGAAGAAGACGTTGGGGCCGGTGTCGCTCACCGCGCTCGGGATCGGCGCGGTCATCGGCTCGGGGATCTTCACGGTCATCGGCACAGCGATCGGCGGCAATCCGGCGCAGCTTGCGGACTGGCAGCAATCGCCGGTTATCGATCTCATGCTGCATCATGGGCACATTGCGGGACGGCCCGGAGCAGGCCCGGCGCTCGCGCTGAGCATGATCCTCGTGGCAATCGTCTGCTGCTTCACCGGGCTCTGCTATGCCGAGCTCGCGTCGATGATTCCCATCGCGGGATCAGCGTATACGTACACCTACGCAACACTGGGCGAGCTCATCGCGTGGATCATCGGATGGGACCTCATCCTCGAATACGCCTTCTCCAACATGAGTGTCAGCGTTGGGTTCGCCGCTCATTTCGTCGACCTGCTCGACTGGCTCGGGATTCCGCTCAGCCCGAAGTGGCTCTCACCGGCGTATCTGCCGCAGGGGCTCACCGATCTCACCGGCAACACGGTCTATGCGCCTGGCTGGCACTTCGGGTTTAACATTCCAGCGTTCCTCATCGTGATCCTTCTCACGGTGATTCTCGTCCGCGGCATTCGCGAGTCCGCGCGCACCAACAACATCATGGTGCTAATCAAGCTGGTCGCAATCATTGCCTTCATCATCATCGGCCTGCATTTCATCCATCCCAGCTACTACCATCCGTTCTCGCCCAACGGATGGCCGGGCGTGCTTGCCGGCGGAAGCATCATCTTCTTCACGTATATCGGCTTTGACTCCGTCTCGACCGCGAGCGAGGAGTGTCGCGACGCACAACGCACCGTTCCCATCGGCATCATTGCCACGCTCATCGTCTGCACCATCCTCTATACCGGCGTCTCGCTCGTCCTCACCGGCATCGTGCCCTGGCGAACGGTCATCGGCGACGCCGCGCCTGTGGTGAATGGGCTCAAGCGGCTGACGCTCCAGACGCACTCGGATCTGCTGCACTGGACGCGGCTGATCGTTCTGCTCGGCGCAATCATCGGCATGATCTCGTCGATCCTGGTGTTTCAGCTTGGCCAGGCGCGTGTGTGGTTCGCGATGTCGCGCGACCGCCTGCTGCCGGACATCTTTTCACATGTGCATCCGCGGTTCCGGACGCCGGCGTTTGCTACATGGGTTGCGGGCGTTCTCGTGGCGATTCCGTCGGGACTGTTTGACGTGGGCACGCTTGCGGAGCTTTCCAATATCGGGACACTGTTTGCGTTTGTGCTGGTGAGCATCGGCGTGATCGTTTTGCGGCGGAAGCAGCCGGAGCGTCATCGCGGGTTTCGGGTGCCGGGTGGGCCGGTGTTTCCGATTCTCAGCGTGGTGTTCTGCATTCTGCTGATGGCGGGTCTTCCGGTCCGCACGTGGGAGCGGTTCTTCATCTGGCTGATCATCGGGCTGTTCGTGTACTTCCTATACAGCCGGAAGCGCAGCGAGTTTTACCGGACGTAGGGGTATAGCCCTCCCGGTTTTTATGTCGAATCCTGGAATCAACCGGTTGCAGATGATTGGTGGAAATTAGTCCCGGATATTTCTTTGATGCGGAAGTTGCTGGTACGACAAGGGTTGTGGAGATTTCCAGAGATTCAGCGAACTTAACCGGAATTTTGGGCGAGACCGTGCCGAGTGGATGGCCCTGGTTGTGCGTCTATTTATGTAGTGATAAACGCGATTGAGTATCAGGCCGAGCAGATGCCGTTTTGGGTTGAGAGCAGTTCCGCGCTGAAGCTGGCGATTGTGCCGAGGCCGAGGGGCGGAGAGTGGCTGGAGCAGGACATCTGCGCGCTCAAGAGTGATGGCATCGATATCCTCGTGTCGGTGCTGACACCGGAGGAGGCCCGCGAACTGGATCTTGAGCAGGAGAAGGCCGTGTGTTCCGCCGCCGGGATCTCGTTCGTGAACTTCCCGATTCCGGATCGGCAGGTGCCTCCGTCACGCAATTGCTTCCTGACGTTCGCCCAGATGCTTCACCGGCGGGCGACGGAAGGGCTGAGCATCGGGGTTCATTGCAGAGCGTGCATCGGGCGGTCATCCGTGCTGCTGGCTACCGTGATGCGGCTTGAAGGACTGACGGCGGAACAGGCGTTCGATCGGATCTCTCGTGCGCGCGGGTTGCGTGTGCCGGATACGGCGGAGCAGGCAAAGTGGGTGGCTGCGCTGGCCATCTGAAGAAGAGCGAGTCAGCGATTTAGCGCGTCGGCGAGTCAGGAGCGGCGATGTCGCGCATCGGCGATAATGAGGCTCGATGCCTGCCCTGATTGAAGCGATTAATGTGAAGCGCAAGATGCTCTTCGAGCACGAGAACATTCCTTACGCCTGTCTGGATGCCGATGTTTCGACGCCGACGGCGCGCGGCGGCCAGACACTGGTTCGCCTGAAGATGCGCAACCTGCTGACGAATGCCGTCTTCGACAAGACCTTCAAAGCGGGCGACAAGTTCAAGGAACCCGATCTGGTGATGGTGCCCGCGACCTTCCTGTACCGCGACGGCGACGGATTCCACTTTCTCGACCAGGAGACCTTCGAAACCCTGACGCTGAGCGATCAGCAGGTGGGCGATGCGGCGGATTTTCTGATCGATGGGCTGCTGCTGCAGCTTCACAAGTACAACGGGAATCCGATCGGGCTGGACCTGCCGACGCACGTCGATCTGGCGATCGAGTATACGGAGCCGGCGGTTCGCGGCGATACGTCGTCGGGCGCGACGAAGATTGCGCGGCTGGAGACCGGGTTGGAGATCAAGGTTCCGCTCTTTCTGACACAGGGAGAAAAGGTACGGGTCTCGACGGAGACGCGGGACTTTGCCGGGCGCGCGTGAGCGATGAGCTCCGTCTTTCTCACTGCCGAGTGGCGCAAGCTGATTCTGGTGCAGTATGAGGTTGGGCCGGAGCTGCTTGACCCGTTCCTGCCGCGTGGCGTGGAGCTCGACCTCTATCAGCCGACACCCGGCGGAGCGGCACGCTGCTACGTGTCGCTTGTCGCGTTTCTCTTCGATAACGTTCGTGTGAAAGGCGTTCCCATTCCACTGCATACGACGTTCGAGGAGATCAACCTGCGCTTTTATGTTCGGCGCAGGAACGAGGACGGCAGCCTTCGGCGCGGCGTTGTTTTCGTCCGCGAGTTTGTTCCAAGCCGCGCCATCGCATGGGTTGCGAAGAGATTTTATGAAGAGCCTTATCTCGCCATCCCGACAGTTCACGAGATTGGATCCGCGAACGGCATCGTGACCGCAAAATACGGCTCGAAGCTCGGCGGCCGATTGCATACGCTCTCCGCTGCGGGCTACCTGCCTCCGCAGGCGATTGCGCCAGGCAGCGAAGAGGAGTTCATAACCGAGCACTATTGGGGCTATACCAAACGAAGCAATGGGACTACTTCGGCCTATCAGGTAGAGCATCCGCGCTGGCAGGTCTATCGCGTGCAGAGCTATGAAATTGCCATCGATTTCGAGAAGCTCTATGGCCCTGCATTTGGTTTCCTGACTGACCAACCCGTTTCGAGTGTGGTGCTTGCGGAAGGCTCGGCCGTCACGGTCCGATCGGGTTCGCGGATAGCGATGGCGCAGTGCCGCCTCCCCGCCTGACTTTGCGACCAACGGCGAAAATCTGCGTCTATTACACTAAGAAGTAGGGAAGACTATGAGAACGATTGACGCAACACAAGGCATACGCATCCTCGATAGCCGCTCCACGGCCAGCCTGCTGAGCAAGGTGCTTTGGATCACGACGGCTGGGTTTCTGTTTACCGCGGTCGGGGCGTACATTTCGCCGGACCTGATGGGCGGCATCGGCTACATGGGACTGTTCATCGTCACCTTCGGGCTGATCTTTGCGATCAACTTCGCCGTGCGGCGCTCGCCGGGGCTGGCGCTGGTGCTGTTTTATGGGTTCACGCTGCTGATGGGCGTGGAGGTGGGGCCGCTGATCAAAGCGTATCTGCATGTTCCGGGTGGAGCGGCAATTGTGTTTGAGGCGGCGATGACGACCGCCGTCGGCATGGCCTGCATGGGCGCGATTGCCCAGGTGGTTCGGTTCGACTACCGGCGTGTGTACAACTACGTGTTCGCGGCGCTGATCGGGCTGATTGTCATCGGCGTGCTGAGCATGTTTGTGCATTTCATTAGCCCGGGGCTGTATGCGTGGGCAACGCTGGCGATCTTCAGCGTGCTGCTGCTGATCGACTTCATGCGGCTGCGCGATGGCTCGATGGGCCTGAGCCCAGTGCAGATGGCGCTCAGCATCTACCTCGACGCGCTGAATATCTTTATCGCGCTGTTGCAGATCTTCGGCAGCAGCAGCGGCAGTGGGAACCGCCGCAGCAGCGGCTGGCGGTAAGCGCAGACGTAGACGGTAGAGGGTAATGCCGCAGCTGTCGCGTGCCCGCTGCCCGTACACTAATCAGATGGCCCGCACCCAGCACGTCCCGCAACCTGACCCGAAATCATGGTTGCGCGGGCTCCCAAAGGCCGAGCTGCACCTTCATCTTGAAGGCTCGATTACGCCGGCAACGCTGCTCGAACTGTCACGGACGAATGACGCCACGCCGTTGACGCCGGCCCAGGCGAGCGAGGTCTATAGGTATCAGGACTTCCCCAGCTTTCTGATGAGCTTCAAGGCAGTTACCGAGCGTCTGCACACGCCTGCCGACTACGAAACGATCACGTATGCGATGTTGCGGGATCTGGCCGCGCAGGGGGTTCGGCACGCCGAGGTGTATATCTCGCTGGGCATTCTGTACCGGTTCGGGCGGCTGGATGTCGACGAGGTCATTGCGGCGATCGAGCGTGGCCGTGCGCGAGGGGAGCGCGATTTCGGTGTGTCGTTGCTCTGGATTATCGATGCGGTAAGGCACTTTGGCGTGGAAGAGTGTGCGAGGGTGTTTCGCAAGGCGGCGGACCTGCGTGCGCAGTATCCGAGCGTGACCGGCATCGGCATCGGCGGGGATGAGCAGCGGGGACCTGCCCGCGACTTCCGGGAGATTTACGCCGACGCCAAGAGCGCCGGCCTGCACCTGACCTGCCATGCCGGGGAATCCGTGGGCCCGCAAAGCGTTTGGGCGGCGCTGAATATCGGGGCGGAGCGGATCGGCCATGCGCTCTCGGCCCAGGAGGACCCTGACCTCATCGAGGTGCTGGCCGAGCGGCAGGTCCCGCTCGAGTTGAACATCACCTCCAACGTCCGGACGGGCTGCTGCACCTCCGTCGAAAGCCATCCGGTTCGCCGGTATTTCGAAGATGGGCTTATGGTTACGCTCAACTCGGACGACCCGCCGTTCTTCGGGTCGAACCTGCTGGAGGAGTACATCCTGGCGCACGAGCGGTTCGAGTTCCCGCTGGACGCGTTACGGGAGCTGGCGGCTAACTCCGTTGAAGCCAGCTTTTTACCCCCGGATCGTAAGCTGGCGTTGCTCGGAGACGTGGAGGGGTACGGCTGGTAGAGCTTGGAACCTGGCAATCTGTATCCGGGAACCTGAAACCTCAACTGTGGCAAATTAGACACACTTGTCAGGCTACCTGCAGGTGTACTCTGAGCACTCAGGCCAGTGAGAACGCGTTTCTGATTCCAGAACTCCAATTCGAGCACACCATCGAGTCCCCGCTCGAGTTCAGGGGGATCGGCCTTCACTCCGGCGCAGAGGTTTCGCTCCGGCTGATTCCGGCTCCGGCGGGTTCGGGGGTGGTCTTCCGGCGCTCTGACCTCGACAACTTTGAGATTGCGGCCACGGGACGGAACGTCGCAAAAGTCTCCTACGCGACGTCGCTGATGCGGCAGGGTGTGCTGATCTCGACGACCGAGCACCTGCTGTCGGCGCTGATCGGGCTCGGCGTGGATAACGCGATTATCGAGATTGACAACCTGGAAGTGCCAATTCTCGATGGGTCCGCGAGGCCTTACGTGGATGCGATCCTCTTGGTGGGGCGCAAGCGGCAGCGGCGGAAGCGCGAGTACATTCGGATACTCAAGCCGGTGGAGGTGATTGAGGGGTCGAAGTTCATTGGCGTTTATCCGGGTGACGGCTATCAGATCGATTACACCATCGATTTTCCGTCGCCGATCGGGCGCGAGAGCCTGCGGGTTGACCTTGACTCCGGCGATTACGAGACCCTGATTGCGCCGGCACGCACATTCGGCTTCCGCGAGGATGAGGCGATGCTGCGGGACATGGGATTGATTCGCGGAGCGTCGGCGGAGTCGGCAATTATTCTCACGCGGCAGGGCGTGGAGAACGGGCCACTGCGTTTTGAGGATGAGTTTGTTCGCCACAAGGTGCTGGACCTTATTGGGGATCTTGCGCTGGCCGGCCGGCGGATCTGGGGCCGGGTGGTGGCGGAACGCGCGGGGCATGCGATGCATACGGCGCTCGTGCAGCGGCTGCTGCGCGATCGCTCGGCGTGGGAGATGGCGAACCGTGCGCAGCTTGCTCAGGAAGCTGAGCTGACGCATCGTGTATTGCAGACGTCTGCCGCTTAGGGAGACACTCATCTCCCATGCTGGCTGCGATCGCTCTCGGCTCCAACCTGAACTCGCAATTCGGTCGCCCAACCGGCAACCTGGTGGAAGCTCTGCGCCGGCTGCGGGACCTTGGCGAGGTGACGGCGGTGTCACGCTTCCATGAGACGGAGCCCGTCGGCTACACCGACCAGCCGCGATTTGTGAACGCGGCGGCGCTGCTGGAGACCGAGGTGCTGCCGATTGACTTGATGCGCGGCCTGCTGGCGATCGAGCATTCGATGGGGCGCGATCGTGCGGCGTCCATGCCGAAAGGGCCGCGGGTTATCGATCTGGATCTGCTGCTGTACGGGAGCGTGGTGATGGATCATCCGGCGCTTAGGCTCCCACACCCATCGCTGCACGAACGGCGGTTCGTGCTCGCACCGCTGGCGGAGATTGCCTCCAACTGGCAGCACCCCACGTTGCAGAGAAGCATCCAGCAACTGCTGCATGCGCTGCCGGATTAGGAACCTAGCGCAGCTTGATCGTCCAGCGGCGGCCGCTCTCGTCGTGAAACACAACGGCTTTGCTGGTCATGGAATTGATGCTGCTGGCGGTGCGGTACGTGGTTGCGATGTCGGCGTCGGTGAGGCAGGCGACCCAGTGGATGCAGCGGAGTTTGGTGGGAATCCCGATCGGTTGTCCCTGCTCTGCGAGGAAGAGGTGCATCGGCGGGTTGTCGTTCTCCAGCAGGACATCGTTGTAGAAGTTGATGAACACCTGCTCGCCGTCAACTTTGGCGCCGTCACGCGTGACGCTCGCGAGCGGATCGCGCACGTAGACCCGTTTTCTCTCAACGACGACGAAGACGACCAACAAAATAATCACCAGCGCGATCAGCTTCTTCACGTTTCTTTCTCAGCCTTTCTCTCTGTTTTTTCTTCGTGGTAGTCCTGCTCCGTGTTGATCGACCAGACGGCGGCTTTGTCCACGTGACCCTTGGCCAGACCATCGACGACCGTCATCGCGGTCAGCATGGAGTGGTCCTGGTTGTTGTACTTGTGCATGCCATTGCGGCCGACCAGGAACAGATTGTCAATCTGGTCGAGCCAGGAGCGCAATTCATCGAAACGGTTATAGGTCCCGAAGTACGCGGGGTAGGTCTTGGGCACCCGGGCGACGTGCGCGTCGAGCACCTCGCGTGTCTTGAGGATGCCGATCTTCTCGAGCTCGCCCGCGGCAAACTGCTTCAGCTCTTCATCGGGCTTCGACCATAGCGGGTCGGTGTCGTAGCAAAAATATTCGAGGCCGATCCAGACCTTCGAGGGATCGGCAACCATGTACGGACTCCAGTTGTTGAAGATCTGCAGCCGGCCGAGCATAACGTCAGGCTCCTGGATATAGATCCAGGTGTCCTTGATGAGACTACCGTCCGGCTCTTTCACGTCGAGCTTGTTTGCGAGCACGCCGACGGTGATGAAGTCGCGGTACTCCAGCCCCTCGCTTACCTCGCGGACGTTCGCAGGAACCTGAGCACCGCCGTCGGCGAGCGCGCGAACGAGTTCTTTGATCGGCATGGTGGAGAAGAAAGTATCGCCTTCGAAGCGTTCGCGTTTGCCTTGCGCGTCCAGAGTTTCTACGGCGATGACGCGCTGGTTCTCGACGATGAGCCGATCGACCTTGCGCTGCATGTGAATCTCGCCGCCGGCGGTGGCGATCTTGTCCGCGACGTGCTCCCACAGCTGACCGGGCCCGAACTTCGGATAGAGGAAGCGTTCGATCAGCGATGTGTCGGTGCCCTTCTGGGCGACGTCCTTGTCTCCGCCGCTCGGACGCACCGTGAACGCCTTGCGCACGAAGTGCTTCAGCGCGGTCGTGAGGTTCAGACCCTTGATGCGCTGTGCGCCCCACTCCGCGGAGATCTTGTCACACGGTGTGCCCCAGACTTTTTCCGTGTAGCTCTTGAAGAACGTCAGGTATAGCTCGCGCCCGAAGCGGTTAATGAGAAAGTCTTCGAGGCTCTTCTCTTCCTTGATGGGGTGCAGGCGCGAGGCCACGTAGCTGATCCCGATGCGCGTCATGCGTGCGGGGCCGAGATTCCTGATCGTGTTGCCGGTCAGTTTGATGGGATAGTCGAAGAACTTGCGCAGATAGTAGATGCGGCTCTTGCGCGGCCGGATCAGCATCACGTGGTCGCTGTCCTCGGGGTCGGGCGCTTCCAGCGTCTTTTCGTGCGGCAACTCGATCTGCTCGTCAGCAACACCCAGCGCGTTTTCGTCGGTAACGGTCAGCGGGCCCATTCCACGCAGGGGTGGTTCTTCGGGAAGCTCTGCGGGTACGTGCACCGGATGACGCTTGCCCTGGTAGGCGATCTCAACGGTTCCCGCCTCGCCCCCATCTGCCACAGGAGGCATCAGCTCAATCCACCACTGCATCACGCGGTCGCTCTTTGAGAAGAAGCGGTGTCCGCCGATATCCATCCGGTTTCCCTTGTAGCGGATGGTGCGCGAGATGCCGCCAATCTCGTCCGATGCTTCCAGAACGACCGGTTGAATGTCGGTCTTGCGAAGCAGTTCCAGCGCGGCAGTGAGCCCTGCGGGGCCGGCGCCAATGATTACAGCCTTTTTCATCAACATCCTGAGGTTGGGAGATGTCTCGGCCTGTCGAGTATACCTGTCCCCATTTCACCCGATAAGACGCCCGCCACGCACTCGCCACGAATGACTTTTGCTGGCTCATCGTCGAAAATAAAGGTATCGATGTCACATGTTCTGGTCACGGGTGGTTCCGGATTTTTCGGCGGCGTGCTGAAGCGGCGTCTGCTGCGCGAGGGCCATACTGTCGTCAACATCGATCTCGAACCGGATGAAGATGCTCTTCCCGGTTTGACGAGTATTCGGGGCGATCTGCGCGATAAAGAGCTCCTCGATCGCACGTTCGCGGAGCATCGGTTCGATGCTGTCTATCATGTCGCAGCGCAGCTTGCTCATGGCATGAAGATGGATGAGCACCTGCTCTGGACCTCGAACGTGGATGCCACTCGCCTGCTCGCAGAGACGGCTCGTTCTGCAGGAGTTCGGCCGTTTGTTTTTGTTTCTACGAATTGTTTGTGGGCGTCGAACCTCGGACATCCGGTGCATGAGGAGCGCGATGTTCCCGCGCCGATCGAGTTATATGGAAAGTCGAAGCTCGCGGCCGAGAAGCTTCTGCAGGAGTTCACAGCGGATCTCGACGTGGTCATGATTCGCTGCCCGACCATCATGGACGCGGGCCGGCTTGGCCTGCTCGCGATTTTGTATGAGTTCATCGACGATAACAAGACCGTCTGGGTGGTCGGCAAAGGCGACAATCACTATCAGTTCATCTATGCGGAGGATCTCGCGACCGCGTGCATTCAGGCTGCGGGTTATGCAAGGTCCGATCTCTTCCATATCGGCTCGGATAATGTGCGGTCGATGCGCGATGTGTACGAGAGCGTCATCCGCGCGGCGGGCAGCAAGTCGAGGGTGCGGTCACTGCCGAAGGCTCCGACGATCGCCGCGATGATGCTGGCGCACAAGCTACATGTGTCGCCGCTCGGCCCGTATCACTACAAGATGATCGCCGAGAGTTTTGTCTTCGACACAGACCGCATCAAGCAGCGGCTCGGCTGGAAACCCACGCTGACCAACGAAGAGATGCTGCTTCGGTCGTACGAGTACTACGCTCGAAACCGCGCCGAGATCGCGGCCCGCACGAATGTCTCCACACATCGGAAGCCCGCTTCGATGGGAATTATCCGATTGCTCAAATGGATCTCGTGACCGCGTAGAGAGCCGCGATTTCGGGCCAAAAAGCGCGCTTCGCTATACTGAAGGGGCGCAATCATCCAGGAGACGACGCTTCATTGATCCCAGCTACCGAGCGCACTCCGGTCTCCTTCGCCGAGCGGGTTCGCGCCCATCTGGCAATCGTGCGGCTGGACCACTCGATCAAAAATCTCTTCGTGCTGCCGGGCGTTATCGTTCCGCTCAGCGTCGCTCCGAGCTTGCGCACGTGGCATCTGCTGCCGCAGCTGGTGCTGGCGTTTGTTTCGATCACCCTGGTCGCGTGCAGCAACTATGTGATCAACGAAGTTCTGGACGCGCCGTTCGACCGGCTGCACCCGATAAAGCGCAATCGCCCGGCCGCCCGCGGGCTGGTGCACACGGGCGCGGCTTATGCGCAATGGCTGCTCATGATGATCGCCGGTGTCGCGATCGGCCTGCGCATTTCCCGCATGTTTGCGCTGACCGCGCTTGTGCTCTGGATCATGGGCTGCCTCTACAACTTCCCGCCAGTGCGCACCAAGGATGTCCCCTACCTCGACGTCCTCACCGAGTCGGTCAACAATCCGCTGCGCATGCTTTTGGGGTGGTACGCGGTCACCAGCTTCATCGTGCCGCCGGTTTCGCTGCTGATCGCTTACTGGATGATCGGCTGCTACTTCATGGCGTTGAAGCGCTTCTCGGAGCTGAACGAGTTGCACAAGTCGGGAGATCACTCCGTCGCCGGCGCATACCGCGCCTCCTTCCGCCGATACACGCCGGAGTCACTGCTCGTCTCGGTCGTCTTCTACGCGTCAACTGCGATGCTCTTCCTCGGCGCGTTCATCATCCGCTATCGCATGGAGTTGATCCTTGGCTTCCCACTCGTCGCGCTGACGATGGCGATCTATCTCCATATTGCTTTCAAGTCCGAGAGCGCGGCGCAGAACCCGGAGAAACTTTACCGCGAACCACTGCTCATGGCGTCGTTCGCCGCAACGGTGCTCGTGTTGGGAATTTTGCTGTTCATCCGGCTTCCGCGGCTCGAAAACTTCTTTACACCCACGCTTCCGCAGAACAACACCGCGCCCGTAGCGCCCGGCGCCCGCCTCGCGCCGCTCACCGGCGTTGGCTTCTTCGACGCATGACGCAGAACAGAACCGAGAATCCAGCCGCACTCCGCGATAGCTCTCATCTCGCCGCGCTGCTCATCCTGCTGCTCACCGCCGCCGTCGCGCTCGCGTGGTCCCACGTCAAGCTGCTCTCTCAGGACGAAATCTTCGTCCTCCAAACCGACAGCGTCTCCTCCGTTCGCGAGCTGATCCACATTCAGCGGCATTACCCGATCTCGCTCGACCCGCTCGTCTTTCATCTGCTTGGGCACGCCTGCGCGAAGCTGTTCGGCCCGAGCGCTTTGGCGCTTCGACTACCATCCATCGCCGGCTTTCTCCTGATGCAAGCCTGCATTTTTTTCGCAACGCGGCGCATTGCCAGTCCGCGCGCGGCGCTGATTGCGATGGCCTTTCCTGCGCTCACGGCGAGCCTGTTCTATGCCCCTGAAGCACGGCCGTACGGTCTTCTTCTCGGCTTCTATGCGCTCGCGTTTCTCGCGTGGCAGAGCGCCGCTCGCCGCGGCGAAAAGCGCGCGGGAGCTCTCATTCTTCTCGCCGCCGTTATCGCTCTCACGCTGAACACACACTACTTCGGCATCCTTATCCTGATTCCGCTGTGCCTTGCGGAACTCACCCGTACACTGCAGCGCCGGCGCCTCGATATTCCGGTCGTTGCGGCCATCGTGATCGGCATCGCCGGGATTGTCTTCGCACTGCCGTTCCAGAAGGCGGCGGGAGAGTTCCGCAAACACTACTACAACGCCGGCGCGATCAACTGGCGCGCCATTTCACAGGCGTATCGTTCGCTGTTTGTCAACTACACGACGCAGCCGATCAGGATTCAGCGGCTCGAAGACGTGCTGCTCGTCGCCTTTGCCGCAGCGATCATCGTCCTGGCTGTTCGCAGGCTGCGCACGCTTGCGCTGCCTCGTCCGGAACTCGTCTTCCTGCTTGCCCTGGCCGCGCTTCCGCTGTTCGGTGTGGCGCTCGCAGTGTTCGTCACGCACTCCATCGAAGTCCGCTACGTTCTTAGCGCGATCATCGCCATCGCCATCTTTTTTGCGATCGCGGTTGAGCCATCGGTGCGCCGCCTGCCAATGCCGATCGTTGTCTCGGTCCTCATAATCGCCATCCTGCTCGCCGGGTCCGTGCGCGTCCGTGGTGAGCGCACAAAGTCCAGCGAAAAGCTTGCTCTACTCGGAGTTCCATCCGCTCTCAAGGCACAGATCTTAGCCTTGCCGGATTCGCATATCTACATTCAGGACATGGGCCACTTCGAAGTGGCAAGCTACTACGAACCCGATCCCGAGATCCGGTCGCGCCTCACGCTCCTTTACTCGCAGCCAGACGAGCTGCGTTACGACCTCCACGACACGGCGTCACTCACTGCCGAGCACATGCAGGACTTCACAGGCTTCACCATCGTTCCGTACGCGCGTCTCAAAGAAACGCCAGGCGAGCACGTAATCCTCCTGTATCACAGCGGCTGGGACTGGACCGATCAGGCGCTGGCCGCAGATAGTGCACACGTGAACCCGCTTGGTCCGGCACTCGACGGCGACGCTGTGGCGGTTCGGTTCTAGCCGAAAAAAGAGAGCCGGAGCCTACGCCCCGGCCTTTGCTCATCCTCGAACGGCTTCCGTCGGGCTGGCGCGAAGCGCGTCGGCTGCATGCAATGCCTCGTGTGTTCGGAACTGCAGCTTGCCATGCTTGTCTGCCTCGATCACCACGTGATCGCCATGCAGAACCTTGCCTTCGAGGATCTGCATCGCGAGCGGGTCCTGTACGAGGCGCTGAATCGCGCGCTTCAGCGGCCGCGCTCCGTAGACCGGATCGTAGCCAGCCTTGAAGATTGCCTTCCGCGCTTCCTCGGTCAGCTCCAGCGTGATGCGCCGGTCTGCGAGCAGCTTGCGAAGGTCGTCGAGGCGCAGGTCGACAATGTGCTCCAGCTGCGACTCGTTCAGCGGATGGAAGACCACGATATCGTCCACGCGGTTCAGGAACTCCGGACGGAAGTGCTTGCGCAGCTCATCCATCACGCGCGTCTTCGCGTCTTCAAAGCCCTCTTCCCCCTTGGCCCACGCCGTGGTCAGCGCGCTCGCGCCGATGTTGGAGGTCATGATGAGCACCGTATTCTTGAAGTCCACGGTGCGTCCCTTCGAGTCCGTCAGGCGGCCGTCATCGAGCACCTGCAGCAGAACGTTGAACACATCCGGGTGCGCCTTCTCGATCTCGTCGAACAGCACAACCGCATACGGTCTGCGGCGGATCGCTTCGGTGAGTTGACCGCCTTCGTCGAAGCCAACGTAGCCCGGAGGCGCGCCGATTAACCGGGCGACAGCATGCTTCTCCATGTACTCGGACATGTCAATGCGGACCATCGCTTGTTCGTCGTCGAAGAGGAACTCGGCGAGCGCGCGTGCCGTTTCGGTCTTCCCGACGCCGGTGGGGCCGAGGAAGATGAAGCTTCCAATCGGCCGCTTCGGATCGCTGAGCCCAGCGCGGGAGCGGCGAATGGCGTTCGCAACTACCTGCAGCGCTTCGTCCTGGCCAACCACGCGCTCGCGCAGACGGTCCTCCATCTGGGTCAGCTTCTGAACCTCACCTTCAAGCATCTTCGACACGGGGATGCCAGTCCACTTGGAGACGATCTTGGCAACGTCTTCTTCGTCGACCTCCTCCTTAAGCAGGCGGTGGCCTTTGTCTTCCATGCCGCGCTCGGCCGCAGACAGTCCATCCTGTTCAGCCGTGAGCTCTCTCAGCTCGCGCTCCGCCTTTGGAATCTCGCCATACTGCAACTCCGCCGCGCGCTGCAGATCCCCTTTGCGCGTCGCCTGGTCAGCCTCGAAACGAAGCTGCTCCAGCTTTTCCTTGAGCGCTGCGATATTGCCGATCGCGCCGCGTTCCTTCTGCCAGCGCGCGCGCAACCCAGCCGCAAGCTCGCGAACCTCTGCAAGCTCGCGTTCGACGTCGTTCAGGCGCTCGCGTGAGTTTGGATCGTCCTCGCGCTTCAGCGCATTCTTCTCGATCTCGAGGGAAATCGCTCTGCGCTCCAGGTCATCGATCTCGACGGGCACGCTGCCAATCTGGATCGCCAGCGCCGCCGCGGCTTCGTCGACAAGATCAATCGCCTTGTCCGGAAGAAACCGATCTGAAATGTACCGGTGCGATAACTCCGCCGCCGCCACCAGTGCCGAGTCCTTGATCCGCACCTTATGGTGCATCTCGTAGCGCTCGCGCAGACCGCGCAGAATCGCGATCGTGTCCTCGACGTTCGGCTCCCCGACGAACACGATCTGAAAGCGGCGCTCCAGTGCAGCATCCTTTTCGATGTACTTTCTGTACTCATTGAGAGTAGTTGCGCCGATAGCCCGCAGCTCGCCGCGGGCCAGCGCCGGCTTCAGCATGTTGCTCGCGTCAATCGCGCCCTCTGCGGCGCCCGCTCCCACCAGCGTGTGGAGCTCGTCGATGAACAGAACGATCTGCCCGTTGGATTCCTCAATCTCTTTCAGCACGGCCTTGAGGCGGTCCTCAAACTCGCCGCGGAACTTCGCGCCGGCGAGCATCGAGCCCAGGTCCAGCGAAATCACGCGCTTGTCACGCAGAATCTCTGGCACATCACCCTGCACAATGCGCCGCGCCAGTCCTTCGACGATCGCCGTCTTGCCCACGCCCGGCTCGCCGATCAGCACCGGGTTGTTCTTCGTGCGGCGGCTCAGCACCTGGACGACGCGGCGGATCTCCTCGTCGCGGCCGATCACGGGATCGAGCTTGCCCTTGCGGGCGAGCTCGGTGAGGTCCTTCGCGTACTTCTCCAGCGCCTGAAACTTGCCCTCGGGATTCTGGTCGGTCACGCGCTGCGTGCCGCGGACCGCCTGCAGCGCCTTCAGGATCGCGTCGTGCGTCGCCCCTTGCGCCGCCAGTGCGGCCTGCACCGGTTCTCCCTTTTGCGCGCTCAACGCGAGCAGCAGATGCTCGGTGGACACGTAGTCATCCTTGAAGTTCTCGGCTTCCTTGAATGCCTGATCCAGAACCTTCGTCAGGGCCGCACCCAGCCCCGGCTGCTGGCTCGCGCCCTGCACCTTGGGCAGCTTCGCAATGGCGGCGTTCACGGTTGCCAGCAACTGCTGCACCGGCACCCCGATCTTCTCCAGCACGGGCAGCACAACGCCTTCGCGGTCCTCCAGCAGGGCCGCCATCAAATGCAGCGGCAGCACCTCCGGGTTGCCGTTCTCCGCCGCGTGCTGTACCGCTCCCTGAATCGCCTCCTGCGATTTCACGGTCAGCTTGTCCCACTTGATTGCCATGTCTTCACCCTCTCAACTCACAAACTTACTCTGATTTCGATGATCCAATCCGGTTGCCGGACGCAAAATCTTAGTCACTTACGCTCAAATTTCAAAACGCGCCAAAATCGCTTGAAACCCACCCAAAACCACTCCAAACCGATCAAATCCGAGAAGTCACTGCGTGCGTTTGCACCATTCCCGCAGCATCAAGTGAGTTGCTCTCACTCACATATTCAGTCGTGCGGCCGACGCATCGAACGAACACGGAGAGACGCTGGCTGGTAAAAACACCAAGCAGCTCACTGTTGAATTTCGATGCCGTCCCCCGCCGCCCCGCTCAAATCGCTTCCTCCGGAACGCCGCGCCGTGGATTCGCTCGCCTGCGCGCTGCTCCTCGCCTTGGTCGGCGGTATGCTCGATGCCTTCCTCTACCTCGACCACGGCCGCGTCTTCGCCGGCGCCATGACCGGCAATGCCGTCCTCTGCGCCGTCGCGCTCCTGCATCACGCTACTCACGATGCCCTCATGCATCTTCTTCCACTGCTATGTTTTGGGCTTGGAGCCTGGATCGCTTACGTGGCGGAGAGCCACATCCGCCGCCACTTCGTCACGCTCGCGCTCTCGATAGAAGCCGCCTGCCTGCTCGCCGTCTCCTTCCTGCCCGAGAACTTCCCCGACCTCCTCTTCATCGCGATTGTCTCGGGTCTCGCCGGGTTTCAGGTCGCCAGCTTTCGTACGGTCGACCACTTCGTGTACAGCTCCACGTTCATTACCGGGGAGATGCGCGAAAGCCTGGACGCCCTCCACAACGCGCTCAACAGCGGGACGCGCCGCAAAGGACTTCTGCAGTTCCGCGATCTCGGCCTCGTGATTCTGCTCTTTCTGTGCGGCGCGGTCACCGGAGCGTTACTCGCCGTTCGCATTGGCAACCACACGCTCTGGCTACCGGTTTTCCTGCTGCTCATCGTGCTGGGCCTGGTCATGCGACGCGAGCACAAACGCGCCTGAAACAGGCAGGGCGGGCAATGAAGCCCGCCCCAAGGCACTCGTCGCACATCTGGTATCTGCTTACTTCTGGCTCTGCGCCTCAACCTGCTTGGGCTGCTGAGCATTCGATCCAGCCTTCACCGTGATCTGTTTCGGCTTGGCCTCGGGCTTCTTGGCCAGCGTGATGGTCAGCACGCCATCGGCGCTCTGCGCGTCAATCGATTCGGTGTCAACCGTCGCCGGAAGCGTGAAGCTGCGGACAAAGCTGCCGTAGCGGCGCTCGATGCGGTGGAAGTTCTCTTCCTTCTCCTCGGACTCGAACTTGCGCTCGCCGCGCACCGTCAGGGTGCGTCCCTCGACGCGGATGTCCAGATCCTCCGAACGGATACCCGGAACCTCGAGCTTCAGCGCGACCTTCTGAGCGTCCTCGTAGACATCCACGGCCGGGACGAAGTTGCCCGCGCCCAGCGTCTCGCTCTCGCCCTCGAAGTTGCGGCCGAAGTCGGTGAAGATCGAGTTGAGCCGGTTCTGCAGGACCGCCATGTCGCTCAACCCACTGCGGAACGGAACAAATCGTGTGATCGCCATCGTCTTCATCTCCTTGCATTCAATGTACTTAGAAGGTTTGTGGGGAGGCCCATTTGCCTTGCCTCACACCCCTTTAGACGGAACTATAGCGTATTGGTTGCATAAAATCTACGAAAAACTCACTCATATTGTTCCCCGCAGAACGTGCTCCTGTATCGTGGTCTGGTGTCTTCGGTATCCAGGCTTGACCGCCGCCGCTTCTGCCTGCTTTCCGTCGGCGCACTCGCGACCCGCCGGCTTCAGGCCATCGAGCCACCCCCTGCCAGCGCCTACAGTCTGGTCGCTGCCGTGGACCGCGACCGGATCCTGCGCCTTGCAAATCAATGGGTTACGGCAAAGCCGCAAACCATCACCGACTTCCCCGCGCCCCATTCTCCCGGCGGACCGCACGACTTCTTCTCGCAGGCCGACTACTTCTGGCCAAACCCGGCGAACCCCAAGGGTCCGTGGAAGGAGATCGACGGCAAATCCAATCCGGCGAACTTTCAGCTCCATCGCCAGGCGGTGATCCGGCTCTCCGAGGCCGTGCCGGCGTTGACTGCCGGGTTCCTCCTCACCCGTCGCGAAGCCTACGCGCGGGCTGCTGCCGCGCACCTGATCGCCTGGTTCGTCACTCCGGCCACGCGCATGAATCCGAACCTGCAGTACGCGCAGGGCTATCCTGGCGGGCCGACTGGCCGCTCCTACGGCATCATCGACACGTTGCATCTGGTCGAGCCTGCCCGCGCCGCCGGCTTGCTCAAGGACACGCTCGGCTCCAATTTCGCGGGGGTTCAGCAGTGGTTCCGGGAATACCTGGAGTGGATGAAGACCTCGGCCCCGGGCATAAAGGAGCGCGACAGCACCAACAATCACGCGATCGCGTGGGCCCTGCAGGCGGCCGAGTTTGCCCGCCTCGCTGGCGACACTCTCACCCGCGACGAAGTCCGCACGCGGTTGGAAAGTGTCCAGCTCCCCCAGCAGGAGAACGGCGCCGGCGGCTTTCCGCGTGAGCTGGCGCGCACCAAGCCTTACGGCTACTCCATCTTCCAGTTCGACTGCACAACCACGCTCGGCTGGTCGCTGGGAATTCTGTCTCCAGAGCGCGAACCCGCAACGCCGACGGCCAGCTTTAACCGGGCCATGGAGTCGCGACTTCCCGCGGCCGCGCCTGCCCGCAACGCTTCCAACGACGCCACGGCACGAGCCGCACTCTGCCGCGCCGCCGCCTTCCTCTATCCGTACCTTGATGACAAATCGAAGTGGCCCTACGCGCACGACATCCAGCACTGGGATGCATGGCCGGTGCGCAGCCCGGGCCTGCTGTTCTGTGGGTTGGCCTGCAATCACTCCGATTACATCGCGCTCTGGCGGCGGCTCAATCCCGATCCCACGGATCCGGAGATCATCCGCAACTATCCCATACGCCAGCCGCTGCTTTGGGTAGCATAGAACTGCAGATGTATTGACATCAATACATCCCCCGCACTGGGAGTCCTACTTCTGGACGTTCTCGTGATCGAAGCTGATCGCGCGCGAGATCTTCCACGCGCCATCCTTGTAGTGCCACAGGGTCACGAATTTCCCCTCGCCCACGCCCAGGCTCGGGTCTGACGGGTGCTGAAACCGGTGCACGCCAATCTCCACCGCACCATAGCCTTTCAGCGGATAGACCTGCAGCGATCCGGCGACCAGGGTACGCTGCGTCTTTCCGCAGATGTTTTGCTTGATCGCCTCAATGAATGGCTGCTTGCCGACCATCAGGCCCGTCTGGTCGTGATAGAACTCGAGCCCGTCCTCGACCATGGCGCTCATTGTCTCGAGGTCGCAGTGGTTGTAGGCGGCGAAGAGCTTTGTATCGAGGGCCGCGACGGTCGCGAACAGAACGTCCTGCGCATGAACGATCTCTGGCGCCGGCGTGCCCTCCGGCCAGCGCGCCACATTGACGGCCACCGTTGAACCGGGCTCGAGGCCTGGAACTCCAATGGCCTCGCCGCGCAGGCGGTCGCCTTCCATCTTCAGCGCGAACGTTACCGGCACGTTCTGATGGATGAGGACCGTGAAGCGCACCGTCTGGTTAGAGACCTCGCCCTCGCTCAGCGGACTCAGCCTGGTCTCGCTCTGGCCGGCGCTGCCGGTCAACGTTCGGCCGCTCTGCTTGAGCACGAGGACTGCGTTGGCGGGGTCCACTGTGCCGTCCTGCCGCACGCTGTCGAACGACCCAAGCCAGCGTCCCGAAACGTCTATCGCACCCGGCTGGGCAGTTGCCGCCACATCCGCCTGTCCCCAGGCTGCGCCGAGCATCAGGAACACCATCGAAATCCATACCACTGCACGCACGAATGTCTTCATCGCCTGCCGCCTCTCTCGCACAAATCCGCCGTTGGTTTGCATACGTCTGTGGCGCGCGGGATGTTCCCGCTATCATTAGGCTCATTCCGAACGCATGAAAACGACCTTTCACCGCAGACTTCTTTCGATCGCCACAGTTGCGCTGTTCAGTGCGAGTACTTTGGCGCAAAGCGCTCAAACCGAAGCTGCACCGGGCTCGCCGATTCCGCCGACGCCGCCGGTGCGCACGCAGCACGCGATGGTGGTCACGATTCAGCACGACGCGACGGACGCCGGTGTCGAGATTTTGCACGCCGGCGGAAATGCGGTGGACGCTGCTGTGGCGGTGGGCTTCGCGCTGGCGGTCACGTTTCCGGCGGCGGGCAACATCGGCGGAGGCGGCTTCATGCTCATCCGCCCGGGAGCGCACGGTCTCCACAGCGGTCGCGGAGCGCAGGTTTCGAGGGCGCACTTTCTGGACTTCCGCGAAAAGGCTCCGGCCGCCGCGAGCGCCAACATGTATCTCGACGCGCAGGGGAACGTGATTCCGCGGATGTCGATCGACGGGCCGAAGGCTTCGGGCGTTCCCGGCACGGTTGCGGGCCTGATCTACGCCGAGCAGCACTATGGGCGGCTTGGCTTGCGGCATGTGATGGCGCCGGCGATTCGTCTGGCTTCCGCGGGCTTCGTGCTGACGGATGAGGAGGCGCGCTCCTTTCACTCGCACAATCTGTCGCAGTACGCCAGCTCGCGGCGCATCTTTCAGCGCGACGGCAACTTTTACAAGGGTGGCGATCGCCTGGTGCAGCCGGAGCTTGCCGCGACGCTACGGCAGATCGCGGCGAATCCGGCGAGTTTTTATCACGGCGCGATTGCCCGGCAGATTGCGGCATATGAGAAGGCGAATGGCGGCCTGATCACTGCGAGGGATCTCGCGAATTACCAGGTGAAGGAGCGCAAGCCGCTGGTGGGGCACTATCGAGGGCTCGAGGTGCTGACGTCCCCGCCGCCGAGCTCCGGCGGGATTGTGCTGATCGAGATCCTGAACATTCTTTCCGGCTACAACCTCACGCACCTGAACGGCGCGGCGAGTCCGGACAGATCACCGGCGCAGGTTCACACCATCACGGAGGCGTTTCGCCGCGCGTACATGGATCGCGCTGATTTTCTCGGCGACCCGGACTTCAATCCGCACATGCCGCTGAAGCAGATGGCCAGCCTGGCCTACGCGGCGGCGTGGCGCAGGACGATTGATCCGGTGAAGCCCTCGCCTTCCGCCACACTCACACGGCCGCCGGGGTTCATGCCGGAGCCGCCGAAGCTTGCGCCGATTGCGCCGGAGTCCAGCCAGACCACGCATTTTTCTGTTGTGGATGCGCAGGGCAACGCGGTGGCGATGACCTACACGCTGAACTTCGGCTTCGGCAATGGCATGACGGTGGACAAGCTGGGGTTCCTGCTCAACGACGAGATGGATGACTTCGCGTCGAAGCAGGGAGTGCCGAATGGGTTCGGTCTGATCCAGGGGCCGGCGAATGCGATCGCGCCGGGCAAGCGGCCGTTGTCCTGCATGACGCCGACGATTGTGAGCGGGCCTGCGCGGCGGGACAAGCAGGGGCATCTTCATCCGGGCAAGCTGCGGCTGGTGCTCGGCTCGCCCGGCGGGTCAACGATCATCACCACTGTGGCGAACGACCTCATCAGCGTCGTGGACAACGGGCTCGACATCCAGGCGGCGGCGGATGCGCCGCGATTTCATCACCAGTGGATGCCCGACACGCTGCAGTTCGAGAAGGCGTTTCCACAGGATGTGGTGGACGCGATGACGCGCGATGGCTATAGCACGGAGCGTGCCGGAGCGAAGGACTTCAACAGCCCGGGCATCTGGGGCGACAGCGAACTCATCGCGGTCGATCCCGAAACGGGCGAACTTACCGGCGGGCAGGATCACCGGCACCACTTCGGCAAAGCCGCGGGCTACTAAGGCGTGGCCTTACAGCCGCGACAACATGCCGCCCAGCACGCTGGTGCTCGGCGCAGATCCGTTCTGCGCAAAGTGCGCCATGACCATCGGCAACACGGTGGCGAGCGCGACCTTGGCGACCTCGGGTGAGACGCCGGCGCGCTGTGCCACGCTCTCGAGCAATCCCGTGTTCTGCAGTCCGGTCTGCACGTGGTCGGGAGTCATCTGCGGGGTCTGGCCGTTCTGCATGGCGGTGACATGGCCGCCGAGGCCGTTATTTTGAAAGTTCTGCAGAACTGCGCCTAACCCGCCCGGGTGCTGCTCCAGCGCCTGCATCAATCCACCGGCAACCTTTGTGTTGGTGTCTCCGCTCTGCGCCATCTGTCCCGCGGCCATCGATTCGAGTGAGTCAAGGATTCCCATGCTTTGTTCTCCCTGGAGGAAATGAAATACGTATCGGGAATCCTACGCCATCTGTCAGATGCCTTGCCTGCCAACCGGCGTAGTACGATTCTCTTCGCCTGTGAGGAGAGGAGCACCGCATGAGCATGCAGGGAGACGGACGGAGCAGCACGAGCCTGAATCCGTACGCGGGAGCGCTCGGGCAGCGCGATGCGGTTGAAGTGATCGCGGCCACGCCAGAGAGGCTGGAAGCGCTGCTCGGAAGATTGAGTGGGGAGCAGATTGAGAGGCGGCCTGCGCCTGGCAAGTGGAGTGTTCGCGAGATCATGGCGCATCTTGCTGATTGTGAGATGGCGTTCGGCTTTCGGCTGCGGCAAGGCGCTGCCGGTGTGCAGATGATTCAGCCGTTCGATCAGGATGACTGGGCGCGCAACTATGGCGGCTATGACTTTGCGTCTGCGATGGCGGCATATCGTGCAATGCGCGCGTGGAACCTGGCATTCGTTCGCTCCTTGACGGATCAGCAGAAGCAGATACAGGTGACACATCCGGAGCGCGGAACGATGGCTGTGTGGACAATCCTCGAGACGATGGCCGGTCACGATCTGCATCATCTCGAGCGTCTGGAAAAGCAAGTGAGCGGGTGAGCAGGTAGGTTCGGGCTTAAGCCCTGGACTCAGTGGGTGTGGTCTGAGGCTTCCTGTTTGCGCAGTTCCGTCTCGAAGGCCTGCTGTCTTTCGGCGACTGCGCGCTTGTAGCCTTCAGGGTCGATCCAGACGTAGTCGCCCTGCTGCGGCATGCGCGCGAGCTTCGCGAGCATGTTGAAGTATTCGCCGTGGGCGCCGAGGAAGATGTCGCAGGGAAGCGCGGTGAGGACTGCGAAGGTGCGAACGTAGTCCTGCGCGATGCCCGGGTAGGATGCGGGCTTGCCGTGCGCGGCGACGAGGCGATAGCCGGGATTCACGTTCCAGCTTCCGACGATGACGACGTTGCGGAGCTTCGTTGCGGGTTCGCCGGGGAGATGTGCGCGCATGGTCCAGGTGGTGCATCCGCGCGTGTGGCCGGCAGTTTTGTGAGCTGTTAGCGTGACGTTGCCGAGTGTAACGGTGTCGCCGTCGTGCAGGATGCGATCGACATGAGCGGGCGGGTACTGCGGTTTCGGCCCGTAGGCGAAGTCTTTGGCGCCCCCACTCTCGACGACGGGAACGTCGCCGTCCATGACCATGTACTTCGCGTGCGTCTCGCGGAGGATCTCGGCGCTGCCCGCGTCGTGGTCGGAATGGGCGTGGCTGATGAGCAGGATCTTGATGTCGCTCCAGTGGAAGCCGAGCTGCTCGACGCTGCGGCGGATCTGCGGAGGCGATGTTGTCAGGTTGGAGTTGATGAGGATGTCGCCGCGGGGAGTGGTGATGAGATAGGAGGCGAGGTCGCGGCTGCCAACGTAGTAGAGGTTGTCGGCGATACGGAAGGGCGTGATTTGGGTGGTCCAGTCCGGGTGCTCGTCGGCGCGGGCTGTAGGCGAGAGCAGGAGGGTGAAGATTATAGAGATGATGAGGCGGCGCATTAGTTATGGCTAGCCGATTCGGTGGTGCGGAACTCTGTGAGTTTGCAGAAGGAATCTTCCGCAGCAACAGCTACTCCAGCGCGGCGTTCACGTCGCGGACGAGGTTGCGGATATAACTGCGGCGATTGAGCAGCGCGACCATTGCTTGTTTGGCGGCCTCGCGCGCGGCGGAGTCGTTGGCGTCTTCCCCGGTATCCCACTTCGACCATAGAGCCTCAAGCTGCTGCTGCGCGTCATTGAGCATGGCGGTGAACTTCGTCCGGGCGGCTTCGAGATCGGCGCGAGTTTGGGGATCATCGTCGCCCGTCTGCTTTGCCATGCGCATCTCTTCGAGCTGCATGTTGAGTTCGAAGGCCTCTTCGAGGAGATCAGGCGGAGCGACCTGCTTCTTCTCCGTGCCGGCTGCGCGAGCGGCATCGGTCGCGGCACGAGACTGCTCTTCGAGTTGAATGCCTTCGAGCTGGAGCAGATATTCGGTTCTCGCGATGGGGTCGCGCAGGGTACGATAGGCGTCGTTCAGTCGCGAACTCGCCGCGAGCGCTGCCTCTTGTTCTCCAGGGGGGCACGAAGCGAAGCGATCGGGGTGCAGCTTTCGTGATTGCGCGTAGAAGGACTTCTCCAGCGCCGCGGTGTCGATGTTTAGGTGGCGAGGAAGGCCGAACTGCGTGAAGTAGTTGTTTTGTTCGTCGTGACTCATACCCTCTCTAGGGTACTTCGCTGGGCCTCAGATCAGATCAGGAGAGATTTATGCCAAAGTTTGTGATCGAGCGCGAACTGCCCGGTGCAGGCAAGTTGACGCCGGAGCAGTTACAGGGAGTTTCGCAGAAGTCGTGCAGTGTGCTGCGCACGCTGGGGCCGCAGATTCAGTGGGTGCAGTCGTTCGTCACGGAGAACAAGATTTACTGCATCTACATCTCGCCCGATGAGGCGACGATTCGCAGACACGCTGAGATGGGCGGCTTTCCTGCGAATTCGATTCAGGAAGTAAGGGCGGTGATCGATCCGACGACGGCTGGTTAGGCGGAGAAGCTGCTGCCGCAGCCGCAGGACTTCGTCGAGTTCGGATTGATGAAGTTGAAGCCCTGGCGCATGAGGGTCTCTTCGTAATCGAGGACCATGCCTGCGAGATAGAGGAAGGACTTCGGGTCGACGAAGACGCGGATGGGCTTTGCGCCGCTGGGGTCGTTCGGGGTTTCAACGCCGGCGCCGAAGACGAAGACGCGGTCGCGCTCGCGAGGCTGCGTGTCGAAGCGGATGTTGTAGCTGAGGCCGGAGCAGCCGCCGCCCTGGAGGCCGAGGCGCAGGCCGCCGGCGTCGGGCGCGATGCCCTCCTTGGCCATGGCGATGCGGATGCGCTTGAGGGCGTTCTTGGTGATCTCGACTGCATTCTTAGCGCGCGGCTGCTGGCCCTCGGCCGTGAGCAGGGTCATGCCCGCGAAGGGATCTTTGTTGAGCTCAGGCGCGTCGGCGCTCATGGAGCGCGATGTGCTAGTCGAGATGGAGACAGTGGACATAGGAATCTTCAAACATGCAAAAGCCGGCGAAGCCCTGAGACTCGCCGGCCTTTGGAGTTGCGCAACTTAGTTCGCTGCGGCGGCGGTCGCCGGGGCAGCATCGCCGACGTGGTTCTTCTTCTTCCAGTCGCCGATCGCCGCGCGGATGGCATCTTCAGCCAGCACCGAGCAGTGAATCTTCACCGGGGGAAGCGAGAGCTCCTTGACAATGTCGGTGTTGGAGATCTTGAGGGCGTCGTCCACGGTCTTGCCCTTGACCCACTCGGTGGCGAGCGAGCTGGAGGCGATGGCCGAGCCGCAGCCGAAGGTCTTGAACTTGGCGTCTTCGATGACCTGAGTCTCGGGATTCACCTTGATCTGGAGGCGCATGACGTCACCGCACTCGGGCGCGCCAACCAGGCCGGTGCCCACCTCGGCAGAGTTCTTGTCGAGCGTGCCAACGTTGCGGGGGTTCTCGTAGTGGTCAACCACCTTGTCACTGTATGCCATGGATAGTCCTCGATCAGGCCGGTATGTTCGGCCTCGTTTCTTCTCTTTAGATGATAACTCGGACTGTTTCGGTGCGAAAGGGGTTGATTTGTGCGTGTACGCTGGCGAGTCGCTGATCTGGAGCAACTGCTGGGTTTAGGGGTTTGGAGCCGGTACGGTGTTGGGTGAGCACCCTGAAGGGTGCAATATCGTTCCCTTTAGTGCAGCGTTTTGCGGGATACGAGATGGATGGCGATGCCGTCGGGATCGCGCAGAAGGGCGAACACGCCGCCGTCGGAGGCGGTTGAGAGACGCTTTTCGACGCCGAGGCCCGCGGCTTGCAGACGGGCGGCGATCGAGTCGAGATCGTCGCTTTCGAAGCTGAGCAGGTTCTCGGAGTACTGGTTCTGGTAGAGAGCGATGACGCAGCGGCCGTTGGCGAGGACGAGAGAGTTGAGGTCGTGAACTCCGCTTATGGGAAGGAAGCCGAGCTTGCGATAGAACTCCTCCGAAGCTGCAAGGCTGGCGACGTTAAGAATGACCTGGAACTCGCCGAGGCTGGTGGTCCGGTCAGGTTGAATCATGCGCACGGGCCCTGCCGGATGGAGGTCCCTAATGTCGCGGCGGACGAGTTCCGCGGTCACGCCGTGCTGTGCGAGGAGCTTCGCAGCGAGGGTGTCGTTTTCACGGAGCAGGCCGAGCAGCAGGTGCTCGGTGCCGATGTGTTGATGGTTGAGGCGCTCGGCCTCTTCAGCGGCATAGGCGAGCACGCGCTTGTTCTCGTTCGAGAGCGGGATGTCGACCGATGTGGAGAAACTGGGGCGCTGCGGACGTTCGCGCGCGATCTCGTTGCGAAGGACCTCCGGTGTTGTCTGCGAGCGAAAGAAGCGCGTGGAGAGCGCTGCATTTTCGCGCAGCAGGCCTAGCAGCATGTGTTCGGTTTCGATGAGCGGCGAGCCGAAGTTGCTGGCCTCATAGCGGGCGAAGAAGATGGTGCGGCGGGCCTTCTCGGTGTAGCGCTCGAACATGAGCAATATTGTGCGCCTTACAGCCCAAGACGTTGCGAAATTAGTCGATCTATTTTGCGGGCGGCGGGGCGCTGGCGAGAGGAGGAACGTCGTCGTTAGTGCCGTCGCCGTAGGTGGGATACGGAACGGGCCACGGGTTTACGGGCATGGTCTGCAACGTGGTGAGGTCATGCTGTACGGCGGCCCAGGCGTCCGGGTCCTTCTTAGTGGCGAAGGGCAGCGACAGGTCGGAGTAGTAGGCGAGGATATCCTCTTTGACGCCGGTCGGCACAGGCACTGTGGGCGTCTCGGTAAGGTGGTGCAGGAGATAGGCGTAGGTCTGGTCGGTGAGCGGATAGCCTGCCGGCTTCACGGGATTGCCGGTATCAAGATCGCGGTTGAGTAGCGGATGGTGCGGGTCAATCGAGCTGCGCGGAACGGCCTGCGATGAGCCGGGTTTGGCGGGCAATGGATCGGTCGGCGGCGGAAGAGCGTGGGTATCTGCGGCCGCAGCCTGCTGTGCCGAGGGCCGGGTGGATGGCGGCGGCGTGAACCGTCGAAGTGCGTGGTTGAGTGCGTCCGTCGACCGGATTACGGAGTGCACATAGTCGAGTTCAGTCTGCGATGTCGGACCTTTGACGGCGGCGAGCTTCAGCGGCCCAAACTTCGGCACGATGAAGATGACCCCCGCAAGCGTGTAGGTGAGCAGGCCTGCGTGCTTGCGATATTCGTCCCAATGGTTCTGCTGCTCGACCGCGTTCACTTCGCTGATGAGCCGCTGCACATCGGGATCCGAGGCGATGTCGGCCGGTTCGTCGTGGCGGTGCAGCAGCGTTGTGGCGTAGGCAACCCGCGGAATAAAGCGGTGCACAGCCCATCGATACCCGCGCACATTAAGGCGATGATGGCGCGTCTGGGTGAAATCTTCGCGCAGACCATAGGTTTGATAGAACGCCAGCGCCAGTTGCCGGGTGGGGACCTCGAGGCCGACGTGGCGCAGGTAGCTCACGGGAGCGAAGCGTTGATTCGCGATCTCGTCGATGTCAAAGGCGAATTCCGTCTGGACGTGCTGGTGCTCGCCTTCGGCGTAGCTGACGACGTTTCCGTAGCGCCTGCGAAGTTTGGGGAACTCCACCGGAACGGCGAGGTTCGTAGCCTGTGAGTGGCCGACGCTGTCGCCGATGTAATGCGATAGCGCGCCGATAGCGAACGCCAGTTCGTCGGCGTTGCCGGCATTGCGGAAGAGATTCACGACGAAGTCGCCGGAGCGAACGTAGTGGGTCAGGTCCGAAAAGTTCTTGTCGCCGAACGGGTAGTAGCCGATGTCCTGGATGACGCAGCCACCGTACGCATACGCTCGGGCGTGCTCGAGCTCTGCGGGTGTGAGCGTGGGATAGCGGCTGAGCAATAGCGGAACGATGGATGTGCCCCACGTTAGATCGATGAGCTGCTCGTGCGTGAGGACCGAATAGCCATGGGCCGTAGAACTGATGCCAAAGACGGAAACCAGCGCGACCGCAACGTGCAGGCGAAGACGCATAGCCTTGTGATGCGGGAATAGCATCCGACGCTCGTCTGGAGAGCTTAGCGGCGTAGAGGTAGTTGTCAAACAGTGTCTTCCGCGGGCTTCCGCAGCAACACGGTCGCGAACGGCAACAGCAGCGGAACGGAAACCGGCGAAATTGCAAAAGCCACGCCAAGCGTACGCAGCAGCCGAAACTTCCAGCCGTTTAGGCCCATGGAGCGTTTCAATTCAATGTAGCGCTGTGTTCCTCGCGGGCCGCAGAAGAGATCCTGATAGCCCCGCCCGAACCCTCGCCGCAGCTTCCACGGCGACACGCCGCGCGAAAGCTGCCGGCCTGCGAGCCGATCGAAGCGTGTGGGGACGTAGTTGCTGAACCAATCTCCCGAATGTGCTTCGATGGGCGAAAGCCTATTGCTGGTTCCGAAGACGAGCAGCAGTCCGCCCGGGATCAGCACACGGTTCAGCTCGCGTTGCACGCCGGGTAGAAGATCGGGCCTGACGTACTCCAGCACGGAGTTGCAGGTGATGACGTCAAATGATCGATCCGCAAACGGCAGCCGCTCGCCTTCCTCTATCTGTTGCAGCCGAATCCCGCGGCTCCCATAACGCTGTATGTTCAGGCGTGCCATCGCCAGGCTGCATGGATCGATGTCGACTGCTGTGACCCGCGCCCCGTAATGCGCGAGCACGATCGCTGTTGCGCCTATGTTGCAGCCGAATTCGAGCACTCGTTTTCCCTGAACCGGGCACAGGCCTGCGGCGAACAGGAGCCCGATGTGCGCCATCTCGTGCTCCACATATCGAGCCTCAAAGCTGTAGCTTTCCGGATACTGCTCGCGGATGGCTGACTGAAACTGCTGGTCCGCAGCGGCGTCGCAGATCGTCGGGAGATCTGTCATGGAGAAGGTCTTTCACTGCCCGGAATTGCCAGAAAATGCCTTCCAGAACACATAGAGAAGCAGGATCACGAACGCCCAAAAGGCAATGTGCGCTGGAATATTGCGTCGAACTTTGAGTTGCTGTTTTACCCGGAAGCGGTCTTTCATACGCCCTCCGTCAGCGCCTGCCATAGTAGCGCATCCTTGGTTAGCATGAAGAAGATGTTGACGCTGACTGCTGCCGAGGTGCGCGTTCTGGGCGCGCTGATTGAAAAGGGAATCACCACGCCGGAATACTACCCGCTGAGCCTGAATGCGCTGGTGAACGCGTGCAACCAGAAATCAAGTCGTGACCCGGTGATGGAGCTCAGCGAAGCGGATGTCCGTACCGCGTTGTTTGAGTTGGAGCAGCTCGGGCTCGTTCGGGTGTTGGCCGATTCGCGGGTCTCCAAATTCGAGCACCTGGCATACGGGAAGCTCGGGCTCGGCCGGCCCGAGACTGCGGTGCTTGGATTGCTTTTGCTGCGCGGCCCACAGACGGCTGCGGAGCTTCGCGCCCGCTCCGAACGCATGTACATCTTTGACGATATGGCTGCGGTTACCGCGGTGCTGGAGCGACTGGCCTCGCGCGAGGATCCGCTCGTCGTGCAGCTTGCACGTCAGCCGGGAGCGCGCGAGAGCCGCTGGATGCATCGACTGCACGGTGACGTGGAAGCTGCGGAAGCTTCCGGTGTAGCTGCCCCAACGGCTGCGCCGGCGCCTGGCCTGGAAGAGCGGGTCGCGGAGTTGGAGCAGATCGTGCAGACGCTTGAGGAACGCCTGCGTGCGCTGGAACAGTCTCGCAGCTAGCGGGCCGACGCTCTGGCGATGAGCGTGGCGATATAGGCTGCACCAAAACCGTTGTCGATATTAACGACCGACACATTCGGACTGCATGAGTTCAACATTCCCAGCAGCGCCGCGGTACCGCCGAAGCTGGCTCCGTACCCGACCGACGTAGGCACGGCGATCACGGGAACAGCAACCAGTCCGCCCACGACCGAAGGCAAAGCTCCCTCCATGCCGGCGCAGACGATGACGACGTCGGCTTCACGAAGCGACTCATTGACCGCGAGCAGCCGGTGCAGGCCCGCAACGCCCACGTCATAAAATCGGGAAACACGCGCGCCGAACGTTTGCGCGCAGATGGCGGCTTCTTCGGCGACGGGAAGATCGCTCGTCCCGGCGCACACTACGGCAATGTGTCCCCGCTGTTCGCCATCGCCAGACTGCCGCAGGCTGAGCAGCTTCGGTGCAGCGTGATACTGCGCCTCGGGATGTGAAGCGAGCACAAGTTCGGCGGTAGCTTCGTCGACCCGGGTTGCGAGTACGTCAACCCCTGACGCCGCCAGGCGATCGAAGATTGTCGCGGTCTGTTGCGGCGACTTGCCGCGAGCGTAAATAACCTCCGGCAGGCCTGATCGCAGGCTGCGATGATGATCGATCCGCGTGTGCCCGATGTCTTCATAGGGCAGCGTCGCAAGGCGATTGGCGGCATCTCCGGGCGTCAGTTCGCCGCGCTCGACCTCCGCCAGAAGTTCAAGGATTGAAGAGCGCGTCATGGGTTGTATGCTGCGGCAGCGCGCAGAGCGGCCTGCTGCACCTCTTTGATGGTCACACCGGAATGCTCGGCTGCGGCACGGCAATCCTCGAACTCCGGCGCGAGATTGCGTGTCTCTCCACGCTTCGTGGCGCGTTTGATTCGGATTCGGCCATACGGCGTCTCAACCGTAATGATCTCGCGATCAAGGATGAGGCGCGCCTCACGGCGCGTTCGGATTCCGAGAGTAGACGTTTCGCGAAAGAGTAGCTCCGCAAAGGTCGACTCTGTGCCGGGGGTGCATAGGACGGCCACCAAGGTTCCCGGCCTTCCCTTCTTCATCTGCACGGGCATGAGCATTACATCGAGCGCGCCGAGCGCAAGCGAGCGTTCGGAGACAAAGGCGAGAATCTGCGGGGAACAGTCATCCAGCGCAGTCTCGATCACCATGACTTCGTCCGTGCTGTTTGCGGCACTCTGCTCATCGGAAGAGGTTTCACTAACCGTGAGACGCAGCACGTTGGGAAAACCTGCTGGATTGCGGGTGCCCGCGCCATAACCGATTCGGTCAGCACGCATGGCGGGCTGAGGACCGAACGTTGGCTCCAGCGCTCGCAAAAGGGCTGCCCCTGTAGGCGTCAGCAACTCTTTCTGCACGTGCGCCGAGTAGGTTGGCATGCCGCGCAGCAACTCAGCCGTCGCAGGCGCGGGAACCGGAAAGCGTCCATGCGCGCAATCGATCATGCCGCCGCCAACATTGAGCGGCGACGCGTACCAGCGGCCGACATTGAGGTGCACAATTCCAGCGCACGACCCGACGATGTCGACGATGGCGTCAACACCGCCGACTTCGTGGAAATGAATCTCATCGACGGGAACATTGTGGATCGTGGCCTCAGCCGCGCCAAGCAATTCGAAGGTGCGCAAGGCGAGCCGTTGGACGCGGCTGTCGAGCGCCGCCGATGAAATCAATGTGCGAATCTGGCCGAGCGAGCGCCCGTGCGTATGCGCGTGGGGGTGTTCATCGTGATGCTCATGATGATGGCCGCTCTTGTGTAGATGCTGTTTCTCCGTTGCGTGCGTATGTGTGTGCGTGTGTTGCTGGGGAAGCTCCAAGTGGTGATGCTCGTGTGTCTCTTCGATGACCTGGCCATGCTCGAGCACGTGGACCTTCGTCGCCGCAATACCGCTGCGGTCGACCTTTTCGATTCGAAGGGATGCGCCGATGTCGAGCGCGAGCACAGCCTCTTCGAGAACCGAAGCGGGAACGCCGGCGTCGAGCAGGGCTCCCAGAAACATATCGCCGGACGCACCGGCAAAGCATTCAAGATAGGCAAGACGCATGAGGCTCCATTCAGCGCAAGTTGACGCTGTCTCCAGTTTGCCAGCTTTGCTGAACGAGGGTCGCTGCGTCACGGCCGCCGAAGTGCAGATGCCGGCAGCAGCGCGTTCATCGACCCGGAGCGGAAGCCTTCAAGATCGAGCGTGATGTACCGGAATCCGAGAAGGCGCAGTCTGGTGCTGATGCGATCGAATAGCTCGAGCGAGAGCGCGCGTGGAAGTTCATCTCTCGTCAGCTCAATTCGCGCGAGCTCGCCGTGATGGCGGACCCGGAGCTGAGTGAAGCCGATCTCGCGTAGCACGGCCTCGGCTGCTTCTATCTGCGCCAATGTCTCAGTCGTGACTGCTCTGCCATATTCGATCCGCGAGCTGAGGCAGGCAGACGCAGGCTTGTCGGCGAGCGAAAGACCCGCAGCACGGGCCAGCGCGCGAATCTCTTGCTTGCGAAGTCCTGCGTCAGCCAAGGGAGCCGTCGCGTGATGCATTGCAGCCGCGCGCTGACCAGGCCTGAAATCGCCATCGTCATCCAGGTTGCGTCCGTAGGCGATATGCGCAAAGCCGCGCTCGGCCCGCAGCCGCTCCATCTGGGTAAAGAGCTCATCCTTGCAGTGGAAACAACGCTGTGCATCGTTGCGCTGGTACTCGGGATTGGCCAGCTCGTTCGTCGCAAGCGTCTCGACGGGGATCGCGTGCTCCTTTGCAAACGCGAGCGTCGCCGCTAGCTCTGCGCGGGGCAGCGACGGTGAATCAGCGATGACGGCCAGCATGCGAGGGCCAAGCACCTGGTGCGCCACAAACGCCAAGAAGGCAGAGTCCGTTCCGCCCGAGTACGCAACCAGCAGCGAATCCAGCGCAGCCAGTGAGCTCCGTAGCGCCAGGAGTTTGCCTTCAAGTTCGATGGAGATGGCTGCCAGGTCGGCCGTCATAGAGTTTCGATCCCTGAGAAAAGGGTACCCCACACTGCGAAAGACCGGCTTACAGCGATACAGCAGCCGCTCTTTGATATTGGCAATCCGCAAACCAGCAGCTAGGCTCGATGCCGATGATCCATCAGCTCGCAGACGCGCACGAGACCACGAACCGATGTTGTGTGGAACGCGCGGGCGACGCGGGCGCTGTGGCAGGCATTGCTCTGCGCAGGTCGTCTCGGATTCGGATGCGCGATCGGAATTCGTTATCCGATGGGCTATTTGAGCGTGTCGCATCTCGCTCCGGCGTGGACTGGAGCGCTCATTTACTTCATCGGAATCGTCTGCCTTCGTCCGAGCCGGCTCGAATCGGCACAGTGTGCACAGGGAGTTATTGCCGAACCGGATTGACCACGAATTAATTGACCTTGTGGAGCCAGATGTTGCGCACGGAGATCTTCGTCGGAGTGCCTTCGAGCTCAATCCCGATGTGGCCGGCGATGTTGTTGGAGCTTTTCAGGTCGTCGTCGATGAAGACCGCCATAAGCTGGCCGTTAATGATGTGCATCATGACAGGGCCGCGGGCGATGATCTCGTACTGGTTCCACCCGTTGGTGTTGACGTATCCGCCGAGCGCCTGACGCGGCGCGATGTTAGCCACAAGCGTGTTGTTCGTGGTGTCGCCCGATTGCGTACTGGTGGATTCGGTGACCTCACCGCGCCAGGCGAGGATGCCGAGCGTTGTGTTTTCGCTGTAGAACTGGCCGCTGTACTGCTCATGCTGCGGGTCGACCGGGAACCAGAAGTCGGCCTGCGGTCCTGTCATGAGCCACGCCGGTTTGGGAAGCGTCTGGCCCGGCCGCGTTCGAATCCACGGCTGCCCGACGGTGCCGCGATACTGGATGCCGGTCCCTCCGCCGTGCTCCACTTTGATTTCAAGCTTGAGGTCGAAGTCATGGGCGATCGAGTCAGGACCGTGATAGCTGATGTAGCTGTTGGGCGGACGGATGGTCAGTGAGGTCGACTCGCCCACGATTGCGCCGTCCTCGACGCGCCAGATTGCCGGATCACCGTCCCAGCCGGTGAGCGTTTTGCCATCGAAGATCTGCCGGAAGCCGGTGTGATCCTCGAAGTTGAATGGATTCGGCTCGTGGAAGTGTATCTGCGCCGGCCTCGCCGTTGGCGGAGCGGTTTGCTGGGTAAGAGCAGGAGTCGAAAGTGCGAACAGAGCGAGAAAGAAGCACGGGCGCATAGTGAGATGAGGGTAGCGCGACCGGCGCCTTAGCAGAAGGCTCGATCAGCGATATCGGATCATGTGCCAAAGGACGTAAAACGCGAAGGCAATCATGAGCGCCAAAAAACTATACCTGTAGGCGTACCAGGTCGGAGGATTTTTGCGCAGGTCATCGCCCACCTGCTCAAAGAACGAAGGCCGGCTATTCAAAGCCGGCCTGTTCCGTCTCTCGCGGCGGCTCGACATCAGTGAGCCGCCCACTCGATTTTCGAGAGGTCGATGCCTTCCTTGACCATCTCGTACAGCGGCGAGAGCTGGCGAAGGTGCTGGACGACGTTGATCAGCTTGTCCGCAACGTAGTCAATCTCAGGCTTGGTGTTGAAGCGACCAATGCCGAAGCGGATAGAGCTGTGCGCGACATCATCACCGAGGCCCAGCGCCTTGAGGACGTAGCTGGGTTCGAGCGTGGCCGACGTGCAGGCCGAGCCGGATGAGACCGCGATGTCGTTGATGCCCATCAGCAGGCTCTCGCCCTCGACGTAGATGAAGCTCATGTTCAGGTTGCCGGGCAGGTGACGCTCCATGTTGCCGTTCACCTGCGTATAGTCAATGGCCGACTCGAGTTTCTTACGCAAATAGTCGCGAAGCTCTTTCTCGCGCTCGGCTTCGGCGGCCATCTCCGCACCGCAGATCTCGCAGGCCTTGCCAAGGCCGACGATGCCCGGAACATTCAGCGTGCCCGAACGCATGCCGCGCTCGTGGCCGCCGCCGTTCTGCTGCTCGGCGATCTGCACACGCGGATTGCGCCGGCGAACATACAGCGCGCCCACGCCCTTCGGTCCGTAGATCTTGTGGCCGCTGAGCGACATCACGTCGATATTGTCATCGATGACGTTGACCGGAACCTTGCCGACGGCCTGCACGCCGTCAGTATGGAACAGCACGCCCTTCTCGTGGCAGAGCTTGCCGATCTCACGAATCGGCTGAATCACGCCGATCTCGTTATTCGCGTACATGATGGAGACGAGAATCGTCTTGTCGTCGATGGCGCGGCGCAGGTCTTCGACATCGATCAGCCCATCGGCCTGCACCGGCAGATACGTAACGCGATAGCCGTTCTTCTCCAGCTTCTTGCAGGTATCGAGCACGGCCTTGTGTTCTGTCACCTGCGTGATGATGTGGTTGCCGCGCTCGCGGTACATCTCCGCGATGCCCTTGATCGCGAGGTTGTTCGATTCGGTCGCGCCGGAAGTAAAGATGATCTCCTTCGCGGTTGCGCCGATGAGCTTGGCTACCTGTTCGCGCGCCTTCTCGACCGCGGCCTCAGCCTCCCAGCCGAAGCTGTGGTTGCGGCTGGCCGCGTTGCCGAAGATGCCCGTGAGGTACGGCATCATGGCTTCGAGCACGCGCGGGTCGAGCGGGGTGGTCGCGTGGTTGTCCATGTAGATGGGCAGCTTCACGCCCGAGGGCAGTGCCTCATTCGTGTGGGTGACGTTCATTCCGAGGGTCTCAGCCATGATGTGCTCCTGAATCCGAATAACAAAAGGTTGACAAAATCCAGATAAAAATCGCCTTGAAAAACCTAAATCGCGATGGTGACAAGCCCGCCTGCAACCGGTGCGGGCGGCAAAGATGTGTCGGCCGGCTCGACGAGGTCGGCGATGCTGAGTCCGCTCAGCATGTCCTTGATCGAGTCGTTTACCTTGCGCAGTGGCTCTTTGATGGTGCAGGTGCCGTGCAGGTCGCAGGTGCCGTGAATCGTAATGCAACTGGTGATAAACAGTGGCCCGTCAATGGCCCGGATCACCTCGAAGGCGTTAATCTCGGACGCCGGACGGGCCAGCGAATACCCGCCGTTGGTTCCCGCCGTCGAAACCAGAATCCCCGCCCGAGTCAGCGTCTGCAAAATCTTGGCCAGCAGTTGCGGCGGAATGTGATACGCCTCTGCAATGGCCTTCGCGGACGCACTTGCGGAGTGCGCCAGCCGCCCGCGGACCTCAGGCTCCGCCTGCTCGGCCAGGTACTTCAGGGCCATCAGGCCGTAGTCCGCTTTTTTGGTCAGGCGCAGCATGTCTGGGTGGCCTAAACGCTGACGATGCGACGATTTTCGGCCATTCTTAGTGTACGGCGCGATGAGCAGCGAAGCAAGACCAATGCGGTCGTAATTCGCACCTCGAAGGGAGTCAGCTGATGAATAACGCAGTCCACATCAGCCCGATCCGGCTGAACGATTCCGCCGCTGTGGCCCAACTCGCCGGACAGCTCGGCTATGCGCGCACCCCGGAGCAGGTCTCCCAGTGGGTGCAGCAGCTTGATGGCCGAACGGACCGCGCCGCCTTCGTTGCCGAGCTCGACGGCGAGGTCGCCGGATGGATTGAGGTTTCGCTCGTCCACCATCTCCAGTCCGAGCCGTTCGGCCTTATCGGCGGTCTTGTCGTCCGCGAGGGCCTACGCGGCGCCGGCGTCGGCCGGCAGCTCTGTCAACAGGCGGAACGCTGGACCCGAGAGCAGGGCGTCAACCAGATTCGCGTCACATCGCGGAGCACGCGGGAAGCCGCGCATCGCTTCTACCTGCGTGACGGCTACCGCCAGGTGAAGGTCTCCGTGGTGTTCGAGAAGACGCTCACGCCTGACGAGCGTCACTCGCATCCTGAACAGCCGGAATCAGATACCATGCAAAGGCGCGCCCTGTGACAGACCCCTGTGACCGACCTCCGCCAAGTTCGCTCTGCGCCGAACGTCCTGACGATGCTGCGGCTCTTCACCGTGCCGTTTCTCGTCATCGAGATCCTTGACGCGCACTGGAAGATCGCCTTCGTGCTCCTCTGGCTGGCCGGAATCTCCGACGGCCTCGACGGCCTGCTCGCCCGCGTGCTCAAGCAGCGGACCACGCTGGGCCAGTTCCTCGATCCCATCGCGGATAAGGCCCTGCTCAGCACGCTGTTTCTGGTGCTCACGCACGTGGGCGTCATCCCGCGCTACGTTACGGTGCTCGTTTTCAGTCGCGATCTCGGCATCCTGCTGATCTCCACGTTGCTCTACGTGACGAACATCCTTCGCGATTTCAGCCCCACGTGGCTGGGCAAGGCCAACACCTGTCTCCAGATCCTCACGGTGCTTCTCGTGATGACCGCGAAGGTCACCGCCGGCTGGCATCTCGGCCCGCTGACCGGATGGCTTCTGCGCACCATCGCCGTCGTCGCGCCGCTGTCGGCGGCCCAGTACGCCTGGATCACCCTGCGCAAAGTGCAGAACCAGGGCGACACGCAGTCGCAGTCGGAACCCTTCTGATCGCTCGGCCAGTCCCGGCGAATCTTAGGAGAAACCGGTCTCATCCGGGACAACTCGCCTTGTTGTATGCGAACATGCCAGAACTTGAAAGGCGTCCTCTGCGTGCGTTCTGTACAAGTCCAACGCACATAAGAAGTGACGCCCGCTGTACGACCTTGCAGAGGTTTTGGAGAGACGACACATGGGAAATGGGCAGAGCCGCGCTCTGTGGCTGCTGGTACGAAGTGCGCTGACAGGAGCGCTCGGCGGCTTGCTCTTCGGGTTTGACACGGCCGTCATCGCCGGCACAACCCATGCTCTCCAGATTCACTACGCGCTGAGCGAAGCCCAGAAGGGCTTCACCGTCGCGATCGCGCTCTACGGCACAGTTGTCGGCGCGATGCTCGCCGGGCCCCTCGGCCAGCGAATCGGCAGCCGAAGCGCTCTGCGCTGGATGGGACTGCTCTATGTGGTCTCTGCTGCCGGTTGCGCGTTCGCCGGGTCATGGTGGAGTCTCCTGGCCTTCCGCGCGCTCGGTGGCCTCGGCATCGGCGGCTCCTCCGTTCTGGGCCCGGTCTACATTGCCGAGCTCGCACCGGCGAAGTGGCGCGGCCGCCTGGTTGGCCTCTTCCAGATCAACATCGTCATCGGCATCCTGCTGGCCTATCTCTCAAACGCCATCGTTGCCCACTTCGTGCCATCGCTGGCGGTCCAGTGGCGTTGGGAGTTCGGTGTCGGCGTGCTTCCCGCCGTGCTGTTCCTGGTCCTGCTGCTTACGGTTCCGCAGAGCTCCCGCTGGCTGGTCTCGCAAAGCCGCTTTGACGAGGCGCAGCGCATTCTCTTCCAGATGGGCTCGCCGGACTCCCAGGCCGAGGTCGACGCCATCCGGAAATCACTGGAGGCCGAGAGCGGCGCCGCGCACGATCACCTCTTCGTGGGCCGCTACAAACTGCTCATCTTTCTTGCCATCTCCATAGGCTTCTTCAATCAGCTCTCCGGAATCAACGCGATTCTCTATTACCTCAACGACATCTTCGCCGCCGCAGGCTTCAGCGCCATGAGCGCAAATGTGCAGGCGGTCATCATTGGCGCGGCGAACCTCGGCGCAACCTTCATTGGCATCGGCCTGATCGACAAACTCGGCCGCAAGACGCTGTTGCTCATCGGCGCCATTGGCGACGCGCTGTGCCTGATCGGTGTCGCCCTGGTCTACACCTCGAACTCGCACCAGAACCTTCTGCTGCCGCTGCTGATCGGCTTCATCGCGTTCTTCGCTATCTCGCAAGGCGCGGTTATCTGGGTCTACCTCAGCGAGGTGTTCCCCACCAACGTTCGGTCCAAGGGCCAGGGGCTCGGTTCCAGCTCGCACTGGGTAATGAACGCGGCAATCGCCACCGTCTTCCCGGTGATCGCCGCCTACAATCGCGCGGCGCCGTTCTGGTTCTTCGCAGCCATGATGGTGCTGGAGTTCTTCGTGGTGCTCTTCATCTATCCCGAAACAAAAGGACAGAGCTTGGAAAGCATGAGCCAGCATTTGGGCCTGCATTAGTTCCGCACTGTAAGGTTGCCGCCGGGCCGAGTCCACGATAAACTATGGTGTACGCACTTTAGGCGCGTAGCTCAGTTGGTTAGAGCGCTACCTTGACACGGTAGAGGTCGTTGGTTCGAATCCAATCGTGCCTACCATTCTCCTCTTTTGAGTCGTCCGGTCGGGACCTCGGGGAATTTGGAACCTGCGACACAAGTTTGGCTTTTCTGGAGATTGTCATGGCACAGGTATGTGAGTTTTGCGGCAAGGGACCGCAGTTCGGGAACAACATCTCGCACGCACACAACGTTACGCGGCGCCGGTGGAATCCTAACCTGCAGACGGTAAAGGCCGTTACCAACGGCGTTGCCAAGCGGGTTCGCGTCTGCACAAGCTGTATCAAGGCCGGGAAAATCGTTAAGGGCTAGGTACCTTCGGCATTTACAATCGGGCGCGGATCACATCTCACGAGTGAGGTTGCGCAGAATGTCGGTCGATACGGAGCTGATCGTAAACTCCCTGAGAAAGCGTGGACATACAGTCGAGGGCGTCATCAAGGTCCCGGACAACGCCGGCGACTACGAATTCATCGTCGACGGAATCACGCTCAACCTGGACGAGACTCGCGCCCTGCTGGAACATGATCAGGACGCGGATGGTCGGACACGCGTCCCTCCCAGAACGACAGCGACCACCTGACAGGAATTTACGCAAGAAAACCCTCGCCAGCACGAGGGTTTTCTGCTGTTCGTCTGGTCTCAATTTTTCTCAAAATCGAGTGACGCGGAGTTAATGCAGTACCGCTGTCCTGTCGGCTTGGGCCCGTCCGGAAACAGATGCCCGAGGTGCGATCCGCAGGTCGCGCACGTAACCTCGATCCGCCGCATGCCATAGCTCGAGTCCTCGTGCACCTCCACGGCGTCCGCAGAAACCGGCTCGAAGAAGCTCGGCCAGCCAGAGCCGGACTCAAACTTTGTTTCCGACTTAAACAGTGGCGCATTGCACGCCGCGCAGTGATACACCCCGTCGGCATGATTGTTTACCAGCGCACCGGTGAAGGCGCGTTCCGTTCCCTTCTCGCGAAGGACGTGAAACTGCTCCGGCGTGAGGCGCTTCCGCCACTCGTCTTCGCTGAGCTTCACCTTCTGTTTCTGTGCACTCTGACCGGCGTTCGATTCACCCTTCGCTGTAGCTGCGTCGCTCAGCGGGCCTGCTGCAGGAATCTCTGCCATAATGATCTCCTTTGTTGTCATTATCGCGCCGGTTGGATCGGCAAGTCTCATCGCGCCGCGAGCTTCGCCTTACGCGTGATACCTACGAAGATTTGAACTTCAAACGATCTGAACGACCGAAACTTTTCCAGAGGCATTTCAACTATTGATTTGCCTTGTAAACTTCAGAAGACAAGCGATTTACCATAAAAAGGCTGCCGGGGATAACGTTCGGAGTGCAAACGAATGTTCCGCAAAATCGCAAAAACGGGTTGCCAAGACTAAATCCGCCAGAGTAATGTGGGCCGCGCTAGCAGGGAAGCTCTGAGACGTCACGCTAACGCTTTGGGCACCCTCTCGCGTTTTGTTTTTCTTTCTGAGGAGGATCACAGTGAACAGAGCCTTTCGTTCGCTCATGCTCATTATCGCGGTCGCCATTTGGGGACTCGCCGCGCACGCCCAGCTTTCAACCGCCACAATGTTCGGCACCGTAACAGACAGCACCGGCGCAGCCGTGCCCGGCGCCACGGTTGTCATCACCCAGACGGACACGCAGACCACCCGCACAATAAAGACCAACGGAGACGGCTCCTACCGCGCCGACTTTCTTCCCGTCGGGCCGTACAAGGTCAGCGTCTCCTCCCAAGGGTTCAAGACCCTCGAGCGCACCGGCATCACCCTTACGGTCACCGAAGAAGCCCACGTCGACCTGCAACTTCAGCCCGGCGGCGAAGCCACCACCGTCGAGGTGACAGCCGAAGTCCCGCTGCTGAACACCGGCAACTCCACACTCGGCCGCACGGTCTCGAACGTCGAAATCGACAACCTTCCGCTCGTCGACCGCAACGTCTACACGCTGCTCGATCTAACGCCCGGCGTCCAGAACAACAATAACTCCGGAAACAATGCCGCCGGCGGGGTCATCAATCCGCTGGGCTACCCGGAGCAGCACGTCAAGATCAACGGCTCTTCCGACTCCGGCGTCGGCCAGGTCTCGTACTATCTCGACGGCGGATCGAACATGACCGGCGTACGCAACACCGGCAACCCGCTGCCGAACCCCGACGCCATCCGCGAGTTCCGCGTCGACACCAACAACTTCTCCGCCCAGTATGGCCGCAACTCCGCGGGCGTCGTCACCGTTCTCACCAAGTCCGGTACCAACGAGTTCCACGGCTCCGTCTTCGAGTTCTTCCGCGATCGCAACTTCAATGCAACGGTTCGCGCCACGAACCAGAAGCTCCCCTATAACCAGCACCGCTTTGGCTTCACAGTTGGCGGTCCCATCAAACGTGACAAGCTGTTCTTCTTCGGCAGCTATGCCGGATTCCGGTTCATCACGGCGAACATCTTCAACCCAATCGTCCCCAGCGCTGCGATGGTTGCCGGCAACTTCACTGCCAACATCCCCACGGCTGCCTCATCCCAGGTCCCGGACAACCAGAAGTGCACCATCGCGGCGCAGTCGTCCACGTTGTTCTGGGCGTGCAATCCCTTTCTGCCAAAGGCATCGGCGTGGTGCGACTTCAAGGGCCAGCCGAACGTCTGCGACCCGTCCACCTTCGATCCATCCATCACGGCGATCATGAAGGCCGGCCTGATCCCGACGGCAGGCTCCAGCGGAGCGATTAACCAGTTGAGCCCCATTCGCCAGAAGACCGATGAGCAGCTCTATAAGAGCGACTACCAGATGACGGCGAAGCAGCGATTAACCTTCAGCTACTTCCATGAGACGGGCGACTACATCGTCAATCCCTCCGGCAACAACGTCCTCGGTTGGGTAGTGCACAACTACACGTTCGCGCAGCATGAAGCCAACATTCAGCACACCTGGACGATCAGCAACAGCACCGTCAATCAACTCGCGCTCAACTACACCCGCCTGATCGGCGGCCGCGTGCCCTCCCCCGCGCAGAGCCTGGCCGACTTCGGCTCGGCGTTCCAGGAACAGCTGCCGAATGGGTCGATCTGCGGTGTACCCGCGCAGGTCGGGTGCGCGCGTCCTGATCTCAACGTGAGCGGATGGTTCCACGCCGGAAATGCGATCACAGGTCCTGTCACGGGAAGCAATGTCTACGCTCTCCGCGACGTTGTGAGCAGCACGCACGGCAGGCACACGCTGTACTACGGTGGCGAGGCGAACCGCGAGAACGACGCCCAGCAGACCACGCTGAATGACTACGGAGTCTTCAGCTTCACAGCCCATACCAACACAGCAAATCATTCATCCGCCGCGATCACGGACTTCCTGTTCGGCACACCGAACTCCATGGCCCAGGACGTTCCCGTCTATGCCAACGCGAACTACTTCAACTACGGCCTCTTCTTCCAGGATGACTGGCGCGCCTTCCCCAACCTGACACTGAACCTTGGCGTCCGCTACGATATCCAGACAACGCCGACGGACACCGAGCGCATGACCATGAACTTCGTTCCGGGCGCGCAGTCGACCATCGCGCCCGGCGGGTACAAGGGCGTGCTCTTCCCGGGCGATCCTGGGGTTCCTGCCGGCGGCGTCAACACCCGCTTCGACCATGTCTCGCCACGCATCGGCCTGGCGTGGACGCCCTACCCGAGCGGACACACGGTCATCCATGCAGCCGCAGGTCTCTTCTACGGATCCATCGGCGGAAACTTGTTTACCTATCCTTCCAACGGCGAGCCGTTCTCCGGTCGCCCGACGTTCACCAACGTCATCCACGTCTCCAATCCCTACGCCACGGACCCGAAGGACTTCTGCAATGGCGATCCCACCTGCATTGCGGGCGGCGTCGGCCACTCGCCGTTCCCCTTCATCTACGATCCCAAGAACCCGAAGTATGTAGTCACGCCGGCCGCAATCATTCCAGTAGATCCGAACTTCCGCTGGCCCGTCAGCTACCAGGTCAACTTTGGATTCGAGCAGCAGCTTGGCGCGGGATTCGCGTTCTCAGGTAGCTACGTCGGGGCGTTCTCCCGCAAGCTCCCCACGGAGTGGGATGTCAATTATCCGCAGTTCAACGTCAGCTCGACTGGCGCCGCTGCAGCCTCCTGTACCGACACAACGCAGGCCTGCGCCTATGCCGATACCAGTGCCACCGTTAACAATCGCCGGCCTTACAACGCGAAAAGCTACGCCGCGACGTCAACCTCATCGGCCTCGAATCCCATCTTCTCGAGCATTTCGCAGATCCAGTCATCGGAGAGTGCGAACTACAACTCACTGCAGGTGACGATCCAGAAGCGGCTCTCGAAGGGCTTCAGTGCTCAGGGCTTTTACGTCTGGTCGAAATCGCTGCAGAGCCTTGACCTCGACACCGCCGGCAACACTGGCAACAGCACGACCACCGATCCGGAAGACAACCACAATCACTGGCTCGACCGCCAGCGCTCCGACTACGATCAGCGCCACGTGGTCGCGGCCTCACTCGTTTGGAAGCCGCACTACAACTTCAACCACCGCGTGTTCGGGCTCATCGTAAATGACTGGACCTTCGCTTCGATCATCCGTCTGCAGAGTGGGTTGCCGTTCAACATCACTACCGGCTCCGACAACAACGGAGACGGCGTGACTAACGATCGGCCCAACCTGGTCCCGGGAGTGGCTCGCGCATCGCTCACCGACGACGGCCACTCGCGCCAGGCGATGATTCACAATTGGGTGAGCGGATCTCAGTTCTGCGTCTTCAACACTGCGATCAATGGCATCAATCCCTGTCCGCAGGATGGCGCTGGCCCCGCCGGCTCGGACGGAACCGTTCGTCAGAATACGCTGGACGCTCCCGGCCGGCGTGACATCGATGCCTCCATCTTCCGTGACTTTCCCATCCACGAGAGGGTGAGATTCGAGTTGCGCGGAGAGGCCACCAACGTCTTTAACCTCACCAACCTGCCAGCCCCCAACGGCACGTTGAACTCTTCCACCTTTGGACAGATCACCTCATCCATCCAATTTGGAAGCTTCACCAACCGCATCATTCAGGTTGGCGGGCGCATCCTCTTCTAAGCAAAATCCACACAACCATCCGCGGCAGACGATTCCACGATCGTCTGCCGCATTTTCCTTAAGTCTCGGACTCGCAGCTACGCCTTCGCGACGCACTCAATCTCCACCAGCGCATCCTTCGGCAACGCCGCAACCTGCACGGTCGAGCGCGCCGGTGCAACCGCTCCATCGCCGGCGAACGCGCGCGCGTAGACCTCGTTCATCGCGCCGAAGTCGCTCATGCTCTTCAGGAAGACTGTGGTCTTCAGCACGTTCGCGAAACTCAGGCCGGCAGCCGCCAGCACACCGCGCAGATTGGCGATGACTCTTTCCGTCTGTTCCGTAATTCCACCCGAGATCATCTGGCCCGTCGCTGGATCGAGCGGAATCTGTCCCGAGGTGAAGACGAGGTCCCCCGAGCGAACTGCCTGTGTATATGGCCCAATCGCGGCCGGAGCATCCTTCGTAGCAATTGCAGTCTTATCGATAGGCATACACAGGATTGTCGGCGACCTCGCGCTCTTCGCGCAATCGTGGGTGCTGGATTGGCTCCGAACGCATCCCATTCCTGATAGTAGAAAATAGAGGATGGCGCGTTTTGCGGTCTTGGCGCGCCGTGAAGAGGAGCCTCGTGGCAGAACAACAGCAGCGCGTCGTCGGCATTGACCTGGGCACAACCAACTCGCTCGTCGCAACCATGCAGGGCGACACGCCGCAGGTGATTCCCGGCGAGGATGGCGCGGCTATCGTCCCCAGCGTCGTTGCCTTCGATCAGGAGACGAAAGAAGGCTTCGCCGTCGGCAACGCCGCGCGCGAGGTCTTGCTGAAGCAGCCCGCGAACGCCGTCTATTCGGTCAAGCGGCTCATGGGCCGCGACATCGAAGACGTACAGCCGGAGCTGAAACTCTTTCCATTCCATGTCGCCGATGGGCTGAAACCCGGCGAAGTGCTCAAGCTCGACGTCGGCGGCCTCACACTTACGCCGCCAGAGATATCCGCCTACGTTCTCCTGCAGCTCAAGCGCAACGCAGAGCGCTTCTTCGGCGCGCCGGTGACGAAGGCAGTCATCACGGTTCCCGCGTACTTCAACGACGCACAGCGCCAGGCGACGAAGGACGCGGGCCGCATCGCCGGCCTCGATGTTCTGCGCCTCGTGAACGAACCGACGGCCGCCGCACTCGCCTATGGTCTCGACAAGCTGCACGGCGGGAAGGACGGCATTATCGCCGTGTACGACTTCGGCGGCGGGACCTTCGACATTTCCATCCTCAAGCTGCACGAGGGCATTTTCGAGGTCATCGCGACCGGCGGCGATACACATCTCGGCGGCGACGACATCGATCATCTGCTGCTTGGAGTCGCGATCGACGACATCCGCGGGGATCTCGGCATCGACGTAAGCATGCAGCCCGAAGCGATTCAGGCGCTGCGCAAAGCCGTCATCGACGCGAAGATCGCACTCTCCGCAAATCCCTCTGCGCGGCTTCAGGTGGAACTCGCCGGCGGCAAGCAGTATCTTCGCGAGATTACGCGCGAGCAGTTCGAGCAGTTGATTGCCCCTGTGATCGAACGTACCGCCGCGCCCGTTCGTCAGGCGCTCAAGGATTCCGGCCTCTCACCGGAACAAATCGATGAGGTCGTGATGGTCGGCGGATCCACGCGCATTCCCGCTGTGCGCGCGCTGGTCACGAAGCTCTTCGACCTCGACGCGCGCGGCAGGAAGCTCCACACTGAACTCAATCCTGACGAAGTCGTCGCTCTCGGAGCCGCAGTGCAGGCGCAGATTCTCTCGGGTGAAGCGAGCTCCGCCACGGACGATCTGCTGCTGCTCGACGTCACTCCACTCTCGCTCGGCATCGAGGCACTCGGCGGAGTTGTTGCGAAGATTATTCAACGCAACTCCACGATCCCTGCCAGCGCAACCGAGCACTTCACCACCGGTGTCGATGGACAGACAAACGTCGCAATCCACGTCGTGCAGGGCGAACGCGAACTCGCCAAAGACTGCCGCTCACTTGCCCGTTTTGATCTGAAAGGAATTCCGCCGATGGTGGCGGGTCTGCCGCGGATCGAAGTGAAGTTCCTCATCGATGCCAATGGCATCCTACAGGTCAGCGCGCGCGAGCAGCGCAGCGGCAAAGAGGCGCAGGTCGAGGTGAAGCCCACCTACGGGCTCACCGACGAGCAGGTGGAGGCGATGATCCTGGAGAGCTTCGACAAGGCCGAAGAGGACATCACAGCACGCCAGGTGATCGAAGCGAAGAACGAAGCCGAGACGATTCTGGATGCGGTGAACAAGGGCAAGGAATCACCTGTGTGGCAGCAGCTCACTTCCGTTGAGCATGAGGAGATTGAGGCGGCCGCCAAAGAGGTGAAGGCTTCGATCAGTGGCGGCGATTACAAAATCATCCGTAAGGCGATCGAGCAACTCGACAAGAAGACACGCCGCTTCGCCGAGATCATGATGGACTCGGCAGTTTCCGGCGCGCTGCAGGGCAAGACAATGAACTCCGCGGGCGAGTCGATGGGCCAGGGCCCCAGCGCTCCGCATCCGTTCGCAAAGGCAGAGATTCAGGATACGAAGCCGAATGTGATCCAAGCCGCGGAGGCGAATCCGGAGACCGCTGGAGAATCTGAAGAGGACTAACTACTCGAGCGCGCGAGAGAGCACGCCGTTGGCTGCAGCGAGCCTTTCGCTCGCAGCCGCAGCGTCGAGATGAAGTCGGGCCATCACGATCGCAGTCTTTACATCTTCACCGGAATCCTTCAGCAACTTCGCCGCTGTCTCGCGATCGACTCCTGTCGCAGCTGAGATGATGCGCTCGGCGCGATCAACGAGCTTTGCATTCGTCGGGCGGACGTTGACCATCAGGTTTCCGAAGGTCGCGCCGGTGCGAACCATCACGCCCGTCGAAAGCATGTTCAAAACAAGTTTCGTCGCTGTCCCAGCCTTCATCCGCGTTGAGCCTGTCAGCACTTCCGGTCCCGTTGCCGGGGTGATGGCGATGTCGGCAGCCTGGGCGAGGGCGGAGTTGGGCACGCAGCTCAGGCCGATGGTGAGGGCGCCGCGCTGGCGGGCGTAGTCCATGGCACCGAGGACGTAAGGAGTACGGCCGCTGGCAGCGATGCCGACCAGAGTGTCGGGTTGGGAGTCGGAGGCGAAGCCAGCGGCGGCGAGGTCCCAGGCGCCCAGCTCGGGCGAGTCCTCGGAGTGCTCGCTGGAGAGGCGAAGGGCGCTGTCGCCGCCGGCGATGAGCCCCTGGACGAGGTCGGGTGAGACGGAGAAGGTGGGTGGGCACTCGCTGGCGTCGAGTACGCCAAGGCGGCCGCTGGTTCCCGCGCCGATGTAGAACAGACGGCCTCCGCGCTGGAAGCGGGCTGCGATCTCGTCGACGGCTCGGGCCATGTTGGGGAGCTCGGCGCGGACAGCGGAAGCGATGGTGGCATCCTCGTCATTGATGACGCGCAGCATGTCCAGGGTGGAGAGCTGGTCGAGATTTTCGGTGCGAGGGTTTCGGGCTTCGGTGAGGAGCTGACCGAGCGCCGCGGTGTCTTTGGTCTGCATGCGAGTTCCATCATAGCGATGGACTCAGGCATCCCCACCCCGTCCTGCCTCGTTTTCTCAGGACGCGCGCCACCAGAGTGATGTCAAAGGGCCGGCCGGGCTCGACCCGGCTCGCGCTGCTCCTTGGCGGCCGTCTGTACCGTAGCACTCAGACGGACCGGCAGACCGTACGCCAGGCGACAGAACTTTATGCGAGCAAAAGAAGGCGGCCAGAGCCGGCCGCCTGTTGCATGGAATCTGAGTAGGCCTACCTGCGGCCGTGACCGCCACCGTGGAATCCGCCGCCGTGATATCCGCCGCCATGGAAGCCACCATATCCGCCGTGGAATCCGCCGAAGTAGGTGAACCCCAGCCCGAACCCGTAGGGGTAGAACCCGTAGCCGTAGGGATAGAAGCCGTAAGGATAGCCCCATCCCCATGGATAGCCATAGGCATAGTAGGGGTAGAAGCCATCGCCGTACGGTCCGTAGCCGAAGCGCGGCTCGGCTCCGCCGCTGTAGCCGGAGCCACGACCATACTCACGTCCGGGCAGCAGGTCCGTAGCCGCCTCATACGGAACGAACTCGTGCGGGCGCTCGTTCGTGCCGGTGTAGACGATCTTGTGGTCTTCCTTCACCTTCATCGGCTTTGCATCCGGGTTGGCTGCTGGAAACGCCAGCGCCTCACCCCTCAGCACGCGGGCGGTGTTGGTCTCCGCGTTGAAGGTGTACAGGCCGTCCTTGAGGATCTGTGTCTGCCCGCCAGGCAGGTCCACGAGGATCAGGGTGTCCTTCGCCGGCTTGTGCACGTTGATATTCGCGATGCCGCGCTCCACGCGCAGCTCCAGCTTCCCGGGAGTGGAGCTCACCTCCTGCACCTTGCTCTGCGGTCCAACCCGCAGGATCACGCCCTGAATCGGCGTGGCCTGCGCCTCACCGGTCGTCGGGGAGACCTCCTGCCCGGGAGCGATGGTCACCGGCGCGATCTGAGCTGGTCCCACCCTCTGCGGCATCTGCCCACCGGAATATGTGTTCTGGTTCGGATAAGCGCGCTCAATCGGCGCAGCCTGTTGTTCCTGTACGGTCGAGTTGACCGGGCCCGGGTTCGCGGTTTGCGCAGAGCAAACTGCGGTTGCCGCAAACAGAGTGGCCGCGGCAAGTATCGTTGTCATCTGCCTTGGCATTGTCATCGTCAAAAACTCCTATTACTCGGAAGCAAAATCTCCTAACAACTTAGATGGGATTTGCAGCAAAAAGTTCCACTTCACGCATCTCTGGCGCGCAACTCGCGTAGCTTGGTCGGATGGGCAACCTTCTGCTGACATTTGCAGGACAAGCTCCGCATCCAACCCTGCAAGGATAGTGCTGTGACTGACGCTTACCTGAACCGCATCGCGACTGCCGTCCCCGATCACGACGTCCACGGCGCGTTCGTGGACTTCGCCGACAAGCTGCTTGCCGAGTCGCCCGACCCGCGCATGCGCACGCTCTTCAACCGCATGGCCTCGCGTTCCGGGATCCAGCACCGTTACTCCATTCTCTCGCCGCACCAGGACGCGCCGGAAGACGCCACGTCGGAGTTCTGGATCAACGCGCACCGGTTCTATACCCGCGGTAGCTTTCCCAACACCTCAAACCGCATGGAGATCTTCGAGCACTTCGCTCCCGTGCTCATGCGCCGAGCCGTCGACCGCCTCGAGCTCACGCCTGCCGAGCGCCGCTCGATCACCCACGTCGTTGTCACCACCTGCACCGGCCTGTACGCGCCGGGGCTGGACTTCGACGTCGTCGACCATCTTGGTCTGTGTTCTTCAGTCGAGCGCACCATGATCGGATTCATGGGTTGCTACGCCGCAATTAACGGTCTGAAGACGGCGCGGCATATCGTCCGCTCTGAACCCCACGCGCGCGTCCTGATGGTTAACCTCGAGCTCTGCTCGCTGCACCTGCAGGAGTCGCACGACCTCGAGCAGGTGCTCAGCTTTCTGCTCTTTGCCGACGGCTGCGCTGCCAGCGTCCTCTCCGCCGAACCGATCGGTCTCGCGCTGGACAGCTTCCGCGCCGTGATGATTCCCGAGACGCGCGAGCTGATCACGTGGAAGATCCGCGGGCTGGGCTTCGACATGTTCCTCTCCGGCCAGGTGCCTTCAGCCATCGCGAAGGGTCTTGAATCCTGCGCGGGCGATGTTATTGGCCCGTTCACCACGGATGATGTGACGCTGTGGGGCGTGCATCCGGGCGGCCGAACCATCCTTGACGCCGTAGAACGCGGCATGATGTTGCCGCCGGAGGCCCTCACTGCATCGCGCTCTGTTCTCGAACGCTTCGGTAACATGAGCTCCGCGACCGTGATGTTTGTTCTGGACGAACTGATGCAAACTGCCCAAACCGGAGAACGCGGCTGCGCGATGAGCTTCGGCCCCGGCCTCACCGCGGAGACAATGCTCTTCCATGCTGCGTGATTTCATGACCTCGGACCCCTACGATACTTTGTCCCCGCTGACCTACGCCCGCCGCGCTGAGCCTGCCGATCTGCCCGAACTGATGGACCAGCCCTGCACGTACGAAGAGTTTCGCGACTGTCTGCGCGACCTCGCCGAAGTGAACCGCATCACGCAGGCGTACAAGCCAACACTCGCGTTCCTGTCACGCATCGCCGAGCGCCATGAAGCGTCGCAGCCTTTGCGCATTCTCGACGTCGGTTCCGGCGGCGGCGACGGTCTGCGGGCGATTGCGCATTGGGCGCACGAGCGCGATGTTGCCGTGGAGCTCACCGGCATCGATCTGAATCCGTACTCAGCGCGGGCGGCACGTGAGTTCGGCGATAGAAAATCAAGCGATTCAAAAAATAGATCAGCCCCGCTCGCAGCCAACATCAAGTGGCTCACGGCTGACGTCTTCTCGTATGCAGCCGACGCTCAGCCCGACGTCATCGTGAGTGCGCTGTTCACGCACCATCTCAGCTCGCCCGAGATCGTCCGCTTTCTGCAATGGAGCGAGCAGACCGCGCGTCTCGGCTGGTTCATTAACGACCTTCATCGCAGCCGCCGCGCTGCCTTCTTTTTCCGCTTTCTGCCGGTCATCTTCGGCTGGCATCCTTTCATCCGCCACGATGGCCCGGTCTCGCTCTGGCGGGCGTTTGTTCCTGCCGACTGGCAGAAGCTTCTTGATGAGGCAAACATTTCCGGTGCGTCCATCGAATCCCACGCGATGAACCGCCTGTGCGTGGCTCGCATCCGACAAGTCTCATGAACGTTTCGACTGCAGCCGCGGATCTCGATGCCGTCATTCTGGGCGGTGGACCTGCGGGGTCGGCGGCGGCCATCGAGCTGGCGTTGGCTGGACGCCGTGTCGTGCTGCTCGAGCGCACACTGCACGCGCACGATAAGGTCTGCGGCGATTTCCTCTCCGGTGAAGCGCTCGCCAGCCTCGATGCTGTCGGCGTCAGCGTCGCCGCGCTTGGAGCTGCTGCCATTCGCCGCGTCCGGCTCGCGGGCGGATTCGGCACTCCATCAGCGACGTTGCCTTTTGCCGCGCAGTCGCTCACCCGCCGTGCGCTGGACGATGCGCTTCTGCAGCGTGCGTCGGCGGCTGGCGCGCTGGTGTTGCGCGGGCACACGGCTGAATCGCTGCATCGCAGCGGCAATCTCTGGCGCGTGGGCGTCTCCGGCCCGAGCCGAAGGTATGCGCTCAGCGCGCGGCACGTGCTCCTTGCCACGGGCAAGCACGATCTGCGCGGTCTGCCACGGCCGGCGGGCACGCACAGCGATCTCGTCGGTTTGAAGATGTATCTGCGCCTCGCGCCGGAGCAGACCACTGCCATCCGCGACACGATCGAGCTTGTGCTGTTTCGCGGCGGCTACGGTGGGCTGTCGCTGGTAGAAAGCAACAGGGCCAATCTCTGCTTCGTGATACAGCGCAGCCATTTGCGCGAGCTCGGGCGGGACTGGCCCGCGATCGCTGAGGTCCTCACGCGCAACCCGCACCTGCGCACGCGGCTGGCCCTCGCGGAGCCGCTGCTCGAACGCCCGCTCGCGATCAGCCCCATCCCATACGGGCTTCTGCTGGAGCATGCTATCGCCGAGGATCTCTTCGCGATCGGCGACCAGGCCGCGGTCATTCCATCGTTCACGGGCGACGGGCTCGCGCTCGCGCTGCATAGCGGGCGTCTTGCCGCACGCGCCTTGCTCGCGGGCCAGTCGTCCCACGAGTTTCAGGCGGAGCTCTGCAGCCAGCTTCGCCGCCAGATCTCCGTTGCCACGATGCTCTCGCGTGCGCTGGTGGCCCAGCCGCGACGGTCCATGGTCTCGCTTGCGGCGTGGCTGTTCCCAGCCGCGCTGCGAGCGGTGGCCTGCTGCACACGACTCGCCCCGGGGCACCAGATTCCAGCTGACGCCGTCCGCGTTTCGCACGAAAAGACTTGCACGGCAGCGTGACGCGCGTATGCTGTTCCGCATGGCTCCCACACAGGTGAAGACCTCGCCTTCGCGCAAGGCGGCCGGGCCGGCTGCGCACAACGGCTGCTATTCGTCCACGGTCGACGGGTATATTGCGCGCTCCGCCGATTTCGCGCAGCCGATCCTCACGCATATCCGCGAGGTTGTTCACAAAGCGCTGCCGGATATCGAAGAGGACATCAAGTGGTCGATGCCGTTCTTCATTTATCGCGGGCTCATGCTCGGCAACATGGCCGCGTTCAAGCAGCATTGCAGCTTTGGGCTGTGGGGCAAGGAAGGGCCCGCGAACCTTCGTAAGGCCGGCGTTTACAATCGCGAGGCCATGGGCCAGCTTGGAAAACTGACCTCGGTCAAAGACCTTCCGCCAGATCGCGAATTGATCAAATACCTTCGCTCCGCCGCGGCCGAGATCGAGACCGGCGCGCGCACGCAGAATTACTCTCGTCCTAAGAACGGCACGCCGAAACCACCACCCGAGATTCCAACCTCACTCGCGGCTGCGCTCAAAAAGAACAAGGCGGCAGCAACACAGTTTGCCGCCATGCCTCCGGGCTGCCAGCGCGAGTACTGCGAGTGGATCTCCGAAGCCAAGCGGGACGAAACCCGCGACAAACGCGTTGCCACGGCCGTCGAGTGGATTTCCGAAGGCAAACGCCGCAACTGGAAGTACGAAAACTGCTAGAACCAGGCTAGCGGCCGGCCCACCAGATCCGTTCCATTGATCTCTGCTCTCTGCCCACGCATGATCACGCGCACGCCTGTACCCAATTCGCTCTCCCGTCGCACAGCTCGCCAGCGCGCTGGCGAGAATATCGCCGCGACTTCGTTAGCCGGGACGCGGCCGGGGCCGCCCCCTCTCCCGTTTGAGGCAGAGCCGTTTCGGCGCGCGCTGCAATCGTGGTATCGGCAGCATGCGCGCGACCTTCCCTGGCGCGGCATTCGCAACCCCTACGGAACGTGGCTGTCGGAGATCATGCTGCAGCAGACGCGGGTCGCCACAGTCGTCGAACGGTACAACGAGTTCATGCGGCGCTTTCCGACGCTGGAAGCGCTCGCCGGCGCCGGCGAAGAAGACGTCCTGGCGCTCTGGAGCGGGCTGGGGTACTACCGCCGCGCTCACCTTCTGCACCGCGCCGCGCAGTTCGTCCAGCGCGAGTTCCGCGGGCGGCTGCCGCGCACGGCGCACGGTCTGCGCACGCTGCCCGGAGTTGGCGAGTACACGGCGGCGGCGATTGCCAGCATCGCGTTTGGGGAATCGGTCGCTGTGCTGGATGGCAATGTCGAGCGCGTGCTGCTGCGCATCCTCGGGCTTGCTGAAGACCGGTCCGGCAAGGCGCGCGCCAGGCTCTCGGCCGCGGCGCAGGCGCTTGTCCCTCCGGCTGCAAAGCGCAAGGAGCGCAGCAACCCTCCAGGCGATCACAACCAGGCCATGATGGAGCTCGGCGCCACGATCTGCCTGCCGCGCCAGCCGCTCTGCCTCGAGTGCCCGGTGATGAGCTTCTGCCGGACTCGTGGCGAACATGCGACGGCGCAGCGAGATAAGCCGCAGAGCCGCATCGTCGCGCACCTGCTCACGCTGCGCAAGCGCGGCACCGCAACCGAGGTTCTGCTGCTGCGCCGCCCGACGGACGCCGCGCTGATGCCAAGGATGCTGGAGCTTCCGCCGCTGCCGCTGGAGGCCATTGACGGCCGGGAACCCGTGCTGCGCCTCCGCCACGCCATCACCAACACCAACTATTACGTCCAGATCTTCGCTGAGAGCGCGCCGGGCGTCGCTCCACACGCGCTGCAGATTGCCGGCGAAGAGGAGTCGGAAAACCCTGAGCCGGCGAATGATGATCTTGTTTCGATTGCGACCAACGGCCGACCTTCCGCCGCGGCGCGCGCGGCCAAGGTCTACGAGGAAGGCCTGTTCGTGCCGGAGAATGCGGACATTCCGGGCATCGATGCCGACCCTCGCCTCACTGCTCCGGAAGGCGCGCTGCTCGGGCAGGTTCCGGCCAGCAAGTCTGACCTCGACTGGACGCCGACGTCGCGGCTGGCTTTCCTGCCGCTCACGGGACTGACGCGCAAGGTTCTTCAGCGCCTGGGCGTGATGAGCCTGCCGCGGCTGCAGATCAGCTGAGGCCCCTCCCCCCCCGGCAAAATTGCGCAAAGTCTTCATAGGAGAGGACTTAGGCTTGGACTTGTGTCCAAACGGCCACATAGGTGTGGCGTTTAAGGCACAACGGTTACGGTTGCGGTTTGGCCCTCGATGTTCTTCTTCGAGACGGCCCGGACGGTATAGCGATAGCGGGCGTCCTGCTTCGCGGTGGTGTCGTGGAAAGCGGGGAGTTCGACCGGTTGGGGCGTCAGGCGGTCGGGTGAGCCGAGGGGCGAGCCTGCTTCATCGATCGCCTGCCGGCTGACTACGTAGCCCTTCAGGCCCGGTTCTTCGACGGGCTCCCAGACGAGGTCCACGGCAAAGGCTCCGTTCTCGGCGAAGGGGGCGGCGCTCAGGCCGGTTGGAGCGGGCGGCGGGAACGCGTTGTGCCATGTGATCACGACGGCAGCGGACATTGCGCTGTCCAGCCTTATCGTCTGCTGGTCGAGCGTGACGGTCTTCCGGCGGACGGCCACATACCGGTACGGCGTGTCCTCGCTGGCTGTGCTGTCGATGGTCTCGGGTGGGGTGCCTGCGGCGTGGCTGTCGAGCCAGACCGGCTCCAGATCTTCGCGTTTGGCATTCGCGGGGGGCGAAACCATCTCGCGGCGCAGCAGAACATTTCCCGGCGATGGGCTTGCTGTCGGATGCCAGCGCAGCAGAATCCCCGCGCGGGTTTCCTCGGCGCTGAGAGCCTGTACGGGCGGCGGCGCCGTACCCGCTGCGGTGAATGCAGGGTCCGACCATCCGGCTGTCTTGCCTTGGAGATTGTCTAGTTGCACGCGATAGAGCAACAGGCGTGGCTCACCGGTAGTGTCTGCCGGTGGCAGATGATCCTGCCAGGTGATGGCGCGATCCGCCGCACTCACGCCGGGCGGCAGGTTCAAGTTGACGTCTGTGAGCGAGGACACGGCAACGCACGGCTGTGCCTCTTCACCGCGGCAGAGGGAGGCCTTCAGGCGGCCCTCACGGATCGGCAGACCGTCTGTTGTGCGTTGCGGCAGTGTGAACCGCAGGGTGACCTGATCGCCTTCGCGCGTCGCATTCAGGTCGCGTACGGGCTGAGGAAGCTGCAGCGAGGGCGGCCGCGGTGGACCGGGGCTTGCGCATCCCACCAATACCATCGCCCCGCTAATTAGCCCTGCCGCGCGTCCTCTCACCACCTGAGCCTAGCATCCGCTGTCAGCGGCGTTACTGGAAGAGGGTAGGCGCGGCGGGGTTGCGGCGCGGCATGTCGATGCCGAAATGCTCGTAGGCCAGGCGAGTCGCGACCCGCCCGCGCGGCGTGCGGTCGAGGAAGCCGATCTGGATGAGGAACGGCTCGTAGACTTCCTCGAGCGCGTCCTGCTCCTCGGCCAGCGCCGCCGCCAGCGTGTTCAGGCCGACCGGGCCACCGTCGTACTTCTCGATGATGGTGCGAAGCAGCCGGCGGTCCAGCTCGTCGAAGCCGTGCGCGTCGACTTCGAGTAATTCCAAAGCCCGCATTGCTGTTTCGCGGTCGATGCGGCCCGCTGCACGCACCTCGGCAAAGTCGCGCACGCGGCGGAGGAGGCGATTGGCGATTCGCGGTGTGCCGCGCGAGCGCACGGCAATTTCGGCCGCGCCGTCGGCGTCGATGGGAACCTTTAGAACGTCGGCCGAGCGCTCAACGATGAAGCGCAGATCTTCCTCGGTGTAGAACTCCAGCCGCAACAGAATGCCGAAGCGTGAGCGCAGCGGCGAGCTCAGCAGGCCGGGCCGCGTGGTCGCGCCGACCAGCGTGAATGGCTTCAGCTCCAGCGTGTGGGTGCGGGCGCTCGGTCCCTGCCCGATGATGATGTCCATCTGGTAGTCCTCGAGCGCCGTATAGAGCTTTTCTTCCAGCACTGGCTGGAGGCGGTGAATCTCGTCCAGAAAGAGCACCTGCTTCTCGCGCAGGTTGGTCAGGATCGCGGTCAGGTCGCCCTGGATCTGCAGTGCGGGGCCCGAGGTCTGCTGGAACGCGACCTCCAGCTCGTTCGCGATGATGGTGGCGAGGGTGGTCTTGCCCAGGCCGGGAGGGCCGAAGATCAGCACGTGGTCGAGCGCTTCGCCGCGGGCTTTGGCGGCTTCGAGTGCGATGGAAAGCTGCTCTTTGGCTTTCGACTGACCGATGAACTCGGCGAGGCGCTTAGGGCGCAGCTTCAGCTCGAACTGCGAGTCGTCATCGACGGGGCCGGCGGAGACGAGCCGGTCTGGATTTACCGGCCGCGGCGCGATGTCGGCGCGGGCAGACGATCCGGATTTTCGTTGCGGAATCTGGAAGGGGGCAGGCACTGAGGCGAGGATACGGCGAAGATAGTCGTAAAACAATGCATTGCTTGAGACGGGCTGTTGAAAGTGTGGACCGGCGGTCGTTGCGCCGCAAGGCAAATACAGAGGTCCCGGCCTTCGGCTCAGGATGACGGCATTAATAGGAATGTTGTAAGCACAAGACAAACGCCAAGGGGCCGTCCCAAGAGACGGCCCCGGCAAAGGGTTGAGCCAAACAGATGTACAGACCGGCGTAGGCGAGCCCCGCGTTCTCTCCCCCAAGAGAACGCGGGTTCCTGCCTCGCCCCCCGCATGCTCAGGCTGATTCGCCCTCCGCATGGTGCACAGTCCCCGGATCAGCTCCTTGCGGAGCCCCCGTGACCGGGCTGCGCTTTCGCGAGCGCCTCGAACAGATTCTGGACTGCGAGTGCCCGGATGACCTGGGAAAAGGTTGGGCCCTCAGTGTCTCTTTCCTGTCTGGCGCTTCTTGAAGACAAACTTAAGGGCAGATGGGCAAGACGTGAAGATTCACATAGTAACCAGCGTCAGAGCGCTGGTAACGTGTGCGCGGCGGCACGGTAACTTGACTTTGGCTTATCGTTGCTCCAGTAACAAGCAGCCATGCGGCGGAATCCGTCGCACGGGCTCAAGACCCGGCGCCACTTCGCCGCTCCACACATCGAGCACTGCGCGCGCATGGCTCTTGCCGGGCCGCAAGAATTCAGCCTCGATCACGGAACCGGCAATATCCAGCGGCTTGTCGCTGAGATTGAACAGCGCGAGGACCAGCCGGGTGTCGCCGCCGGGCTGGGCCGGAGCAAGCTCCGCGCGCCAGATGCGCACATCGCTCGTATTCGTGTCCTGCATCGGACGTCCGCGGACCACTGCATGCTGATCGATCGCCAGCACCTCGGGATTGGTCAGGAGCTTGAGTGTTGCGTCATCGAGCTCAGTCAGGTTGGCGCCGAGGATCAGCGGGCTTTGCGTGATCGACCAAAGCGTCATCACCGTCTTCTGCTCGTCGAGCGTGAGGCGGGTGTGGCGCGGCTCGCCCCAGCCGGGCGAAGGGCGCAGTTCGCCGAAGGGGAGCATGTCGGCGTCGGGCCACTGGCCGGGCTTGAGGTTGAACTTGAGTTCAGGTTGGGACCAGGCGGCGAGGCGGTCGAACTGGCCCTTGAGCGATTGAGGGAAGCCGTCCGGGCCGTTGCCGCCGCTCCAGAGGTCCCAGAAGTCGTTGGAGATGCGCCACATGTTCGCGAGCGACGCGACCTCGGCCGCGTGCGAAGGATTGGTCGGTCCGGGCGAGAGGCTGAGGACGATTCTTCTACCTGATTTATCGATAGCCCGGCGGATCTGGCGAATCTCGCTGACCTTGTAGGGGTGGTCGGCGATGCAGTCGACCTTGAGGAGGTCGACGCCCCAGCCGGCGTACTGCTGGATCAGCGCGTCATACCAGGCCTGGCCGGCGGCGTTGTCCTTCACGCCCCAGTTGGTGGGGTCCCAGCCGCAGGCGTCGCTGGTGTCGGCTGCATCCTGGGCGTGGAAGGTTGAGCCAGCGATGGGGAGATTGCGCTCGACGGAGGCGCGGGGAATGCCGCGGACGATGTGGATGCCGAAGAGCAGGCCCTGCGCGTGGACCCAGTCGGCGAGCGGCTTGAAGCTGGTCTCCTGAATGGTGGCGGGGAGCTTGGGAGCTGAGCCTGCATAGCCGGTTACCGTGCCGCTTTTCACGGCCGACGGGAAGCGTGCGGGTACGGGCACATACCGCCCAGGCGGATCGATCTCATAGATCAGCTTGTCCGGGTGCGGGCGGTCCTGCGGGTTTTCGAGGAACCAGCCTTCGTCGATGACGGCGTAGCGCCAGCCATAGGGCAGCAGCTTATCGTGCAGGACCTTCGCGTTGGCGCGGAACTGCGCCTCGGTGATGGTGAGACCGTAGGCGTCCCAGCTGTTCCAGCCCATGGGCGGCGTGGGCGCGGCGGATTGGGCCGAGGCGGAGAAGGCGGAGAGCATCGCAGTAACGAGGACGAACAGCCGACGGAGCATGCCCGGAGGATATAACGAGTTGTAAGTTGTTCGTTCTTCGTTCTTAGTGAGAGGCCGTGGGAAACCCGCACTAAGAACTAACCACTACCAACGAAGAACTGCTTCTCAGACTGTATTCTTGAAGCAGCGAACGTTTTTGAGCACAGAAGGACCTGCAATGCCGCTCTACGAATACGAATGCAAAGAGTGCGGACGCCGCACCGAAAAGATCCAGAAGTTTTCCGACGCGCCGCTGACCGTGTGCCCGCATTGCGGCGGACCGATGGAGCGCACCCTGACCGCCCCGGCGGTTCAGTTCAAGGGCGGCGGATGGTACAAGGACCTCTACTCGTCGCCGAAGCCGGCGGCCGCGAGCAACGGCGATGCTGCCAAATCGGGTGGCGAGGGATCGAAACCGGCGGAGGGTGCAGCCCCGGCGGCGAGTCCGGCAGCGGCGGCGAGTTCGAAGGAAAGCTCGAGCTCCGGCTCGGCGACCTCGTCTTCCACAGCCTCGACGCCCGCGACGGCCACAAAGAGCTGATTCGCGGAGCAATGGCCGCGAGTAGTGCTGGCGGCATCTGATTCAAACGCCGGATGTTGACTTCGCTGGTAATCACACAGAGGTCGCAGAAGCCGGGAATATCCAACGTTAACAGGGGTGCGCTATTATCTGTCGCATGAGATGCAATCACTCACTCCGCGGTGCCGGTCGCGAGGACGCCTCGGAGGGGGGCCGGAACCTTATGCGCAACGTAGGACTGGTTTCAGCCGGGATCACCGTGCTGGCCATTGGTGTGGTCGTGGGACGAGAGCTGCGTGAGCGCTACAAGTTCCATCGGCGTACGCCGTACGACATTTACTCCCACTCGGGAGACCAGACGCAGGAGATGGAGTTCGGCGTCGGGATCTGACGCGCTGAAGACCAAAGCTGTCTCTGTAGTCTTAGGAGGACGCCGGACTGATCACCGGAGGTCGGCGGCTTCACGTTAGCGGGTGATTGAAATCCCTTGGCCTAGTCCGTTCCTGTTCTGACAATGCGCGGCTCGGCCTGAAGCAGGCGTATCAGGTCCTCGACCGTGACCAGCGGAGTCGGCTGCAGCCCGGGGCTGTACTCCCGGCGCAGGGCTGTCGACAGATCGCGGACGGTCTGGTCGATCTCCTCCGGGGTGAGGCCGAGGTCATCTTCGAGATCGTCGCCGGGAAGCACTGGAAAGGGCACGAGTTGCACCTCGCGCAGGTAGCGGAACGCCGACGAGGTGATGACCGGATCGAAGCCGTACTGCTGAAGTTGGGCGGTGAATGTCTCGTGCGTGACGCCGGCACGTTTGTGCCGCAGCCTGCGTTCACGCGACCAGGCGGAGACTCGCAGCAGGACAATACATACCGCAACGACTGCGACAAGCAGCCAGATGGGCCAGGCGTGGTGCCCCAGCCATGCCGTGATGGAGGTCGTCCGCACGAGATTCCTGCTTCGCAGGAGGGAACAGCGCAGCTTGCCGCTGGGGGGTGCGGACCCTGGATGGTTCCTTCCGTTACTGGCCTAAGTATGTCATGAGATGCCGGAATGGGCTTCCGGAAAGTGCGTCTGAAGAAGTACTGTTTCCTTATGGCCGCTGTCCTGCCGCCCATTCTCGACCCGATGCCTGCCTTGGGCGAGGCCTGGCTGGGGTCTGCCCGCGCGGACGATGGATCGGGGAGCCGGTTGCGCGACAAGCACGGCCGAGCCATTACCGACCTGCGGCTCTCGGTCACCGACCGCTGCAACTACAAATGCGTTTACTGCCGGACCGGCAACGAGGGCGCCCAATTCAGCGAGCTGCCGATCGAGGAGTACGCGCGCATGGTGCGGCTGTTCGTCTCGCTCGGGGTAGAGAAGGTTCGGCTTACCGGCGGCGAGCCGCTGCTGCGGCGCGGCTTAGTCGATCTCGTCCGCCAGATTGCCGGCATGCGCGCCGCGTTCACTGCCGATCCTCTCGACATCGCGCTGACCACGAACGGTCACCTGCTCGCCGGGATGGCGAAGGACCTGAAGCGGGCCGGACTGAACCGCGTCACAGTCAGCATGGATGCGGTCGACGCCGACACCTTCGCGCGCATCACCCGCGTGCCTCGCAGCTTCGAGCGCGTGCGCGACGGCATCCGCGCAGCGCAGGATGCAGGACTCGGCCCGGTGAAGGTGAACGCCGTTCTGCTGCGCGGCTTCAACGACAACCAGATCGAAGCCTTCGCGGAGTTCTCGCGCGCTGAGGGCGTGATCGTCCGCTTTATCGAGTGGATGCCGCTCGAAGAGGACCGCACCTGGACGCCGGAGGCCGTGGTCCGCATGGATGAAATCGTCGAGCGGCTCAACCGTGTACACCCGCTGGTTGCACTTCCCGCGAATCATGCCTCCGAAACGGCGCGGCGGTTCACCTTCGACGACGGAATTGGCGAGATTGGAATCATTGCGCCGGTTTCGCATCCGTTCTGCGGACACTGCAGCCGCGTGCGCGTCACGTCCGACGGGAAGGTAAGGACGTGCCTCTTCTCCCAGAGCGACCACGATCTCGTCGGCCTCATGCGGCGCGGCGCGAGCGACGACGAGTTGCGCGATCGCATTCGCAAAATCATTAGCCGCAAAGAGGCTCGGCATCACATCGGCGAGCCCGGCTTCCTGAAACCGTCGCGATCGATGGTGCACATCGGCGGATAGTTCGGTTGTCCCGAATCAAGACAATCATCGCGTTTCATGCCGGTACGTCGATGCACCTAGTATGCAAACGCGTACACTGGCGAATAGGCAAGAGACCGGTACATTCTTGCGCTATCCTTGTCTGGCTGAAGCTGAGAACGTCCTGACCCGGTATCCAGGAAGGAACGTGACAAACGGTCGGCATCCCGAGCTAATGGACAGCAGGCAGCTGGATCACCTGCGCGTCTTTCACGAGGTCGCGCGCGCGCTGACAGCCAACCTCGAGTTGGAGCCGCTGCTTCGCGCAATCCTCTCGCAGATGGAAGAGTACTTCGGCCCGGAGCAGTGGTCGCTGCTCATGCTCGACGAAGAGGCCAACGAGCTCTACTACGCGCTGCATGCAGGCATCGACACGGACAACATCGCGGACCTTCGTATCAAGATGGGTGAAGGCATCTCGGGCTATGTTGCGTTGACCGGCAACCCGCTCGTAATCCCTGATGTCACGGCCGATCCGGACTGGTCTGTCTTCGCGCGGCAACACCCTGAGATGCACCTGCAGTCCATCGCCTGCCTTCCGTTGCGTCACGGCGGACGCACGCTGGGCGTGCTGCAACTGCACAACAGCAAACTCGACCTGCTGCCTGAATCGTCGATCTCGTTTTTGCGCGTGCTCTGCGACTACGCCGCGATCGCGCTGGCGAACGCGCGTTACGTAAAGCTGGTGCAGCACCTCACCATCACCGATGACTGCACAGGCCTGTTCAATTCGCGCTATCTGTACACGATGCTGGAGAGCGAGATTGCGGCGGAGAACGATCCGCGCGTCATTCCCATCAAGCCGCACTTCAGCCTGCTGTTTCTCGACCTCGATCACTTCAAAAGCGTCAATGACACGCACGGTCACCTGGTCGGCTCACGTCTGCTGGCCGAGGTTGGAAATGTGATCAAACGCACGCTGGGCCCGGCGCATGCCGGCTTCCGCTACGGCGGCGATGAGTTCGTTGCGCTGCTACGCGGGCTGGATAAAGCGGATGCGACCGAACTCGCCAAGAGACTGCGCGAGGCGATCAGGACCAACGACTTTCTCTCCGGCGAAGGTCTCCGGCTGCACCTGACAGCAAGCTTCGGACTCGCAACCTACCCGCAGGATGGAGATACGCTGCACTCGATCATCCGCTCCGCGGACACGATGATGTATCACGCGAAGGCGAGAGGACGCGACCAGATTGCGGTCGCTGATCCTGAGTCGTTGGCGTCAATGCCGATGGCAAAGAGCTCACGACACGCCACTGCGTGACAACTAAGGCCTGCGCGGTTCCAGTGTCGGCGCGCGCTTTGCTTCAGGATGAATTGCCTCAATATTTTCCGGTGCATCCGAGTGCACGCCGAAGTCCCACACGTCGAGATTCACCGCGTTCGGTCCAAGCACCTCGATGAGCGCGTACTCGCCGAAATCCAGCGGCTGAAGCGGTGTGAGTTTCATCCAGTGGCCGCCGGGCAGAATCTCCGCACGCGTCTCCACGATGTCGCGCTGTGTGCGGCCGGTGCCGAGCAGGGCAATGCGAAGGCTGTCCACAATACGCGCATCCTGACGCACATCGACGCGCTCGATCACGTACGAATTGTTCGGATCGCCGCCTGAAGGCGTGGCGCGCCCGCTTGCGCCGTGCGTGTCGACAGTGAACGTGCCGCCGCCGGTGTAAACGGCGTCGTCCGGATTGCCGCCGTTGACGCGCACGTAAAAGACAGGGTCCGGCACGTGGAGCTGAACATCGGCACGTTCCCGCGGAATGTCCGTAATGCGATGCGGAGCCGACGCAGGATTGATCACGCCCTTCTGCACCGCGTGTGCGGTCTCCTTGTTCAGGTCGGAGGAAGACTGCGGCATCGGCACCAGCTCGGGCGTATCGCGGTACGTATCGAGCGCGAGCACACTGTCCTCTTCCGGCAGGTGCAGGTTGGGCGCAATCTCAGGCGTCAGCGCCGCGCGCGCAGCTTCTTCCTTCGCGAGCTCCGGACTGAGCACTGGCGGTTGCGACTCCTGCGCTTCACGCGCGCCCGGCTCGTGGTCCTTCTTCCACTGCTCGGTCGCAGGCAGGTCGACGAGCGCCAGCGGAATATCTTCCTCCTGGCCTTCACGTTCCGCACTGCGATAGTGCACGACGTTGCCCACGACCGTGTAGCTCAGTACAAGCTGGTAGGTTCCGTCTTTGAGGATGAGCCGCGTGCGCTCGGGCTCAGTCGTGTTCTGCGTCGGGTTCGGAACGTCCATCGGACGGTGCTGCTGCTGTTGCTGGCCGGCGCCCGAGAAGGAGCAGGCCATCAACACGCCGGCAGCGGCAAAAAGCCGCGCTGCTGTGCACCAACCGGCCCGCGATCTCCCGCCGAACACCTGCAGCCTCCCGCGCCTTCTCACGACAACTCCAAGCTAGCAGAGTCCGGCTTACGCCTTCACGCGCACGATGAACGATGCGGGAATCTGTGTCTCGTCCTGCGTCTTGGACTGCAACTGGATCAAAACCCGAATCGCCGCGCCCGCCGTCAATTCGCGCGTTGGCAGCGTTGCACAATGCAGGCCAAGCTCCGTGTCGCGTGTCTCTGCTGTGCCGCTGGGCTTGCCCGCACTCCAGCTCACGCGCGCAGGCACTGTCAGATCGAGCCGCAGATCCTTGCCTTGCGAGATCCAGCCGCGCCGCTGCTCGGGCGTCCAGATCTGGAAACTCGCGCTGCGGCGGTCGTGAATATACCGCTGCTCGACACCTGGGATGCAGTCCCACACGGCGCCTTCGTGCAGGGATCGCAGCAGCTTGATGTACTCGGCGTGCGCCCAGGCCAGCGGCATGCCGGAGCCCGACGGATGGCCGTTGAAGAGGAAGCGCTCCGGGATGTCTTCCGCGTCCCAGACCTGTTCCGGGATCATGCCGCACTGGCTCGTCTGCCGCGCCATGGTCTTCAACAGATCGAGCGCGACATCCTTCCGTCCGGCGGCAAGCTCATAGTGTCCGCGCTCACCGGCGAGCAGTGGCCAGCAGCGGCCGATGCCGCGCGTGTCGTACGGGCGGCCGTCGGCCTTTTCACCATAGCCGTCATCGGTAGAGCGTCGCCACCCGGACCCCGTCTTCGTCTCGCGGCGCAGCGTGGCGTCGATCACCTTCAGCGTGTCAGTGATGCGCGGATTGTCTGGCGCGCGCAGTCCGAGACGAACCAGAGTGAGAAAGCCGGGGCTGACGACATCGATTGCTCGCCGGTTGCGCGGGCCCGAGACGACGTTCGGCATGCGAACGCGCAGATGTCCGACGGCGTGCGTCTCAATGCGTTGTGGCGGAGTCATCCGCATGTAGTAGCCGCGCACGCCGTGCTTGTGCGCGAGCGGTGTGTCCTCAACGTACGTCAGTTCGTCGATGGCATCGTTCCAGGCGTCGGCCGTCTCGCGGATGAACTCGGCATCATCCTGCTTGCCCGCAATCTCCGCAAAGTCCGCAGCCGCGAGCAGCGCCGCGACCTCAGCAGCTATGGTGTTGGGCGAATAGCCGGGCGTCGTCTCCCAGCGGTCCTGCTGGGTCACCGGCCCGTGACGCAGCAGAAAGCGCGTTGCGTTGCGCACCATCGGCAGCGGGTCATAACCCTCGAGCACGCCTTCGCGGCGCATCTTGTCGGCCAGCAGAATGGGCAGGGCGATGGCGTCCATCTGGATCGCGGTCCAGTGCGGTGTGCCGTCGAGCCACATATTCTGGCTCCAGCCGCCATCAGCGTCCTGCGCGCACGCGAGGAAGAACAGTGTCGACCGCGCCGCGTGAGCGTCACCGCTGGCAAGCTTGCCCATCGCGGTCTCGACCGTGTCGCGCGGCCAGAGAACGTGATAGCCGCCGATGTCCTTGTCGCCACGCGCGAAGCCCCACGGAACGGAAAGGCCCGCAACAAAGCCGCCGGGAAACCGCTTGGATTGATGCGTCTCCAGCACCGCAGTGCTGACACGATACATATCGAGGCAATGGCCGGAGAGATCGCTGAGACCGCGGTACTGCGCCTGCCGCTCCCGCCACTGCTGAATAAAAACCTGGCGAGTTCTGCCGTAGTCTTCCAGCAGGCCCGCGCGCGTCTGCCGGCCCGCTTCTGCAGAATCGTCACCACCGGCGAGGGAGACGAGGAAGCTGCCGTCCCCGTTGCTTTTGTAATCGATCTCAATCGTCAGGCCGACGTTGCCGTCCGGCGCGTAGTTGGCATGGGGCAGTGGTTCGCCGCGGCGCAGAACGGTCAAGCCGTCGGACTTGCCGATATATCCAACACTGCACTGCAGCGGTCGTGGCGAGCTGCCGCAGGCGAAGCACAGCGGGCCACGCCTGGCAAAGACCATGGGCTCGCCCTTGTACTCACCGGCCCAGGCTTCATTGTTCGCTCCGCGATCGCCGATGTGTGCGTCGACGATCAGATACAGCCGCAGACCCTGCTGCTCTGGTTGTTGTTGCCTCGGAACGAACCGCCCGCGCAGCAGCAGCCCGTCGCGCATCGGATCCGGAATAATCTCCTTCTCCAATCGATAGGTGCCGGATTTGCAGCAGGATTCGATACGGCAACCCGGAACGCCGCTGTCGAGCCACTCGACGGTGTGTTGCGCGTCCCACATCTCATCGGAGAAAAAGCCGTCTGCGCCCGTGACCAGGAACCGTACCGTGCGGGTGTTCGCCTGATCGACGTCAGGGAAATAAACTTCGGCGAGTGTGCCCTCATTGACGGTGTACCAGATGCGGCTCTCAGGCCGAACCGACGTGCCGACAATGGTCTTCGCGCCAGAGGCCCAGCGTGGCTTGGCACCCGGCTGTCCGCACGCCTTTTTCCTTCTGCGCGGACGGGTGATGTCAGGTTGTTCGATCCCCTTATCCATTAACGTTCCGACTCAACGGTGCCCAGCAGCTAAGATGCAGGAAAGTAGCCGATTCGTTTGCGCTTTATGCATTTGCGCTTAGGATTTAGAACTCCTGCCGCTGCAACCACTCGCGGAATCGCGGGCCCAGATCGTTGCGGCGCAGGGCGAACTCGACCGTTGCCTTCAGGAACCCAAGCTTGTCGCCGGCATCGTAACGCGTGCCCTCGTAGGTGAAGCCGTAGACCTTCTCATATTGCAGAAGCGCCTTGATGCCGTCCGTCAGCTGAATCTCGCCGCCGGAGCCCGGCTTGACCTGTTCCAGCATCTCGAAGATGCGCGGCGTGAGAATGTAGCGGCCAATGATGGCGTGCTGGCTGGGCGCCTCCTCGGGCTTCGGCTTCTCCACCATGTTGCGCACATCCAGCAGCCGCGGATCATACGGGTCCTGCACGCAGTCCAGGCAACCGTAGGACGAGATGGCCGCGCCTTCCACAATTTCGGACGCGAGAATGGACGCCTGCGTCTGCTTAAAGGCATCGACCATCTGCTTGAGGCAGGGAACCTGCGCGTCGACGACATCGTCTGGCAGAATCACCGCGAAGGGCTCGTTGCCGACAAGCTGCTTGGCCTGCAGCACTGCGTGCCCAAGGCCCAACGCGTCAGGCTGGCGCGTGTAGCTGATCTTGGCCAGATGCGAAACGCCTCGCACCATCTCCAGCAGCGCAGTCTTGCCGCGCGCCTCCAACGCCGTCTCCAGCTCATATGATTTGTCGAAGTGATCCTCGAGCGACGACTTGCCGCGGCCGGTAACGATGATGATCTCTGTGCAGCCGGCGGCAACAGCTTCCTCGACTCCGTACTGGATCAGAGGCTTATCAACGAGCGGCAGCATCTCCTTGGGAGTCGCTTTGGTGGCGGGCAAAAAGCGAGTGCCAAATCCGGCTGCCGGAAAGACAGCCTTGCGCACCTTCATGGATGGCATTGTGTTGTTTCTACTCCTGAATGACTGCAGTAATCCTACCAACGCTTCGATGCAAAATTTCAGCGTAAAGCTGCGAAATGCATCATCCTGCGCGGCTCGGCCGGGGTAGCGAACCTGTTCGCTGGGCGTTCAGCCGGGGGAGTGAACCTGTTCGCTGGGCGTTCAGCCGGGGGAGTGAACCTGTTCGTTGGGCAGTTAGAGCACCGGCGAATCATCGTGCAACATTGTCTTCCGGATGACCTTGATGGGCGCAAATCCCTGGCGCATGAAGTCGTCATGAAAGCGCTGTAATGAAAACGCCGCGCCCTGACGCTTCTCGACATCTGCGCGCAGCTTCAGGATCTCCAGCTTGCCGAGCGTGTAGTACAGATAGAGCGCATCGGACGTGCCGCGCTTCGTCTCGACCTCGGCGATCGGTCGCGACTGATATCCCTCTTTCACGAAGAAATCCTCAGCCTGCGGAATCGTGAGTTCTCCACCCACACCGGTATGCATCCGGATAGCCACGATGAAGCGAGCATCGCGCAGCAGAGCGTCCTGCAGCTGACCTAGCCGGATCAGCTTTGAATCATGCTCAGCCTTCGCGCCCACACCCGGAGCGTTGTAACCCTGATCGAGCATCATCTGCTCGCAGTAGTGCGCCCAGCCTTCGATGTTTGTGTTCGCGCCGATGATCTTGCGGATATTCGAGGGGAACTGCGGCGTCCACAAAAATTGCACATAATGGCCTGGATACGCCTCATGCACGCTCGTCGACACAATCGTGCCGATGTTGAACGCGGCCATGTACTCTCTCGTCTTCTGCGCGGGCCAGCTCGCTTCGGGCAGCGTGACATTGAAGTACGCCCTGGTCGAGTGCGTCTCAAACGGCCCCGGAGGGTCCATCGATGCCTGCGTCGTCGCACGCATGAAAGGCGGCGTCTCTTCGAGCGTCGGCTGCACATCGCTTGGAATCGTGATTATATTGTGCGAGCGGATGAAGGCGATCTCGGAGTTGAAGCGATCGTGGAAGGCCTGGAGCAGGTGGTCTGGCGCCGGATGCATCGAAGCTAACTCGGCCAACTCCTGCTGCGCCGTCTTCGTGGGATCGATCTCCTTCGCCACGCGCGCAAACTCCTCCTGATTCTTGTGCAGGTCGTCATACCCGATCTGCAGCAGTTTATCGAGCGGAATATCAACCATCTCGTTGTATGCGAGCGCCTTGCGGAAGTTGTCCGCGCCCCAGCGGAAGTCACCGTTCGATCGCGGCAACAGATCGCTCTTCATCCACGCCGCGTACGACTTCATCGCGTCGATCACCGCAGCGTTCGTCTTCGCAAAGTCCGCCTTCGTCTGCGTGTCTGTCGCCGCGGCAAACGCCTGCGGCACATCGTTCTGGAAGAAGCTGATGTCGTCGTCGATCTGTTCGAGAGCAATCTCCGTGTAGATATGCGGCGGATTCTTCAGGTTCTTCCGCGCGTCGACGAACACCTGCGGGATCAGTTTCTCGCGCTCAACCGCCGCACGGAGCCTCGTATCCACCGGAGCATACGGCCGCTCCATGATCGTGAAGATCGAGTTCGTCACGCCGGTCGAATAGTTGTCCGGATTCTTCTCCCATCCGCGAAGCACCTCAAGCTGCAGCAGCTGTCCGCGAATTGAATTCAGCAGGATATCGCGGTCCGCCGCAGGCTCCGCATCCAGCGCCGTGGCATCGACCGCCGCAATCTTTCGCTCCCACTCATGCAGCGCGGCGATCTCTTTCTGAATCCCCGCCGCTGAGTAATCCTCAAGTTGCGTGTCGTATTGATGCAGCCCCGCAGAGGTGCCCGCGGTCGGCGCGTACTTGAAGTACACCTGCTCGAAGTACTGCTCCGAAAGCGTATTGAACGTCTGCCCCGCGCCATCGGCGGAGGGATGCTGGGCAAGTGAGCTAGGCATGGTGGCGACAAGTCCGAAGAGAGCTGCGATTGCGAAATAACGATGGGTCATGGTCTTAGAAGAATTTGAAGTTCACCTGAAAGCAGAGTCCGACGGCCACAGGCTTTCCTCCCTGAGCCGCAGGATTGAATCGATACTGACGCACCGCGTCCAAAGCACTCTTATCGAACTTGTCGCCGGCACTCTTTGCGACTGTGAAATTCTGCGGTAACCCTTGCTCGTCCACGACGCCGCATACTGTCGACCCGACACTCTTTGGCTTATGAAAGAAGCTTACGTGAGGCATCTTTGGGACGACGTCGTGCACAAGTACTGGCGGCACGACATTACCAGCCACCTGGAGCGGATGATCGACGGTTTGCGTGTAAGCCGTAGCAACCGCGCAGAAGCTCAGGATGAGCCAGCACATGATGAAACGCATAGTGGTGGCTCCCAGTCTACACAGCCACATGCGCGCCTTCGAGCGCGGCCAGCAGCTCGCGCGTCTCCGTCAGCACCGTCTCCGCATTCGACCCTGACAGCGGCCACCGCAGCACACCCTGCGGCGTAAGCTGCGCGCCGTTCTTCGCGTTGCGCGAGACCAGCTTCATCAGCGCGCCGACATTGACGCCTTTGCCGGACTCCGCGGGCGCCGCGTGCAGCTTCTCGCTGAACGTAATAAAGAGCATGTCGCGCATTGGCTTCATCCTGCCGGCCTGCGCGAGCGGCGAATTCTGCGCACGCGCGGCCGTCGCATCGCGCGCTGCCTTCGCAGCATTCGATTCGCCAGCGCGATTCAATGCAGCGCGTGACGAGAACTGCAGCGACGCCACCTGGGGCGCCTGCCCGTGACGTCCGGCGAGCGGCTGCTGTGTGCGGCTCAACATCGTCGAAGGCTGCCACGCATTCGTGGGGCGAGTCACGTCGCGCCCGCCCCAATGCGCCGTCTGCGGCAATCCTGTTCCCACCCTAGGCCGCGCTGCGGCTGAAGATGGCGCACCCGCCTTCTTCTGCTCGTCGACAGCGACGCGCTTGCGCTCGATCTGTGCGACCGACAGCCGTTCGCAGATCAGGCGAATCTCACCGACCGCGAGCAGAT
>DASRGC010000050.1:0-64394 GCA_035651235.1 Acidobacteriaceae bacterium
TGCTTGTAATCGTCGGGGACCTGGAAGCGCACGTTGTGCACGAGCACGCCATCGTTGTTGTAGAGATGGAGGTTCCAGAACTGCGAGTCCTTGAAGGTGATGCCGTCGATTTTGACGTTGTGTGAGTTTTCGATGAGGGCGAGGCGAGCGCGCGGGATGCCAAGATTAGGGAAGTTGCGCGGATCAGGTGCGGCGTTGCGCTGCTTCCAGAATTCGTCCCAGATGGGGCGGCCGGCGCCATCGAGGGTTCCTTGGCCGGTGAGTTGGAAGCCGTCGCAGTGGGTGGCGTTGATCAGAGCGGGGTTGAACTTTTCTTCGAAGTGTCCTTCGATGCGGGTGCGCTGGACGGGGAAGTTGCTCATGTCGGTGGAGCAGCGGAGGACAGCGCCGGTGTGCAGGCGGAGGTTCACCTTGGGTTTGAAGAAGAGCGCGCCGCTGACGAAGATGCCTTGCGGCACGACGACGGTTCCTCCGCGTGCGGCGAGGTGGTCGATGGCGGCCTGAATGGCTTTGGTGTTGACGGTGGCGCCGTCAGGCTTTGCGCCGAAGTCGGTGATGAGCGCTTCGGAAGCAGTTTCTGCACGGCTCATGAGTGCAGAGCCGAAGAACGGTGCGGCGAGCATCAATGACATGAATCTGCGACGAGGGAATGGTTGAATAGACACGGCTCTCCTGGGTGCGGCAATGTGCGAATTTTATCGTCAACACAACTACGTGAGCTTAGGTTCAGGTAAGCTGGCTCGGTTATCCGGGTTCCCCGAAGGCGTTCTTGTTGGACCAGGGAGACCACGATGGGCGTGAAAGAGATGACCTCATTTGGGCCGCCGGTGCCGGAGTTGCCGGTCGCGGATGTGGAACGCGCGCAGCAGCATTACAGAGATGCACTTGGGTTTGAGATTGGATGGCTTTATCCGGGCGGAGGCATTGGGGCGGTGTCACGCGACCGTGCGGTCATCTTCTTTCGCAAGCGGGAGCCGCCGTTTGAGCCTGCGGTTCACTGGGTGTTTGCGGAGGACATTGATGCGTCGTACGAGGAGCTGAAGTCGACCGGAGCAAACATCGTTGAACCGCTGGAACTGAAGCCGTGGGGATTGCGGCAGTTCACGGTGAAGGACCTGGATGGGAATGTTTTTTATTTCCATCATGGCTGATCGCAGAGGTTGCGGTGCGGTGCTGTTGAAGGGCTGGAGGCAGGATGAATTTTTCGCCGCTGGGATTGACGCCGCTGATCTGGGTGTTCGACATGCCAACGTCCCTCGCGTTCTATCGGGACGTGCTTGGGTTCGAGGTAGCGCACGCTTCGCCTGAGGTTGAGACAAAGGAGGGGCGGTTTTCTCACTGGATGTTGTTGCGGTGGGGCGGGGCGGAGATCATGCTGAACACGCAGTATGACTCGAACGAGCGGCCGGAAGAACGTCCGCAGATGAGGTCCAGGGAGGTGGTGTTTTACATCGCGTGCCCGGATGTGGAGCTTGCGTATGAGGAGCTCACGGAGCGGGGTTTGAAGGCAGAGCGCCCGAAGATGGCGCCGTATGGGCTCAAGCTGTTCAGCGTGGAAGACCCGGACGGCTACACGATTGTTTTCCAGGCAGTCAGTTAGCGTCACCTGATTCATTACGGCTGGATCGTGAAGCGTGCGGTGCGAGGAAATTTGTGTGTTTTTGCGAAGGCCCAGAAGTGGGCGAGGAGAAAGTTGGCGATTCCGCAGCAGGCGATAGCGAGTGCGTTCGCGGCGAGAATGTGCGCGTGGAGAGAGTCGACGAAGAGCCGCATGAGGACGGCGTTTCCGAAGAGCGAGATGAGGCCGTTGGAGAGATGGAAGCGGAGGAGAGCGGAGATCGGCGAGCGTGTTTGAGGCCAGGTGTAGCGCAGGTGCCAGAGGAAGTTGTGGAGGAGCGTGAGCTCGACCGCCGCGGTGGATGTGAGGAGGTAGAGGTGCGGGAGCGCGCGGTTGAGGATTGCGAGGGTGGTGAGTTGGACGATGATGCCGAGGAGGCCGACGAGGTTGAAGCGGAGCAAGCGCGTGAGTGGGTTCATGGTCGTGCTCATGCGAGCGGCTCCTCGCGGAAGAGTTGGGCGGTGTGGCGGACGGTGAGGGTGATGGCGAGGGCGATCATGCAGAATGCGCCGATGAGGCCGCCGAGGTCGAAGAAAAGAATGCTGTGGGCTGGACCTGGCAGATACGGGATGTGCGCGTAAGGGCTGCGCAGGAGGAAGAGGTTGCCGGTGATGAGGAGGAGCCGGAGCTCGGTGGGGCCGAAGAGGAATTGTGAGAGCTCGAAGCGCGCGAGCGTGTGAGTGGCGAGGAAGGATTCGGCGGAGAGCAGAAGGAAGCCGATGAGCATGGCGGCGGCGGTGAGTGGGTGCGCGAGGCCGGAGACGGCGAGGCCGGCGAGGAGTGCGGTGGCGCCGAAGAGATCGGTGATGTGGTCGACGTAGAAGCCGAAGCGTGGGCGCTGCTGGTGGCGGACGCGGGCGAGGGTGCCGTCGAGGGAGTCGCCGAGCCAGTTGAGGATGATGCAGGCGTTGACGGCGAGGAGCGCGAGCGGGTGCGTGCGGGAGAGGGCGTAGAACGCTCCTGCTGCGAGCTGGGCACTAAGGCCGAGAAGAGTGAGGTGGTCGGAGGTGATCGCGCGGGGTGTGTGACGGGCGAGGTGCTCGAGAAGGCGGCGCTCGACGGTGGCGGTGAGCGAGCGGTTGATGCGGAGCGCGGGTGTGTAGCTGCGTGTTTTGGTAGTGAGTGGAGTGGTGCTCATGGGATCGTCTCTCTAGTGGTTAGGGGTTAGTGGTTAGGGGTTAGCGCGGAGAGCGTTGCGGGCCGAGGTGAGGGTGAAGATCAGCGATTCGCGGGGGATCGATTCGAGGTATGGGCGGACGGCCCAGGCGAGGCCGTGTGGGATGGCGCGGGTTAGGGAGAGCGATTCGAGCTGGAGATAGAGGCCGCCGTCGCGCTGCTCCCAGGACCAGTAGGTGTTGAGGCGGTAGAGGAGGCCGTTGTCTGAATTCGGAGAGAGTGGTGCGGGGGTGATCTCGTCGATGCGCGTGCTGCGCGAGATGGAGTAACCGTGGGTGGGATCGAGGGCGGCGAAGGTGACGTCGCAGGTGGTGCCGAGGACGACGGTGATGACGTGGTGCTGGCGGGTGCGGAGGCGGAGCAGGGTGTGTGTGGGAGTTGTGGCGAGGACGGTGGAGGTGAGGATCTCGGGCGCGAAGTTGTGCGGGTAGGCGGAGAAATCGCGGAGGAGGCGCTCGAAGTCTGCGGGTGTGGCGTTAGGGACGAAGGCGGTGGCGCGCCAGTGGTGGAGGAGGGCGTCGGCCGGTTGGGAGGCGGGTGTGAGGTTTTCGATGAGGAGCTCGCCCGAGCGAAGGCGGGTGCGGGCGGCTGGGGTGATGGCGAGGAAGGCGTCGGTAGAGCGGTGCTGCTGAGCGAGGCGGGACTGGAGTTGGGCGGCGTAGGTGTTGAAGGCGGCGATGGCGGCGGGCGAGGCTTCGGCGAAAAGATGTGGGGATTGGAGAAAAAGAAATGCTCCGAGGAAGAGCGACAGGTGGCGTTTCATGGAGATGAATTTGAGGGCTGTGGGCGCTTACGGCAATGCAAGCGGGGTAACGCGGGGAAGAATTGAATCTCACGGCGGAAGTGGTTTGAGGTGAATGGGTTGCGGGGTGATCTCAAATGCGTGAGGAGCGCTTGCGCGGAGTGCGTTGGGTAGACTGGAGGCCGTGACGGTGGAGCGAGCGGCGGCGAGGCGGTATCGGTTTGGCGCGTTTGAGGCGGATGCCGCAACGGGCGAGCTGCGCAGGCAGGGGCTGCGGGTGCGGATTCATGCGCAGCCGTTCCAGGTGCTGCTGATGCTGGTGGAGCGGCAGGGCGAGGTGGTGACGCGCGAGGAGATCAGCCGGGAGCTGTGGCCGGAGGGGACGTTTGTGGACTATGAGCACGGCGTGAACTCGGCGGTGAACCGTGTGAGGGAGGCGCTGGGGGATAAGGCGGGAAGTCCGCGATTTGTCGAGACGCTGGCGCGGCGCGGATACCGGTTTGTGGCTCCGGTGGAGAGGATTGGGGAGCCGGGCGATGTTGTCCAGATGGAAGAGCAGCGCGTGAGCGAGGGTGTGTTTGATCGGGTGCTTGCCGGGCCGGAGGATCTGCCGCGGAGCTCGCATGCGATAGCGCGGACGTTATTTTTGCTGCTGCAGGTGATGTATGTGGGGTTTTATGTGGGCGCGCTGGCGAACCTAGGTGAGATTGGCGAATTGTTGAGTCCGCTGAGTTATGCGCGCGTGGCGTTCCGGGTGATTGTGGTGACAGCGGCGGTGCTGATTCCGGCGCGCGTGTTTGTGGTTTGTGCGGTGTTGTTTCGTGCGCCGAGGGCGAGGGAGAAGTTTCTGCAGTTGTGGCCGGGGTTGTTGGTCATGGACTTGTTGTGGGCGCTCAGCCCGGCGCTGCTGCTGCATCACATCAGCGTGGGGGTCGCGATCGCCTGCATGCCGCTGTTGGTGTACTCGCCATTTGCACAGCGGTCGCTGATGTTGATGGGCGCGGCGGAGTGACGGAGCCGGTGAAGGGCCTGAGGTGAGTTTGGAGCCGAGCGGAGCAAAGAGATTAAGTCCCATGTCGCATGCCTGGCGGGCGCTGCGGCATAGAAATTTCAGGCTGTACTTCATGGGTCAGGGCACGTCGCTGATGGGGACGTGGATGACGCGGCTGGCGACCGCGTGGCTGGTGTATCGGCTGACGCACTCGGCGCTGCTGCTGGGTGTAGTGAGCTTTGCGGGGCAGATTCTGACGTTTCTGCTGGGGCCGTTTGCGGGTGTGTGGGTGGAGCGGCTGAACCGGCGCAAGCTGCTGGTGTGGACGCAGGCAGCGGCGGCAGTTCAGTCGCTTGCGCTGGCCGCGTTGACGCTGGCAGGCGTGATCAATCTTTGGGAGATCATTGGGCTCGCGGCGCTGCAGGGAGTGATCAACGCATTCGATATGCCGGGGAGGCAGTCGTTCCTGGTGCAGATGGTGGAGGACCGCGAAGATCTGCCGAATGCGATTGCGATTAATTCGTCGATGGTGAACGCGGCGCGGCTGGTGGGGCCGGCGGTTGCGGGCGTGGTTGTGGCCACGGCGGGTGAGGGCTGGTGTTTCTTCATCGACGGCGTGAGCTATCTGGCGGTGATCGCGTCGTTGCTGATGATGCGCATTAAGCCGCTGGACGTGCGCAGACATACGAAGAGCATGGTGGAGCAGATGCGCGAGGGATGGGCGTACGTGCGCGGGTTCCGTCCGATTCGCGTGGCACTCCTGCTGTTTGCTGTGGTGAGTTTGATGGGATGGCCGTATGCGGTGCTGCTGCCGATGTTCGCCGGCAATGTGCTGCATGGAGGCCCGAATACGCTGGGTTGGCTGACGGGAGCGTCGGGCGTGGGCGCGCTTGTCTCAGCGTTGTCGCTGGCGGTGCGGAAGACGGTGGTCGGGCTGACGCGGATGATTCAGATCTCTGCGGCGGTGTTTGGCGCGGGGCTGATTCTGTTTGGTCTGTCGCATGTGCTGTGGCTCTCGTTGGTGCTGATGCTGTTTGTGGGCTTTGGCATGATGCAGTGCGCGGCGGCTGTGAATACGGTGATTCAGTCGCTGGTGACCGAGGACAAGCGCGCGCGTGTGATGAGCTACTACACGATGGCGTTTGTGGGCACGGCGCCGTTTGGGAGTTTGCTCGCCGGCTTCCTGGCGCACAAGATTGGAGCGCCGCACACGGTGATGATTACAGGTGCGTGTGTGTTGGCAGGAGCGATCTGGTATGCGGCACGGCTGCCAGCCGTGGATCGCGAGATGCAGCCGGTGTATGTGGAGAACGGATTGATGCCGCGGAGCGACGACGCAGATTTGTGCGTTGAAGAGAGCAGCACAGTCTGAGGAGAAGCTGATGCATTGGTACAACTACGTTGGGTGTTTCTTTGCGGGGATATTTCTGGCGAATGCGGTGCCGCACTTTGTGCATGGGATCTCGGGCGATTCGTTTCCGAGTCCGTTTGCCAAGCCGCCGGGCAACGGCTTGTCGTCAGCGCCGGTGAATATGGTGTGGGCGCTGGTGAATATCGTGATCGGCTATGTGCTGTTTCGCGCAGGTCATGTCGGCAGTGGAACGCCCGCGGTGCTGGTCTTCTTTGCCGGGATTGCAGTTATCGGTTTGTGGATGAGCGTGGAGTTTCAAAAGAAGCAGCCGCGCTGAGATTGCAGGCAAGCGAGGATTCTCTCATCTTTTCGAAGGCTCACAACGAGTTCAGGAAGGCAACAAGATCCTTCTGCTGTTCGGCGGTGAGGTTCATCTGGAAGCGCTGGTCGTAGAACCTGACGAGCTGCTGCAGGTCGGCGGCGCTGCCGTTGTGGAAGTAAGGAGCGCGTGCGGCGAGCCCGCGCAGGATGGGACCTTTGCCGCGATTCACATCAGAGCACAGGCCGCTGATAAGCGCCTTGCCGGGATCCGAGGTGTAGAAGGTGAGCGTCATGCCGGGGTTTTGAGGGTCCGGGCAGCCGCGGATCTCGTACACGGGAAGGTCCGGCGTGCTGAGCTGTTGCAGCGCGGCAATGATCGCGGGGTTTGTCTCGTAACCGGGCTGGCGGCTGGTGCCGATGTCGAGCGGAAGCGCGACGGAGTGATTGCCGATGTTGGGCGTGTTGTGGCAGGTGGTGCAGGTTCCGGTGATCGATGCGGGGCTGCCGATGGAGGCGTTGTCGTTGAGTCCGCGAACGCCGGTGATGATGAGCGGCTGGGTGTTGAAGATCTTTTCACCGGCAGCGATCTCGCGCTTCCTCTCGTTGCGGGCCGCGGCGGGGCTGGGGAGCGACCAGGGAAAGCCTGGTTGCGCCGGAAGATTCTCCCAGGCGGTGTACAGCGAGAAGGCGTTCTGGTTGAAGCTGGCGCCGAGTGGATTGCCGGCGAGAGGATCGTTCATGCCGGGTGAGTATTTCTGACTGGAGATTGCTTGGGGTCCGCCGGAGACGGAGCCGGCGGAGAGCGAGCCGGCTTGGTTGTCGAAGGTTTGGGCCGTGGAGAGCCCGGACTCGAACTGGACGATCTCCGCAAGCTGTTGCGCAGAGGGAGCGACCGCGCCCTGCGCGTGGCCCATCACGGCACTCTTCGCCTGATCGGTTAGGTCATAGGCGAGATTCGTCTCGAAGCTGTTGGTGTCGTTGAGCGGCAGAAGGGTCTCACGGCCGTCAAACATCACGGCGCTGAGGAAACGAAGATTCGTTGCCGGGATGGGACGTCGGTAGACGGAGATGATGGGCGCGCCCGTGTTGGGGTCGTAGGTGATCGCGCAGCCGTAGGGATCATGCACGACGCTGATGGTGAACTGCGCGTTGGAGGGAGGCGTGAGGCCGACGCGAATGAGTCCGTTGCTGAGCAGGAGGCTGTGTGCGGACGGATCGCCGGAGGTGTTGGTGGGGCAGTTGGCTCCGTCCACTGCGGCGAAGAGGGGATCGTTGCCGTGGGTGCGGTCATAGACGCGCCGGGCACCGGTGGCGCTGAGGCTGAAGGCCTGGTCGGGCTGATGACAGGTGGCGCACGTGCGGCCATTGGTGCCGAGGCTCTGGAAGAAGGGATTTTGTTCATCAATGGCGCCGGCGGGGATATAGGTGGCGACGGCGCCCGTCTTATCAGGAAATGGCATGAGGTTGGGAATGAAGGCGAGAAGGGTGGCTCCAGCGCTTAGTGATACAAAACTGAGAAAGAAGAAAAGTACGCGGCGATGGCGGAGCCTGGTCATATCGCACCTCATTTACCAATGCGCGACTGCCAAACCAAAGGGGCCAAAAAATTTAAATGTCGGGCGGGGGCCGGTGGAACTTTGTGGGCCGCAAAGGGGACAAGGCGCCACCGTGGTAGATTGGCAGCCATGATTCTCCAGTTCGATATTCGGAAGCCGAGTCCCGGAGTTGCCGTGGTGAGCTTTGTGGGGCCGCTGACGCTGGGCAGCAGCCTACATGCGGCGGATGCCGAGTTGCAAAAGACGATCAAGGAGGGCTGCCCGAAGGTTGTGTTGAATCTGGCAGAGGTTCCGTATATGGACAGCGCGGGCCTGGGGGTCCTGGTGCAGGCGTCGGGGATTGCCAATGAACAGGGCGGTGCGCTGCGGTTGTGCGGAGTCTGCGAGCGGGTGGCAGAGTTGATTAACATGACGCGCACAGGCGGGCTTCTGCCGATAGATGCGGATGAGGCTGCGAGCTTGAACGCGCTGGCCTAAGTGGACCGGCAAATGCACGGGACGGCATAGGCTGGTGCCCGTAACGATCTCTTGGATCAGTAACTGGACGTTCAAACTTGTAATCGGTTGCGACTTCCACCGCAAACGTGGAAATTTTCGACCTCCGAGCGAGGGCACAATAAGGGCACACCTATACAGAAAATGTGCTCCTAATGCTCCTTTTTGTCCGCTCTTCTTCCGCGTAAGCCTATGAATCTATGGGTCACCTTACACAGTCCCACGGTGGAAGTCGTAAGTTCGTTCCTGGAGTTGCCCACCAAACAGTCACAAATAGGTGATTACAGCTGACATCCGAGAACAAGAAGGGACACCAACCAACCGTGAAATGCTCGCCTGCCGGGCTCCCCAAAAAAGCTGCGATGCGCGTTGTGACCGGTTCGATATCCCAAGTGGCTGGGAATAAAGTCGCGAGCTGAATGGCGGCTCTGTGTAAGTTATGGATTCAAAAGCCTTATGCGGAATCCGACTTTCGGGATGTTGCAGACCCCCGCAACCATTTCGAGGTGATGAACCCCGCAGAACTCCACACTCATAGTGGGGTTTTTGGTTGGAGCCGCAGCATCACAACGCCATGACCGGGCACCACGGCTGTGTAGCTTCCATGCTGGATGCTGACCTTGCTATGCGTCCACAGGTCCTCTGCTTCCGCGTTGCTGTGAATTCCGGCATCCGCAAGGTTCAGGGTGATGTGGGTTGCAGACGTGAGCTGATTGAAGAGGCCTACGGCTACGGCGCCCCCACTCAGCGGACGTGCCCACACCTCAAGTGCGCCTTGCTGCCATACGCGATCGCCTGCCTTGCCGAGAGGATCCTGATCAACCGCGATGACGTCGCGATTTAGCAGAATGCTTTTGGTTTGCTCTGACATGTTGGTGAGATCGTTGCCCGCCATCAACGGGGCGGCCATCAATGCCCATAAGCTGAAGTGCGACTTCTGCTCGTCGAAGGTCATACCGCTGTTTCCGACCTCGAGAAAGTCGGGATCGTTCCAGTGGCCGGGTCCGGCAAATCGCGAAAGTTCGGCTTGGCGGTCCGCAATAGACATCATGCGTTCGTAGGTGTCATTGATATCGTTGCTCGTACGCCACATATTGCCGCCCACCTGTGGACCCCACTCCCACACTTCACCGAGCCCATACTGGCACATGCTGAAGACCATCGGCCTTCCGGTCTTGAGGATCGCCTGGTGCATCTTCTCGTACGCCGCCCGCATCATCGACTCAGCCTTCGTTACATCGCCCCCGGACTCAATCTGCATGATCATGCGATAGCTGCAGAGGTCGTATTTGAGGTAGTCCACGCCCCAGCTTGCAAACATCCGGGCGTCCTGTTCCTCGTGCCCGTAGCTCGCTTCGGCGCCGGCGCATGTGACTGGCCCGGGCCCGCTGTACAGACCGAACTTCAGTCCCTTGGAGTGGATGTAATCGCCGAGCGCCTTCATATCAGGGAAGGTCGGCAACGGATGGAGCATGCCATTCGCATCACGCTGGCCCTCCCAGCCGCCGTCGATGTGCACGTAAACGTAACCGGCGTCGCGCATGCCACTCGCGACCATTGCATCGGCCTGTTCGCGGATCAGCTTGTCTGAAATGTTGTGGGCATAGTGATTCCATGTGCTCCAACCCATCGGCGGCGTGGCGGCCAAGATAGGCGTTCCGGGTGGTTGGATCGCAAGTGTTCGGTGCGGCGTTTGTGCCCATCCAGCGGGAAACATCAGCAGCAGCGCGCATGTAAATGTGCGCATCGTTCTTTCCTCCTAGCATCCGTTCTATCAAGCGTGCGACGAAAGCTCTTGGCGTACGAAGGCCATGTTCGCAACCGTGTCTGCAATGCATCGCTCCGGCGAGGCGTGCTCGGTCTCGAAGCAATACCAATGGTTGTAATGGATCTCACGAAACTCGCGGATCGCTTCAGTCCAGTTCACTTTCGAGGGTTGCTGGTTTAACAGCCGGTCTCCATTTTTCAGGTGAACCTCGCCGATATGGTTGCGAAGAGTCAAAATGCCCGGCAGCGACGAACCCGGATGATAGGTTTCGGCGTTTGTTGCGTCGAAGTAAACGCCTACCGCGGGATGGTTAACCAGTTCGATCAGCTTGCGATCCTGCTCCGGAAGCAGGGAAGTCTCCACACAAAGCTTTGTCTTGGCATCTGCTGCGCGCGGGGCCATTCTGCGGAATAACTCTACGACTGGACCATACGACTTTGGGTCGGCCATATCGGGGCAGTTTTCTTTAAACATGACGACGAGGATGACACCGGCTTCGAGTATGGCAGCCGTGCTGATCGCATTGTTAAGCGCATGCTCGGCGACCTCGCCCGCGAAGATGTTTTCGCCGTGCTGCCAGATGCCGGCAATCGATGGCGTCAGTATTCCGTTGTCTCGCGCCTGCTGATTCAGCTCGCGTGTGCGGTCACCCTGGGAGATATCCTCACCGTGCCAGATCATCTGCAGTTGCACGCCGGAGAGTCCTGGAATCTTCGCGGCAAACTCGAACACATTCTGGCCGGGCGGAAGCGGCATCTGCGCCTGGCGATGCGCGAATCGCGGTGGCGCAGGGTGAAATGGTTGTGCGCCAACTGCCGTGGCCGCCAGAGATGCGGCGAGGAATTCGCGACGATTCACGCTCACACCCCAAATATCCTGCGGATGTAAGCTCGGTCAGGCCCGACGGCCGCGCTGTCCGCTGTCTTGCCACCACCTTCTTCATCGATCAGCCAACCGGCCCATCCCGTACTTCGGATCGCCGCAGCAAGATCCTCAAACCCGAAGTCACCTTGGCCGAGAGGCACTTGTTCTGTTTTGTTCCTAAAGGTTTTCAAATGGCAGCCGACCAATCGGCGAGGATTTCGGCGAAGGAACTCTGCAGGATCGCCCCCACCTTGATAGCCGTGTCCTGCATCCATGAGGAAGCTGACTAATTCGGGATTCGTGTGGTCCGCGAGTCCTTGCATCTCGGCATTGTGGTTGGCGAACTCTGGCATGTGGTTGTGGTACGCCAGGGTCATGCCGTGAGCGTTGCATATCTTTCCGTAGCGCTCTAATTTTTCGGCCTTCTGTTTCAGTGCGTCCGGCGTGAATTCACCCGTGGGAGAAAGCCCCGCGGAGCTCATGACGACGTTATGACAGCCGAGCGCTGCACCTCCCGCGCAGATCGAGTCAAGTTTGCCATCAGCTTCATTCGTCGACATGTGCATCCCGATGAACTCGAGGCCTGTCGCCCGGATTTTCTTGCGTGCCTCCTCCGGGTTAAGAAATTCGCTTTGCAAGAGATGGTTGTTGCACTCAAAGCCGGCGTATCCGAGTGATGCGATGGTCTTCAAGACCGGCAGCAGCGCTTCGAAGTCGCCGGTGCGCGTTACAAACCCATTCGCCTGACAGCCGACACGCGGCTTCGGGCGCTGCGCGATCGACCTCCACGTTAGAGTTGCTGCGGCCGCTGTGCCGAGGAATGTTCGGCGATTGAATTTTCGCATGCTCACCCGTATCTCTCCATGGACGTTCCGGTATGAGAGACGGCGCCCTGGCAGAGCGCCGTCTCGGTTGAAGACCAACGGTGGCTAGAAGATAATCTTCGCGCCGAACTGGAAGACGCGTGGGAGGCCCTGCGTTCCGGTGCCTGAGGTGCTGACCGTGGAGGTGATCTTGCCGTAGTTGCCCGAATTCACCGCGGACGTCGGGTTAGCGAAGTTTGGATGGTTGAAGAGGTTGAAGCACTCGGCTCGGAACTGCCCGTGCACGCGCGCTTCCGCAAAGAAGTTCTTGAATAACGACATATCCAACTCCTCATAGCCTGGTCCGTAGAGGTTATTACGATGCACATTGCCAAAGGTGCCCGGTGCAGCCGGGACAAATGCCGCGGTATTGAACCATTCTTTGTGGAAGTCTGCTCCGCGGGGCCGCGTGGGGTTCACATTTGGAACGACATCCGCGTAGTCGTTGCCAACACCGGAAAGTGAGCGGTCGGTTCCGCTTGTGACTGTAAATGGGAGGCCGCTCTGGGCTTGATAAATTGCATTGACTTCGTAGCCGTTCACAATCTCTTTGACAAAGCCGTTGCCTGCGTGAATCGTCTTCTCTACGTAATTGACTGAAACGTTGGCGCGGATTCGCTGGTCGAAATCGGCTGGACCGTACGCCGCATTGAGGTTGAACGGATTGTTGGGGCCCGCACTGCCTTCGGTGCCGCTGGAGGCATTGTCCATATCTTTCGAGTAAACGAGGTTCGCCATCACCTCGAAGCCTTTCGAAACGCGCCGTGTCAGCGTCATCTGCAGTGAGTTGAATTCAGCGAACTCGTAGGCGTCGGCGAGTTCTACCTGCCCGAGGCCGGGGAATAGACGACGTGCGTTTTCATTCGTACCGGAGCTGCTGCAGGTCGAGCACGTGGAGTTGTTCAGGTTTGCGCAGGGAGCGCCCGGAGCGCAAACCGCCGGGTTGAATTGCCGCGAGCTCATGATGTGCTCCGCATGATTGCCCACATACCCAATCGTTCCCGAGAAACCCCACGGCAGCTTCTGGTCGATCATCAGGTTGTAAGCCTGCGTGTATTCCACGTGCGAGTTGGGATTGAGCACTCCCCCCGAGACCGGAAGCAGGAACTGATAGGTGGAGAACTGGCTGGGCGAGACGTGCGCGCGCGGAAACGGGTCGCCGCCGGGATAATTGGCGTAGATGTTATCCCACGTTCCGCCCGGGTTGGCGCCGCCCGGTGCTGCGAGATTGAAATACAGGTCAATCGGCTGCGTCGCGTCAGTCCGCTGATAAAGCAGCCCTTCTGGGAAGCCGTAGAAGATGCCGTAGGCTCCGCGGATGACGGTCGAACCCTTTCCTCCGATGTTGTACGCGAAGCCAAGGCGCGGCGCCACGTCCTTCCAGTTCTGACGAAAGATTGAAGCCGAAACGCCTGGGTCGCCCACGAATTGCATTCCGACCGGGGCATTCGGCGCGACAGTGGACTTGAAGCCGGGCTGGAAGCCGACCAGCGTCTGGTTTTTGTCGATTGGCGGAAGCCAAGGATCCCAACGCAGACCGACGTTCACGGTCAGCTCGTGAGATACCTTATAGTCGTCCTGCAGGTAGAGCGCAGGCCGGCTTTCACGAAGGTAGAACTTGCGTCCGTTGTCCTGGTAGAACTGCGAGTCGAGGCCGAAGTAGAAGTCGGACATGCCGATCCCGCTGCGGCTGCCGTCGAACGTGTTGTCGCCCGGCGTGTAAGAGTAGTCGTTTGCGTTAACCGCATCGCGCTCAAAAGTGAAGCCGAAGCTGAGCTGATGCGGGCCGAGCACTTTCACGGCCTCGGCGCGGTACTCCCACGACGTGGGATCCTGTTTCAGCGCGCCGCCCGAGAAGATGTTTACGAAGCCCCCCGCGATATTGTCACGAATGCCAGGAAAGATCGGCACGTTAGTACCCAGCGCCACCTTCGACCCGAGGTCTTGCAGGGATTTCAAGCCGGGCGCTACCGGAATCTGGGTGCGTGCATAACGACCGGCACTGATGTGGAACATTGCCGTCAGCGTATTGCTGAAGGTCTGAGTGTCGGCGAGAGCCAGATTCTGGTTCCGGTATTCATTGAGCGCAAAGAAACCTAAGGGCGCTGCGAACGGACGCTGGAAGTTGTCCTGGTTATAGAAATAGCGGCCGCTGAAATGGTTTTTGGCCGTCACTTGGTGATCGATGCTGATGAGGTACTGCGTGCTGTCGATGTTCTGGTTCTCGAGCGTGGTATATCCACCGCTCACCGGATCGACGCCAGTCAGCCCGAGCGTGAACTGCTTGGCCACGGCGAGAGACAGCGAGTTCACAGGGTCAGTGATTTTGTTGTTGGGATATGCCGCGCCTGTAATCGGATTTTTGATCTGCTTGCAGACAGTGGTGCCAAGCGGCAGTTTCGAAGTTGCGGCGAGGCAGGTTGTTTTACCGTTGGAATCGAGGGTCGGGTAAAAAGCGGAGAAGTCCCCCGACATTTCCGCCGCGGTCGGAACCCAGATATTCGCCGTCTGGGGCGAAGAGCGCCGCTGCAAGTCCTCGGCGGAGAAGAAAAAGAAGGTCTTATCACGCCCGTTGTATAGGTGTGGGATCACAATCGGTCCGCCCACTGTTCCGCCGAATTGGTTTAGCTTGAACGGAGGTTTCAGCGTGCCCACGGTATTGAACCAGTTGCGCGCATTTAGTGCAGTGTTGCGGATGAACTCGAAGGCGTTGCCGTGCAGCGAGTTGGTGCCGGACTTGCTGGATAGCTGGACCAGACCGCCGGCCCCGGCGTACTGCGCGCCAAAGTTCGCTGCTTCGATAGTGAACTCGTGCAGTGCATCCGGATTCGGCAGTATCGGCACTGAATCGAGGAAGCGGTTTTCATACGTCACGCCGTCGAGTTGGAAGTTGTTCTCTGTGGCGCGGAGACCGTTCACCACGAGCCCCGTTTGATCCTGCTGAGTACTTTCGGTTCCTACGCTCGTCAGCACGGCGCCTGGTGTGAGCGACGTGAGTTGAAGTGGATTGCGCTGGTTCAGCGGCAGGTCTACCATCTGCTGCTGGTCGACAGTACTGGCGACCTCAGATGTAGAGGTCTGCACTTGTTGGGTCACAGTGCCAACCTCGACCGTCTCCACTTGCGTTCCGACCTTCAGCGAGACATCAATGCCGATGGTTTGTCCAGTCAGCAGTTCAGTCGCGGACCGCTTCTGCGTCTCAAAGCCGGTTTTCGAGATCTGCATCGTGTACGAGCCGATGGGAAGATCGGGAAACAAAAAGACCCCGCTTGCGTTGGTCTGCACTGAGCGGCTCTGGCCCGTGCCCACGTTGTTCACGGTGACCGTAGCATCGGGAATGGCAGCATTCGTGGGATCGCTGACAGTGCCGGTGATGGTGCCGGTCGATTGCGCCTTTGTGCCGACCGCGGCGAAGAACATCAGTAAAAACGCGAGAGCCAGGTAAGTGAGTTTGCGGTTCTTTTTTCCAAGCGTCATGGCGGAGCGGCATCCTTTCAAGGTCAATCGAGCAACTGCGGCTTCGTTTTTACTGTGATTTCCGGGGGCCGTAGAGTTACGAAAGGTCTTCAGGAGTTGCAGTCTTGTGCGACCAATATGACTTGAGACACATTTGTACCGGCAGCGTCGCGTCCAAACCTGCGCTGAGCGGCGCACTGACGGGCGTTCCCGTGATGATCGCGTCCAGGAAATTCCTGGTGTGCGCCACCTCTAGATCCTGCGTCGATTTGAAGGTCACCGGTTCACCTTTGTTGGGTGTGTAGGTGTAACCGGCACGTGTGATGTTCAGCGTTCCATTCGTCCCTTCGAAGAAGACCGACGGATGCTCATCGCGCAGAGAGAGCACACTGGACTCGAAGTTCAGATTCCAGTTCTTGTACTGCACGATCGCGCTGACAGTGTCAGGGTTTTGGAAATAGCCATGCAGATCATAGAGTCCGCCCAGCGCTGCTGCAGAGACCGGATGCGGATCGTTCAGCATCCACTGCGCGACGTCCACCCAGTGCGTCAGAATGTCGGCGAGCACGCCTGCGCCGTAGTCGGGGAAGGAACGCCAGGAGGTATAGCGCGGATACTCATACGGAACCTTGGGCGCGGGTCCAAGGAAGAGATCCCAGTCCAGGTCCGCGGGCTTCGGCGTGTCCGGAAGCTGACGGCGCTGCCACGGAAAGTTGTGCCACACGGCGCGCGCGAGGACCACCTCGCCCAGTTTGCCGGAGTCAAAGAACTCCTGTTTCGCATTCGCATAATGCGCTCCGCTACGCTGCTGCGTACCGCATTGCAGAAGCTTTCCACTGCGCTCTAGCGCCTGCTGGAGATGCACACGATCGTTCCAGTGGTGAACGGTGGGCTTCTCCAGATACACATGCTTGCCCGCCGAAAGTGCATCGCTCGCGATGATTACGTGCAGGTGGTCCGGCGTCGCGATATAAACCGCGTCGACATCTTTTCGCGCCAGCAGGTCGTGATGCCGAATCGACAGAGCCGGCTGAGAAAGATGTGCCTGCATCTTCGATTGGTAATTTCGTGTCTGCTCTCCGTAGATATCGCATAGGGCGATGATGCGCACCCGCGGGTCCTGCACGAATCCGTTGCTCACGATCAGGCCGCGCCGTCCCAACCCGATCACGCCCAAGCCAACTCGATCGTTGGCGCCCGGCACAGCAGCGTACGATCGCGCAGTCATTCCGGCACTAGAAAGCGTTCCAAGCGCCGCTGCTCCGGCCACAAATTCACGACGGTTCATCACGCAAATGCCTCTTTCATTGCCCGGTATGCGGGCTCGATTACCTTGGCACCGTTATGCGAAAGGTCTTCCCGCTCCTCTTCGTTCTCAACCCAGCCCTTCCACCCAATCTCCTTGATGGTTGTCGCAACCTTCTTCAGCGGAAACGTGCCGGTGCCGAGTGTCACCAAATGGCCGTCCTTGTAATCGCGTAGATGGAAGGCCACAATCCGATGCTGATGGGTACGGATGAACTGCGGCACATTGGCCCCGCCTCGATACGCATGGCCCGCGTCCAGCACAAAGGAGACCAGCGTTGGGTCGGTACGCGTGTACAGCGCTTCGATCTCGCCGATCTTGGATTCGAACTCGGGCCAGTGGTTGTGATACGCGGCGGCCTTGAGGCCGACCGATTTCGCAAAGGTTCCCGCCTTGTTCAGCGCGTCGATTTTGCGCTTCAGCATGTCGCCGTCTGATGCCGGCGCCCCGCTCAAGATAAGGTAGCGGGCGCCCAGCGCCGCACCGCCGCGGGCGACTTCCTCATACAGGGACCCGGGTGCGATACCGGTCGCGCTGTCGTACATAGGCGTGCTCAAGAAAATGTGGATTCCAATGAAGGTCAATCCGAACTCTTCAATCCTTTTCCGCGCCGGCCCGGGATCGTTGAACTGTCCATTCACAAATCGAAAGCCGCTCTCGAACCCCTCATAGCCGATACGCTTTACCTCCCCGAGCGCGCTGAGAAAGGTCTGAAAGTTTTTCGGATCGATAGGAAATGCGTTGAGCTGTACGCCAAAATGCACGTTCGAGTGAACTCCTTCGTTCTGCCCAAGAGCCGAGAATATTGGCGATCGAGCGAATGCTCTCGCCGCTGTTCCGGTCGCGAGACACTTCACCAGGGACCTGCGCGTAAACCGCCGTCCATTCAGCATTCGGGGACGCTCCAAGCAAGTGTGTTTTTTCGGCGGCGAGTATAGTTGCGCCATGCCAAAAGTGTCAATCGATTGAAATCGATCACGGTAAATCTATATCGGGCAGTTACTGGGCGTCGAGGTCAGCAAGTCATTGCGGCCAGAGTGTTCGAGAAGCACAACAGCGTGGCTGAGTGAAGCGCCGGCTCCAGAGATTGGTTCTTACCGGATGGTTCCTACGCAAGCTCCTGTGCTGCATGCAGGCTCGACCCGAGCCTGCTACCCCCCCGTTTTCGCTTACGTGGCTTCGCATGGCGCCTATTATGCACTATTCCATGGGCGGCGTAAAAAGATATGGAGTTGGGGTAATTGCCGTTCTCAAACGGGCGCGAGCGTTTCAGCGTGCAAGTCATTCTTGAGAGATTGCCTGGGGTTCCGCACGATCACCGAGATCGGCCTTTGGCAAGATTATTGTGAATACAGATCCGCGGCCGGGCTGACTGGTGACAGTAATTGACCCGCCGTGAGCATCGACAATTGCGCGGCTGATCGCGAGACCCATTCCCGTACCTGAGGTTCCAAGAACCTGTGAACGGCCGCGGTAGAACCGCTCAAAGATGAGGCCCTGCTCGGCGGGATCAATCCCTGCACCCTGATCCGCAATGGACAGGGATACTTTGTGGTCATTCGCCTCGGCGGAGATCGTGATGGGCGAGTGTGGCTTTGAATACTTCGCGGCATTTTCGAGCAGATTTGAAATCACCTTCTCCATCATGCCGGCATCCGCTTTGACGCGAAGACCTTCCGGGAGAGAGAGCCGAAGTTCATGTTGCTCTTCGATCCAGGAATATGTTTCACGGGCGGCATCAATAATGACGCGCAGCTCCACGGGTTCGAAATGCATTTGAACCTGCTGTGCATCGAGTTGCGCCATCTCTACGGCCTCAGAAACGAGGCGATTCAACCGATCGCTCTCCTCGTCAATGATCGTCAAGAGCTCATGACTCTGTTCGTGGTTCATATAACCTTGGAGCAATGCGGTCGCCGCGCCTTTGATGGAAGTAAGCGGCGTCCGCAGTTCATGAGTGATGGAGTCGAGAATAAGGGTGCGAAGGCGCTCGCTCTCCCGTGCGGCTTCATTGCGTGCGATGCTCTCCACAGCCTGAGACCGGTCGATCGAAATCGAAATCAAGCCTCCGATCGCGTCTGCCGTTACGGGCGAAAGAACTGCGCCACGCAGAATGAGCAGGCCTTTGGGACGTACGCCCGTGTGGATCGGCACCTGCAACTCGTCTCGATCTTCCGTGACACCGCTTAGTGAGGTCGCAAGCTTCCGCAGGTGAGGAAGTTCGATCTCTGAGACTGGCTTTGTTCCTGCTTGATACAGTTTGTCTCCATCGAGAAGATAGAAAAGCGTGGATGTAGCCCCAGTGATGCTTGCGACCGCGGCGGGAATTGAGCTCACAAGGCTGGAGACGCTTTCAGTCTCGAGCAGCTCGCGGCTAAGCCGGAATAGAGCTTCTACTTCACGCTGACGCGCCCGAGCGTCGCTGGCTTCATTGCGTGCACGTTCGGAGAGTCGGCTTGCGATGATTGCCGTGATTAGAAAAGCAAACAGCGCCAGCCAGTTCTGTGGATCCGTTATGGTGAACGTGCCAATCGGCGGTAAGAAAAATAAGTTATACAAAGCCGTTGCTACAACAGAAATTGCCACAGCATATCGAAGACCCCATTCAGCCGCTAATAACAGGATCAAAAGCAACAGTGTAAGCGCGACTGTCGTTGGGTTGACATGAATCCAGCGGTGGTACACGAGTACAATTCCGGCCAGAGCGACCAGGGCCAGTGTCCACCTGGTGATCGCAATATTGCGGCGTGAGTTCATGAGGAGAATTGTACGGCGTGGTGGAAACTGAGAAATCACCGAAGATTGGCTTGCAAAATTAATAAAGCAAGACAGACGATCGATTCGAAGCCTTTTTTGATCGCAAATTTCATCGCATTCCGAAAGAGGGCTTTGCGGCGCGCTCCGTTGTCAATCGACTGCAATCTGCACGGTTGCATTAGACGCAAGAATATCGAGCGCTGGACCGTTAAGCCGCGATTAAAATCATGTCGGAAGCTTCCCTATATCGACCTGCACATAGTAATTAGGAGAGACATTGAAACGTATTCTAGTTGTAGATGATGAACGCCAGATCACTCGAATGCTACGTGCCTCTTTGCAAAGCAGCGGATATGAGGTCTTAACGGCGGCCAATGGAGTTGAGGGTCTAGAGAGATTTCAAGCCGACAGACCGGACCTCATCATCACGGATTTGGCAATGCCGGAGATGAATGGCCTGGAGCTTACAGAGGCCGTGCGCAAATTGGATCGAACCCCAATTATCGTTCTAAGCGTGCGCGACACGGATGCGATGAAAGTAAGAGCTCTTGACGAAGGCGCAGATGACTACCTCACAAAACCGTTCAGTATGCCTGAGCTCCTTGCTCGTATTCGCGCTCAACTGCGCCGTGGTGCAATTGAGGAGCCGCCACAGACGCACTTCGAAGTGGGAGATTTTGTCGTCGATGCTGATGCGCACACCGTCTTCGTACGTGGCCAGATCATACGTCTTACTCCAAAAGAGTTTGATCTCTTGCTGCTCTTTGCCCGGTCACCTGGCCGTGTTTTGACCCATAAGGTCCTGCTACGAGCCATTTGGGGGCCTGCAGGCGACGATCAACCAGAGTACCTACGGGTGTTGATCGCTGGATTGCGAAAGAAAATAGAAAAAAGTGAAGGTCAAAAATATATCCAGAGCGAACCGTGGGTAGGCTACCGGTTTCAACCCAGAGGTGTCGCCGAACTTGCGGATTATTAATACGTCGCTCCGATTTAGTATTGCCATAAGAGCATCGTAATTAAGTTGAAATAGAGAGTTTAATCTAATGAAAATCATGCGAACGAATCTCAAGCATATCTTCGGTAAGCGCGACTAAACGAACTGCTTTCACATGAATGACGCCTTCCTGGCTCTGAACGGGACCCTCTGCGAGAATGAACTTACTGTGTGTAACAATTGCCCGGTTAGCTTCATATAGCGCCGGTGTTACGATAACGTTCAAAATACCAGTCTCATCTTCCATAGAGAGAAAGATAAACCCCATTGCAGTTCCCGGTCGCTGCCTGGCGATCACACAGCCCGCAATTCTCACGAAGGAATTATCCGGCACATTGTATAGCTCAGATGCAGAAAGCACCATCTCGCGACGTAGCTCTTGTCTGCGAGATGCCATAGGATGGCTAGCGATTGTTACCCCTGTTCCCGCATAGTCAGCGATCATTAGTTCTGAGGTTGTCATTTTCGGCAAGGCCGTGTGGTTTAGCGCATTAAATAGGAAGCTATTGGCACGTAGTAGTGGGCCTTCGGGTCGCCCGGCGCGCTGCACCTGCCACAACGCATCGCGCCGATGCGTTGAGAGCTTGTTGAGTGCACCGATACGAGCCAATATCGTCAATTCCTTCTGATTTAGTGACGGTACACGGATAACAACCTCATCAATTGATTGATAGGCTCCATGCTGCTGGCGGGAGGCAGTTATAGCAGCAGCTGCCTCTCTGCGAAGACCCCTTACATACCCTAGACCGAGGCGGACAGACCGTGTCCCGTCCGGCTCATGCTCAATGGTGCAAGCCCATTCGGATGTTTGAATATCAATTGGCTTTACCCGAAGGCCGTGCCGCTGAGCATCTTTTACGAGAACTGCGGGCATATAGAAACCCATTGGCTGATTATTTAGAATTGCGCATGTGAAAGCAGCCAAATACTTGACTTTACAGTAAGCCGATGCATAGGCAATCAGAGCAAAGCTCGCAGCATGTGATTCAGGGAATCCGTAAAGCGCAAATGAGGTAATGTTCTGGATGATCGTCTCTTGTGTTTCTTCGTCGATTCCATTTGCAGCCATCCCTGTTCGTAACCTTTCTTCGAGATTCTTCATCCGTTCCCATGAACGTCGCATGCCCACTGCTCGACGGAGCTCTTCTGCCTCGGCTCCTGTAAAGTTAGCTACGATCATTGCCATTCGAAGCAGCTGTTCCTGGAAAAGAGGAACTCCCATTGTGCGCTGCAGAACAGGGATAAGCGATGGATGGGGATATGTAATCTCTTCCTTGCCCTGGCGACGGCGCATATAAGGATGCATCATCTTTCCTACAATCGGGCCTGGTCGAATAATCGCTACCTGAACCACTAAATCATAAAATCGTTCCGGCCGATTACGCGGAAGCGATGCCATTTGTGCGCGGCTTTCCACCTGAAACATGCCTACTGTATCCGCACACTGAAGCGTCTTATAGACCTCTGTGTCCTCAGGTAGATGGGCAAGATCAACTTCATCACCATAGTGCTGCGGAATAAGGTCCGAACAGTCTTTGAGAACTGCCATCATCCCCAGACCAAGGAGGTCCACTTTGATGATTCCAAGATCGGCACAGTCCTCTTTGTCCCACTGAACAACTGTCCTTCCCGGCATTGAAGCGCGTTCTAATGGAACAATAGAATCAAGGTTTCCCTGGCAGATCACCATCCCTCCAGAGTGCTGCCCGAGATGGCGCGGTAAATCCTGTATGCGCATGCAAAGCTCAAGATATTTTCCGATGCGCGGATGTGTCGGATCAAAACCCGCATGCTTAAACGAATGTGCCATTGTGTCGGTTGGTCCGCGCCATTCGAAGTGATTGACAAGCCCAGCGAGCCGCTGCAGCGATGATTTATCAAACCCAAGGGCCTTACCTACTTCTCTTGCAGCAGATTTAGGTCTATAGGTAATAACATTTGCACACATTGCAGCACCAAGTTCTCCATAGCGCTGGTAGATATGTTGAATAGCCTGCTCACGTTTCTCTTCCGAGGGAAGGTCCAGATCAATATCCGGCCATTCACCGCGGTTCTCACTCAGAAATCGCTCAAATAGCAGCTGCATGCCGATAGGATCTACGGCTGTTATCTCTAGTGCATAGCAAACTGCAGAATTGGCCGCACTGCCGCGCCCCTGAATAAGGATGTCATGCTTTTTGCAAAAGGTAACGATGTCCCAGACGATTAGAAAATATCCAGCAAATCCCAGGTGTTCTATCAGTGCGAGCTCGTGCTCTACCTGCTTCTTTGCCTTCTGTAGTCGGTTTGCATTCGAAGTTCCATAGCGTCGTATTACACCGTCTCCGACACGTTTGCGAAGAAAACTGTCCATTGAATCGCCCTCGGGAACTGGATATTGTGGAAATTCATACCCAAGATTCGCGAGATCAAACTGCAATCGTGAAGAAAGATCAACTGTGGTATCAACTGCGCCGCGGATATCTCGAAAAAGATAAGACATCTCTTTTACAGACCGCAGATATCGTTGGCTGTTCAGCGATAGAAGTCTGCCAGCACCATCGAGCTCAGTATGATTACGAATGGCGGTAAAAATATCCAAAATTTCTCGGTCATGCGGAGTCGCGTACCGCACGCCATTCGTTGCGATAACAGGTAAATTCAGTGATCGTGCTATTCGTAGAGCAGCTTGATTGCGCCACTCCTCTTCGCGTTCATGATGTCGCTGCAGTTCAACATAAACATTCCGTGCTCCAAAGATGCGAATTAGTGTGTTGACAATCGTACGGCCAGCATCTTCACCGCCACGCATCAGTGCCGATGCGAGCGGGCCTTCATCGCCGCCGGTCAGGCACACTAAACCTGCCGAGTATTGCTCGAGATCATTAACTGTGGCGGAGCCCTCTTCCTTTGTTTCTTCACGCATTTTCAGCCGCGTAATCATTCGGCAGAGATTCTGATAGCCATGACGCGACTCACAGAGCAGCGAAATGCGGGCGGCCTCAGCGTTCTTTTTGTGTGGGAGCCACAATGGAGGAACGAGCCGTTGCCCTAATTCAGAAGCGATCTCTGCACCTATATGTGTGCGAAGCCCATTCTTCTTCGCACTCGTGTGAAATCGGGCCGAACCGTAGACTCCGTTTCTATCTAATAATGCCAAAGCAGGCATATCCAATTCGACTGCACGTTCCACAAGGTTCTCGGGCTGAGAAGCTCCCTCTAAGAAGCTGAAAGCGCTTGCGGCATGTAATTCAATGTATTTTTCAGTCATAGATTGTCGTTAGCTGCCATTGATCACGAAGGAGATCATGTGTCACGGAGCAATAGAGCGGCGGGCCATTGAGCGTTGCTGCTATGAGATCCCATTGCTGGATGTTCCATATTGATTCGTTCCACCATTCGCCTCCCAACATCCATGGACCATAGGCGTGTTCCACGATGAAGCGCTGCGCGCGGAAAAAGAAGGTTCTGGGCCGCGAATGATGCAAGTTGATCAAAATTGTTTCTGAAGGACGAACAAAACGTGCCGATGGTCGTCGTCGATCGGTAATAGCTGGCTCAGAACTAGAAGAGGGGATACTGAATGGCTCCATTTGAAAGCTCTCTGGTGTATGAGAGTCCTGCAGAATGGGACGGCCGACATTCTCTTCCCCAAGAAGAGCCTTCAGTTGGGCGAGGGTGACGTCCAATCTTGCAGGTTCAGGGAGCGGTGGAGAGAAGAGGCCGAGTTGTATTTTGTTGGTGTTTCCAGGATCTGCCTCCACTCTGACTGCAACAACAGCAACTGGTGGTGGATGTGTCTGCAACTCAAGGTGCAGCAACCTGAGCCAAAAGTGTTTATCGTTTCCGGGTTGCGCAGGGCGAACTCTGCACGTGTGAGTCGCTCCGCCATCAAGCTCTAGAATCAACGTGACCCGGGCCAACGCGATCAGTTGAATCGTTGCTCGCACAATTAATTGGTCGAGCATAACCGCTATGCTAAACATCAGCGAGTCGAGAAATTCGATAGGGAATTCCAACTCCTGTCGCTCCTCGAGGCAGAGAGGAAGCTCGATTGGTTGAAACAGGTGGGGCAGTTCGCCGCGGGCAAGTTGTTGAAGTTCTCTTCCATCCTGGCCTATGCGTGCAATCAGTTCGCTGTCGGGCAATGCCGCTAACATACCAAGCGTGTTAATCCCCCATAAGCAAAAGAGCTCGGCCTGTTGCTCCGTAAGTGGTAGTACATCCAGGGGTAACTCGGACAAAGCTGTTGCCTCTTCTCCAAAAGGAATTACAGTAATTGAGTGCCGGCGGGTGCCTTTCGCAAGACATACTGCCGTATGGAAGTTGCTGCTGATAGTTAGGCGAACAGACAAACCGAGCGATCCTAGATGTTCTAGCAATCGGTAAGCGAGCTTCTCTGGGGGGCCAAACAGATGTTCTGTTCCGGCGATATCCATTGAACAAAGGAAGTAGGTTGCACCACTGCCGTCTTCAATTCGTGGAGAGTACGTGCCAGCATACTCCAGCAACATCTGTCGTGCCACTGACTCCGTCTTAAGCGAACGGGACAATATCTTTGCCTCTGGAAACGCATCTACATCTGCGCGTCTCATACCGCGCTGAATCCCGAGCAGTCTAGCTTTTGTATTGAGCGAGCACACCTCTTCAAAAGGTGGTTCGCCGTCCATCACAACGCAGGCGCAATGTTTCAAGTCCGGTCGAAGCCGGAGTATTGCTTGTGCGGGAAACTCCCGGACATACATGCATGCATATAGTTCGGCAGGTCGTCTCATCGCACATCGGCCCATGCCGTCCGACTTGTCCATGTCGTGCTGTTCTCGCGTTGTGGTGGTTTACGCATTGGAACGACATTGCTCGTCTCTGGCGAATATCTCTGGCGCACAATCTCGACACGCAGTTGAATGCCTGTAAATACAGTGGATTCGTCACAGATAGCCTCTGCGGGGTGCAATCGAAGCACTAGCTCGGCACTGCTCTTCGCGCAGGCGTGCTGTGTCAGCAGCAGAATGCTGGATTGCATCCTCTCAGCCGCAGTGCGATAGCGGTACCAGGTCGCTAACGGCACGCATGAGACGAATTCTGGCGCGAGGCTGCCCATATCCAACACGATTGCGCTGAAGCCTCCTGCCTGAAGCAGAAGATCCGCACTGCGCAGTGCCTGCTCCATGCGTGACCAGGGTTTTGGAGTGGCACGAGAGTAGCGGGCGGGCTCTGCTTGCACTATGGGATTTGGGGCAACTATCTGTGTGGGACGCTCGCGGACGTGAGGCTCTGCACATCTTGGCGTCAAAGGTTCGCCCTGTAATAAGCTGCCGACTGCGTTCGATAAACCTCGAATCTCCTGCCGCGGATGTGGACCAAACCCTCCGCCGTGCAGCCCCTTTTTCGTGGGTGGTGGTTCGAGGTATTTCTCTGCAAGCGTGAACTTATATGGCGCTGGTTGCGCACGCTTTGGTGTAGCGCCGCACCTCAACCAAAGCAGCCGCCTGAGATCCACACCAATGGCCGCTGCGGATTCCGGATCGAGAGCATTCGATACATCAATCCAGGCGCAGACGTTTGCCTGCTGTGTCATCCGCGCCACAAATGAAAGCGCGATAGAAGTGCGGCCGGAACATTCAGGGCCAACAAATTCGCTAACAGCTCCCTGCGGAAGTCCACCCTGCAGCAAGTGATCCAAAGGCTCAATTCCAGTTGGGTTAACAGCGCTCCGAATCTTCGGAGCCGGAGTCAAAGCAGATGGAATCCTCTTTTCGAGAGCTGCTTCAATTTGGCGTCGGAGAATGGCGGCAGAAGGCATAAATATTCGCCTTATATTCGCCCTATATGAGATGGAATTGCAATCTCGATTGCACTAATTCAGGTGCTCCTTACCCGATAAACAATTGAAAATCTACGAATTATTTTTTCTACCAGGCCCGAGACCACCGAGTGCCTGTTGAGTTATCACGTAACCGTGCATCGTCTCCCGCGTTTCGCTCAAGCATCCGGCCATAGAGCCAGATCAAATCTGACAGCCGATTCAGATACGCGATCGCCTCCGGCTGCACCTCCTCGCCGCCTTCCGCCAGCCGAACCGCGCATCTTTCGGCACGGCGGCATACCGTGCGTGCCACCTCAAATGCCGACGAGGGTACCTGCGCCCCCGGCAGGGACCAGTCAGCCAGTATCCCGTCCATTGCCTCGATGCGGTGGACCTGTTCTGTGAGGTCGTCCACGTCAGTGGCGGTCAACACTGCTGCGCCTTTTCGGCTCTGTGCTGGAGTGGCAAGCGACGCGCCCACGTTGAACAGCATCTTTTGGATCTTCTCCGTGGCTGTACGGATGGATTCATCCGGGCAAAGGCTACGGGCGAGTCCCAAGGCCGCATTCAGTTCGTCCACCGTTCCATAGGCCTCCACGCGCAAATCTGCCTTTGACACGCGCGAGCCTCCGATAAGACCTGTCTGTCCACTGTCTCCCAATTTCGTCGCAATACTCATGAATGTCTCCTTGGCAATTAATTCCAATGGTAATGTGGTCATCTACCATACACGCGCCTTTAGCCGAGAGCGTATTCTTGCAATCAGGAGCGAATACTTGGCCACACAATCGCGCAACACGCGTCAGAAGGCGGCAATTCGGGAGGCTTTTCTCCGAGCCGATCGTCCGCTTTCGCCTGAAGAGGTGCTGACCACAGCGCAGACCGAGGTCGAGGGGCTGAGCATCGCTACCGTATACCGCAACATCGGTTCACTGCTGGAGAGAGATTGGCTGACGACTGTGTCAATGCCCGGGGAAGCCTTGCGGTACGAAGTTGCAGGCAAGGCGCATCATCATCACTTTCGCTGCAATGGATGCGGTAAGGTCTTCGAACTCCAGGGATGCGATCTCAGCGCCCATCCAAAACTTCCGCGTGGTTTCCGCGTCACCGGTCATGAGTTCTTCCTGTTTGGACGATGCGCGGATTGTGCCTGATATTTCTCGCTAAGACGCGAGCCGTGTGGCAATAAAGATGAGCAAAGCACCGCCTGCTACAGCCAGCGCCAGTGGAATTCGCGGCGTACTGTCAGCGCGCAGTTGAGGCAACAGCTCGTCGGCGACCATATGGAGAAAGAAGCCGGCTGTAATTGCGAGTAGCGCAGCTGAGCCAGTCATCGATAGCGGCAGCCATGCAGTTAACAATCCGCCGGCGAGCGGTGCCAGACTATCTGCGGCCAGCATCAGATAGTCGATTCTCTCGGGTTTGTGGCCACGTGTGCTCAATAAAATCGTGTTCACGCCGTCGCCGATATCGTGTGCGGCAATCCCTGCCGCAACGACGTAACCGGCCGGGCGCGACGCGGCGTACGACAAGCCGATCGCCATGCCATCCCTGAAGCTATGCGCGATCAGCAGTCCGCTACCAATCCGTCCCAACGCACGTGGAGGGCTTTGCAGATTGAGGTGGGCACTCCATGTGTCAAACAGATTCTGAAGCAACAGAAATGTCACAAAGGAGAGCAGCACCAAAGCAAAGATGGTCGCTATTCCGCGCCCTGCGAGTCGTTGGAGGTTAACTGCCTCTGGCAGCAGATCAAGCAGCGCTGCTCCGAGCAGCAATCCGGTACTCAGCGCGGCCAATATGCCAAGCGACGACCGTAGACGCAGTGCGAGCAGCCCCCCCAAAAGGGTTGAAAACACCGGCACGACAAGGAGCCAAATTGGCAAATGAGCAAGCTCTCCAGTATTTCTAATGATACTAGATTCGCAATAGAGCGGGATCGTTTCACCCCATTTTGTCCAAAGCCAACTCACTACGCATCCACATCATCAGACCAGCCAAAGGAGCTTAGAGAGCTAAGTCGCGTACGCGATGCAGTTTGAGCCTCTATGCAAAGTGGAGGACGCAAGCGGATCTTCCTGGTCGGCACCGAGAACCTGAACGGGTAGCAAGGCGCATGCACATCGTAATCTTCGGGCTGACGATCTCATCCTCATGGGGAAACGGTCACGCCACACTTTGGCGATCCCTCGTCAAGGCAATGCTGTGTCGTGGTCATACCGTCATTTTTTATGAACGCAGCGTCCCTTACTATGCCCAGGAGCGCGATCTCGACGAGCTTCCTGCAGGCGGCCGGCTTCGCCTCTATGGCTCATTCGAGGAGATCGCTCACGAAGCCAGGCACGAAATAGACAGTGCGGATCTTGCGTTGTCCACAAGCTATTGCCCTGACGGACGCTTCGCCGCGGAACTCATTCTCTCGAGCTCTGCTGACATTCGCGCGTTCTACGATCTGGACACGCCGGTAACGCTTGATGGTCTTGAACAAGGCAAACAGGTCGACTACCTACCTGCAAAGGGTCTCAGTGAATTCGATCTCGTGCTCAGCTTTACGGGTGGGCGTGCACTTGACGAGCTTCGGAGCAAATTAGGTGCCCGAAATGTCGTGCCGCTGTACGGCTCTGTAGACCCCGACGAACATCGGCCAACGACACCGCGCTCCGAATTTTGTGCAGATCTATCGTATCTCGGTACATATGCAGCGGACCGTCAAGCAGCTTTAGAGAAGTTGTTCCTCGGTGCTGCACGTCTGCGGCCGGAGGACACGTTCCTCATCGGCGGGACGCAATATCCCGAAGACTTTCCTTGGCTGCCGAACGTCGCCTTCGTGCGTCATATTCCTCCACCAATGCACGCGGAGTTCTTTAGCTCCTGCCGGGCGACGTTGAATCTAACACGAGGAGTCATGGCTCGGTATGGCTACTGTCCGTCCGGCCGTCTCTTCGAGGCAGCGGCTTGCGGCGCTCCAATCTTATCCGATCGATGGGATGGTCTTGACTGCTTCTTCTCGCCAGGTAATGAGCTGCTCTGCGTCGAAACTGCTGACGATGTCTTCGCGGCACTGGAGCAATCTGAGGAGGAACTGCAGCGAATCGCAAAGCTCGCGAGAGAAAGAACGCTCGCCGAACACACAGGCGATTGCAGGGTACGAGAGCTAGAGTCCATTTGCTCGTCTGTGCTTGACTCAACAGCGGTGCAGGCCTGAAACGAGGAGATTATGTGGGGCATTATTCCGGCAGCTGGAGCAGGTAGCAGAATTCAGCCACTCGCGTTTTCCAAGGAGCTTCTTCCTGTTGGCAGACGCATCGAAGAAGGGCAGGAGAGACCTCGCGCGGTAAGTGAGTTTCTTGTCGAACGCATGATTCGCGCTGGCGCAGATAAGTTGTGCTTCGTTATCGCTCCATGCAAGACCGACATACTCGAGTATTACGGCAGCCGTTTATGGGGTGCGGACATTGCGTACGTCGTGCAGCCCTCGCCAGGCGGTCTATGCGACGCCCTGTTCCGTGCCGTGCCTCTGATCGCTCCTGACGAGTCGGTGGTTCTTGGCCTTCCTGACACAATCTGGCACCCTGCTGATGGATTCGCGCAGCTTCCGGACGATGAGCTTTCATTTCTGCTTTTTCCGGTCGAACATCCGGAACTGTTCGATGCAGTTGTCACTGACAATCAGGGCCGCGTTGAAGAGATTCAGGTCAAACAGGAGAACGCGCGCTCTAACTGGATATGGGGCGCCGTCCGCATGCCAGGTTACATCTTCCACGAGCTCTATCACCTGTGGTGCAGGCCTGACCGCATGGACGAATATCTGGGAACCCTTGTAAACGCCTGGATTCGTGAGGGTGGAAAAGCCGTAGGAGTTCGGGCCGGAACCGCGTACGTCGATGTAGGCACGCTCCACGGCTATCGGGAAGCCGTGCATCTCTTAAGCAATGAAGAAACGGAAGGTCATGTGGTTACTGGAGCACGAAGATGATCGCGGACCAGCATTCACCAGCTACACACGACGTGATGCGGCAACGGATCGAGGAACTCGGTCCCTGGTTTCATAATCTTCGTTTGAACGGGATCGAGACCGCGCCCAATCATTTTCTTGGCGATTATCCCGGAATCAAGTTTCAACACTTTCGCGATGCGATCCCATCCGATCTTACGGGCAAGAGCGTTCTCGACATCGGATGCAATGCCGGCTTCTACTCCTTGGAAATGAAACGCCGCGGTGCCGAGCGTGTGCTCGGCATCGACACCGACGAGCACTATCTCAGGCAGGCGCGTTTCGCCGCTGAAGTCACAGGTGCCGATGTTGAGTTTCGACGCATGCCTGTCTGGAACGTCGGCGGACTTGGAGAACGTTTCGATCTCGTGATCTTTATGGGTGTGCTCTATCACCTCCGCCATCCTCTCTTGGCGCTTGACCTGATTCACGAACATGTTGCCAAGGATCTGCTGCTGTTCCAGAGCATGCAACGTGGCAGTAGCGATATCGTCGAAGTCGCTGAGGATTATGACTTCAACGCGTCCTGCCCATTCAACGAGCCCGGCTATCCGAAGATGCACTTCATCGAGCACCGGTACTCGCACGATGAAACCAACTGGTGGATTCCGAATCGTGCTTGCGTTGAGGCCTTGCTGCGCTCCTCAGGATTTGTAGTCGACTCGCGACCTGAAGACGAGGTTTACCTCTGTCGGTGGAAACCGATCGAAGTGCCTCCTGACGGACCTCATTGTGTCTACCCGAAACGGGGCAGCGCCGAATGTTAATCGCCGAACCCGGCGCACGCGCTGTTGAACTCCTCGAGCGCGCCGAGTGCCTTCTCGATGAGCGTTCTCTAGATTCAGCGTGGCAGTCGTTCATCAACGCTGAATCTGCCGGCGCCGATCCGGATCGCTGCGGCGCAGGTCGCTGGCAGATCGCAATGTTACGCGGCGACTTCGAATCAGCCTGGAAGGAAAGCGATGCGATACGTACTCGTGCCGCACATCCAGAGTCCTTCTGGTCGGGGGAAGACATTGACGATAGGCGAGTAATCTTACGGTGCCTCCACGGGTTTGGGGATGCCGTCCAGATGCTCCGGTATGCTCCGCAACTCGCCGCTCGTGCCGCTAACGTCGTTTACGAAGTCGCGCCTCGAATGCTGCCATTGGTGCGGTGCTTCAAGGACGTGAGTAATGCAATCACTTGGAATGATGTGTCGCCCGAATGGGATCTGCAGATTGAGCTAATGGAGCTCCCTCAGCTTTTTCGCACAACAATCTCAGAACTGCCATTAGCCAGAAATTATCTAAACCTTCCTGAATCGAGCCTTCAGCTCGCGGCTGACTCGCTGGGGCCCAGACGGCGTCCTCGCGTTGGACTCGTTTGGAGCTGCGGTGACTGGAATCCTTCCCGAAATGTGCCGCCACATGAGTTCGCCGGTTTGGCTGCATTGGACGTCGAGTTCTGGAATCTGGAACCTCAGTCTTCGACCAAAGATTGCTTCGGACTTCAGATGAGTGATGCGCGACCGTTCACCGATGGTCTTCTTCCGCTCGCTGCGACAATCGCCAATCTTGATCTCGTTATTGCGCCGGACACGCTCGCTGCTCACCTCGCAGGTGCATTAGGAAAGCCAGCCTTTGTGATGCTGCAATACGCCGCAGATTGGCGCTGGATGGTAGAACGCGATGACTCGCCTTGGTATCCATCGCTGCATCTCTTCCGTCAGCCTGCACCGGGAGACTGGTTGTCCGTCATCGAATCCATCAAGACGAATTTGCACGGTTTAGTAATGTGAGCTTTATGGAAGCAGGCACACTGGCAAGGGCGTGGGACGAATTCGACGCCTACCTCTTTGATATCGATGGAACGCTGCTCAACTGTACTGATGCAGTCCACTACTTTGCGTTTAACGATGCTTTGAGCGCCATCGCCGGTCGCCCGTTGACAATCGACGGTGTAGTCGCACACGGAAACGTGGATGTTGGCATCCTCCGCGAGGCATTTGCTTTGGCCTATATCCCAGAGAATCTCTGGCGACCTCGGCTGCCCGAGATTCTCGCTCGTATGTGCTGCTTCGTCTCTGAGCGTCAGCAGGATCTCTGTATTTCGGTGCTCCCTGGCGTGCGTGAGGTGCTTGAGTATCTCCGGTCACGAGGCGCCGTGTTAGGAACAGCTACGGGTAATCTTGAGCGGATCGGCACCATAAAACTGAATCGCGTCGAGCTTCTGGATCTCTTCAACTTCGGATCCTGGAGCGATGCATGCGAAACGCGTGCCGAGGTCTTCCGGCACGCCGCTGCAAAGGCGAGAGATTTGGCTCGGGGCCATAAAACGATTTGCGTAATCGGCGATACTCCCGCAGATATTCAGGCCGCACGCGCCAACGATTTGAAGGTGATCGCAGTATCAACCGGCATCTTCACTCACGAAAGGCTCGCAGCTCACAATCCCGATCTTGTGGTGCATTCGCTAACAGAACTGATGCAGCAAGTGAGTCAGCCCTCTACGCCGGTTGCGAAGTAACACAGCCCGCTAGGACCTCTTCAAACTGCCGCGCCCGGTGTTCTGAAGTGTGCTCGTCGAGAATCCGCTGACGAGCACGTTGGCCAATTCGGATGCGTTCTTCATCCGGAATCTCTCTAAGGATTTTGACTACATCGTCAGCATCTGTCGGCAAGAGTATCTCTTCGCCAGCTTCAAGAAAGTCATCGAGCCCGGCCCAGTAGTCCGAAAGAATTGTTGCACCACACGCGGAGGCTTCAAACAAACGAACCGATGGCGAATAGCCCGCGGCGACCATGTCGTCTCGCGTCACATTCAACGTAAACTGAGAGGAAGAATAGAACGATGGATGCTGCGGAGGCGATAGATGAATGATGCGCTCTACGTTGTCCGCCCATGGGATGCCCTCTGGATACTGCGGCCCCGCTACCATAAACTGCTTGCCCGGCAGGCGTTGTGCAGGCTCATTCAGTAATTCCATGAGCTTCGGCTGCCGATCAGGCGCATAAGTGCCCAGGTAACTCAAATGGCACTTGAACTCTTGGACAGCTTCGGTCGGATGATACATATCGGGGTCAACAGAGCAGTAAAACGCGAGAGCCTGTCGAGCGCCGAAAGTGTGCTCCAATTCCTGTAGCGTTGGCCCTCCCGTGAAACTCAAGTACGCGGCGTATTGCGGAATCAACTCTGCGGAGAGATACTCCGTTCCTCCCACGCGGCGCAGCTGCGTGATGGTGATCGGCGTGTCGATGTCATAGAACAGAACGGGTGATCGATAAGACTCCACCAGCAAGCGTGTGGCCTCAATTGCATTTGGAAAATAGGATCCAACGATCACTGCATCTGCATCTCGGCTCAAGGCAAGCAGCGCTGTCCCCTCATCATCCCACGAGTCGTAAAGATGAACAGTGCAGAATGCCGGCTTCGGCAGGTCACGGTTGCTCCGGTACCATTCGACGTTCTTCTCGACAAAATGAATTTGGTGGCCCCTCCGATGCAGCGCCTTCAGCAGCGAACGATAGGTAGTCGCGTGCCCATTGCCCCACGAAGAGGTCACCGTCAATCCATAGACGACGAGCTTCATCGGTGTCCCACCTCAACCGCGACTTCGTCTCCGATATTACCGATCGCAGTCGCAGCATCTCGCCACCCGCGGACTTCATTCCAGTCGCTCATCGTTGCAAGAGATTGCTTTTGACCGCCGACAGAGCCGCGGCGCCGTGCGAGGCATTCTCGAAATACGTAGTCGGCCTGTGCTGCTCGTTGAGCGTAGGTGTGATCGCGAAGTGCGCGGCGACGAAATGCGTCGCCGATCTGCTGGCGGCCACTAGTGCCATAGTTAATAAGCGCATCTGCGATGTGCTCAGCATTGCGCACAACAAGGATTTCTCGTTCCGGCTCGAAGCAGTCGCTGATCCCTTCCCAATCGTCGCAGAGCATGCACGTTCCAGTCCCCGAGACCTCAAAAACGCGCGTCGGCGGCGAAAATCCAAAGTCCGCCATCGACGCGCGATTGATATTCAACACCATACCCGCCGAGCAATTCAGGCGGTTGTGATCACATGTCGCAACATGACCGATCCACCGCACGTTCTTCGGCAGCGGCTTATCACCCCAGCCTTCACCACCCAGCAGAAATCTTTGGTTCGGAATAAGAGTTGCCGCACGCAGGAACAACTCTTCCACGCGTGCTTCGCGGTCCGGCAGCCGATTTCCGAGAAATGCCACATCACATGCGAAGGCAGCGTCAGGCGGGACAGGGAAGTGCGTCTCCGGATCAAGCCCGTTGTACATGCTGTAGTATGCACGCGCGCCGAACTCAAGATAGCCGTCGCGAGCCTTGGGTCCTCCGCCATACGTCAGGATGGCATCGTATCCAGCGCACGCCCTCGCCAGCGCATCGTCAGGGTTCGAGCGCATTCGATAAATAGTTGCCGGGGAATCCACATCCCAGATAAACGTCATCGCGGTAGCGGAGCACTCGGCCGGCACCCTGCGCTCCAACTCCGCATCGTCTACACCAATCCCGGAGTGTTTTACAACGATGTCTGCCTGTCCCGCTAATGCAAGCATCGAGTCCAAATCCACTGTGGGTCGGTACACAATCGAGTTCACATAATTGAAGTCATCATCATCCCGGTGCTGCTGCCGTCCATACGCGTCCGGTTCCGCAAACGTGATGTCATAGCCGAGTCTCGCCAGGTACTTGTAGCAGCCGCGATAATACGTGGCTGCGCCGTTCCAGTACGACGAAATAATGCTCGATCCAAAGGCAAAGATCTTCACGCGCACAGCTCCTCGTAGATCTGTGTCAACTGTTCAGCCCGATGATTGCAAGTGTGTCGTGCCAGCACGGTCTCCAGACCGCATGCTGCTTGCTCTTGTGCCATCACTGGGTCACGAAGAAGTCGTTGCATCGCTTGGAGCATCTGTATAGGCGATTGCGCCATAGCGAAGTCACCTTTGCGGAATAGCTGCTCTGCATCAGACCATGGAGCTGACACCAGCGGGATTCCGCACGCGAGCGCCTCAAAAACTCGAATGGTCGGAATTCCCGTCATCACCTGTGAGTACTGTTGGCGTGGAATGTGTACCGTGAGCCGCGCTCCCGCATACACTCGCGGCGCGTCGAGGTTCGGAAGATAGCCAGCGTACGCCACTCGATGCGTGCCCAACGCCTCGATCGCGTCTGGCGGATAGCGCACTCCATAGACGCGCGTGCGAAACTCCGGCCCCAGCTGTTTGGCTGGCTCCAGGAGATAGTCATTGATTTCTCTCGACCGTTCGCCATCTCCCCAATTTCCAATCCACACCACAACTGGATCTCGCGAAGCCTCGGGTAGCGGATGGAAGGTGGTGGTATCCGCGGCTTCGTGGAACGTCCATACCTTCCGAATTCCGAACCGCTTCCGATACACCATTTCCAAAGCCTTACCAAACGCGAGCACTCCGTCAAAGTCCTTCAGCCGAAACTTCGCAAAGCTCTCAGGCGACGAAGACGCACGATGATGGGTGTCGTGAAAGAGCAGCTTATATCCAAGCTCGTCGCTCAACTCCATCAACATTCTCGCCAGGACAGACGAATTCCATTCATGCAGGATTACGAGCTCGGTTCCGCGGAGACGCTCTCTCCATGACTCACGAGAGTCGTCAGCCGAGTACGTCTGCACATCCAGGTCTGAAAATGTTTCCGTGAAGCGATTGAGAGCCCGTGCGCCATTTTCTTCTGCACGAAGATTGTCAATCGACCACCCACTCTCCGGTTCATAGACGGTCACGTCAGCACCTTTGCAGCGTAGTGCGCGCAGAAGTCCGCGGAGAAAATGTGCATTGCCGTTGTTCCAGTCAGATCGAACCGAATGTGCAAAGTAGCTGATTCGGAGCCTACGCTGCATGCGCCGCAAACCCCGGTTGCATCTCTGCGGGCAGCCGAACCCCAGTGCGTCCGGCGAGCAGCGCGCGGTATATCTGTTCGTACCCATTCGCCATCCGCTCAGCCGTAAGTTCGCTCGCTCGCAGGAACGCCTGCTGCCGCAATGCCGTCAGCTCCCACGAGTTGCGGTTCAGCTGGTGCAGCACTGTCGAAAGCGATCGCGCCCCGCTGAAATACACGGCTGCATCGCCCCAAACCTCTCGCAGAGATGGAATATCGTTCGCCACGACTGCGCACCCGCATAAAGCTGCCTCCAGCGGCGCGAGGCCGAACGGTTCGTAGATCGAACTCGCAATGTAGATACTGCTGCGCGCAAACAGAGAGACAAGGGACTGCTCCGAAAGTGTACCCAGCAGAATCGAATGGCCGAGCTGCTTTGGCGCCACAGACGTTCCATTCTGTCTCTCGCCAGCCACGTAAATAGGAATCGGCGAGTTCACCGTTCGCAGCATTCCAACATTCTTCGCCTCGTCCCACAGCCGCCCGACCGTCACTGCCTGCACCGTTCGCAAATTACACGCCGGTGCACTCAGGCTTCGGCCATTCAACACTACGTAGCAGCCTGGCAGGCCGTTGTAATGCTGCGCAAGTGCGTTTGCCATCCAGCGCGTCGGTGTAACCACGACGTCACAAGCATGCAGCCCGTGCGTGACAAGCGAGCGATACTGCCTTAGCCAACGCGAGTCCTCAAGCCCGCGCGGCCGGCAGGCGTCTGCCCAACTCAGCACATCGCTGTGCGCGGTGATCAGCTTCGGAATATCCATCGACATAGCGCCGAAACAGAACTGGTTTGAATGCAGCAGGTCTGGCCGGAAGTGCCTTGCAACATGGGACAAAACTCCCGCGCCCTGACTAAACACAAACTCATTCTTTTCCATCCACTCCAGCGGAGCATTTGAGGCCGTGAATTGAAAGTTGTCCCCGTGGATCAGGTGTAGTCCTGCACACCATGCCTGTTGCTCGTGAGACGGTTGTCGCCCAAAGCTTACGAGTGCGACTGCATGACCCCGCTTCAGAAGCTCCGTCGTCAACTCTTTGGTAAACGTCCAGACGCCGCCAATCGTGTCAGTCGTTAGCAGGATGCGCATGCAAGCTCCTTATTCAAATCAGCTGACGACTCCAACTGCTGCAGTGAAAGAGGCTGCTGGTCCTGAATGTCGCTCCAGCCGCGGCTCGCGAAAAGTTGCAAATAGAAACTGTGTGCGCGCTCCCATGCCTGTTCATCAGGCTGAGCGCCGAACGTCGTAACGTACTCCGGACTTCCGGGGAAGGGAAACATCGGCACAGGCTCGGACACCCACACACCATGGGCCTTCAAATGGTTCTGCCATGCCGCAACCTGCGCAGGATCATCCTCCGGCACCTTGATCAGGTTGGCCTGAACCCACGGGATTCGCTGCCGCGCATAGATCAGCAGCTCCGCAATTCGATTGGTAGAGATGCGGCAGTTCTTATTCATCGCGTCGCGTCCCTCGTCCGTAATCGACTCGATTCCGCACTCAAAGCTGACGCAGCGCGCGCGCGCCAGCAGATCGAGCGACTCCTCGTCCCACAGGTCAATCCGCGTCTGAAATCCAATCGACACCGGTCGTTTCGCGATCTCCTCCAGCAGTTGCCGCACCTGCTTGCCCACCCCGAAGATCTCGTCAATGAAGTAGATGTAATCCACACCGCGCGCGATAAGCTGATCAATCTCCGCCAGCACGGCATCGAGCCGGCGCTCGCGATACTTATTGCGAAACAGCGTCTTGTTGCAGAACGTGCACGAGTACGGGCACCCTCGCGCGAACTCCACCTCCGCACCGCGCTTGAGATGATCGGCGCCATTGCCACGGAAGATGTGGTGGAGATGTGAGTGCCACTCGACGGGATATTCGGAGTAATCCAGCGTTCCTACCGCCCGCATGTCCGTCGTACCGAGCCCCGGAGTCGAGTGCATCGCACCGTCTTGGTTAATCCAGCAGCAACCCGGGATGAGCTCCCGCGGCGTTGTCGCAAGCTGCGGCAGCGTCTGGTCTGGCTCTCCGCGCAGCACAATGTCGGCGCCGGTCTTGCGCAGTGTTGCCAGCGGTGTGACCGACCCGTGCGGCCCGATCACAACCTTCTGCGACTCGCGATGTAATGCCGCGATCCACTGCTGCGGCACGCGAAGCTCCGGCTGCGGGCAGCGCCAGAACAGATACGACGGCGCAGTCGGTATTACCAGAAAGTCCTCGTCGAACTGCTCCAGGTTGACTCGCACGTCCTCCGGCGAGAGCCCGCTCATCCAGGCATCGACGAGCAGCACATCGTGCCCCTCCGCGCGCAGAAACTCCTGCGCGCTGAGTAACTCCAATGGAAAGTGCGGTTCAGCGCAGCCGAAGTAGGTTGAGCCTCCGAAGCTCCACACCGGATTCACGAGGGCGAACCTCACGCGACCTCCCCTACAAGCTCATGGGCATGCAACATCTTTTGATGCGTCCCGAGCAGCCTGCGGTGACCCCGCCAGAACCCATAAATGTCACCCAGCGTGTCATTTAGTGACCTGCGCGGACTCCAACCCGTCTGCGCCGCCAGCTTGGAGGTGTCCGCGATATAGAGCGGCTGGTCCCCGGGCCGAACCTCGCTATAGCAAAGCGACGGCGGAACGCCGGTCGACCGCTCGATAGCATCCAGCATCTCGACCACAGAGACGGCCCGAACCGTGCCGCCACCCAGGTTGTAAATTTCCCCGCTTGTTCGTGGAAGGTGGGCCCGCACCGCGCTCATCGCATCAATCAGGTCATAGACATGCAGTACATCGCGCACCTGAAACCCATCCCCATAGACCGTGATCGGCTTGCGGTCCAATGTGGAGTAAAGGAAGTGCGCCACCCATCCCTGGTCCTCCGTTCCGAACTGGCGCGGTCCCGCAATGCATGACATCCGAAACACAACTGTGGACATCCGGTAGATCCGGGCATAGTCGCGGACATACTGGTCGGCCGCGCCCTTACTGCAGCCGTACGGCGAATGGAAATCGAGCGGCTCTTCTTCGTTCACTCCGCAGAAGTCCGGAATCGCCGCTCGATAGTGCGTCCTCTCCACCTCGACCGGAATGCGGGGCAGGGAACCATACACCTTGTTCGTTGAAGTGAAGAGAACGAACGGCCGCTCCGAGGAAAGCCGCGCCGCCTCGAGCACATTCAGCGTGCCGCCGACATTGATCTCAAAGTCCTCCCGCGGATTCTCGACCGAAGTCGTCACCGCCACCTGCGCGGCCAGGTGATAGATCTCGGTCGCCTTCCGTGCCGCCGCCGCCACAGCAGGCGCATCCCGAACATCTCCCTTGACGAACTCCAGCCGTTCCGCGCCCTCCAGCCTGTGCAGCCACTCCAGGTTCGCCTCGACGCCCACTCGCGAAAGATTGTCGAAGATGCGCACCCGCGCGGAGGGGTCTGCAAGCAATCGCTGTGCCAAATTGCAGCCAATAAATCCTGCGCCTCCTGTAATCAGGATGGTTCGCGTTGTTTTTTTTCCCATGTCCATCTAGCCCTTTCTCGCGCCCGGCGAAGTCCTGCAGTCGTGATTACGCCGTCAAACCATAGGCGCTGAGTTCCTGAAGCATGGTCTCCGCTTTGTCCTCTGCCTCCTGTCCGTGCAGCCATTCCGCCAGTTCCCGGAACCCCTCCTCATGCGTCACCTGCGGCTCATAACCCAGCAGCCGTCGCGCTTTGCTGATATCCGCAAAGCAATGACGAATGTCGCCCGCGCGATACTTCTGTGTGATCACCGGAGCCACGTCGCGCCCCAGCGCGTTTGAAAGAATCTCCGCCACCCGCTTGATCTTGATCGGCCGCCCGCTGCCGATGTTGATCACCTCACCGTTCGACTCCGGCCGCTCCATGGCCAGCAGGTTCGCCTGCACGATGTCGTGCACACTCACAAAATCGCGCTGCTGCTCACCGTCCTCGAACACCAGTGGCGCCTGGCCATTCAACATCCGCGACGCAAACACCGCCGCGACTCCCGTGTACGGATTCGAAAGCGCCTGCCGCGTTCCATAGATGTTGAAGAACCTCAGCGCGGTGACCGGCAGATCATAGTTGCGCCCATAGATCAGGCACAGATCTTCCTGATCGCGCTTCGACAGCGCATACACCGAGTTGATCTCCGACGGCTTCGTCTCATCGGTCGGCAGCGGCGCCAGCACACCGTTGCAGGTCGCGCAATGCACCTCCCACTGGCCCTCGCGCAACTGCTTCACCGAGCGCACCGGCGGAAACGACTGCCGCCCGCACACCGTGCACACATATCGCCCTTCGCCATAAATCGACATCGACGACGCAACAATCAGCTTCTCCGGATGCAGCTTGTTATCCAGCAGCGCCTGCAGAAGCTCCGCGGTTCCCAGCGTGTTCACGCTGATGTAGCGGCTGATCTCGTACATCGACTGCCCCACGCCGACAGTCGCCGCGAAATGAAAGATGACATCCACGCCGCTCAGCACATCGCGCAGCCGGTTCGGATCGCGCACATCCCCCTGGACCAGCTCAACATCCTTCGACAAATAATCCGGCCGCCCCGCCGGATGCACCTGCGGTGTCAGGTCATCCAGCATGCGCACATGATGTCCTGCTCGCAGCAGCCCATCCGCCACATGCGATCCCACAAAGCCTGCCCCTCCGGTAATCAACACCTGTCGCGAGCGGCGTGAGTTGTGCGCTCCGTTCTGCATCGAATTCTGTCCCGAAATGTGCATCAATTCTCTCCTTGCGCGACCTTCTCAAGGCTGGCAGCCTCTGCTGTGGTTTCGGACGGCGCATAGCGCTCTACCGCCCAGCGGGCAAAATCCGCAAACTGTTGGTTATCGCGTGGCGGACTCGTGTGGTGTTCCTCGATCCCCAGGTGCGCCGGTGTGAAACACAGCGTCAGCGCGACACGAAATGGCCCCAACGCCTTCATCTGCCGGTCAAACCACTCAGTCGCATTCGGCCGGTACGAGTCCGCCCAACTCAACCCGGTGCGCAGATACTGAACGCCATGCGCTTGCATCCACTCCACAGCGTCGCCCAAGCGCGGATCCTCGAAGTGGAACCACTGGCAAAGCCCGACGCTACCGTCAGTCGGGAACTGCGGCTCTGCCATCTTCGCCGTGCCATCGTTCTTCACCAGTCCCAGATAGTAATGCCGGTAGTACGACGAGCCCTCCGCTTCCTTGTGCCGCGTCTCCGCCGGCCACGTCGGCGGCAGATCAAACAGGCTGTACCAGTGAATTCTTTCCACGCGGCCCTGCAGCAACTCCAGCGTTCGCCGCAGTCCGAACTCCTGCACCTCTTCGGCGCCAAACGAAGAGCTGCCTACCTCCGTCACCCACACCGGCTTGCCCGAAACCTCTCGAGCTTCCGCAACGCGCTCGGGCCATTCACTAATCTGCCAGTGGTTCCAATCCAGCGGAAACCCATGCACACCAACTGCATCGACGAAGTCCATGACGCCGTACGAAGACATCAGGCGCAGAAAATCTGAGTCGCACGAAGAGACGCCGCCCAGAACAATCGGCACCTTCGGGTTCACTTCTCTTATCGCGGAGGCCGTTAACCGGACCATCTCTGCAAACCGTTTCCACTGCGGATCCAGGTGAAAGTTCCAGTGAGAAAGGTTGTTAGGTTCATTCCAGACAACGATTGCTTCCACCAAGGGAGATACCTCTTCTTTCAGCGCTGACTCCACTGAGAGGGTTGGCTCGCATCGTTTGGAGTTTGTCCCTGTGAAGGCGTGCAGGAAGCAGCATCGACTGCCGCCACCTCACCGGGTGTATGTAGGCGTAGAAGCTTTGTAGATGGCCTGGGTTGCCTTTGTTGCTTGCTTTCAATGTAGAGCGTGCGTATTCTCTGCAACTTGTAAATGCAATGCGTTTATTGCGTCGGATGCGCGACACAATTGGCCAAATCCGGCGTCTGTTCGACCACATCCACGCTGCTGGTACGCTAACTTGCCATGGACACAGTCGCAGTAATCTCACATCTTGAAGAACTACGCTCACTTACAGCGGACAACAATGGAGCGCAGCGCATTGCATGGTCGCCGACTTGGCTTCGCGCTCGCGCTTGGTTCGAGCAGAAGCTCTCAGGCCTTCCCGTCGAGCACCACTACGATGCGGCAGCGAATCACTGGATTACACTCGCCGGCGAATCCGAGCGCGCACTCGTTCTCGGCAGCCATCTCGATTCCGTCCCCAACGGCGGTTGGCTCGATGGCTGCCTCGGCGTCCTCACCGGTCTCGAAGTGCTTAAGCGACTCGCGCGCCAGTACAACAACCGCCCTCCCTGCACCATAAAGCTCGTCGATTGGGCGGACGAAGAAGGTGCGCGCTTCGGCCGCAGCCTCTTCGGCTCCTCCGCTTTCGCAGGAACTCAGACCATTGAAGCTGATTGCAAGCGCACCGATCGCGATGGCACGACACTCGAAGCCGCACTCGCCGCCTGCGGCATCTCCGTCGATAACGTGGGTGAGGCCGCCGTCGAGCGCAAAAACCTCGCCGCTTACCTTGAGCTCCACATCGAGCAGGGTCCTATCCTCGAACGCCTCAACAAACCTCTCGGCGTCGTCCTCGGCACCAAAGGCGTCGAGCGCTGGGCCATCACCTTCCACGGCCAGGAGGCTCACTCCGGCTCAACTCCGATGGAGGTCCGCCGCGACGCCCTCGCCGCCTGCGCAAAGCTCGCGCTCGAGATCCGTCCCATCGCCCGCAAGCATCCGAACTCCGTCGCCACCATGGGTAGCGTCAAGACCTTTCCCGGGATTGTCACCTCTGTCGTTGGTCGCTGCGAAGCCACGCTCGACATGCGCGACCTTGACGCAGACGTGCTCGCGAGCATGCTCCGCGAAGCGAGCGATGCTAGCGAACGGTTCGCTGCCGAAGAACGCTGCACCGTCGAGTGGTCGAAGATCTGGTCCATCGAACCCATTCCCTTCAACTCCGACCTCATCAGACTCTGCGACCAGGCCATCCGCGAAACTGTCGGCGTCAGCGAACAGCTTCCCTCCGGCCCGCTGCATGACGCTGCCGAGGTCGCCCGCCTTGGCATTCCCACCGTCATGATGTTTGTACAGTCGCTCAATGGACTCAGCCACAACCGCGCTGAAGACACAAAGCGCGAGCACCTCGAGCAAGCCGCCATCGCGATGAATCGCCTCGCCGAACTCACGATGGACTGGATTCTGCGCCACTAGAGAGTTACGGGCGCGGTTCACCATTCCAGCCAAAATGATGCATAATCGTGACTTCCAATCCGCCGGGACGGAGAGGCTTGTGAGCCTGCGGCGCACCGCTGCAGTTCCATTGTCTTTCCAGTTGCCGGCGGGAACAGGAGTGCACGACACCTTTGAGTGAGCCGTTGACCTTCTTTGAGCAATCCCCGCGTTCGCCCGAGATTGCTGCGCGTTTCCCGGACCTGCACCCGGCCTTCGACAAAACTGCCGCCGTTGCCGAAGCCAACCGTTGCCTCTATTGCTTCGACGCGCCCTGCACCACCGCCTGTCCCACGCACATCGACGTTCCGCGCTTCATCAAGAAAATCGCCAGCGATAATCTCGAAGGCTCCGCGAAGACCATCCTCGACTCCAACATCCTCGGTGAAAGCTGCTCGCGCGCCTGCCCGGTGAATGTCCTCTGTGAAGGCGCCTGCGTCATGCATCGCTACAACAAGCAGCCTATCGCCATCGCACGGTTGCAGCGCTTCGCGATGGACTCCCTCACCGAAGCCGGCGCAGGTCTTCCGTTCACTCCCGCACCAGACACTGGCAAATCCGTCGCACTCATCGGTGGCGGCCCCGCATCGCTCGCTTGCGCCGCCGAGCTCCGTCGCGCCGGCATCCGCGCGGTCATCTATGACGCGCGGCCACTCCCCGGCGGCCTCAACACCTATGGCGTCGCCGAGTACAAACTCACACCCGCCGCCAGCCTCCGCGAGATCGACCGCATCGCGCAGCTCGGCGTCGAGTTCCACCTCAACACCACTGTCGAGGCTGCCATGCTCGCCCGGCTCGAATCCGAGCACGACGCCATCTTCCTCGGCGTCGGCCTTGGCGCAATTCATCGCCTCGGCATCGCCGGTGAAGAGATGACCGGCATCACCAACGCGCTGGACTTCATCGCCGACTACAAGCGCGGCGCCCTCACACAAATCTCCGGCCGTGTCGCCGTCGTCGGCGCGGGCAATACCGCCATCGATGCCGCCAACGCCTCGGTCCGGCTCGGTGCAGAGTCCGTCACCATGATCTACCGCCGCGGCCCCGAGCAGATGTCCGCCTTCGACTTCGAGTACGAGCACGCGAAGCAGGAAGGCGTTGATTTCCTCTGGCACGTCCAGCCAATCGGGCTCAGCGGCAACGGCCGCATCGAAGTCCTTCAACTCGAGCGCCTCGAATCCAGCACTGATGGCAGCCTCATCCCCATCCCCAACTCCGCCTTCGATCTCCGCGTTGAGCACGTCATCCTCGCCATCGGTCAATCCACTCACACCGACGCGCTCCTCGCTAACGGCGCCGCACCCGCGAAGCTCAAGCTGGAGCGCGGCCGGATCCTCATCGACCGCGCCACAGGCCAAACCTCCACGCCGAAATACTTCGCCGGCGGGGACTGCACCAACGGCGGCCGCGAGGTCGTCGACGCCGTCGCTGACGGCAAGCGCGCGGGCATCGCCATGGCCGCCTGGATCCTCGGAGGTGCCAATGCCAGCCACTAACCCCACGCTCGAAACCACCTTCGCCGGCATCCGCTGTCTCAATCCCTTCTGGCTCGCCTCCGCCCCTCCGACCAACTGCGGCGAACAGATCATGCGCGCCTTCGACGCCGGCTGGGGTGGCGCCGTCTGGAAGACCATCGGCGAACCGATCACCAACGTCTCCTCGCGCTACTCCTCCATCGACTACAACGGCACCAAGATCATGGGCTTTAACAACATCGAGCTCATCAGCGACCGTCCCATCGAAACCAACCTCCGCGAGATCGAAGAAGTAAAACGTCGCTACCCCAAACACGTGGTCATCGCCTCGCTCATGGTCGAATCCAAACGCGATTCCTGGCACGAGATCGTCAAGCGCGCTGAAGGCGCGGGCGCCGACGGTCTCGAGCTCAACTTCGGCTGCCCGCACGGCATGAGCGAGCGCGGCATGGGCTCCGCCGTCGGGCAAGTACCGGAGTATTGCCAGCAGATCACCGAGTGGGTCAAAGAAGCCGCGCACACTCCGGTCATCGTCAAACTCACGCCGAACATCTCCGACATCCGCATGCCCGCACGCGCCGCCAAGCGCGCCGGCGCCGACGCACTGTCCGCCATCAACACCATCAACTCCATCACCTCCATCGACCTCGACACCTTCGAGCCGCGCCCCAACGTCGACGGCAAATCCTCGCATGGCGGTTACTGCGGCCCCGCCGTCAAACCCATCGCACTCAACATGGTTCAACAGGTCATGTCCGACCCCTCCGCCGCGCTGCCCATGAGCGCCATCGGCGGCATCGCCACTTGGTCTGACGCCGCCGAGTTCATCCTCCTCGGCGCCGGCACCGTGCAGGTCTGCACCGCCGCCATGCACTATGGCTACCGCATCGTCGAAGACATGGCCGACGGTCTTCTCGCCTGGATGCGCCGCAAAAACTTCGCCACACTCGACGACTTCCGCGGCCGCTCGCTTCCCAACGTCACCGAATGGAAACACCTCAACCTCAACTACAAAATCGTTGCGCACATCCATGAAGACAAGTGCATCGGCTGCGAGCTCTGCTACACCGCCTGCTGGGACGGCGCGCACCAGTGCATCCATCTCGACCGCACCCTCCCGCACGCCGACACCACGCGCACACCACAGTCCATCGCCGCAGAAGCCCCGCGCCGCATCACCACGACACCGATCCCCAAGCTCGACCTCAACGGCCCCGGTGCAGACGGTCCCAATCTCACGCCGCTATCTCGCATTCCGCGCGTTGACGAACACGAGTGTGTCGGTTGCAATCTCTGCTCGCTCGTCTGCCCCGTACCGGATTGCATCACGATGGAGCGCGTCGACAACGGCCTCGCACCACAGACCTGGGACGAGCGCGTAGCCGCGGGAATCGTGCCCGAGCCGATCGAGCACGGAGTTCTTCCGAACCCAAACGCCTGAGGAAGAGATTCATGGGAACGCTGATCAAGAACGGAACCGTCGTCAACGCAAACGGCTCGCAACGCGCCGACGTCCTCATCGAAGCCGAGAAAATCGCACAGGTCGCTGCGAACATCTCGAACGACAGTCATCAGATCGTCGACGCGACGAACCTCCTTGTCATGCCCGGCGGCATCGACGTGCACACGCACCTCGACATGCCCTTCGGCGGCACCACCTCGGCCGACGACTACAACACCGGTACGCAAGCCGCAGCCGTCGGCGGCACAACCACCGTCATCGACTTCGCGCTGCAGAACCAGCAGAGCACGCTGCACAACGCGCTGGAGACCTGGCTCAAGAAATCCGACAACAAAGCGTGCGTCGACTTCTCGCTCCACATGGCCGTCACCAATCTGCACGGCAAGAACGGTGAAGAGACGCTCCGCGAGATGGAAGAGATGGTGAAGTTCGGCATCTCCAGCTTCAAACTCTTCATGGCCTATCCGAACGTGCTCATGATTAACGATGAGCTGATGTTCCGCGTCATGCAGAAGGCCGCCAAGCTCAACGGACTCTGCCTCATTCACGCCGAGAACGGCAGCGCCATCGACGTCGTCGTCGCACAGATGATCGCCGAAGGCAAGACGGCGCCGCACTTCCACGCACTCTCGCGCTCGCCGAAAGCCGAAGCCGAAGCCACACATCGCAGCATCGCGCTGGCAGATATGGCCGGCGCCGCCGTCTACATCGTGCACCTCTCCAACGAGTACGCGCTCGACGACCTCAAGTTCATGCAGCAGCGCGACGCACGCGCCCTCGCCGAAACCTGCACGCAATATCTCGTTCTCTCCATCGAAGACCAGATGCCCGGCAAGAGCTGGGACGAAGCCAAGTTCGTCTTCACGCCGCCGTTGCGCGAAAAGCGCCATCAAGCACCGCTTTGGAACGCACTCAACGATGGTTCGCTCTCCGTCGTCTCCACCGATCACTGTCCCTTCCGCTTCAAAGACCAAAAGGAACTCGGTCGCAACGATTTCACCAAGATCCCCAACGGCGGTCCCGGCGTTGAGAACCGCCTTCAAATCCTCTGGCACTTCGGAGTCAATCAACGCCGCATCACACCACAGAAATTCGTCGAGCTGAGCTGCACCAATCCCGCAAAGATCTTCGGCATGGGCAACCAGAAGGGAAGCATCGCACCGGGCCTCGATGCCGACATCATGCTCTGGGATCCGAACGCGAACTACACGATCACCGCGGCGACGCAGTGCATGGCCACCGACTACAACATGTTCGAAGGCTGGACCGTAACGGGCAACGCTGCCAAAGTCTTCTCGCGGGGTGAGCTTGTTGTCGATAACACTACGCGACCTGGCAAGTTTCTCGGCAAGACGGGACGTGGCCGCTTCGTCAAACGCGAAGCGAATGCCGGAGGGCTCGCCTGATCTCAACTCCTGCCAACTCGCTCAATCCCGGCTCGTCTGCAAACGATCCCAGGGCGCGCGCGCCTGAACCCGATCCCCGCCTGTACAACGCAGACCTCGCGCCGACAGAACAGAATCGCCGCACCTGGTCGACCTACAACTACATCGCGCTCTGGTTCTCGATGTCGATGGAGGTCACGACGTACATGCTGGCCGCGTCGCTCATCGCCGGCGGCATGAACTGGAAGCAGGCCATCCTCACCATTCTGCTGGGAAACCTCATTGTCCTCATCCCGATGCTGCTCAACGCGCATGCGGGAACGAAATACGGGATTCCGTTTCCAGTCTTCGTGCGTGCGCCATTCGGCCCGCGCGGAGCGCAGATCCCAGCGATCCTCCGCGCCATCGTCGCCTGCGGATGGTTTGGCATTCAGTCGTGGATTGGCGGTCAGGCGATCGACGCCATGATCAACGTGCTCTGGCCGCAGACGACAGGAAAGCCCATTGTGCTCTGGTTCTGCTTTCTCGGCTTCTGGCTGTTGAACATGCTCGTCGTCTGGCGTGGCGTCGAATCCATCCGCTTCCTACAGAGCTATTCAGTGCCCTTCATGATCGTGATGTCTGCGCTGCTGCTCGGCTTCATGCTGCACAAGGCGGGCGGCTTCGGGCCGATGCTCTCCGCGCCGGATCACTTCGCGACGCGTCACGACTTCTGGAAGTTCTTCTTTCCCTCTCTAACGGCAATGGTCGGTTACTGGGCGACGCTTTCGCTCAACATTCCCGACTTCACGCGTTACGCGAAAAATCAAGACGCGCAGATCGTTGGACAGGCGATCGGTCTGCCGGTTGCGATGGTGCTCTTCTCGTTTCTCGGAATCGTGGTCACGTCTGCTTCGGCTGTTGTGTTCGGTAAACCGATCTGGAATCCCGTCGAACTGCTGGGGAGGTTCCATCAGCCGCTCCTCGCGTTCCTCGGCCTCATCGCGCTGCTCGTTGCGACACTCAACGTCAACATTGGTGCGAACGTCGTTGGGCCGTCCAACGACATCTCCAACCTCGCGCCGCGGTACATCAGCTTTCGGATGGGAGGACTCATCACCGGATTTCTCGGGCTGCTGATGTGTCCGTGGTATTGGCTGTCGACCTTTGGCAACTATGTCTTTGGTTGGCTGGTTGGTTATTCCGGTCTACTCGGCCCTGTTGCAGGGATCATGGTCACTGACTATTTTCTCGTGCGACACACGCAACTGGATACGCACTGGCTGTATCGGCGCGGTGGTCCGTATGAGTATCGGAACGGCTTCAATACGATCGCGATCTTCGCGTTGATCTGCGGTGTCGTCGTTGCGCTCATTGGGCGATTTGTCTCCTCGCTCGCATTTCTGTACGGCTATGCATGGTTCGTCGGATTCTTCGTCTCCGGCGTTGTCTACTATCTCCTGATGGCTGGGCTGCATTCGCGGCTCCGGCGTCCGCTACATCAGCAACGAAAGGCAGTGGCATGAGCACTACTTCGATACAGCCCTCGGAAGCGTCCACGCAGAACTCGCTGAGCTCGGACGAGGTCGTCCAGATAACGCGCCAAACGAACTATGGCACGTGGCGTTTCCAGAAGGGATGGAATCCGCTGCACGTCGTCGACGCCGACGGATGCTACATCACCGACGCGAACGGCAAGCGCTATCTAGATTTCAGTGCGCAGCTGATGTGCATGAACCTGGGCCACAAGAATCAGGCCGTGATCGATGCGATCAAGGAGCAGGCACAGCAGCTTGCGTATGCGATGCCAGGTTATGCGACCACCGCGCGCGCGGAATTGTCGAAGCTTCTGCTCGAGGTGCTGCCGAAGGGATTGAATAAATTCTTCTTCACGACCAGCGGAACCGACGCGAACGAAGCCGCTTTCAAGATCGCTCGCATGTACACGGGCAAGACGAAAATCATCGCGCGGTATCGGTCCTATCACGGCTCTACCGCCAGCTCCATCGCTGCGACTGGCGATCCGCGGAGGTGGGCGATGGAGCCGCGGGGGAAGGGGCAGGGGGTCATCTTCGGGCCGGAGGTGCACTGCTACAAGTGCCCGATCAAGCACACGTATCCGGGCTGCGGGATCGCGTGCGCGGACTATATAGAGCACATGATCCGCAACGAGAGCGACGTGGCGGCTGTCCTGGTTGAGCCGATCGTCGGAACGAATGGTGTCATCGTTCCGCCGCAGGAGTACATGGCCAAGCTGCGTAAAATCTGCGACGAAAACGGTGTGCTGCTGATTGCGGATGAGGTGATGAGTGGATGGGGGCGTTCGGGGGCGTGGTTTGCCATGGACCTGTGGGGGGTGACGCCGGACATCCTGACGACGGCGAAGGGGATTACGTCAGCGTATGTTCCGCTGGGGCTGTGTGCGACCAGTGAGAAGATCGGGGACTACTTTCAGGACCACTACTTCGCGCATGGGCACACGTACGAGGCGCATCCGATGACCTTGCTGCCGGCGGTGGCGACCATCAACGAGATGAAGCGGCTGAAGCTGGTGGAGCGGGCGAGGGAACTGGAACCGTTCGCACAGCAACGGTTAGAGGCGCTGAAGGCCAAGCATCCGAGCGTGGGGGATGTGCGCGGAAAGGGACTCTTCTGGGCGGTCGACCTTGTGAAGAACCAGGAGACCAAGGAGCCGTTCAACACGTATTCGGACAAGGTCAGCGGCAAGCCGCTGCTGGTGGACCAGATTGCGGCGAAGATGATGGCTGACGGTGTCACGATTCAGGCCTGGGTGAGCCATTTCATCATTGCGCCTCCGCTGATCGTTACGCGCGAACAACTCGACGAAGGCATTGCGGCTCTTGACCGGCATCTTTCAATTGCGGATGAGGTGTGTGGCAGGTAGTACCCCCTCCCTCCGGTATTTGCGCAAAGTCTTCAAAACATTGCACATAGGCGCGGACTATTTTGCAAAGTCTTGATTCCAGATACTTTGTAGGCAAAGTCTTGATTCTGTGTGGGTTGGTTCGGGAGGGCTTAAAACGAGGGGGTTCCTGAGGCCTGATTAAGTCAAGTGCGGCCAGGCAGTCAGGAGGTGAGCTGGACGGGGCCGGTGGGAGTGGCGGTGAAGGCTTCGGTGTAGAGGCGGGTGTTGTTGATGTCGAGGTAGTCGATGGTTAGGTGGGGGCCGGAGAGGGTGAGATTGGCGAAGCCGTTCCAGCCGGCGGTGTCGCCGTTGCCGATGGGGTAGTCGGTGCGGCGATCGTAGAAGCGGAGGGGGACTTCCTTGAATCGGGGAGGGGTCTTTTCGACGGGCATGCCGCCGTGGCCGATGCAGCGGCCAAAGCAGCGGAGGGATGGGGTCTCGGGCGGGGAGTGGAGGTCATAGACGGCCAGGCGGTGCTCGTGGCCCCAGATCCAGAGGACGTCCTGGTTGGGGAAGAACTCGGCGAGCTGCTGGCCGGGCTTGGGGAAGGTTTCGTCGGGGAAGGCGGAATAGTACTGGTGGTGGCTGAGGATGATGGTGGCCTTTGGACGCTCCTGCGGGCGTACGTTGGTGCGGAGCCAGTCGAGCTCGGCGGGTTCGAGGCGGCCGTCGCCGCCGATGGCTTTGATGGAGCGGAGACCGGGGACGGACCCGAGGATGGGAACGCCGGCGGAGTTGTAGCCGGTGTCGAGGCCGATGATGCGCCAGTGGTGGGACTCGAGGCAGAAGTAGCTGGCGCGCTGCTGCTGGCCGGGCGTGGGCGAGCCGAAGGGCAGGACTTTGGTGTAGTACGGGCGGCCGCCGCCGTAGAGCTCGTGGTTGCCGGGCATGGTGAGGGTGCCGACCGAGCCGCGCGGGAATTGGATGGGAGTCTGGCCGGTGCGCTGGATGCCGAGGAAGTTTTCGTCGACCTCGACCTGGTCGCCGATGTAATAGACGTCGCCGAGATGGATGGTGTAGTCGGGATGGAAGGCGGCCATGTTGGCGGCGACGCGCGCGGCCTCTTCGGTGCCGGTGCCCCAGTCGCCGGCGATGGAAAGGCGGATGGGGTCGTGGCCGGTGGCGGAGTGGAGCGGGTAGATGCCGTCGTGGCCGTCGAGAGCATAGGTGGGGAATGGTTTGTAGCGGCCGGTGAAGACACCGCGGATGTATTTTCGGATCCAGGGCCAGGGGCGCTGCACGAAGATGTCGAGCAGGGGATAGCGGCCGATGTGGCCGGACTCGGCGAGCGAGCTCTGCATATGGGCCAAGACGGGGTTGCGGCCGAGGAGCGGGATGTTGCTCTGCTGCGCGATGTGTTTGGATTTGTAGCCGTGAGCGTGATGGGGCATTCAGAAGCTGGTTATACCAAAGTCTCGCGGGGAGTCTCCGCTGGTTCAATGGCGGAAGCGCGTTTGTCGCCAGCCATCTCCTCGGAGGTTAGATGACTGCATTGCCCTGGATGCGCCAGCTGAGACGTCGGGGGAATTCGATTGACTCTGGTCTAAGAGACACCCGTGAGCCAATCGTTGCTCTTACGATCGTGTCTACCGAAAGACGGCATCTCATTCGGTCAGGAGGCAACAATGGCAAAACTCACAACGGCGAAGAAAAAGGCTGAACCGAAGAGCGATTTCGGACTTCCGGGGCAACGCAAATATCCCATGCCGGACGCCGCTCACGCCCGCAATGCAAAGGCGCGGGCGTCGCAACAGGAGAATGCGGGCAAGCTGAGTGCGGCTGACAAGAAAAAGATCGACAGCAAGGCGGATAAGGTTCTGAAAGAGAAGTGAAAGAACTCAGGACTGGAATCGTCTCCGTTCTCATCCCATTCTGAAGCCTTGTTTCGAGTCACTGGGCGCTGGCACGCCTGAACGGAATGGGATCACCTCTGCGACGAATCACCTCTGATTCGCTTCTATCTTAATGGCTCAATCTCGCCGCCCTATGGCACCCCTCACTGACTTGAGATCGTGGCTTTCCAAGCTTGTCCATGGCGGGTGACAACCTTTCCCGCCCCTTGCCGATTCCTAAACTTAGTGCCTGAAAGAGAGGGAAGACATGGCCGACGACGGCTCCGCACTCAATCAAGATATCAATTCGGGTACCTCGTTTTCGCCGGCACAAAAACACCTGCAAGACGACTCACCGGATACGGTTGTTTCACCGAAGGATAAGCAGGCTGCTCTAGACCGTCTGGGCATGGAAAGTGCCAAACGTGCCGGGAACCGCTTCAAGCGTAACGCGGAGCGAGTTCCAACCGACACGACGTTCACCAAATAGGAATATGCCCGACCGTTAGCAGGCTTCTCGCGTTGGACGGACGGTTTTGGGTTAAGACGAGGCGGCGGTGTAGTGTTTGTGTGAGTTGTCTTAGGAGAGGCGTGATGAAGCGAGTTTTGTTTGCGATGGCTGCGGTGTGGTTTGCAGCAGGGGCTTGTGGAGCTTTATCGGCGCAGGCGCCGTCAGGGCCGGCGGCGGAGGTGCAGGGGAGTTATAACCGGCTGAAGCCGAATGTGATTAAAGCGGCCGAGAAGATGCCGGATGCGGACTATCAGTACAAGCCGACGCCGGATATCCGGACGTATGCACGGATTGTGAATCACATTACGGAGGCGCAGCAGCATACGTGCTCGGCGCTGAATGGGACGGCGTTCGATCCGAAGAGCGTGCCGAGCGACACGGCGGACAAGGCGACGATTGTGGCGGCGCTGAAGGCGTCGTTTGAGAACTGCGACAAGGCGTATGGCGCGCTGACGGATGCGAATGTGGCGGAGATGGTGGGCACGGCGCCGAGGCAACGGTCGCGGATTGGGATGGCGTGGGGGAATGTGTCGCATGACAATGAGCAGTATGCGGAGTTGTCGACGTATCTGCGGTTGAAGGGGCTGGTGCCGCCGACGGCGGAGAAGTGAAGGGGCAGTGAATAGTGAGTAGTGAATAGTGAATAAGACAAAGGCTCGAACCTACTCGCTTTATTCACTACTTACTATTCATTTTTCACTTAGAAGAGGATTGAAGGGAGGAAGGCTCCGGCGGGGGTGTTGTAGAGGCCGAGGCTCATGAGGGTGAGAGGCTGGGTGACGCGGAGGCCGTTGGCGAGGCACCAGCGGAAGAGTGCGGCATTGCGGGTGGGTACGAGGATGCCGGGGCCGGCGAGGGTGTCGGCGGCGGCGATGAGGGCGCACAGGTCCGGTGTGGCTTCGGCGGTGGCGTGACCGAAGAAGCCGAGGTGGCTGGTGTAGGCGGTTATGCGGCCGGCGCGTTCGACGACGCGGGCGGTGCCGTGGGCGATGGAGGCTGCGAGATCGGCGGAGCGGTCGAAGCCGTGGATGGCGACGGAGAGCGCGTTGCAGGCGGGAAGATCGCCGGTCGTGGCGGGGCGGACGGTGCAGCCGGCGATTTCGCGGGTGGAGGCGCGGCCCTGCATGCAGGCGAGAGGCTCGCGGACGTCGAAGCCGAGGGTGGTGTAAAGGGAGAGCGAGCGGCTGTGGAAGGCGGCCTGGACAAGGCGGACGCCGGCGGCGTGCTGTGCGGTGGAGCGGTCGAGCACGGATTGCATGAGGAGGCGGCCGACGCCGCGGTTTTGTGTGGCGGGGTCGACGGTGATGGGGCCGATGCCGTGGATGATGGCGCGCTCGTCGAGACAGTTGCTGCCGAGGACGCGGCCGTGGTCTTCAGCGACGACGCAGAAGAAGCCGGGCGTCGAGAAGAACAGGGTCATGAGACCGATGGCGTGGTCGGGTGCGGGGAGGTCGGGAGGGAAGTTGTGCGCGGTGCTGATGGTGTGGAAGGCATCGAAGCAGATTTGGCCGCAGAGTGGGGCGTCGGCGGGGGTGGCGGGGCGGATGGTAATGGAAGTTTGAGAGGACATGTGTGGTCGATTGGGTGACGGGCGAAGTATACAGGCGCGGAGTGTGAGCGGTGATGCGTGTGCGGATAGGATGGGAGCATGAAGAGCTTGCGGATGGTGGCGGCAGTTATTTTTGTGGGGTTGATGGTGAGTGCAGCGGTGGCGCAGAGCGGGGCGTCGGGTTCTGCGGCGGCGGTGGCTGGGTCAAGTGAGCCAATCGATTCAGGGTTGAACATCAGGACGGTGGAGTTGTGGCCGGGTGGGGCTCCGGGGCAGCAGGGGAATGCGGCGAGCGATGTGCCGGCGCTGAGCGTGTTTGCTCCGCGCGGGCGGCATGCGAGTGGGACGGCGGTGGTGATTGCGCCGGGTGGAGCGTACACGATGCTGGCGGCGGACCTGGAGGGGCGCGAGGTTGCGGACTGGTTTGCGGCGCGCGGGATTACGGCGTTTGTGCTGCGGTACAGGTTGGGCGAGAAGTATCAGTATCCGGTGCCGCTCGAAGATGCGCAGAGGGCGGTGCGGTGGGTGCGGGCGAATGCGGCGGCGTATGGGATTGATCCGCAGCGGATCGGGATGATGGGGTTCTCGGCGGGAGGGCACCTGGCGGCGATGGAGTCGGTGAGCGCTGGAGCGCCGGTTGCGAATGCGGCGGATGCGGTGGATCGGGCGTCGAGCAGGCCGGACTTTGTGGTGCTGGGGTATCCGTGGCTGAATGCGATGGTGCCGAATACGAGCGATCTGATCACGTACTGCTCGACGAGGGCGACGGTGCCCGGTGTGAGTGCGGAGAAGTGCAAGGAGTTTGAGACGAAGTACAACCCGGTGCGGTTTGTGACGAGCATGACGCCACCGACGTTTATTTACATCACGTCGGATGACAGGACGGTGGATGTGCAGGCGTCGGTTGATTACTTTGAGGCGCTGCGGGCGGCGAAGGTGCCGGTGGAGTTTCACAGCTTCGCGCATGGATCGCATGGGAGCGGGTTGGGAAGTGGAGATCCGGCGCTGGATTTGTGGCCGACGCTGCTGGATGCGTGGTTGCGAGGGCAGGGGTTTCTGGGAGCGAAGCGGTAAGCGCGCGCTCGTCATTGCATTGTCAAAGTCCGGTCTCGTTCCTTAAACGCGTGATAGCTTGCGTGTGGCTGTGAGAAATTTCGCAGCAGGAGGGCGCGTTGGCTGTGCTGGAGCGGCTGCAGAAAGACTGGAATGCGCTGGCGAGGCGCGATGCGTTGTGGGCGATTCTGACGGATAAAAGTAAGGCCGGCGGAGGGTGGGGGTTGCGGAGTTTCTGGCAACCGGTGAGATCGAGAGGCTAAGCTGTTGGCGCAGGCGCGGGCTCATTCAATGCTGCGGGGCATGTGATGCACGACAGTCGAGCTGGTGGATCTCCGCGTTCCAGTTTGCTTACGATGTTGCTGGTGCTGGCTATGCTGGCAGGGCCTGCCGCGCTGACGCTGCATCGGGTACGCATTCCGGGGGTGGTTGATTTTGTTAAGAATCCGAATCCATCATCGCATGGCTACACGGTGAGCCTTTTGTTGTTCATCGTGCCGATTGTGGTGATTGGATGGTGGCTTGTTCCGCAGGACGGGATCAAGGTATCGAAGCGGTCATTCCTGATTACGCTGGCGTTGACGATACCGCTTGGGGTGTGGGTCTCGAGTTTTTCTTGGCGCAGCTGGATGCGTGGATGAGAGGGCAGGGATTGCTGGGGGTTGTGAAGAGATAGCCTACGTGATCAAGGGGCAGTCGTGTGATCATTGTGGGCGGACGCTGGTGAACGGAAATCTATGACGAAAGCTGTTCTTTTGCTGGAATGCGCGGACCGTAAGGGGCTGGTTGCGGCTATTATGAATTTTCTCGTGGCCGAGTTCGACGCGAACATCCTGCATGCGGGACAGCATCAGGATGCGGAACGGGGCCGCTTCTTTATGCGCGTGGAGTTTGAGGGCTCCCCGGCTGGGCGGGACGACGGATCGCTGCAGGAGGTCTTCGGTGAGCGCTTTCGACACGTTGCCGAGGAGTTCCAGATGGGCTGGAAGCTGGCGGTATCGGACCAGCGGCTGCGCGTCTGTTTGTTTGTGTCGCAACATCTACACTGCCTGGCGGATTTGTTGCAGCGGTATGAAGCGGGCGAACTGGAATGCGAGATCCCGCTGATCATCGGGAACCATCCGGATGGCGAGAGGTTGTCGAACTTCTACGGTGTGCCGTTTCATACGCTGCCGATTCGTAACGGGAACAAGGCGGAGGTGGAAGCGGAACAGATGCGGTTGTTGCAGGAGCATCGCGTCGATCTGGTGGTCCTGGCGCGGTATATGCAGATTGTCTCGGCTGATTTTGTGGAGCAGTGGAGGATGCGCATTATTAATGTGCATCATTCCTTCCTGCCGGCGTTTGTGGGATCGAAGCCATACCATGCGGCGTTTCAGCGCGGAGTGAAGCTGATTGGGGCGACCAGCCATTATGTGACGGCCGATCTGGATGAAGGGCCGATCATTGATCAAGATGTGACGCGAGTGACGCAGGGCGATACGATTCCGGATCTGATTCGGAAGGGACGGGATCTGGAGCGGGTGGTGCTTTCACGGGCGGTGCGGTGGCATCTGGAGCACCGCATTCTGCACTATGACAACAAGACGGTGATTTTTGACTAAGGCTCGGCACGTTTTTGGGTGCACGAAACGATGATCCTATGCTTAAGGTTTAGCCCAGGGTGGGCATGGAGGTGTCGACACCGGTGCGGATGCCGGTGGGCCAGCGGGCGGTGATGGTTTTGAGGCGAGTGTAGAAGCGGACGCCTTCGGGGCCGTAGATGGAGTGGTCGCCGAAGAGGGAGCGCTTCCATCCGCCGAAGGAGTGGAAGGCCATGGGAACGGGGATGGGGACGTTGATGCCGACCATGCCGGCCTGGACGCGGCGGCCGAAGTCACGGGCGGTGTCGCCGTCGCGGGTGAAGATGCTGGTGCCGTTGCCGTACTCGTGCTCGTTGATGAGCTCGAGGGCCTTTTCGAAGTTCGAGACGCGGACGACGCCGAGGACAGGGCCAAAGATCTCTTCCTTGTAGATACGCATCTCGGGCTTGACGTGGTCGAAGAGGCACGCGCCGAGAAAGAATCCCTCACCTTTAGGAAGAGCGTGGGCGCGGCCGTCGACGATGAGCTCGGCGCCTTCGGTCTTGCCGAGGTCGATGTAGCTGGAGACCTTTTCGCGATGCTGTTTGGTGATGAGCGGGCCGAAGTCGGCTTCGGGGGCGTCGGGCGATCCGTGGTCGACTTTGAGTTTCGAGATGCGGGATTCGAGCTTCGAGAGGAGATTGTCTGCGGTCTCTTTGCCGACGGCGACAGCGACGGAGATGGCCATGCAGCGCTCGCCGGCGGAGCCGTAGGCGGAACCGACGAGGGCGTCGGCGGCCTGGTCGAGGTCGGCGTCGGGCATGACGATCATGTGATTTTTGGCACCGCCGAGAGCCTGGACGCGCTTGCCGTGCTTTGTGCCGGTGGCGTAGACGTACTCGGCGATGGCGGTGCTGCCGACGAACGAGACGGCCTGGATGGTGGGGTGCGCGAGGATGGCGTCGACGGCGGATTTGTCGCCGTGGACGACGTTGAATACGCCGTCGGGGAGGCCGGCTTCCTTGAGCATTTCGGCGAGCAGGATGGAGGCGGAGGGGTCGCGCTCGGAGGGCTTGAGGATGAAGGTGTTGCCGCAGGCGATGGCGAGCGGGAACATCCAGAGCGGAACCATGGCGGGGAAGTTGAAGGGTGTGATGCCGGCGACGACGCCGAGCGGCTGGCGCATGGACCAGGTGTCGATGCCGGTGCCGACCTGCTCGGTGAATTCGCCTTTGAGGAGCTCGCAGATGCCGGTGGCGTACTCGATGTTTTCGAGGCCGCGCATGACCTCGCCTTTGGCGTCGGAGAAGACTTTGCCGTGCTCGCGATTGAGGAGCGCGGCGACCTCGTCCATGCGGGACTCGAAGATGTCGCGGAGGCGGAAGAGGACTCGGGCGCGGCGGAGCGGCGGCTGCGCGGACCAGTCGGGGAAGGCGCGGGCGGCGGCTTCGACGGCGGAATTCAGTTCGGTGTCGGTGGCGAAGGGGACGCGGGCTTGCACGGTGCCGGTGGCGGGGTGGAAGACGTCGCCGAAACGGGCTGATTGTCCGCGCATCGGTGTGCCGTTAATCCAGTGGGTGATCTCGCGGATGTTTGTCTTTTCGGTGGTGGATTCGGGGGCGGACGCGAGTGTGGCCATCGGGTGCTCCTTTGAGGAAGCACCCATGGTAGCAGGGGATTTTGAGCGGTGTCAGGGCTGAGGTTTGCGGGATTTCGTTCTGGGGTGGGCTGCTGGTTTGAGGTCCTTGTAGCCGGGGTGCACTTTGGGCGTGAGGCCCTGGGCGGCGGCGATTTTGTGGAGGAGTGACGCCAGCTGGTCGACTTCGGCGGCTTTGAGGCCGGAGCACATGAGGTCGTTGTGCGTGCGCGCGATGTTGCCGATTTCGGCGAGGGTTTCCGTGCCGCGCTCGGTGAGGTGGAGGGAGTAGAGGCGGCGGTCCTCGGGATTCTGGGTGCGGGCGAGGAGCTTGCGGGATTCGAGGATGTCGATGATGGCGACCAGGCGGCTGGCGTGCATGCCGAGGGTCTGGGCGAGCTGTTGCTGGCTGATTCCGGGTGTCTGGCGGAGAAGGCGAAGGATGCCGGCATCGGCGGGGGAGAGCTTGAGGGGAGCGAGGAGGCGGGCGAACTCCTGGGCAGAACGGGTGCCGATTTGTGACAGGAGGAAGGCGACGCCGGTTTTTGAGGGCTGGGGCATGGATTTTATTGTTGCATTAAGTAATCATTACAATTATTAATTATTAACACAGGTAACGGAGGTGTCAATATGACACAGGAAATGGAAGTCAGAGGGCCACGGCATCCGAGTCCGAACCTCGGTATTTTGGCGATTATTTTTATGGTGTTGTTCTGTGCGGGGCTTTATGCGATCGCGAGAACGAGCGGAGGGGCGCACTTTCCGCGGCCGTGGGATTCGGCGCAGACGATGGCGGCGTATTTCCAGCTGCATCCGGGAGCTGTGCTGCTGTGCGCGTTTCTGCAGTTCGGAGCAGCGGTTCCGCTGGGGATTTTTACCGCGGGGATTGTGAGCAGGCTGCAGTTTCTGGGCGTGCGGGCTGCGGGAGCGACGATAGCGCTTTACGGAGGGCTGGCGGCGTCACTGGCGACATCGTGTGGGGGGATTCTGCTGTGGGTGATGGCGCGCCCGGGGATCGCGGACGATGTGCAACTGACGCGGGCGCTTTACTACCTGGACTTTGGCGTGGCGGGACCGGGATATTCAGTGCCGCTGGCGCTGCTGATGGCAGGTGTTTCAGTGCCGCTGCTGTTCTATCGGTATGTGCCGAAGTGGATTGCGGTGTTCGGGCTGGTCGTGGCAGGACTCGGCGTGCTGAGCTGGTTCAGCATTGAGTTTCTGCCGGCGACGTTCTTTATTCCGCTGACGCGGTTTCCGGGATTTGTGTGGATGATTGCGGTTGGGTTTGCGATGCCAAAGGCTGCGAGGTCTTCGGCACGGCAGACGGCAACTTAATCGCGTGAGCCGGTGTTCCGTGTCAGGGCTGGCCGATGTGGGTGAGGACCATGAGCGGAATGGAAGCGGCTGCAGCGATGACAATGAGGATGAGAAAGATCGTGCCGAGGACCGTGTCGATGCGGTTGTTGACGTGTTTGCCCATGGTGTTTTTGTCGGCGGCGACGCGGAGGATCGGGTAGTAGGTGAAGGGCATGATCGCCATGCCGAAGATGATGGAGAAGTTGACGAGCTGGAGGGGTTGGACACCGGCCAGGACGATGATGAGAGCCACGAGGAAGCTGCCCAGCCAGGTTGCAGTGAAGATCTTTGCGGATTTGCGCGGGAGGTTTTTGCCCCACGGCCAGTTGAAGAACTGGCAGAGGTTGTAGGCGCCGGATAGCGCTGTCTCGATGGAGGCTCCGCCGATGCAGGCGATGGTTCCAAGGCCGCCGATGATGAGCGCCTTTTGACCGTAGGGCCACGCGCCGGCGAGGACCGGGGAGCTGAGCTGCTCGGGGAAGATGTGATGCGGCAGAAAGAGAATAGCGCCGAGTGCTAACAGGGCGACGGTCAAAAGGGCACCGAGCGCCGAACCGAAGGATGAGACGAGGAAGTTTTCGCTGAGATCTTTGATCTTCCAGTCTTCCTCGATCGCTCCGGACGAGTAGAAGTGGACCTCGTATTCCATGAGCATGGCGCTGAAGATGCCGACGGCGAAGTAGGCGTAGAGAAGCGCCTGATGGCGGCCGGCGAGATGAACGTACGGATTGAGGCCGCGAGCTAACGCGTGCCAGTCTGGATGAAGGACGACTGCGGAGACGGCGAAGACGATCATCAGCAGACCTGAGAGGCCAAAGGTACGTTCGATCCACTGGAAGCGGGAGACGTAGACGATCAGTGGAAGGATCAGACCTACGCCGAGGAGCACAAGCTTTTCAGGCCAGCCGGTGAGGAGATGAATGATGATAGCGACGCCGCCGAGTTCCGCCGCGCAGGTGAGCAGGTTCAGCAGATTTGACGCGACCAGGGTAATGATGCCAAGAGGTTTGCTGAGGCGAGTCCGGACGACCGCGAAGACTGGTTCGCCGGCGACCACCGCGACGCGGCCGCACATCTCCATGTAGACAATGATGGCGAGGGTTCCGACGACGATGGACCACAGCAACTGATAGCCGAAGAGAGCTCCTGCCTGGGTTGTGAAGACAATCTGGCCAAGATCTACGAAGCCGCCCAGAGCCGTCATGATGCCGAACGTGAGCCCGAGTAGCTTTTTCATCGTGGCATGTCCGCCTGAAGATGCTCGCGAATGGAATCCAGATGGGCGATGGATGATGTTTGGGCTGGCGCGTTGGGCGTTTGTGAGCGCAGATCGTGGAGCGTCTGGGTGAGGTCTCGAGTGGCGTTCTTTAGTGCGTCGAGCGAGGGGAGGTCGGGAGGTTTGGCGGAGGCGCTGGCGAGGTCGCGATCGATGTCGGCGCCTTGCTTTTCGAGGTAGGAGAGGTGTGCCTGGGTGGATTGGGCGGAATAGGTGTGGCCGGCGCGATGGTTGAGGAAGACCTCGGTCTCGGAGGCCAGGGAGATCGAGGCGCGATATTCCGACTGCAGTTCTTCGTGGCTGAGGGAATGCGAGCAGGCCACCAGAAACGGCAGCATCGAGAGCGCGGCGAAGTAAGTTCTACGAAACACCGCTGGTTGGATGCGGGATGGGGATTGGACAGCGACGCCGGGGCGCAAAACAGTAATTCATCCCGAAGATCGAGTGGAGGTCTTCGGGATGACTATGCGGTCGTTGGACTGCGCTAGCTGACGGAGGCCGGACGGCGGCGAGGCTCGTTTTCGCGATCGAAGGAGATGATGAGGGCGCGCGCGGGTTCGTCGCCGGCACAGCGATAGCTGCGCGAGGTTTCGCCGGAGATGTAGCAGACGTCGCGGGCCTCAAGGCGGTGGGTCTCGCCTTTGCGGCGGAGCTCGACGGCGCCATTGAGGACGTAGACCATTTCGACGCCGGGGTAGCGCTCGGGGTGGAAGGCGGAGCGGTCGTCGCCGGCGAGGAACTCGGCGACGCAAGGGCGCATGCCGCCTTCGGGGACGAGGATGCCGAAGCTCTCTGCGACGTAGTCGGGGTCGGGCGAGCCGACGGGAAGGCGGACGCGGTCGCGGCGGCGCTGGATGCGGAAGACGGATTGTCCGGAGGACTCGAAGAACCAGGAGAGATCCTTGTTGAAGACGAGAGCGATGCGGGCGAGGTTGCGCAGGGTGGGGACGACGCGGCCGGTTTCAAGCTGGGAGAGGAAGCTGGCGGAGAGGCCGGTGAGGCGACCGAGCTCGACGAGACCCATGGAGCGCTTGAGGCGGAGGCGCTTGATGCGCTGGCCAAGCTGGGCGGCGGAGAGCAGGGCCTCGGCGGCAGTGGGATCGACGGAGAGGCTGTCGTACGGCTGGGGCGGCGGCGGCGCGAACTGCGCGTTGGCGATGTCCAAAATTTCGGCAGGGGTCTCAGCGGCCATCGGGAGGGTCCTCATCCAAAAAGGGGTACGTGCTAGACCGTTGGATGCGGGACGAGGGAGAGATGAATGGCAACCTAGGGATTCAACCGGTAACCAGAACGTCAGGGTCGAGGTTCTGTCGCAGGGAGAGCATGGGTTTCCAGGGGTCGGAGCGCAGGTGCTTGCGGAGGTCGGAGGAGGGGTTGTCGAGGTCGGTGACGCGGAAGATGGGGCGTTCCGGCAGCTTGAGGGCGGACCATGGCAGCGGGAGCGAGATGGAGGCTCCGACGCGGGCGCGGGGAGAGAACGGGGCAACGGCGGTGGCGCCGCGTGCATTGCGGAGGTAGTCGAGGTAGATTTTGCCGACACGGGCGGACTTGGTCATTTTGGTGAGGTAGAGGCGCGGGTTGGAGCGCTCCATGGCGAGGACGAAGTTGTGGGCGGCCTCTTTGACGGTGTTCCAGTCATGTTTGGGTTTTATGGGCGCAACGATGTGGAGGCCCTTGCCGCCGGTCGTCTTGAGGAACGATTCGAGGCCGGCGCCTTTGAGGCGCTCGCGGACCTCGGCGGCGGCGGCGGTGAGGGTGGTCCAGGGGAGGGATTCGTCGGGGTCGAGGTCGAAGATGAGGCGGTCCGGGTGTTCGAGATCGTCGTTCATGGAGCCCCAGGGGTGGACTTCGAGCACGCCCATCTGGGCGAGGCCGGCGAGGGTTTCGGGCCTGGCATTGGCCTTGGTGATGGTGATGTATTTTTCGGGCTCGCCGGTCTTTTCGTTGGGGACGTCGACGCCGGTGATGCCGGGTGGGAGCATGTGATTGACGTGCTTCTGGAAGAAGCAAGGCTTGCCGGCGCCCTCGGGGCAGCGGACGAGCGAAAGCGGGCGGTCGATGATGTGGGGGAGCATGCGGTCGGCGACGGTGAGATAGTAGGCAGCGAGCTGGCGCTTGGTGAGGCCGGATTCGGGGTCGAGGAGTTTGGTGGGGTGGGTGAGGCGGAGGGTGGCGGGGAGTTGCGACGGGCCAGGGTCCAGGGCCGAGGGTCCAGAAGACTTGGTGGCTTCGAGTGCGGGTTTGCGCTTTGAGATTCGAGATTCGAGATTCGAGATTCGAGTTGAGACCGAAGCGCGGACGGATTTGGGTTTGACCGTGGCGACTTCGCGGACGACTTCGTGGGGGGATTTGTCTTCGCGGAGGCCGAGGAAGGCGGCCTGGCGGATGTTGTTGTCGGCGGTCCAAGAGGCGAAGCGGACTTCGGCGACGAGTTTGGGCTGGACCCAGTGGTAACCGCGGCGGATGTCCTGCGGCTGACGGGCGAAGGGCATCTTGTTTGTTTCCAGTTTATGCAGCTTTTCGTAAAGGCTTCGCTTGAGCTTCTGGGTGAAGCCAGTTCCGGAGCGGCCGACGTAGAGGAGTGCGGGGGTGCTGGACTGGTGAGGGCTATCGTTTTCGTAGACGCCGAGGATGAGCGAGCCGATGCGGCCGGGGCCTTCGGTGGATTCGGTGTAGCCGCCGATGACGAACTCCTGCTCGAGGAGGCACTTGGATTTGAGCCAGTCGGAGGAGCGGCCGGAGCGGTAGGGGACGTCGCGCTTGGAGATGATGCCTTCGGTGCCGAGCTTGCAGGCTTGGTGGAAGATCTCGGGACCCTTGCCGTCGATGTGGTCACTGAAGCGGACGGTGCCGTCGTCGGTGGCGGGGATGATTTTGGCGAGGAGTTGCTTGCGCTCGCGGACGGTGAGGTTGCGGGTGTTGTGGCCGTCGAGGTGGAGGAGGTCGAAGACGAAGTAGGTGAGGGGGAAGCGCTCGCCGTCGTTGAAGGAGGCCTGGAGGTTGGCGAAGGAGGAGATGCCGTGGTCGTCGAGCACGACGACTTCGCCGTCGAGAGTGAGTTTGTCGGCCGGGAGGGCGGCGAGGGCGTCGGCGACGGCGCGCATGCGGTGGGTCCAGTCGAGGCCTTTGCGGGTGAGGAGCTGGACGCGGCCGCCGGATTTGCGGGCCTGAATGCGGTAGCCGTCGAGCTTGAGTTCGTGCAGCCAACCGGCGGCGGAGG
>DASRGC010000051.1:0-15369 GCA_035651235.1 Acidobacteriaceae bacterium
CTCGCCCAAAGCCCATGGAACGGCACATGGAAGCTCAACCAGGCCAAGAGCCACATGACCGGTGACACCTACACCCTCACAAAATCCGGGAATAAATATCACATGAACGAAGGCAGCTTTCAGTTTGACTATGCCTGTGATGGGAAAGACTACCCCATCTTCGGTGGCGAGACTGTGAGCTGCAAAGAGACTCCGACCACCCTCGACTCTGTTTACAAGCAGAACGGCAAGACCGTCCAGACCACCAAGCGCCAGTTGGATGCCAGCGGCAAAACGTACACCAGCACCAGCACCTCCACGCTCGCTGCCGGCGGTACGATCATCAGCAAGACCACCTACACTCGCGTGGGCCCGGGGACTGGATTCGCGGGCACTTGGAAGTCAACCTCGACCTCCAGCAATCGTACTGAGACGTTTGTGATAGCGGTGAACGGAAACTCCATGCACGTCGAAGTGCCCGAAGAGCATGCGACTTGGGACGGCAAGCTCGATGGAACTCCGGCGGCCGTGCACGGTCCCGACATTCCCAGCGGCCTGATGATCAGCGAAAAACTGGAAGGGCCTGACAAGCTGGTCAGTGAAGTGTCCGCCGGCGGCAAGCATGTCGGGCATTCCGAGGACACGATGAACCCCGGTGGGAAGTCCTACACGGAAGTGAGTTGGGATCCGGCCAAACCGAACGAAAGGGACACCGCCGTTTATGACAAGCAGTGAGCCACGTACAAAGACAATGCCGGCCTCCGAAGAGGCCGGCATGTTTTTGCCAAAACAGGGTACTGCTATCGGTTACATGCTCCCCGTCGGGTTGCTGGGCGCTGCGGTCGAGCCACTCTGGTCGCCGCCGCTGATACCCTGGTTCACGACGATCGTCACGACCACGCGGCGGTTCTGCGCCTGTCCACTGCGCGTGTGGTTGCTCGCAACCTGCTCCGTGGTTCCCATCGCCGCAGGCGCCAGGATCCGCGTCAGAGGAACGCCCGCCTGCTGGATGATGGTGAGCACATTGTCAGCACGCTCGCTGCTCAGCCGCTGGTTCAAAGCCGGGTTGCCAACCTTCGACGCGTAGCCCTGCACCTCGATCATCGCGCCCGGAGTATTCGCAGCCTGCTTCACGAAGTCCGTCAGCTCTTCCTTGTACTTCGGCTTGACCGCAGCCCGTCCATTCGCAAACTGAACCGTGTACGTTCCCTTCGTCGCATACTGATCCAGCGTTCCGATGCGGGTGTTCGTCTGTCCAATCGCGCTAGTGTTCTGCGTCGTGGCCTGCACGTTCGCTGCGAGTCCCTGCTTGGTCGCGTCGATGTCAGTCCGCGCTGACGCGAGCTCAGCCTGACCCTGCTCGATGTCCCGGCGATCGCTGCGGAGTTGGTCCTGCTGCGCCGCAACCTTCTCGTTGGTGGGATTCAGGCCGGCATCAATCTGCCTCGCCGTGTTGTAGGAGCCGCGCGAGAACTCAACCTTGTTCGCAACCAACTGGTGATCCGGATCATAGGTTCCGTCAACCTTCACCTGCAGGCCAGGTACAAGCTGCGTAACCGCCAGGTCCTTGTGGCTCCATCCCAGGAAACCGCCCTTCTCGGTCGCCTTCGTGTTGTTCTGCAGAAGCACCGTGACGCGCGGGCTGTCCGGCGTTCTCACCAGCATCGTGGAGCCGTCCCGTCCGATGATGAGACCCTCGACAACCGCATGCTGTCCGCTCGGTGCACCTTGTGCAGTAGTTTGCGGAACACTGGGTGCTGTTCCCGCGTCCTGAGCATTGGCTGCAACACCCATCGACGCGAACATGGCTAAAGACATCGCCAAGCCGGTAGTTCTGATTCCACGCTGAATCTTCATGAATTCACTCCTTTATTTACGGGCCAGCGGCCTCCGGAATCCCGTTTCTTCGTGATCGTCCGCCTCGCCCGGCTGATCGCAGCCGCGGCGAAGCTTTCGGTTGGACGTACCAATCTCGAAAAGGCACCAAAAGTGGTAGCAGAAGAAAAAGAAAATTTTGTGATATCAGCAAATCCCTTTCAATCGAGCAGGATTCGAAGAACCTCAGCGCAAACCACGTAAAATGAAGAAATGCGCTCAGCTATCTGCTGAGTCCAGAGGATTTCCTTAATTCATGTCTGTCATTCTTGAACACCTGCCCGTCGGCCAGAAGGTCGGCATCGCCTTCTCCGGCGGCCTTGACACCTCAGCCGCTCTTCATTGGATGAAGTCTCACGGCGCGCACCCTTACGCCTATACAGCGAACCTCGGCCAGCCCGACGAAGAGGATTACGACGCCATCCCGCGCAAAGCCTTGGAATACGGTGCCGAGAATGCGCGCCTCATCGACTGTCGCGCGCAGTTGGTCAGAGAAGGCATCGCCGCGCTGCAGTCCGGCGCATTCCACATCTCCACTGCGGGCGTGACGTACTTCAACACCACACCTATCGGCCGCGCTGTCACAGGAACCATGCTCGTCACTGCCATGCAGCAGGACGACGTCAATATCTGGGGCGACGGCTCAACCTTCAAAGGCAACGACATCGAGCGCTTCTACCGCTACGGCCTGCTCGTCAATCCCGGCCTCAAAATCTACAAGCCCTGGCTCGACTCCGCCTTCATCGACGAGCTCGGCGGCCGCGCCGAAATGTCTGCCTTCATGCAGAAGGCCGGCTTCGCCTACAAGATGTCCGCCGAGAAGGCCTACTCCACCGACTCCAATATCCTCGGCGCCACACACGAAGCGAAAGACCTCGAGCACCTCTCCACATCCATGAAGATCGTCGCGCCCATCATGGGCGTCGCCTTCTGGCGCGACGACGTAGCCATCAAGCCCGAAGAGGTCACCGTTCGCTTCGAAGAAGGCTGGCCCGTAGCCCTCAACGGCAAGCAACTCTCAGACCCCGTCGAGTTGATGCTCGAAGCCAATCGCATCGGCGGCCGTCACGGCCTCGGCATGTCCGACCAGATCGAGAACCGCATCATCGAAGCAAAATCGCGCGGCATCTACGAAGCGCCCGGCCTCGCTCTACTCTTCGCCGCCTACGAGCGCCTCATCACCGGCATCCACAACGAGGACACCATCGAGCAGTACCGCGAAAACGGCCGCAAACTCGGCCGCCTGCTCTATCAGGGCCGCTGGTTCGACCCGCAGGCCATCATGCTGCGCGAATCCGCGCAACGCTGGGTCGCCAAGCCCATCACCGGCGAGGTCACCCTCGAACTCCGCCGCGGCAACGACTACTCCATCCTCAACACCACCAGCGACAACCTCACCTTCCACCCTGAGCGCCTCTCGATGGAAAAAACCGACTCCGCCTTCTCGCCCCGCGACCGCATCGGCCAGCTCACCATGCGCAACCTCGACATCACCGACACCCGCGCCAAACTCCTCACCTACGCCGACAGCGGCCTCATCACGCTGCCCAAGGGCAACGACATGCCCAAGCTCAACAGCGGCGGGGATAAGGAGTAGACTCTCAGCGAGTTTGCAGAACCGAAGGTGATCACAAGATGCAGGATCCGATAGAGACGGCTGCGAGAGGGTGCGGCTATGCGGTCACATTCTTGCTGTCAACGATGCTGATCTCCTCCTGCAACTACAACAGCAAGGTCTGGTCTCTTGAACTCAAATCCCCGGACGGGAAGCATGTTGCCTATGCTCGCTCGGACATTTATACCGGTCCCGGAACAGACGGCGGCCAAACCACAGTTGACCTGAACTGGACCGAAGGATCGCAGAAGCCAGTAGGAATCCTAACGCTGCCAGATGTACCGAGAGTTCCGCAGCAAGAAACAGTGCTTCAGATGAAGTGGCTTTCCTCCACCGATCTAGAGTTGGACTACAGCGGCAAGGAAGAGCCGCTATTTCAAGCCATAAAATGCGATGGCGTAAACATCGTCCTAAAAAAAACTGAAAAGGGTGCCGCGCCTAATTAAGCACAGTAGGCGTGCCCCACGTCTCGTTCTGAGGCGTCGAGTGTGAGGATCACGCAGGCCAGCCAAACTCCACGACCTGCTCCACCTCCGGATGCAGACTCCTCGCCACCGGACACGTATGCGCCGCGCGCTCCAGCTTCAACTGATCTTCTTCGCCGAGCGCCTTCGGCATACGAATCCTCACCGTCAGCCGCTGAATCTTCCTCGGCCCCGAGCTCGTCATCTCTTTCTCAACCACCGCCGTCGCGCCCTTCATGTCCAGATTCAACGTCCGCGCCGCGATGCCCATCGTCGTCAGCATGCAACTGCCCAGCGCGGTCGCGCACAAATCCGTCGGCGAAAAGCTCTCACCCCGTCCCTGGTTGTCCTTCGGCGCATCGGTAAACAGCTCTGTCCCGGACGGCCCGTGCACTGTCTTGCAGTGCAGATCGCCCTGATACTCCAACTGAATCGAAACCATGTTCCTCCTCGCAGCGTACACTCGTGAGTTAATCTAATCAGAATCTAGATCCACCCGCGCGAAACGCATGGCGAAGAGACCCGCAGCTCCGACGATCGACCAGTACCTGCGCCAGCGCCTCACACCCGTTGAAGGCGCCATCCCGCAGATTCCCGGCATCGAGATGTACGGCAACTCCATCCCCGCCAGCACCGTCGGCGGCGACCTCTTCGAGTACATCAACTTCCAGCAGCGTTACGATCTTGACGCACGCATCAAGCACGCCGAGCGCCTTGCTCAGGAGTATCTCGACCCACTTCCTTCCGGCGTGCCACCGCGCAACTCTGTCGACGATCACATCCATTGGCTGAAGGGCACCGACGGCTACCGGCCGGACATGGAAGCCGCGTACCGCTTCGCCAAAAGCTCCGAACAGTTGCGCGTTGCGCAAGACCTCCCTGAGCTCTACTCCACCGCCGGCATCCTCATCGTCGACGCGCAGGGCCACGGCATCATCTCCGCCAAAATCGCCTCCACCGTTCACGACACCTTCCACGCGCTCCTGCTTGACGAGCTCGACCAGTACGGCAAAACCACCCCGGAGCTCTTCGAAAAACTCAACCTCCGCCTCGCACTCTCCGTCTCCGCGCGCAACGCGCTCGGCATGAGCGAGAAAGAACACTCCCGCGAGGTCGCGACACTCCTCTACGGCGAGGTTCATCCGGACGGCTCTTTCAGGTTCGCCAACTTCGGCCATCCTCCGCCGCTCGTCTTCTCCGCAGAGACCTCGACGCTCCTCAGGCTCAACGAAGACCAGATGGCGCAGTTCCTCGCGCTCGGCCTGCAACTGCCGGCTGACCACCCCGATCGCCGCAAATACTTCTCACTCGCTCTCCGCAAGCGCCAGTTCACCTCTTCCGACGTCGCCGAGATCACACTGAAAAACCCCGGCGACATGCTCGTCCTCTACACCGACGGGCTCTACGACGGCAGCGACGAGCACGCTCGTGAGCAGCTCGAATCCATCCTTCGCGAACACCAGCACGAATCCGCGCGCGACGTCTGCAACGCGCTCATGGACTACGCCATCGAGCAGGACGACCTTCTCCGCCAGAACGGCGACGAAGCCCTCATCGACGATAAGACTGTCTTCCTCGTCAAGCGCACCGAATAAAACCGAATCGCAGCACACCCAAAAAGGAAGTGAGATTGGTTCAACGCAGAGAGTTTCTCAAAGCAGCCGGCGCCCTCGCGGTCTCCGTCGCCAGCACACGCCGGCTCATCGCACAAACCATCGCACCAGACACGATCCAGTTCGCCTCGCAAAGCTTCGATGCGCAGCTCCTGGCAAACGCACCCGAGTTCGTAAGCCTCAACATCGATGGCCTGGGGAAGGGAAGGCGCGGCGCCAACATCGTCTCGAAAGTCAACGGCGGCGGCTATCAGTCGTCAGTCTCCACCACCGGCAGCACACGTCGCATCGAGTACCGCGTCGATCAAGCCGGCCCCACCGCCACTCCCGCCTGGACCATCGAACTCTCTCCCAATCGCATCACACTCACCTCGCAGTGGTCGCCGGAGTACCAGCCCACGCGCTTCACCTTCCGCTTCAATCTCAACTCCGTGCACAGCACCGTCCTCGGCCTCTTCCAGCACGACGGCCTGCTCGCCACACCCGCGCTCATGCACTTTCCCGGCCAGGGTTCCATGCGCGTCACCTCCACCGCGCCCGACTTCGCACTCACCTACGTCTCCAACCGCCCGCAGCAGACCGCAACCCTCACGCTGCCCGGCGCCACCTTCGAGCACAAGCGCATCGCCTACACCCTCGACGTCACCGCCATCTATCCCGCTCTGCCCGGCATCGAAGACGAACGCTTCGACGCCTTCCGTCGCAACTGGCTCGACGCCCTTCAGCTCAACCCCGAGTTGCAGGCGCTCTCCAACAACACCGCCAGCGACAGCTGCGCCTTCTGCTACTACGAATTCGCCGACATCGCGGCACTCACGCCGCCACTCGCCGAAGGCCTGACCGCGCTCGACGTCGTCCGCCAGACGCTCGACCGTATGCTCGCCGGCGGCTGGGCCTACGGCATGCCCGCAATTTCTGATCGCCCCAGCGTCTGCTCCGATACTTATCCCGCGATGATCATCGCCGCCGCAAACTGCGTGCGGGCAGGGAAGAACGACGCGTGGCTCACCGCCAACTACCACGGCATTCGCGACTGGATGGAATCTCTTCTCGCCACCGACATCACCGGCAACGGCCTCATCAAATACGGCCTCAGCGGAAACTCGAACTCCTGGGGCCCGATGGGGTTCCCTAAACTCCGCCCCTCCAACTGGTGGGACACCATCGGTTTCGGCTACGAAGACGCTTACGCCAACGCGCTTACCTACCGCGCTCTGCACGACATGATCATGCTTGCTCACAAAGCCGGCAACTCCGCCGACGCCACGCGCTATTCCAAGGCCGCCGAAAAGCTGCGCAGCGTGTTCTACGAGACCTTCTTCGATCCCGCCACTGGCGTCCTCGGCGGCTGGCGCAGCCAGGACGGCGAGCTCCACGACTACTACTTCCTTTGGGTTAACGGCATCGCCATTCACTACGGTCTCGTCGAAAAGCCACAGGCCAACGCCATCATGGACAAGCTCCTCGCCAAGATGGAAGAGGTTGGCTACGACAAGTTCAGCATGGGCCTGCCCGGCAACCTCGTCACCGTCGCGCTCAAGGACTACGTGCACCGCACGCAGGACGGCCGCTACGGCGGCGGCGTGAAACCCGACAACTCCGATGGCTTCCAGAACTACGAAAACGCCGGCGCCACCGGAGCATACGCGTTCTTCACCCTCGCCGCACTCTACGACCTCGGCCGCAAAGAAGAAGCCGACAAAATCCTCTTCCCCATGCTCAAGACCTACGGCGACTGCGGCTTCGAAGGCAAAGACGCCAAAGGCCGCTCCCCCGACTGGCGACGCTGGGACGGCACCAACGAAGGTTACGAAGGCCTCCTCACCGACGACTACTACGCCCTCCTCGCAGTCCCTCTGCGCCAGACCGAGACCCGCTGGAACAGCGGCTATCGCCCAGTCACCACCTGAACAGCAATACGCGACCGCCGCGTAAAATCAAACCAGCGATGGTCTTCGTCCTCGACAACTACGACTCCTTCACCTACAACCTCGTCCAGTACATCGGCGAGCTAAGCGCCTGCGGCCAAGGTGAAAAAGCAGAGGAGATAATCGTAAAACGCAACGACGAGCTCACGCCCGACGACATCATCGCCCTTCGCCCCTCGCGCATCCTGCTCTCGCCCGGCCCCTGCACGCCACACGAAGCCGGCATCCTCATCCCGCTCATCCAGCGCCTGGCACAACTCCCCGCCGCCGAACAAATCCCCACACTCGGCGTCTGCCTTGGCCACCAGGCCATCGGCGCAGCCTTCGGTGCCGAGGTCGTCCGCGCCCCGCAGCTCATGCACGGCAAAACCTCCGCCATCGAGCACGATAATCGCAGCGTCTTCCGCGACCTCCCGCAGCCCATGACCTGCACGCGCTACCACTCGCTCATCGTCCGCGAAGACTCCATCCCCGACTCGCTCGAAGTCTCCGCTCGCGTCGCCTCGGGCACTGGCGCTCCAGACCCAGGCACCGTCATGGGCCTACGCCACAAAACGCTGCCCATCGAAGGCGTCCAGTTCCACCCCGAGTCCGTCCTCACCGACCAAGGCAAGCGCCTCATCGCCAACTTCCTCAAGCAGTAGAATCCCCATCGATGAGAACCGATCGGCGACAGGTGGAGCGGAAAGCGCGCATAGCCTCGTTGTCGTTCTTCGTTGCTCTGTTCGCCTTCTGGGGCTGGTGGTACGTCGCATCGAACTACGATTACAGCGCACTTGCCGGCACGTACGCTTTTCGCGGAGATGGCGTTACGTCGAAACTAGTTCTCAAGTCCGACCAGACTTTTCATCAACAGGTCACAATAGATGGTCGAACTTCGACTGCTGATGGCACTTGGCATCGAAGCGGCGAGGCCGGCGTCAATTTTTCGATCGAATTTCTGCGAGTTCCCGGAGCGAAGACGTTCGTTGAAGAGTTCGGGAAGCGCTACGGCTCGATCGAGGACAACGAATTTTTCGGATACTTCGAGAAGTTCCTCGGGATCTATCCGCCGCTTCACCTTTACCGTGTAGGGGAGCTGCAAGGGCCGGTATTTCACAAGCAGCTTTTCCGCTGACGCGGTGAGATAGCCTATCGATGATGCAGCGGAGTCTCATTTTCGCGCTGATGTTCGCAGTCGCAACTGCCGCAGCCCAGCAGCCCGCCCCCGCTTCCATGGGCAGCGTCCCCACCCGCGACGCTCTCGTCACCGGCGGCCTCGAAGTCCACGGCGATACCGCGCGCCTGCTCACCAATGCCAGCATCACCGCATACGACCACTCCGCCGATGTCGCTCTTGCCCGTGGCGGGAATCTCCTCGTCTGCGCCACCAGCCAGTTCCACCTCCTCCACTCCGGCACTGAAAACTCTCTCCTCTTCGGCCTCGACCGCGGCGCCATCGAACTCCACACCGACTCCTCCCCGCAGGACGTCATCCTCACTCCTGACATCCGCTTCACCCTCGAGCACCCCGGCCACTTCGATCTCCGTCTCCGCGTCACGCCCAACGGCGACACCTGCGTCGACAACGCCGGCGCCACCGCGCCCGTCCTCACCCTCGCCGACCCATTCTCCGGCGCCAGCTACCGCCTCATCCCCGGCCAGCACGTCCTCTTCGAGCACGGCAGCCTCCGCGAGGTTGTCGACAACGAGCGCTCGCCCTGCGGCTGCCCACCCGCACCGCCACCGGTCCAGCAAGTGGCCTCCACGCCCAACGCAAATCCCGGCCAGCCCACCACACCCGCCGCCGCAGCCGCCCAACACCCCTTTCCAGCCGCCGCCAGCGAAGGCCTCGCGCCGACCCCATCCCCGTCGCACGAACCCGAACCCGCCGGCGAGGCTCAAACCCAGGTCTCGACCGTCCTCAGCTATGACGCCGCGCACCCCCACGCGGTGCCGCCTAGCACCGTCGAGCCCCCAGCCCAAACCGCCACCCCCGGCTCGACCACCGGCTCGCCCACCGGCACCGGCGCCTCAACCTCATCCACGCCGCCGCCCACGCCGCCCGGCGTCCACGACCTCGCTCACGCCATCGGCCACTTCTTCCATAAGCTCTTCCATCCCCACAACTCCTGATCAACCCTCGTGGCCCACCCCCGATATACTGGGTCTGACCAATGTCCCAGGCCACACCGATGCGCAGGCAGCACCGGTACTACCCCGAGCTTGACGGCGTTCGAGCCATCGCCGCCCTGCTGGTGATGCTCTTTCACGCCCAGCAGGAAGGCCTCCCGCTTCGCTTCTCCCTCGGCGTCGGTCAAACCGGCGTCGATCTCTTCTTCGTTCTCTCCGGCTTCCTCATCACCTCCATCCTGCTCAAGTCCGCTCCGCGCGACTGGTCGGAGGTCCGCACCTTTTACACCCGCCGCGTCCTTCGCATCTTTCCGCTTTATTACCTGACCTTGGTCCTGGTCTGGATGTTCATCGGCAAACCCTCCTGGTTCTTCTGGGTCTACCTGCAGAACTTCTGGATCTCTTTCGGCAGGTTCTCCTCCGGCCCCATGCACTTCTGGTCCCTCGCCGTCGAGGAGCAGTTCTACCTCGTCTGGCCTTTCCTCGTGCTCTTCGTGCCCCGCAAGCGCCTGCTGCCCATCCTCACCGCGACCATCGTCTTCGCCGCGGTGCTCCGCTTCGTCCTTGTCGCCCACCATCACAACGTCTTCGTCCTCACCTTCACCCGGCTCGACGGCCTCGCCGCCGGCGCCGTCCTCGCCACACTTAACGCCCGCGAGCCCCTCACTCGGTGGGCCCGTCTCATGCTCGCTATCGCGGCCCTCTCCGTAATCGCCGCCGCCATCCTCGGCCACTTCTTCCGCGACTCTCAGAACCCTGCCTTCGAGGCCATCAAGTACACGCTCATCACCGCCGTCTACACCTGCCTGATGGGATGGCTGCTCGCGCGCCCCGCCTCTCGCGCCACCAGGCTCCTCAGCGTGCGCTGGCTCCGCTACATTGGCCGCATCAGCTACGGCCTCTACGTCTTCCACCCCTTCGTCTTCGCCTGGACCTACCGACACTTCCCCGCGCAACCCATGCTCACTCGCGCCGGCCTCGCGGTTGTCTTCACCTTCGCCATCGCCACCGTCAGCTGGTACAGCTTCGAGCGCTGGTTCATCCGCCTCAAAGACGTCCTCTCGCCCGAGCGCCGCCCCAGTCCCACCGAACCCCTCACCGTCTAGCCGCCCTGACTCTCTGACTCGCTATTCCGCTGACTGGCTGGCTCGCTCATTTACAATGAACTCTGCAGGGCCGCGCCTCCTCGCGCCGCCTGGAGCATTTCTCCTGAAGGTGTAACTCGGAGCCAGAACAGTTTGCGCCGTTTTCCGGCAACGAAAACGGCACTCGCAGATCTGTCCAGAGCCGCAGTATCAGGAGAAATGCTCTAATCCACACACACTTCAGGAGTTCCTTTTATGGCGATTCCCGCCACGCAGATGCGCCCCGGCATGATCATCAAGTTCAAAGACGACCTCCACCTCGTCTTCTCGGTCGAGCACCGCACCCCGGGCAATCTGCGCGCCTTCATCCAGGCCAAGCTGCGCAACATCCGCACCGGCGCCATGTACGTCGAGCGCTTCCGCTCCCCCGACCCCATCGATCGCGTCATCGTCGACGAAGTCAAAATGGAGTACCTCTACAACGACGGCGACGACTACTACTTCATGGACCAGGAGACCTTCGAGCAGACCCACCTCAAGCGCGATACCCTCGGCGACGCCGTCGAGTACCTCACGCCCAACCTGCTCATCTCCGTCTCCTTCCACGATGGCAAAGCCGTCGGCATCGAGCTCCCCACCGTCGTCGAGATGACCGTCGTCGAGACCGAGCCCGGCATCAAGTCCGCCACCGCCAGCTCCGTCACCAAGCCCGCCACCACCGAAACCGGCCTCGTCGTCCAGGTCCCACCCTTCATCAACGAAGGCGAAAAAATCCGCGTCGACACCGCCGAAGGCGCCTACATGTCCCGCGCCTGACTCTCGGACGAGCCAAAACAAAAGCCCCTGCAAATCGCAGGGGCTTTCTGCTTTTACAAGCTGTTTTAGAGCAGATCCGTCACGTAAAGAATGTACCCCGTCTCTGGGTCATACACCACTACGTATCCGTTCCAATATCCCGCGGCGTACCCATACGGAATCGGCGGCAGACTTCCCCATGCGTCGGGAGGAACAGGAGACATGAAGGCGAGGTCTTCGAACGGAAGATAGCCCCCAATCCGGAACACCGGACGGTGTGCACGGTCGATCGCGCCAAGCCGGCTGCCGTAGTAACGCCGCAGAACGTCGCGATCATTCGACCGGAACTCAAACCTTGGCCGGTTCTCCGGTGGCCGCCCCCAGTGCTGCGGACGTTCGCCGCGCCCGTACTGCTCTCCGCCCCGGTTGTTGTCACGCGTGTACCGCTGGTCGCCCCGCTGCTGATACTGCTGATCGCGCTGCTGATACTGCTGCCCGGAGTGCTGATCGCCACGCTGCTGATACTGCTGATCGCGCTGCTGATACTGTTGCCCACTCCGCTGATCGCGCTGCTGGTACTGCTGATCGCGTTGCTGATACTGCTGCCCATTCCGCTGATCGCCACGCTGCTGATACTGCTGTCCGCTCTGCTGATCGCGCTGCTGGTACTGCTGTCCGTTCTGCTGTCCACGCTGCTGATACTGTTGTCCGCTCTGCTGCCCACGCTGCTGGTACTGCTGCGGCGACTGTTGCTGCTGTTGCTGCTGCTGGGGTTGCTGGTGCTGGTACTGGGGCTGCTGTCCGTTCCGCTGCTGGTACTGCTGCTGCCCCTGGCCATTCTGCTGTCCGCTTTGCTGCTGCGGCCGGTACTGTTGCTGGCCGTTCCGGCCGCCATTCTGGTCGGCCTGCCGCTGCTGTCCGCTGGCCTGGTGGTCGTCCTGCCGCTGCTGCGGCTCAGTCTGCGCGACTGCGGTAAAGGCCACCACAAAAGACCCGATCACAACTGCCCTGAGGAACATGGTTAAACGTGCGTTCATCAAAATCCTCCAAAATCCGGTTGCCGGCTTAGGCTCCTCTTGGTCAGATGCACAGGACGGTCACGTGCCGCTCCTCAATTCACCCATCACCTTGCCTCGCACCCACGCATGCGAGACACTGACCTCTGTCTCATGGTCCTTCACTTCCTCATCCGTGGCCGCGTCCAGGGCGTCGGCTTCCGCTGGTTCGTCCACCGCGAAGCCGCCGAGCTCAACCTCCGCGGCTGGGTCCGCAACACCGACGACGGCTCCGTCGAAGTCGTCGCTGCCGGCGACCCCGAGGACCTCGCCGACCTCCGCGCCGAGCTCAAAAAAGGCTCCCGCGGCAGCCGCGTCGATCACGTCATCGAACACGAGCTCGACGACTCCGAAGCCGCCAACCTCAAAGACTTCGAAATCCAGGGCGCCTGGTAACCGCTTCGCTTGCCCTCTACCCTCTACCCCTTACCCTCTACCCCCTGAAAGAAAATGCCCGAAAAACAAATCAACTGCGAGCCCCTCAAATCCCTCATCCGCGCCGTCCCTGACTTCCCCCGCCCCGGCATCCTCTTCTACGACATCACCACCGTCCTCAAGGACCGCACCGGCTTCGCGCAGCTCATCGACGCCTTCGCGCAGTACTACATCGGCAAGGACATCGATGTCGTCCTCGGCATCGAAGCCCGCGGCTTCATCTTCGGCCCCGCGCTCGCCTACCGCCTCAACGCCGGCTTCGTCCCCATCCGCAAGCCCGGCAAACTCCCCGCCGCCACCGAAACCGTCAAGTACGACCTCGAGTACGGCTCCGACTCCCTCCAGATCCACAAGGACGCCATCCGTCCCGGCCAGCGCGTCATCGTCGTCGACGACCTGCTCGCCACCGGCGGCACCATGCAGGCCTCCGTCGAACTCGTCGAAAAACTCGGCGGCGAAGTCGCCTCCCTCGGCGTCGCCATCGAGCTCGACTTCCTCCGCGGCCGCAACCGCTTCCCCAACTACGACGTCTTCTCGCTCCTCCACTACAACGAGTAGCGCGTTAGGCTGCGACCACTCGCGCATCCAATGCCAGAGAGAAATCAGGAGTCCCCAATGCAATCCTTCGGCTACGCCGCTGCCTCCCAATCCGCGCCACTGGCCCCGTGGTCCTTCGATCGCCGCGACCCCAACCCCGACGACGTCGTCCTCTCCATCGACTACTGCGGCATCTGCCACTCCGACATCCACCAGGTCCGCGGCGACTGGGGCAACAAACTCTTCCCCATGGTCCCCGGCCACGAGATCATCGGCCGCGTCACCGCCGTCGGCTCCTCTGTCACTCGTTTCAAGCCCGGCGACCTCGCCGCCGTCGGCGTCATCGTCGAGAGCTGCACGCACTGCACCAACTGTCGCGCCGACCTCGAAGTCTACTGCTCCGACGGCGGTGCCCGCGACACCTACAACGCCACCCTGCGCGACGGCTCCCGCACCTACGGCGGCTACTCCGACACCATCGTCACGCCCGAGCACTTCGTCCACGCCCTCAAGCCCGGCATCGACCTGCCAGCCACCGCCCCACTGCTCTGCGCCGGCATCACCACCTATTCGCCTCTCCGCCACTGGGGCGTCGGCCCCAACAAAAAAGTCGGCGTCATCGGCCTCGGCGGCCTAGGCCATCTCGCGCTGAAATTCGCGCACGCCTTCGGCGCCTACGTCGTCCAGTTCACCACCTCGGAATCCAAAATCGCAGACGCCAAAAAACTCGGCGCCGACGAAGTCGTCCTCAGCAAAGATCCCGCCGCCATGCAGAAGCACGCTGGCAGCTTCGACTTCATCCTCGACTGCGTCTCCGCCCCGCACGACATGGACGCCTACCTCGCTCTTCTCAAGCTCAACGCCACACTCTGTCTCGTCGGCCTCCCCGACAAACCCATCTCCGTACAGCCGTTCTCGCTCGTCGCCAACCGCCGATCGCTCGCCGGCTCCGCCATCGGCGGCATGAAAGAGACCCAGGAGATGCTCGACTTCTGCGCCGACCACAACATCGCCGCCGACATCGAACTCGTCAACTACGACCGCATCAACGAAGCCTACGACCGCGTCCTGCGCAACGACGTCAAATATCGCTTCGTCCTCGACAACAAATCCCTCAAGCCGAGCTAAATTCGCGACTCCAAAACTCGTCAATCAAAACTGAACGGAGCCCCGCCGGGCTCCGCTTTTTCTCTGCTGTCTACTGTCTAATCTCTACCCTCAAGACTCACACCCACAACGCAAACATCGGTGTCGGCGCCGCAAACGTCTTCGGCCGCACACCCAATCTCCCCGTCGCCGCATCATGCGAGAACACCGTCACACTCCCCGGCGCTCCCTGGTTGCAGCACACCAGCCACCTCTTCGACGGATCAAACGCGATATACCTCGGCACGCTCCCACCCGAGCTCAGCCGCTGCATCTCCGTCAGGTATCCGCTCTCATCAATCCGCCAAACCCTGATCGTGTTCGACCCCTCGCCCCGCGTGCACGAGTACAAAAACCTTCCATCATCGCTGATCACAACCTCGCACGCCGTCTCGCCCTTCGTGCTCACGCCCTTGTCCAGCGTCGACACCACACTGTTCTCGCGCAGCTTCATCACCGGCTGGCCACTCTCAACCCGCCAGTCGTACAGATCGATCGTGCAATCCAGCTCATGAATGCAATAAACAAAATTCCCATTCGGATGAAACGCTACATGCCGCGGCCCTGACCCCGCCCGCGCCTTCACCCGAATCGGCACGCGCACATAATCGCCCGCGCCCGGGCCAATCGGGAACACGAGAATCACATCATCGCCCAGGTCGCAAGCCAGCACATACCTATTGCCCGGAGCAATTGTCGCGCAATGAATATGCGCCGCATCCTGCCTGTC